>CAYWXK010000017.1:0-82085 GCA_964462515.1 uncultured Pirellulales bacterium
GAAAACGTGGATAATCCTCTAATCGCATGTGGTACATAAACAGGGGTCAGATCAATGAAAGAAATCTGAAACAACTCCAAAGGTATATCGAATGGTTAAGACAATATTATATACCCAATCGCCCTTGTGATATACAGCCCATGTTGTTAACAAGAAAATCCAATAGACTCACCGATAGTTTCATAAACTTGATCAATGACTTTAATGAAGAGAATAAACACGATTGTAAGAGTCTTAAATTTATAGTATTTGATGTACGAAACGAAGAGCTTAATTTCGAAAAAATCGAATATTAAATAGAATATGCGAGTAAACAAAACGAAGTAGCCTTTAAAAATTTTATTGATAGCAGAAAGAAAGTTTACCAGTGGTTCGAAGATAAGATAAAGTCTGAATGAATTTTTTGGGGAGCAGATAAATGGCGGGAAAGAGGAAAAACAAGACAAGGGCAATTGTGGCGGGGTATGTCGAAAAGGTAAGTGCGCAGATATTCGACAGGTATCAATAATTTGTTTCGGAGTTATGGGTTTGCTGTGCCCGGGGAGGGGGTTTGAGCGGACCAGTTGTTGGGGTCGTTGCCATAAAGCTGTGGGAATAATCGGTTCAACGAGGCGCCACTGCCATCAGGCGTTGCCGGCCAGGGCAGCTGGTCATCATAATTGACGCGGTCAACCTGAATATAATAACGCACACCAGCGACTTGGTCGCCTGGTTTAGAAAGCTCTATCTTTTCGCCGCCATTGCTCAAATTGCCATTTTCCCATTGGAATATCTTCACGCCGCCAGGGACGCCGGGGTAGTATGCATCGAATATAGTTTTGTTCTTTACCAACAATAGATGCTCACCTGAATCAATTGTGACGTCAGGCGGGAAATCGAAACTGATTCCGCCTTCATCTATGAACCGCCAGGGGACATAAATGGACTGGATGGGGTCGTATTCCTGCAAAGGAACCGGCGAAGCACTAATATTCAGCAGCTCCACATATTCAGCATCCTTGTCAGCCACATTGGGGTCGGGATGATACATAATCTCATTTATCACAATCGGGCCTACCTTTGGATATGCATTTTTCTTCCAGGGTGTATTCTCACTCATAGCCACAAAGTTATATGTGCCTGTACTCTTTTGGTAACGGCCGAATGGGACGCCTGTTTCGGAGGCGTCAAATTCCTCTATGTCCATCTCACCCATCAACTGACCATCACGACCACAATGTAAATATACCGTCTCACCGTTCTCACTCAAAGCAAACGGCTCGTGACAGCCCGGGTCGTTCGGATTGCTGAAATTTGCATCCTGGTAGAAGACAAAGTAATCGGACGGGCCGATAGTTGTTCCCTCAGCAATCTCATAGTTCTGGAGGTTGGCATCGTTGTCGCTGAGGAACCAGCCGCCAATGTTGACGGTTTGGCCGCTGGTGTTGAACAGCTCAATCCAGTCTGCGGCCTCACCGTGGGAGTGCGCCAGCAGCTCGTTAATAACTATAGTGCCCCTGTCAGGCATCTGGGAACTATCGTCCCAGCCGGGTGAGCCGCCGACATACGCGCTTGTGCGCCAGCCGCTTTTGCTGTCCCAGATGTTAAGGTCGCTGCTGTTGGGGTCTCTTATAGTCAGAGAGAAACCTCCGCCATCGGTAATATCAAACCAGCCATCTTGATACGTGAAATCCAAAATTGTGCTATTGGTTGAGTCATCCAGTTTGACATTTTCTGCGCTGTTGGATAACTGGCCGTCATAAGGGCCTAAAACCTGCACGCCGCCGGGCACAGTCCATCGCGAAGCGAATGCGGTCTGGTTTTTCGCCACCACCACGTAACTGCCGGGGGGTAAATCGATGTTCGGGAACGAGAAGCTGAAATAAATTCCTTCGGTAAATTTCACGCCGAGCAGCGGCAGCGATGTGGTTCCAATATTCTTTAGCTCGATGAACTCATACTGTTCGTTGTCAAACGCACCTCCTTGGGCCGGGTTGAACATTATCTCTGTAATCCGCAGGTATCTTTGCTGGTCGCTGGGATTGCCGGTGTAGGTAACGGTGCTGACCAGAGTCCCCTTTATATTGAGCAGGTTTATGGTCTCGCCCCAACTGGAAAGATGTCCTTTGTAATTTCCCTGCACAAACCGTTGTTCTCTGCCTTTTGGGCTGGTTGTGCGATTGCGGAACGCCACAGCATTTGGCGTAACATAAAGTGAACCGCCTGCCGGAATGACCGTGCCTGGTGGAAAGATATGCTGGACACCGCCTTCCAGCCGCCAGCCGGAAATATCAACTGCAATTGCGTTGGGGTTGTTAAGCTGGATGTATTCTTCATCCTGGTTGCCGGATGGGGGGTTGAACACGATAGTTCCAAAATTGATGGTTACGCTGTCCGGCTGGGCATCAGGGATGCCGGCATTTTGGTCGTAAGCGGGATTGTGGATACTGTGATTGACAAACAGGTGATTGCGTCTGACCGCCAGATAAGCTGTTTTGATTAAGTTCACGTTATTGTGGAAGGTGCTGCTGCCGACCAGATTGATAAAGGAGGGGTCGGCATCAAACTGTGCCGTCAATTCGTTGATTCTTTTTTCGAACTTAAGCTCACCCGCCGGGGTGCCAGGCGGCTGAAGCAAAGTATCCATCAAAGTTCTCAGCCGGCGCAGGTACATCTGGCGAGTTACGGGATTATCGTGAAGAGCGTCGATGAGACAATTCCACTGGTAATCGACTTTCTGGTGCTCGGAACACCCATAGAATGGATGACTGGGTGAGCGGACATCGTTCGGCCAATCCCGGTCTGCAATGACGCCGCCGATACCATTGTTTATACCAAAGGTCAGGTCCTTGTCCCAGGGCAGGAACATCCACTCATTGGTGCCGTCGGGGTTATTGACGGGGTCCTGCGTGTCACGATAGGCGTAGTAGTTTTTATGGGTATGGTCGTTTTCGTGCATAATAACCGAGGAGGCCCAGTAATTGAGCATCGCGGGGATATTGACGTTATCGAACACAAATACGTTCCGGCTGGGATTGGTGGTATTTATGCCGGCGGCCAGAGCCAGAAGGTCGCCGGCGTTCTCATTCAAACGGGTCTTTTTCTCATGGACGCCTTCCCCGTCTATTTGTCCATTTTGCAAGTCGTCATACATTTTGTATAGCGCGCCGTCCGGGTCAAGACCGTTTCGCCTAAGCATATCACGGTCCTCTTGTTCGATGAAAATGCGGACGTCGAGAAAACTGCCGTTGCGCCGGACGTGCAATGGAAATGAAATAGAGCCTGGTTGGCCGGCGTTAATGTACGTCTCCCAGCCCAGGACCTGACGCATGTAGGTTGGGTCGGCGCCTTTCTCATTGAGGTTGATTTCATCCACGCGCGGAAGGTTGGGGTCGAAGCAAAAATGATGTCCATCGTTGAATCCGAGCTTTCGCCCGTGGGTGGTGTAGCCGCCGCGCAAGCGGATGTAAACATTGTCGTAAAATTCACCGAGATAAAACACCGAAGCCCGTGTGCCTGTGCGGGTCCCTTCGGCGGCGGTATCCTGGACGAAATAGTGAAAGACCGGCAGGGCTGTGTTAATGGATGGGTCGGAGACCACAGTGCCGAAGTATTGGGGCGATTGTCTGTTGCCGCTATTTATGAGAAACAGAGGATTGCGGGAGACATTGTTATTGACATCAGATGCACTAACGTACCAACGGACGCAATCGGCGGGGCCGGAGGCGCCGGCAGGAATGACAGCACCGTATATGTTATCGCCGGCTGCTTCGTCATTGTGCAATCCGTCATCAAACATTTGTATGCCGGTCTCAGAACCAAAATCGACGCGAAAGAACAGCTTTACCCAGGCGACCGGCTTGAACGTTTCTGTTACCTGGGCGGTGATAATCAGGTTCTGTGTGTCGGTCGGTTGTGGCGGATTCTCGGTAACACTGCGGATGGCCGGGCCGAGGTTAATGACTATTCCGCTGTTGAACCCACCGGGCGTCGGGTCAAAAAAGTAGCCTTCTACCGCAGAGAAAAAATCAAGAGTCTCGGTCTTGTTCACAGTGAGCTTTGGCAGTATCAGCAGGTCAGAACTGCTCGTATTTTTGTTTAGGCCGTGGATTGCCAGCACATTTGTCCCAATCTGAAGATAATCTATGTAATCGTCCGGAAGGGGAAACTCTTCAAAGCCCACAGCAGTATGGTCATTACCATTAGTACTGGAGTTATATTGTGGGTTGGCCGGTGCGTAGGTCGAAGCGTCGATTAAGCAGCCATTGAGGTACGCTATGAATCCATCGTCGTAGTTCATCAGAAGTTTAAGTCCCTCTAAGTTGCTAAGGTCGTCCATCTCAAATGGGATACGAATATACGCCGTTGCATTATTATATCGCATCGCAGAGACATCAAGGCCTATGAGGGTTCCGTAGTTGTACCCAACGCCGGTTTTACCTTTAAGCCAACTGTTGTCGTTAAAGTCTGTGGCAATCCAGCTCAGACCGAGCACGGCGTCTGCAGGTATCAGGGCCTTTGCGTCTGTGAGCTCCGGCACAAGCATCTGTGTAGTGCTTGTCGAACTATTCGGGTCGGCTAAACCGTAAGAGAAATCACCGAATTGTTGTGGGTAGTCGTAAGCGTGCGCAATTGTCTTGCCATCGGGCTTGACCAGGGCAAGAAAACCGGCGCCTCCGCTGAGACAGAAGCTGGTATGCAATTCGCCATCCGGGTCGTCTCGGTCTTTCTCGGAGGCAAAGATTATCTTAAACTGGCCAGGACTAATCTGAATAGACGGCAATTCCCAGCGTCTGAGGTCGTTGGCATCGTTAGTCAGATACCAACCCTTCAAATTAACGGCTGCGTCCGTCGGATTATAAATTTCTATCCAGTCAGAAGAATCGCCATCTTCGTCCAGCAGCTCCCCTGTTTCCAGAGGCTCTTTACTGCCGTTGAGCACCAGAAATTCGCTAATAACAGGCGTGTTTTCATTTGCTCCCCAGTTCTCTGCCAATATGGCAAAGTCAACCACGTTTATGCTATTTTGCCCATCAAGGTCGGCCTCGCAACCGTGTTCAAGGCAACTTGGGTTCAACCATTGGCCAGCAAGAATCCTCAAATCTTCTAAATCAACAATTCGGTTGCCGTCAATATCACCCATCGGATGTGCTTTAGCACAAGCTGAGCCAACCAGAGATACAGCCAACACCATCAATGGGATGGTGAGCTTGTCGAACCATGGGAATTTCTGGGATGGTAAGCCTGTCGAACCAGCAGTTTCTTGCATCTTCTGTCTTCTTCCTCACTTGCTTTAGCCGTAGAAGGCTTTTGCTGCTCCGTTACAAAGCTTCTTAGTAACGGGACTACGGGTTCTTACCCGGTGTAGGCGAAGCTGCCTTCCAGTTAGCCGGGTCGTTGCCTGAATGATACTGGTCAACGTATTTTCTCTGCAACACGTCGCCGTCACCATCCGGAGACTGCGGCCAGGGAGAGAAGTCGGAATAAATCACCTCATCAACAATGACCCAGATAGGGTCACCTGGCTGGTCAATCGCCTGGGGCCTTTCGAGGGCAAGCCGTTCGCCGGCATTAGAAAGGTCACCCGACCACGACCCTATGATGTTAACGCCCGCTGTTAAAGGCCCTGTCTTATATGCAGCAATGAATGCGTTTAAGTGAGCAGTCTCTGTCCAAGGGTCGAAGCCAACTACTATAAGTCTGCCGCCTGCAGGAATTGAAATTCCTGTCGGGAGTGTCCAATTTACCGCACCATCAAGACGCCATCCGCCATCGGCATTTTGCAGCAGTATTGGTGCTGCGGTGGGATTTAATAGCTCAATATATTCATCGTTGGGGTCGATAGGATGATACATTATCTCATTGATGACTATATCGAGAATCGGATTTGCGTTGGTTGAGTCTCTTGAGGGCACCATAGCGAACCAGAACTTGCCGCCGTCCGGGTAACGTCCAAGAGATACGTTATTTTCCTGGCCCTTAAATCTGATAAAATCAACTACCCGGTCCTGCGAAGTGCCGGGTAGATAAGACAGGACCACCGCTTCTCCTGCCTTATCCAGACCGAATCCCGAGGTTATGGGATTATGGAAGCCTGTAACCTCATCAAAGCTAATCCGACCGTTCTGAGGTATCTGGATAGCAGGGACAGCCCATTTTTTGAGCTCTTCGATGTTGTCGCTAAGATAGAAGCCTGACAGATTGATTGTTGGTGCGGAAGGATTATAAAGCTCTATCCAATCGTTAGAGTCGTATTCCGGGTGCTGAGGATTGCTGTAATCGGTATGCGCCATAACCTCGTTGATGACAACGGTGGCCGGCGGCAGCGGGTCGTCCTGGCCTGGAGAGCCGCCGATATAAGTGCCGGCGCGCCAGTTGCCGCCATAATTTAATGAACCATCCGGCTCACCCGGAATGGCCGAATTAAGAGGCACAAGCGAATGACCTGCACCATCGGCAGAGAGCGGCCAGCCGCGACCATCACTATATTCAAATTCTGCAATAGTCCCATTCCAGAAATCCGCTAATTTCACTACTTCTCCGCTGTTCTTGAGGTTGTTCTGGATATTGTCTTTGTATTCGCCGGCGATTTTGCTCAATAGGCCTGTGCCGTAACGTGACTGGAAGGCGGCTTTGTTCCTGACGACCAAAACGAAATCGCCTGGAGCAAGGCTTGTAATGCTGTTGCCATTAAAATCAAAGGTAATGCCTTCAATAAAAGACACATACGTCAAGTCCAGCGTTTCGTCCCCCGTATTCTTCAATTCGACATATTCAAACTCATCGTTATCAGTGGTGTCAGGAGGGGGCGGCGGAGCAGGATTATACATAAGCTCGGTTATCCGCAGGTTTTCGAGGATACCGGATGATAAAGGCTCACCTGCGACAAACTGAACGGGATTGGACCAGTGGCTCCATCGGCCTGTGTTATCCTTCATCCGGCAGCGAACTCTATAGGTTCGGCCTACCCTGACGTCGCCGGGTGGTATTTTTATGGTGTTATTGAAGTCGGTAATCTCCGGGCTTTCCCAGACCGGCTCGATTTCATATTTGCCGGACCTGGTCGGGCGAGGCTGGGGCGTGCTACAGGGGTCAGCCGGCTTACCAATCAGACGAACGTCAATGAAACAATCGCTGCTACCACTGAGATTGACGTTGACCACCTGAACCGCAAGAATGTTTGTGCCATTGACAAGATACTCAGAAGGATTGGAAATCACATATTCCTGATATGAATTGTTCTCACGGGCAGGATAGCCAGGATACGATTCCAGAACGGTGTTATATGCCAGATTTTCCGCAGGCACATTGTCATATTGGGCACGGTCGCCATTAATCCACAGATTGAATCCGTCATCGAAAAGGACTCCCACTCTGAGGGAGTCAATTTCAGAGACATCGTCAACCTGAAAGGTTTTCCGCAGATAAATTGTGCTGAAATGGCCCTGCATATCAAGAGGGGTTCCCATTGCAAGCGATGGGTCATAACCAATAGGTGCATCGCCATCCAGCCAATTGGTAGTCGCAGGATTATCGTTGAAACCTATCAGCCGCCACGCACCTTGCGTCGCGGATGGCTCTTGTGTGCCCTTAAAATATCTCCACTGAGCACCTTGAGAAACCAGGGTAATATCTTCGCTCGGCGGTTCGCCTTGAGAACCGACAGCTACCTCAGCGATGCGCCATTTCATAACGGCAAAGGTGCCGCTACCCTGGGGGTCGCCATACGCGCTGGTCTGGAATGTTAGCGCATTGATAGGAAAGGTATTCGGGCAGGTCGCCGTTACGACAGGTGTATTTGGAATAGCCGAATCAGCAGCGATTGGGTCAAGCACAGAGCTTCCACGGTAAGTGACATAATCTTTCATAATCTTGACCATACCAGGAAAATCTTTGGTTGCCGCTTTCTGATAAAACCTTCCTGCGCCGGCTTTGGATGAATTAGCATACCCGCTTGTCATAATGGGATTGTAATCCCACATTGCCCTATCAGCATCCACGAAAGACAGGCCGCTTTGATTAGGGTCGTCAATAATAGCAGCGTAATCGTCAATCAGCTGCCAGCACTGGTCGGTATTGAAAAGCAGGTCACGAATCTCGCGGACCCTATTTTTATACTCCAGATTAAGACTGCTCTGGTTCAACAAGCCGTATGCCTTAAACGGCTCGTTTCCATTTCCATACATATTGTCGGCCCAGGTCAGGTCAACGTCCCAGGATAGCTGCCACCACTTATTGGTTAGAGGGTCAAGATAGTAGAAATAATTCTTCCCATAGCCATTATCGAAATGGTGGACGCCTTCAAGAATTGTTCGGTAGCCGTAGTAGGAGGTCAAATCCACATTTGCCATCCACCACGCGGCAGAAGGAGAGGCCTGATAAGCGTTCCTGAAGGCGATAACATCGGATTTATCGAGGACGGCTGTGGGCCCCTGGTTATTCTTATCACAGCCATCTGGGTACTCCCCATCCATTTTATAGAGGTTGCCATCCGGCAGGACGTGCTCATCAAGAAAACGGCCGTCCATCTGCTCAAGGGTCATATAAAGCCCCAGGAAGTCACCGTCATATTGGGTTGGTCCATATTCTGTTGATTCGTCAATAAGTCTGAAGTGCACCCAGTTGGTCTTGGAGGCCGGCTCTCCGGACAGATTGAACAGCTTAAATGAGAGCGCTTCAAACATTCCCTGCTCGCCGCGGTGCTGATAGTCACCCTGCTGGATGCAGGCGGAGAAATTGAGCTTGTCCCATCTGGTATCGTATTCCTGGCCGTAGTCATCCTCTGCCTGGAAAGAGTGGCCTCGGTTGAAGTCAAACTTCCACATATTTTTACCCATTGAGTATCGCCAGACGCCGCCTCGGGCACGGAAATGGATGTGGTCATAGACCTCACCGTTATAAACAAGAGTTCCAGCCCAGGGATAATCTTCTCCCCCGTATTGGCCTGTAGCATTGCCGGGCCAATACATACAGTCAACTACATTTTGCTTGTTGACAATTAAATGATAAACAGGCAGACTGCGCATCACATCCGTGCCATATTCTATGACCGGAGTAACACCAGGCCGGTCGGCGCCTCTCCAGGACGGCACTCCAGTATAGACAAAATATGCGAAGTTCGGCTGCGGGTCATCTGTGTAGGGGCCTGTAATCGACAGACCAGTCTTGTCCAAGGCGGTGATTTTATATCGTATAAGTCGGCGATGGACCTGCAATGAAGCAGGTAAAACGGCAGTGTAGATACTATCGTTCAATAATCTATCGCCGTGCGTGCCATCGTCGAACATTGTTACCTGGGTCCAATTGGTCTGGTATTGTGCGTCCTGCAAGGCAATATAGCTGCCCGGGTCAACTGTCTGGTAGCTTAATGTTACACTTTCCACGCCGTCGTTGTCGGTAACTTTGACAGTGATTTCTACTGCCTGGTTAGCTTTGGGTTGGCGAGGAGAGTGGTTGACCTGCCTCATCAAAGGAGGAGCATTTGCTGCGAGACATTCGTTGAGGCCGTTAGGAGTCGGCGTTCGGCCTCGCCAACTGCCGCCGAGGTCGTTGTCCATCGCCGGATTGATTAGCTGAATTGACTTGCCGGGTTCGTTACCGACCGTCGGCCAGGGAAAACCAAGCTTGTAAGTAACTTCATCGACTTTATCGTCATTTGTGTCGCGAAGGCAGATAGTTTCTCCCTCGTTGTTAAGTTTTCCTTCAAACTGGCCTGTTGGCGCAAAGCCGAATTTGGCCTGGAATTTTGCGGCGTTCTGGGCAATAACCACAAAACCGTTCGGCGGTATGAAGGAATTGCCGGGAAATGTAAAACTGATACCGTTGGAAAAATACCAGCCTGAAACGTTGGCCGGCTCATCCGTAACATTGTAAAGCTCGACGAATTCTGCCAGGTCTGTTTTTACATCAGGGTCGTAATGAATCTCATTTATAACTACGGGGCCTACTTTATTGTTTCCGTCTGCCGCAACAGCCGCAAAGTCGCGCAGGTCAACACCAACCGGACTGACAATATCCGCGCAATCCGGATTGCCGGAACAAACGTCAAGCCATTGTGCAGAAAGGAGTTTTAAGTCATCCAGCGTTACCTGACAATCGCCGTTAATATCGCCTATGGGACAGACTTCAATTGGTTCTACCCCTGTTGTGAAGCTCCAGACCCAGCCGACAGCAATGTTGGATTGGTCGATAACCGAATCGACACGCCAGTAATACGTTGTGCCGCCGGCAAGCGGAGCGACTAAACATTCAAGCGGGCTGCCTGCCGGAACGGAACACAGCAAGCTTACCGGCTGACCTAATAGTTTTGAGTCATCGCTGAAGTAAACGTCATATCGAGCGATTGGTCCGGGTGGATTGGGGCCTGGTTGCCACATAAGATTTGTGCCGGCCGGGTCGATTTGCCTGGCGCCATTTTGTGGAGCGGGGTTGACAGCCCGCCAGGTGCCGCTGATAGCAGTTCCATCAATTGAGTCGAATTGGGCGGCACACAGGGTTCCAGCGACGTGCGATGTTACACATAAGCCGACAAACACATCGCCGGCCATTGAAAAAGTATAGCTTGCGTGCTGTGTCCAGTTTTGCCCATCGGGCGAATGGAAACCTGTAATTGTGTTATCTGACCGTGATAACTTAACCCAATATGGTGCAGTAAATGAATTGGTAGCAGATGAATAAGATTCGCCGTCGGTGGCGCTTCTATACTGGAAAGATACGCCGTTGCCGGGGGTTACTATCATCATAGCGTGAGCACTGCCGGCGTTAAGCGTCTCACGAATCATTACGCCGGCTTTTGCCCAGCTATTAGTGTTCTGGACGCTGATGACACGAGCTATTATGACACCATCGCCGGACATTGGCAGATACATATAATGGAAGGCATCGGAAACGCTCCAGATGTCTCCGCCATCACCGAGTATAGTATATACTTCGCCGGCGACTTGAACACTGCCGGCAGCGGTTACCGCCCCAATATCCCTGTTTTCCCATCCAAGAGCAGCGTTTGCCAAACTTAAGAATGATATTACGATTGCAAGGATGCTTCTTTGCATATATTGAACCTTCCGAGTTCTCTTTAAGAATAGAACCATTTAATTTTCATCGGGTTTTTGGGTCATTATCCTTTTTTAATAAATGTAAATCTTTAGTTATCCTTGCCTCCATGCCTCCTATCGTCAAGTCCACAGGATGCCTTACTGCAATGGCTTACGCCACTACACCGGACACCAATCGCCAGGATGGCTTACGCCATATATGATAACAAACCGGCGTAAAAAAAACAACCCATTTTTCACCCCCGACAAAAACATTCGGGGGCACCAAAACACAAAAACACCAAGTTTTTTTAATTTCCATCCTCACCCCGATAGTCCGCTTGGGGATGCCTGCCGTCAGGTATCCCTGACGGGATTGCGGCAAAAGGAAGCCCTGACCCGTTAGACCTTCAGGTCTAAACGGGCCCTGCCTTTTAGGCGGGGTAAAAATATTATAGTTTTCTAACGGGGCTCACTGATAAAAGATGTTGAAGAGCCGTGCGTTGGAGGTATGATTGAATAGGATACCACGTGTGGTATCCCACTGTGGATGGAAAACGCTTTGTGCTAATTATTTTATCTCCGCTTGAAACCGCGAGTCTGTTAAGAAATTTTATCCGGCAGGAAATTTTTTTTTCTTCATAGATTCAGTAGCCACAAAGGGTAATAGAACACCAGAAAAAATTTGTGAAAAATTTGTAACTTTGGCCTTTACAAGTTTATGAAATTGTCATTTATTGGCCGATACCGAATTTGTGGGCCTTAATACAATATCTGGCCCTTTTCCCGGTCATATTTACTATATATTGTGGTTATATGTTTTCGCACGGAGGCGTGCAAATGTCCTATAAGTTCGACCCCGAGAATCCTTTTAAGAATCAACGACCGCAAGCTGGAGTTTCTACACAAACCGCTGAGAAGAAGGGTTTGAAGATAGAGCCTTTCTTTTCAACGCCCGGTGTGCACCCTTATGAACAGCTCCAGTGGGAAATACGCTCCGCCAAGATTACCAACGACATCGGCCAGGCAATCTTCGAGCAGGATAATATCGAAGTGCCCGCCTCCTGGAGCCAATTAGCAACCAAGGTCGTAGCCAGCAAATACTTTTACGGCGATGTCGAGAGCGGGCAGCGAGAGAATTCCGTAAAGCAGCTTGTCCACCGCGTTTGCAGAGCGATAGCCGACCGCGGTAAAAGGGATGGCTACTTTGCCACCGATGAGGATGCGGAAACCTTCTACAACGAGATGACCTGGCTGTGCGTGAACCAATACGGCTCATTTAACTCGCCTGTCTGGTTCAACGTCGGCCTTTTCGATGTCTATGGTATTGCCGGCGGCAGACATAATTTCCACTGGGACCAGCAAAAAAACGCCGCTGCTGCCTGCGAAAACAGCTACGAATATCCGCAGGCATCCGCCTGTTTTATACAGTCGGTTAAGGATTCGATGGAAGACATAATGCGGCTGGCAGCCAGCGAGGCAATGCTGTTTAAGCACGGCTCAGGCACCGGCACAGACCTTTCTCCCCTGCGAAGCAGCAAAGAAAAGCTTTCAGGTGGAGGCAAACCATCAGGACCTTTAAGTTTTATGAGGATTTACGACCAGGTAGCAGCCGTAATCAGGTCAGGCGGTAAGACCCGGCGTGCAGCAAAGATGCAATCGCTCAAGATCGACCATCCTGATATTAAAGAATTCATTACCTGCAAAGCTAAAGAGGAGAAGAAGGCCTGGGCGCTGATTGAGGCCGGCTACAGCGGCGACTATAACAATGAAGCCTACAACAGCGTAATGTTTCAGAACTCCAACCTTTCCGTCCGCGTAACCGATGAGTTTATGAAGGCAGTGGAAAAAGATGCCGCCTGGACTACCTACTCCATAACCACAGGCCAGAAAGCCGATGAACATTCCGCCCGCCACCTGATGGAGTTAATCGCCGAAGGCACCAGGATTTGCGGCGACCCAGGCCTGCAATACCACACCACAATCAACCGCTGGCACACCTGCCCGAACTCCGGGCCAATTAACGCATCCAATCCCTGCAGCGAGTATATGTTTATTGATGATTCAGCCTGCAACCTTGCTTCGCTAAACCTTTTGAAGTTTCGCAAAGACGATGGCTCTTTTGACGTAAATAGCTTCAAAAAAGCAGTGCGTCTTTTCATCATCGCCCAGGAAATCCTCGTTGATAACGGCAGCTATCCCACCGATACGATTACTATAAATAGCCATAAATTCCGGCCGCTCGGCCTCGGTTATGCAAACCTTGGCTCACTTATAATGAGCCAGGCGTTTCCTTATGATTCCGACCAGGGCAGAGCATTAGCGGCAGCAATCAGCGCAATACTGACAGGAGCGGCCTACCTGACAAGCGCCGAGATGGCCTCGGAAAAAGGCCCGTTCGAAGAATTCGGTCAAAATGCCGAGCCGATGCTCAAGGTCATAAATATGCACCGCCAGCACGCGAACAATATCCCCGAATCCCACTGCCCCGACTATTTACGAAACGCCGCCAAGGATGTATGGGACCAGGCCCTCGACGCCGGCTCAAAGGTCGGCTTCCGTAATGCCCAGACAACCGTAATTGCTCCAACAGGAACCATCGGCTTTATGATGGATTGCGACACAACCGGCATAGAACCTGATATCGCACTGGTTAAATACAAACTGTTGGCCGGCGGCGGTATGCTCAAACTTATCAACAGAACCGTGCCTATGGCCCTCGAACGGCTCGGCTACAATCCCGATGACATCAAATCGATATGCGACTGCCTCGACCAGAATGAATCTATCGAGGGAGCGGACAAGCTTAACCCCGACCATTTGCCGGTCTTTGATTGTGCCTTTAAGCCTCGTAACGGCAAAAGATCTATCAATTATATGGCACACTTAAAAATGATGGCCGCCGTCCAGCCCTTTATATCCGGCGCAATAAGCAAAACCATCAATATGCCGCAGGAAAGCACAACCGAAGACATCTCCGCCGCCTATATGGAAGGCTGGAAGCTGGGCTTAAAGTCGGTGGCAATCTATCGCGATGGCTCTAAGAAGCTTCAGCCGGTCTCCACTTCCAAGCACAAAGATGCTAAGACTTCTGCCAAAGTCGCTGTTCAGGGCAGACCCTTCAGGCACCGCCTGCCGGACACACGCCATAGCATAACCCATAAATTCTCCGTCGCATCGCACGAAGGCTACCTGACGGTCGGACTCTATGAAGATGGCCAGCCCGGCGAGCTATTTATCACTATGGCAAAAGAAGGCAGCACGGTCGGCGGCCTTATGGACGTAATCGGCACCTGCGTCTCAATGGCCCTGCAGTATGGCGTGCCGCTAATTACGCTCGTCGATAAATTCCGCCACGCCCGATTTGAGCCTTCTGGAATGACCTCAAACAAGGACATCCCCTTTGCAAAGAGCCTCATTGACTATATCTTCTGCTGGCTGGGCTGCCAGTTTATACCCGGCTATGCGGATAAGAACATCCCCAATAGGGCGGCGGTTCCTGCACCTGCAGATGGCAAAAACGTAACAACCGCCAAAGAGCTGGTTGAAAAGACCAGAGACCTCGCACACAAAATTGCCGAGGCCAAAGCTGTTTCAAAACCCCCCTCTCAGCCGAAGATTGTAGAAACACAGCCAAATCCTTCGACCTCATCACAGGTAGCTACCCAGCCGCTTCCAGCGCCGGCGAGCAGGTTTGCCGACCCGGCGAACCGAATTACAGTCCTGACAGAACCGGTTTTCGGCGAAAGATCCGCACTTCTGGCAGCCGAAGCGGCCTTGATGCAGCAATTTAGCGCCCAGTTTGAGCATCTCGGAGACGATGCTCCTGCCTGCGAAGTCTGTGGCTCAATTACCGTCCGAAACGGCACCTGCTATAAATGCTTCAACTGCGGCAACTCTATGGGCTGCTCATAAGAATTGATTATTTTCTATTGATAATTGACCTTCTTTTCTAATTGGGAGGAGCATGAGCACAAAACGAGTCTTTATCCTCGGCACCAAACAACCGGATTGAGCGTATGCGTTGCCGCTTACCACTTAGTTTTCGCATCAGAAATTACACTGGATTAATGCGTGGACAGCATTTTTTCCGAAAAATTCCGATTATTTGCTTGACATATAGTATCATTAGTGCTACTATTTAATTATGGCAAGTATCGATGACGTTCTGACTCAGATGCGAAACAATCCCAGAGGAATACGCTTCAAAGACCTCTGTCGTGTTTGTGACCACTACTTCAGGACTCCGCGGCGGCGAGGCACCAGTCATCGCATTTACCGGATGCCCTGGCAAGGTGAACACGAGTCAATATCCAGAACGACAAAGGTATGACCAAAGCGTATCAGGTGAAACAGGTTATCAAAGCTATCGAGAGGTTGCAAAATGAAAACGCCGGCAGTGATTGACCGTTATTCGTATCGGGTGATTTGGTCAGAAGATGATTCCCAATGCGTTGGGCTGTGCGCAGAGTTTCCAAGCTTAAGCTGGCTGGCCCCCACTCCCGAGAAGGCCTTGCGGGGCATTCACAAAATGGTGGCCGATGTTGTCAAAGATATGAAAGCCAACGGTGAATCCATACCCAAGCCCATCTGCTCGCGGCGATATAGCGGCAAATTTATGGTTCGAGTGCCGCCTGAATTACATCGCCGGCTTGCGCTCAAAGCCGCCGAGGAAGACATCAGTCTAAACCGGCTGGTTAGTTCTAAATTGTCTTCGTGAAATATCTGCAACCACACCTGCTACAAATGTTTCAACTGCGGCAGCTCTATGGCCTGCTCCTGAGAATTGACTATTGACAGGCCACATAGCCAACGGACGGCTAAAAGGCTCAAAAAAGGGAACTGCTTTACCTTTCTACGCCTCGATGGGCTTGTTCGCTGAAGTAGGGTCATCGGGACTGTGGCAATCGGACTATTTCCCGGGCAACAACTCGAAACTCAATTTTATCACCGATGTTGGTGTCGGCTACGAGTTCAAGAATCATATTTCCGCATCGGTGAAGTATTTTCACATATCCAACGCCAACCTTGAAGAGCATAACTCACAGCTTGACGCTATTGGCGCATCATTAGCTTATGCCTTTTGACGTATTACTGGCGTAAGCCATCCCCCGGCGGAAAATCTTTAAGTTTATGTCCAAAAAGGTTTGACAGGCCGATTTTTTTTCCTTAATATATTGTTTTCCAGAATTTAATGAGAATCTGTATATGAAAAGCTTTATGGCAAAAAAAGAGCAGGCTGAACACAGGTGGTTTCTTGTGGATGCCGATGGAATAATCTTAGGCCGAATGGCGGCTAAAGTCGCGCCCCTGCTTATCGGCAAGACCAGGCCGACTTACACCCCGCACGTGGACACGGGCGACTACGTAATTGTTGTAAATGCCGATAAGGTAAGGGTTACCGGCAAAAAGGCCCAGACAAAGTTCTATGACTACTACACGCATTACCCAGGCGGCTATAAATCTGTCAGCTTCAAAGAAATGATGGCCAAAAGGCCGGAAAAGGTAGTGAAATTGGCGGTTGCACGAATGCTGCCAAAGAATAAACTGGGCAGGAAAATGCTGACACGGCTGAAGGTCTATCGCGGCCCAGACCACGACCACCAGGCCCAGAGACCTCTGAAAATAGAAATAGTTTAATAGAATAGTTTTGAGGATTAAGAATTGGCTATGGCAGAAACAAAGACAGCAGAAAAAAAGACTGATACAACTACAACTGCAACTGCACCACCGCCAGCCACGCCGCAGCCGGCTATCAAGCCGGGAAAGACTGACTCTATGAAATGCGGCTACTGGTGGGGTGTGGGAAGAAGGAAAACCTCTGTCGCTCGCGTGCGAATCAAACCCGGCACCGGCAAGCTGCTTGTCAACAATAAAAACCTCAACAATTACTTCAAAAGGGAGCAAGATAGAAATGCCGTCCTGGCACCTTTGAAGACAGTTGGAGGCGAAGGTGCATTTGACGTCTTCATCAACGTCAGAGGCGGCGGAACCACAGGCCAGGCTGGCGCCTCACTATTGGGCATCGCCAGGGCGTTAAAAACCTACGATGACAGCTACCTCCAGGCCTTACGCGATGGCGGATACCTCACCCGTGACCCCAGAATGGTCGAGAGGAAAAAGCCAGGCCAGTCGGGTGCAAGAAAGAGATACCAGTTCTCGAAACGTTAGTCGATTAATACTTTGGAATATGAGAAGGCCGCTGGAAAACTCCAGCGGCCTTTTTTAGTTGCGGGAGAGTTACAGTATGTTTTGTCAGAGTGAAAAAGTGAAAGGCGCGGCTTTGATGGTTACGGCATGTGTGTTCTTCTGTGTAATGGCCTCATTAGTAAAACTTGTAACGCATATCGACGCTTTCAAGATAGGTCTGTGGAGGTTTGTTATCGGCATGGGACTGCTGGGAACAGCGGCGATGTTTGGCAGGATACAATTAAAGTTCCACAATTGGAAGCTGTTATTTGTTCGAGGGCTGCTGGGCGGAGCAGGAATTGTAATAACGTATTTTGCGATTATAAATCTTGGGATGAGCAAAGGTGTGGTTCTGGTATCGACCTATCCGATTTTTGCGTACATCTTCAGCATAATACTGCTTAAAGAAAAACCAGGTGCGGTTTCAACTTTACTTATAGCGACAACATTCGCCGGTATCTGCCTCGTAGCCGGAGGCGGGAATGACGGCGCAAGGTTTTTCGAGAGCTTTGGGTTCTATGAAATACTGGCGGTCAGCGTCGGTCTGATTGGCGGGCTGGTCATAGTAACGATACGCAAGCTTCACGAGACTGATTCTTCATACGCAATTTATTTTTCGCAGTGTGCCATAGGGTTTTGGATAGCGGTGGTTCCTGCAAGTGCCCGGTCGAGCCGGATTGATTTACGGGATGGTTTGATACTTGTGCTGATAGGAGTGACGGCAACACTCGGACAGCTTATGATGACCCAGAGTTACAAGCACCTGCCGGTCCGAATGGGAGCTACGCTGGCTATGCTTGAGCCGCTGTTTTGTTACCTTGCCGGCGTGGCTTTGTTTGGCGAGCTACTTTCAGCCAGGTCCGTTGTTGGGACCCTGTTGATTATTGGCTCTTGTGTGGCCGTGCTTTTACACAATGCGAGGCCTGCAGGCCGTGTGATTGGAGCGGCCGAGAAAACAGAGCTTGTTTGAGAGTTGAGTTAGCGGCAGTTCTTTGACATGCTTTGGTTTGCAAAGTGCTGTTGAGTTAATTACAATGGCCGTCGAGAACAAGCTCATCGGCTATTTTTGTTGGAAGGATAAAGTTATGATACGAGTTGCAATAATTGGGGCCAGCGGCTATACCGGCGCTGAATCAATAAAAATTATCCTGCAGCATAGCCAGGCCAAATTAGTTTATCTGACCGCTCTGCCGGAGGAGTGCGGCCCTGTTGAAGATGTCTTCCCGCAGTTTAAGGGCCGCTGCAATCTGCCAATCGAACCATTGGATTTCGCAAAGCTCTCCGGGCTGGCTGACACCGCTCTTTGCTGTCTGCCACACAAGGTCTCGATGGGATTTGTACCGAAACTTTTGGATATGGGATTAAAGGTCATCGACTTCAGCGCCGACTATCGAATAAAAAATGTGGCGGTCTATGAAAAGTTTTATCAAAAACACACCGATACGGACAATCTCGCCAAGGCGGTTTATGGCCTGCCGGAATTGTTCCGCAAGCAGATAAAGTCAGCAAATCTGGTCGCAAATCCGGGTTGTTTCCCCACCGGCGCGATTCTTGCGATAGCGCCGCTCTTGAAAGAAAATCTTATCCAGACAGATTCTATTATTGTTAATGCAGTAACCGGCATATCGGGTGCGGGTAAAAACCCATCGAGCAAATTCCATTTTCCGAATATGAATGAGAATTTGTTCCCTTACGGCATCGGCACACATCGCCATTTACCGGAGATGGAGCAAATCGCAAGTGAAATCGCCGGCCGCAACGTGCAAATTCTGTTTCAGCCGCACGCAGGGCCCTTCGACAGGGGAATCCTATCGAGCGTATATTGTCAGCCGAAAGGCAAAACCAATAATGACCAACTGGTAAAACTCTACAATAGTTTTTACGCCTCAGAGCCGTTTGTGCAGGTCCGTAAGGACCCTCCTGCTGTAAAAGATGTCGCAGGGACAAACTACTGCCATATCTTTGCGACTTGCGTGAAAAGCAAAATTGTAATTTTTTCAGCGATTGACAACCTTGTAAAAGGCGCCTCCGGCCAGGCAGTTCAAAATATGAACATCATCTTCGGCATCAATGAGACTATGGGCCTGCTTTAGGTTATTTAGCCTGCCGTTTCACGGCGGGTTCCAATCGGAGAATAATGAAAACCATCGGCAAATTAAAAGTTGCTATCTGCCAGTTTGCGGTGGGCAGGAATATCACGCGAAACGCCGAAAGAATCCGCGAGTTTTTGCGCAAAGCGGCTAAAAACAAAGCAGATATTGTGCATTTTCCGGAGTGCGCCCTTAGCGGCTACGTAGGCACCGATTTTCCATCATTTGATGGATACGACTGGGAACTATTGAAGGAAGAAACCCTAAAGGTTATGGCGCTGGCAGGGAAATTAGGGCTCTGGGTAGTTTTAGGCAGCACCCACCGGCTGACTGAACCCAATAAACCACACAACTCGCTGTATCTTATCAATCCTGAAGGTAAGGTTGTGGACCGATACGATAAGAGGTTTTGTACAAGGCAGGATTTGCGTCGGCTGAAGCCAGGCGACCACTTTGTCTTTTTTACGATTAACGGCGTCCAGTGCTCACTGCTTATATGCTTCGACTTGCGGTTTCCGGAACTATACCGGCAGCTTTACAAGCAAGGCGTCAATTGTATCTTTCAATCATTTTACAATGCCCGGCAGAAAGGCCCGAGCGTTCACACACATATCATTCGCCAGACGATGCAGTGCCACGCAGCGACAAATCACTTCTGGGCAAGTTGTGCAAATTCGAGCGCCTACTATTCGCCTTATCCATCCTTTTTTATCCAGCCGGATGGCAAAATCGTCCGCAAACTGGCGGCCAATCGCCCGGGTATGATGATAAATACGGTCGATTTGAGCAAAAAATTTTATGACCCGATGGCCGGTTTCAAGGATATGGTGATTGCCGGAGCTTTAAGCAACGGGCCGAAAGTTATAAGAGACTCAAGATCAAAGGATACTAAGTGTCTTTAGGAAAATCCAATGGTGAAGAAAGATATACGGTTCAAAGAAATAGAGCGAGACCTTGCTTCTAAGGACGAAAATGCCAAGTGGCAGGCAGCAAGTACCCTGGGGAATTACTGTGAGTCCAAACGCGGTGCGGAACTAATTTGGCCTTTGGTAGTTAAGTGGGGGTCGCATAATAATGAAGATACTCGAATGGCGATCGCAACCTGTGTGCTTGAACACGTTCTGCAGTATCACTTTGATACATACTTTGAGAAGTGCGTTGAGATTATAGCAGATGGAAACCTGATGTTTGGTTTCACTTTCTCAATGTGTGGCAAGTTCGGTCAATCAAGGTACCCGCGGAATTCCAGGAGGATAGATAAATTGGAAGAAGAATACTACAAATTGAAGGAAAGACAGGAACAAATGGCAAATAATACTACTACAGAACCGAAGGGGTTTTTAGCGGCTGGCGTGAGTTGCGGGATAAAACAGTCCGGCAGGCCAGATTTAGGGCTGATTGTCTGTCCCACCGGTGCGACAGCAGCAGCAGTATTCACGACAAATAAAATCGTATCAGCAGCGGTAGAAGTCAGCAAAAAACATATAAAAAGCCCTAAGATTTTCGGCGTAGTCGTTAATTCCGGCTGTGCCAACACCTGCACAGGAAAGCTCGGGCTCAAGAATGCGATAGAAATGTGTACTCTTACGGCGTCGCTCGTTGCTCGTCGCTCGTCACACGAGTCACGGGTCATGAGCTACAAACCGCGAACTATTCTCGTTGCTTCAACCGGTATCATCGGCCACCAGTTGCCGATGAAAAAAATAGTATCTGGCATCGCAAAGGCAGCAGCAAAGATTTCGAACTCTCCATCAGCCGGGCTTTCTTTCGCACAGGCGATAATGACCACAGACACAAAGCCAAAACAAACGGTCCGCCAACTAAACCTCGAGGCAGGGGTCAGGGGTCAGGGGTCGGGGGTCACGATAGCCGGCGTAGTTAAGGGAGCGGGGATGATTGCGCCAAATATGGCGACCACACTCTGCTTTATTACAACCGATGTTGCTATTAGCGAACCGCTGCTGAATAGGGCATTGAAAGATGCCATCGGCAATTCGCTGAATAAACTGACCGTTGATGGCCATCAAAGCACTAACGATACAGCGATAATTCTTGCGTCAGGATTAGCGGGCAATCGCCCAATAGCAAGAAAGTCGCCACGATATAAGAAATTTGCGAAGGCGCTTGCCGATTTGTGCGATGATTTAGCGAGGCAAATGGCACTCGATGCCGAAGGCGCAACGCGGATGTTTAAGGTCGTTGTCAAAGGTGCCGCAACAAAGAGCGATGCGGCGAAGGCGGCAAGGGCGGTAGCCAATTATCCGTTAGTCAAATGTGCCATTCACGGAGGCGATCCAAACTGGGGCAGAATTATATGTGCCGTCGGCTCAACAGGCGTAAAATTAAATCCGGCTAAACTATCCTGCAAAATTGGACCAATTACCGTTTTCAAAAATGGTGCACCAACGAAATTTGACGAAAAGAAGGCAAGCCAGATTATTTCCAAACCCGAGCACACGATAACGGTGGATTTAGGGATAGGAGTGGCAAGCGATTTCTGCTATGGCTGCGATTTGAGTGCCGAGTATGTCAGAATAAACGCCGAATACCGCACATAGAAGCGTAAAACTTAATCCATCGGGGACACAAACTAAAAACCCAAATCGAAACGCCCCCGCACCAACGGTTCGGCAGGCAAAGCAAGGTTTTTTCTAACGGGATTTGACGCGCGACACAATACGAGATACGAACGATGAGGCGGGGTTTTCAGTTTGCAAGTTTAACTTGTTTATTGTAAAGCCCGTTAGAAAGCTCTATAATATTTTTACCCCGCTTAAACCCGTTTAGAGATTTTATCTCTAACGGGTCTAAAAGGCAGGGCCCGTTAGACCTAAAGGTCTAACGGGTCAGGACTTTCTTTTGCCGCAAGGCATCCCCAAGCGGACTAATGGGGTGAACTTAAATGGCTTGTAATTGATAGTTGGTTTCTCGAAGAATATGGTAAGGCAAAAAAAATTGCAGCCGCCATTGACGAAGGAAATGGTACGGGCGCTAAAAGCCGGCGATGAGGTCCTTATAAGCGGCGTAATATATGGCGCGCGGGATATGGCGCATAAGAGATTGTGCGAGGCAATACGAGCGAAGAGAAAACTGCCGTTTCCGCTTCAGGGAGCGATTATTTATTTTGTTGGCCCGACGCCTGCTCGGCCTGGGAAGGTCATCGGTGCTGCCGGCCCCACCACATCATCGAGAATGGATGCCTATAGCCCAATACTTTTTGCCAAAGGCCTTAAAGCAACAATGGGAAAGGGGTATCGAGGCAGCGAAGTGAGAGAATCTCTTAGGAAATACAATGCGGTTCATTTTATAACCATCGGCGGGGCAGGAGCGCTATTGAGCAAGCATATTGTTGCGGCACAAGTGTTTGCCTACGAAGACCTCGGAACAGAAGCAATATGGAAACTGGATGTAGTTGATTTTCCTGCTATCGTAGCATACGACTGTTATGGGAACAGCGTTTTTAAGGAGATAAGTAGTTGACCCATTCGACTTCGCTCTCGCCGCCGCGTAGCTTTGGCGAAGCGGGGCAGGGTCATCCTGAACGACTGAAAGGAGTCGAAGGATGAAAGTTGCTTTAATCGGTTTATTGCAGTCCGGCAAAAGCACAATTCTGTCAGCTATCAGCGGCAAGGGCTTGCCCCCGCCCGGCTCAACCGCGATTGAAGAGGCTATTGTGCCGGTTCCAGATGAAAGAATAGATTGGCTGGCCGGATACTACAAACCAAAAAAGATAACATACGCGACAATCGACTGTCTTGACCTGCCTGGGTTTAGTTTTATTGATGACCATGGCCGGGCTGCAGCGAGGCGGCTGATTGGCCAGATAAGGACCGTTGATATGCTTGTTCTGGTAGTGCGGGCGTTTGAAAATTCTGCTGTGCCGCCTTATCGGGAAGCAATCGACCCTGCCAGAGACCTGACGGAATTGCAGACCGAGCTATTGCTTTCCGATTTGGAGCTTGTAACCACGCGTATAGAAAATCTTGAAAAGCAAGCCCATAAGCCGACGAAAACCCAGGCACAGGATAAGGCAGAACTGGCACTGCACAAAAAATTGCAAGAGACAATCGAATCAGAGAAACCCATAAGCACTGCTATCGAAAATGAAGCAGAGCGCGAAATGGTTAAGTCGCTTGGTTTTTTGACTCTAAAGCCGATTGTGGTTGTGGTCAATGTCGGCGAAAACCAGTTGGACAAGAAATTTGATTTTAGCGGGCGTATCGATACCTCTGTGCCGGTTACGACAATGTGTGCCGAGCTGGAATATGAGCTGGCACAATTGGATGCAGGCAGCAGGCCGGAGTTTATGGCTAATCTGGGCATCACTGAATCGGCGGCAAGCAAATTCGTCAAAAGCTGTTACGCCGCAGCAGGCCTGATTAGTTTTCTAACGGTTGTCTCAGATGAGCTGCGTGCGTGGCCTATAAAAAAAGGAACTATTGCGGTTGATGCAGCAGGCAAAGTACACACCGATATCAAGCGAGGTTTCATAAGGGCCGAGACTATGGCCTTCGGCGACTTAAAAGCTCTTGGCAGCGAAAAGGCAGTCAAAGCCGCCGGCAAAATTCGTCTCGAAGGCAAGGATTATGTCGTTCACGATGGCGACATTATTAATTTCAGGTTCAATGTGTAGGTAAATAGGTTTAATGGCAGGGTTTTTTAGGATACTTTCACAACAACTTTTCTTGCTGTTGGCAGTGCCACCCATAGCTATTGTTGTGCATTCCTGTTCGGATGTAGAGCCATCCAATAATACACCTTGTTACACATACAAGGTCGTTAAGACTTACGCGCACGACCCTTGTGCTTTCACGCAGGGACTGGTGTTTGAGAACGGCATAATGTATGAAGGAACGGGACTCTATGGATATTCGACTTTGCGTAAGGTGGACCTGGCAAGCGGCAGCATCCTGCAGGCCAAAGAAATCACGGATGGATTTTTCGGCGAAGGTATAACCATACGAGGCGACAGGATTATTCAGTTGACCTATAAATCGAGAGTCGGCTTCGTTTACCAAAAAGATGATTTTCAGCTTTTGCGGACATTCAACTATTCAACGGAGGGCTGGGGCATCACGTATGATGGCAAACGGTTGATTATGAGCGACGGGACAGCAACATTATACTTTCTAAATCCAGATACATTTGAAGAGCTTGGCCATATTGAGGTGCGAGACAGGGGTGTTGCCGTGAACAGGCTCAACGAGCTCGAATTCATCAAGGGCGAGGTCTATGCGAATGTTTGGCCGACTGAACGCATCGCACGCATCGACCCAAATACAGGCCGGGTAGTCGGCTGGATACACCTGCAAGGGCTTTCAAAACTGTTGGGCGAGAACCGGGAAATTGACGTTCTTAACGGCATCGCCTATGACCCTGTCGGCGACCGATTATTCGTGACCGGAAAATTCTGGCCCAAACTTTTTGAAATAAAGCTTGTTCCCTTGAACTAATCTTGGCAAAAGCAATAAATCTTTGCTATAAATGGACCGTGTTCTGCTTCAGGTTTAATATGTAAATAGAGTTGGGGCAGATTTTGGCGGGTAAAAAACGCCTAACACCATGAACTGTTTTGGGTGGCGCCAAACGTTACCAACGTAAAAGTAAACATCTTTTTTAGTGCCACAAATGTCATTAAGCCACTTCTGTTTTATTTTCTCCAATAGCTCCTCTCCCTTATATTTTTGTCGCCAGCGCCTATATGATTCATTTAGTTCCCAATCGTGTATCATCAGTTTGTGACCGCAACACTTGGGCCAGTTGTAGCACCTAAATCTATAATAAAAGGTGAATGGCATTTGTTCGATTGGTTTTAGTTTCTTATCAAAGAGGCGGTATTGATTATAAGCTGCTTGGCGTTTTTTCTCATCTTGCCCTATCGATTTATTGAAAAAGAAATCTATATCGGCAGGTTTGAAGAGATTGTCCCTCAACGAAATGAATTATAGGTTTATTATTTGTAAGCCGTTACTATCTCGTTCCTGTATTTTCTTCGCAACAAGCTTCCGGTGGCAATTTTCTGCGAGATGCTCAAAGCACAAAAGGCAGCAAGTGTTGCGAGCAACGTGGCTATAAGCAATTTCTATAGCATCCTTTTGCTTGGCAAGGTGATTCTCTATATTCTTAAAGAAAAGCCGATAGTCATAATCACGTTTGAGCCTTTCCCTGATAGGTCTGGGGCTTCCCAGTTCTTGGAGATGTAAGTAGCGAATATTTTCTCGGCTCAACGTTTCGGTAAGTTCAGATTTCGAAAAACCCTTTTTGCGAGAAATGGGGGTTTCCCGCACATCAATAACACAATCAATGGCAAAGTTTTTGAGGTGATTGACAAAACTGTCAAGGCTGGTTCCTTCGTATCCAATAGTGAATAATCGCTTCGCCATAGGTCTCTCTTTCAAAAGCTGACAAAATTAAAACATTTATTGTATTCTATCGGATAATCCAGGAGAAATGGTAGAATTTTTTACTGTAAAATGGTACCTTCACGCTTTATACAAGCGTTTTTTGCTTAGGTATTATAAGTTTATATGAAGTCAGTTACTTTTGAGGATATGTTCTATGAAGGCGGTTGTATTGACTGGTATTCGGCAGATGGAGGTAAGGGATATGCCGGAGACGACTATAAAAAAAGATGATGATGTTTTGTTGAAGATTGAGAGGGTAGGAGTGTGCGGCTCGGATGTGCATTACTACGAGACCGGCAGAATCGGCTCGCAGATTGTCCAGTATCCCTTCATAGTAGGCCACGAGTGCACCGCCACAGTAAAAGCAATTGGCCGCAAAGTCTCGCGCGTGAAGGTTGGCCAGCAGGTAGTGGTCGAGCCGGCTGTGTCCTGCCATAATTGCGAGCAGTGCAAGCGAGGGAGGGAGAATACCTGTCTGAATTTGCGTTTTCTTGGCACGCCTGGCCAGGGTAACGGATGTTTGTGTGAATATATCATTATGCCGGAGAGAAACTGCTTTCCAATCAATGGAGAAATCACTCTTGAGCAAGGGGTCTTGTGTGAACCGCTGGCTATTGCCGTATATTCGGTTAAACAGTTCCAGATGCCGGAAAACGCCGATGTTGCGATTCTCGGTGCTGGGCCAATTGGTTTGAGCTGTCTGATTACTGCGAAGGCCGAAGGTGCAAGGACCTGTTACGTTACTGAAAAAATCCCTGAGAGGGTTCAGGTAACAAGAAATGCCGGTGCAACCTGGGTCGGCAATCCTGATAAGCAGGATGTAGTTAAAGAAATTCTTCGGCAGCAGTCTTCCGGAGTGGATGTTGTTTTTGAATGTGCCGGCCAGCAGGAGACAATCGACCAGGGAATTGACCTGCTCAAGCCGGGCGGCAAATTGATACTCGTAGGTATCCCACGTATAGAAAGAATTTCTTTTTCCATTGATAAAATTCGCAGAAAAGAAATCACGATTATAAATATCAGAAGGCAGAATAAATGCACACAGACTGCCATTGATTTGGTGGCATCCGGCAGGGTCAATGTCGATTTTATGATAACCCACAGGTTCAGATTCGAGCAAACCCAGGATGCCTTTGATATGGTCGCCGAGTATCGCGACGGCGTGGTTAAGGCATTGATTGAATTTTAGATTTATGAGAAAAGTAAGTATAGTTAGCATCGGCAACGAACTTCTCAATGGCCAGACAGTAGATACTAATGCTGCATACCTGAGCGATAGACTACTTTCAATCAATGTACCCGTTGTCAGCGTCTATGTTATCGGCGACGATGAGAATGCGATTGTAAGGGTGTTGAATCTGGCGTGCAGTGATGCTGATGTAGTCATTGCAACCGGCGGACTTGGACCGACCGATGATGACCTGACCCGCCAGGCGTTTGCGGAATTCCTCGGCGCCGAATTGCAATTGCAGGATGAGCTTCTCCGGAAAATACGCGATTTTTTTGCCCGGCGAAACTTACAAATGCCCGACAAAAATAAGATTCAGGCATACATACCTGTCGGTGCGAGGGCGATTGCGAATAATCTTGGCACAGCACCGGGCATTATGGCTGAAAGAGAAGGCAGATTGCTTTTTGCTCTGCCGGGCGTGCCATCAGAAATGAAACAAATGTTTGAAGAAACGGTTCTCACTATGTTACAGCAAGTTGCCGGCGAACAGGCGATAGTGGTCCGGAAACTAAAATGCTTTGGGGCAGGCGAGTCTGCCATAGCCGAAATGCTTGGCTCTATGATGAAGCGAGACAGGAATCCTCTAATAAACTGCACCGTCCAGTATGGCGTAGTTACCCTGCAAATTGTCGCAACGGCAAAAGATAAAGAAAAAGTTCTGAAAATGGCCGAAAATGACGAAAAAACGCTGCGGGGTAGGCTTGGAAGACTTGTTTACGGCTCAGGCGACCAGAGTTTGGCCGAAGTGGTGGGCGAAAAATTGGCCCGAAATAAAAAAACGCTAGCTGTGGCCGAATCCTGCACAGGCGGCGTTTTGGCCAAACTGCTAACCGATATTCCGGGTGCAAGCCGATATTTTATGTATGGCTGGGTGGTTTACAGCAACCAGGCTAAAATCAGCGAACTCGGTGTGCCAGCCGATTTGATTGAAAGATACGGTGCTGTCAGCGAGCAGGTTGCTGAGGCTATGGCTCAAGGTGCCCGGAAAAAGGCCGGAACAGATTTTGCAATCGCTACAACCGGTATAGCCGGTCCAGCCGGAGGAAGCGAGCAAAAACCTGTGGGTCTGGTATATGTTACAGTGGATTCTGATGGCGGGTGCGAAACCGAGCGTTATCTGTTTTCTCACGATAGAGATTTCATCCGGCTGCGGGCGGCCCAGACTGCCTTAAATATGCTCCGGCTGCAACTGGACATTTGACTAATCGCTTTGATAATGGTATAATAGATATAGTGTTAAAGTCTAAAAGACGGAGTGAATATGCCTGAAAGGCGGCAACATTTAGGCGAAATGCTCTACAAAGCCGGGCTGGTGAAAAAGGAGGCCCTTATCAATGCGATTAAGACCTCAAAGACCAGCAATAAACGGCTCGGCCAGGTATTGCTCGAATTGGGCCTGCTCAATGAGGAGACCTTAACGAAGGCAATCGCCAAGCAGTTCGGCTTAGAGTACGTAAATTTAGACGAGACCGATATCCCCTCTGATGCAACGAGGATTGTTCCTGAGGACCTCATAAAGAAACATAATGTGCTGCCTTTGGGAATGAATAACGGCAAATTGAAAATAATCATCGGCGACCCTTTAGACTTAGATATGATGGATGCCATTCGATTCCGTCTGAATACTGAATTAGAGTGTTATCTTGCCGACCCAGCCAAGATTCGGTCTTACATTCAAGGGCGATTTGAACAGACAAAAAGAGAAGAAGACGACCGTCTAAGACACAGTATTGACGCAACCGCTGCCGAGCTTGCTGAGGCCGGTCATGAATTGCAGGCAGAGACATTGCGGGCCCAGGCAGCCGGTGGGGATGATGATGCGCCGATTATTCGATTAGTGAACCTGATAATAGACACTGCTTATTATATGCGGGCCAGCGATATTCACGTTGAGCCGATGGCTGATAGGGTGCGGGTGCGATATCGTGTCGATGGCGTTTGCCTGGAAAAAGATACCATTCCGAAAAGTATGCAGGCCCCAGTGATTACCCGTATGAAGATTCTATCCGGTATGGACATTGCGGAAAAGAGATTGCCGCAGGACGGCCGTATTAAACGCACAATAGGCGGCCAGGACATCGACTTTCGTGTTTCGGCGTTACCCGGCATCCACGGTGAAAGTGTTGTATTGCGACTTCTACGCCGCGAGTCGGTCAATATCGGTATCGAATCACTTGGTTTCGAGCAAGACAGTTATGAGCAATTTCAGAAGATAATCAAGAGGCCCAACGGTATATTCTTAGTTACAGGCCCAACAGGTAGCGGCAAAACCACGACGTTGTATGCGGCATTACAGGAGCTAAATAAGTCCGATAAGAAGATAGTTACGGCGGAGGACCCTGTCGAATACAACTTTGACGGGATGAATCAGTGTCAGGTCAAGGAGGACATCGGTTTGACATTTGAGAGGATTCTGCGGTCAATGCTTCGCCAGGCGCCTAATATCATACTTATCGGTGAGATTCGAGACGGTGTCGTAGCCGATATTGCAATCCAGGCCGCCCTTACCGGCCACCTTGTTTTTAGCACTTTGCACACAAATGACGCTTCCAGCGCGATTACGCGTCTGATTGATATGGGCGTTAAGCCATTCCTTGTGGCCAGCTCTATCCAGGCCATTATGGCTCAGAGACTGGTGAGAGTTCTTTGCAGCAAATGCAAAGTAGTTGATGAGAATCCCGACCCTTACCATTTGCAGGCACTCAGAATTACTCCTGAAGATATTGAGAAACATCCTATCTATAAAGGTCCAGGATGTAGTAACTGTCAGGGGACCGGCTACCGGGGGCGAATCGCAATATTTGAAATGTTTGAAATGAATAATGAAATAAGGGAGCTGGCTTTTGCCAAAGCGCCGACTATGGAGCTTAGAAGGGCTGCCAGAGCAAGTGGAATGAGAACGCTGATGGAGGATGGTAAAATCAAGATATTCAAAGGAATCACAACCCCCGCCGAAGTGATAAGTATAGCGCAGACAGAAGGCGTGCTTGATTGAGTTAAGTGCAATTGTTGAGGGCCAAAGATTATGGCAACGGTAAATATGGATAGATTGCTGCAGGCCTGTGTTACACAGGGCGCATCAGATATACACATTGTTGTCGGGCGACCACCGGTGTTAAGAGTAGACGGGCGGCTCAGGTCCCTCGAGACCAAGGTTCTTGAGCCGGACGATACCACATCTTTAATGAAAAGCATTACTCCTGACCGCAATCAGCAGGAGCTTCAGGAAGAGGGTGGCACAGACTTTGGTTTTGCATACGGAGATGTAGCGCGATTTCGCGTCTCTATCTTTCGGCAAAAAGGCAATATTTCATTGGTCCTGCGCCTTATCCCGACAAAAATTATGAGTTTTGAGGAAATAGGGTTGCCTAAGATTTGCACCGCCCTGTGCCGCAGACCACGTGGATTGTTTTTGGTTACCGGCCCCACCGGAAGTGGCAAAACGACCACCCTGGCGTGTATGGTAAACTATATTAACGAAAACTTTGACGACCATATTATAACAATTGAAGACCCTATAGAGTATTATCACAACCACAAAAAATCTATTGTTAACCAGCGGGAAGTTGGTGTTGATGTTCCCAGTTTTGCGGAGGGCTTGAGACGTATTCTCAGAATGGACCCCGATGTGATTATGGTCGGTGAGTTGCGAGACCTCGAAACAATGGAAGCAGCTATTAGAGCCGCTGAAACAGGCCACCTTGTCTTTAGCACCGTCCACACGACAAGTGCTGCAGGAACGGTTACAAGAATTATTGACGTCTTCCCAGTGAACCAGCAGGAGCAAATTCGGATTCAGTTAAGCAGTAATTTGTTAGCAGTTCTCAGTCAGGCCCTCCTTCCTCTGGCAACCGGTAAGGGCAGAGTTGCAGCTTATGAGTTTATGGTTGTAACGCCTGCCATTGCTAATCTTATTCGCGAGAACAAGACATATCGAATTGACTCGAGTATTCAAACTGGGAAAAAGCTGGGAATGCAGCTTCTTGATGAGCATCTATGGCAGCTTTATGATAATGGCAAAATTGGCCTGGATGAAATGCTCGATAATAGCCGTCAGCCGGGGGCGCTGCAGGATAAGGCACTTGATAAGATGGGGGCAATGAAAGCAAGGGTGAAGAAGAAAGAAGCAGCAAAGGAAATGGAGGATATAGGACCTGTCCTGCGGACATAGGTTTCCGTAGAGAAACCTTCTTTTGTTGGGATAGTAGCAGAAAACCGCGAGGACGGCATTCTTATACTTGAAAATAGAGAAAATGGGTTTAGCTGGTAAGATAGAGGCATAATTTGTATAGGTTGCCGTAGTCCTAATAACTAAATGTCCAATTTATAATTTGTTTGTTAAAAAGGTTTTAATGTTGTATAATAAGTTTAGTGTGAAAAAGAAACAATTAAGGTAAAATCATAATGGCCAAAATGAAAACAACTGAATCACTGCCTCCTATAGAACAATTAAGAGGCAGAACGCTTGGCAGGGTGCTTATAAAAATGGGTATCCTTAGCAGAGAGCAGGTTCATGAATGCCTGAAAATTCAGGCTCAACGGGGCGGGAAGATACGAATTGGTCAGGTTTTCCTCGAACTGGGGCTGGTGGACGAAAGCCAACTGCGAATAGCTTTAGCAGCTCAACGGGGAATGGAGTACATAAGCATCGATGGTATTAATATTCCTGCTGATGTAATTGAGAAGGTGCCTGCTCAGATGGCTAAGACGTACCGAATCGTCCCCATCGAGTACAACAAGGAGCAAAATGAGTTAACTGTCACTCTTGACAGTGCTGACAATTTCAGAGCGACGGACGACCTGAGCACGCTGATGGGGTTTAAGGTTGCCGCCAAAATAACCGACCCTGCTGCGTTGGAAAAGGTGCTGACCAAGTATTACGAGACTCAAGAGGAAAATATAAACGACCTGATAGATGAAATACAAAGCGACAGTTTCCTTGCAGAATTTGATGGCAGAAACCAGAGTATAGACCTGGATGAGCTGAAGGAGCTTTCTGAGTCGAATCCTGTCAAGAAACTGTTGAATCTGGTTTTGCTGCAGGCGATTCGTGATAAAGCCTCGGATGTCCATTTTGAGCCGTTTGAGAGTGAATACAAAATGAGATACCGTATTGATGGAGTGCTTTATGAGATGGTCCCTCCGCCGAAGTATATCGCTGCAGCACTTAGCTCTCGTATAAAGGTTATGGCAAACCTTGATATTGCTGAAAGACGTCTTCCACAGGATGGCCGAATATCTCTGACGGTCCAGGGTAATCCGGTTGATTTGCGCGTCAGTGTTCTGCCGACTATGTTTGGTGAGAGCGTGGTATTGCGTGTTCTGGACAGGTCTCAAATGTCCTTTGATCTGGGTAAACTCGGTTTGCGTCCTGAGGACCAGGAGATGGTCCGTCGGCTCATTCGTAAACCCAATGGTATTATAATCGTCACCGGGCCAACCGGCTGCGGCAAAACCACCACTCTTTACTCTGCATTGGGGGAGCTTAATGACGTTGAGACCAAGATAATTACCACCGAAGACCCTGTAGAATATGACATCGATGGTCTTATCCAGGTGCAGATGAAGCCGGACATTGGTCTGACATTTGCCAGGTGTCTTAGGTCTATTTTGAGGCAGGACCCTGACATCATTCTTGTCGGCGAGATTCGTGACCTTGAGACGGCGGAGATTGCCGCCCAGGCCTCTTTGACAGGCCACGTGGTCTTTACCACCTTACACACAAATGACGCCCCAAGTTCGATAGCCCGACTTTTGGATCTGGGCGTTGAGCCGTTTCTTGTTACCGCTACGCTCGAAGGTATCGTTGCTCAGCGGTTGGTTAGAAAGATATGTGAAAATTGCAAGGCGCCATATCAACCTACAGAAACTCAATTGATGGAGCTGCTGCTTACGCCGGATGACGTCAAAGGTAAGAAATTTTATTATGGACGTGGCTGCGAAAAGTGTAATAGCACCGGCTATAGGGGGCGAACAGGCATTTTTGAGATTATGACATTCAATGACGAAATACGCGAGCTGATTATGCAACAAGCTTCGACAACTGTCTTGCGTGCCGCAGCTCAGAAGACCGGTATGAGATTGTTACGTAATAATGGCCTTGCTGCAATCTACGACGGCATAACAACCGTTGACGAAGTGATAAAAGAAACAATCACGGAGAGCGGCTAAAAGTAAGGAGCTGTTATTATATGGAATTTCACAATGACTACGTATTAATTCGTAGGAGGTAATCAAATGCCTATATTCCACTACACGGCGTTGGATGCGCAGGGCGTTGAAGTAAAGGATGAAATTGAAGCCCTTAGCGAAAAGGAAGCGATAAGCAAAATCCGCAATATGGGATACTTCCCCACGAAGGTTCGGACACGTGGTGCGGCGAAAAAGCCTGCAGCGAAGTCAATTCTGCAGCCCAAGCGAAAGCGGGGGGCCGGCGGCAGGGTCAGGGTCAAATACATTGCACAGTTCGCAAGACAGCTTTCCACCCTTCAAGATGCGGGTTTGCCCATCCTGCGGTCCTTAAGAATACTCGAAGAGCAGCAAAGGTCAGGGACATTCAAAAGGGTCATTTGCAGCGTAGCCGACGACATTGAGGGAGGTGCGACCCTTTCGGAGGCGATGTCCCATTGTCCGAGGGCTTTTGACCGGCTGTTTGTTAATATGGTTGCTGCTGGGGAAGCCGGCGGCGTGCTGGACCTGATTCTTTCACGTGTCGCCGACTTTATGGAAAAGGCCCAGAAGCTCAAAGGCCGTGTCAAAAGCGCAATGGTTTACCCGTGCGTGGTTCTAAGTGCTGCCTTTTGTATTTTGTTGGGATTGATGAAGTATGTGATACCGTCGTTTAAGGATGTGCTCGAGGAAATGGTAGAAGGTAAGCTGAACAGAGTAACGACTACAGTGCTCGGGATAAGCCACTGGATTGCTTACCAGTATGGTGTGTTTGTTTTGTTAGCAGTCCCGGTTATAGCCATCGTTTTGTTCAAGGTGATAAAGAAATTTAGGATGGGCAGGCTTGTAATAGATACCATCAAGTTAAAATTGCCTATAATTGGGCAGCTTTCCAGCAAAATCTCAATTACACGCTGGACAAGGACGCTGGGAACGCTGATAGGCGCGGGTGTCCCGATTCTGGATGCCCTTAATGTTACGCGCGAGACGGCAGGAAACGAGGTCTTTGCCAATACGCTGGGCAATGTCCACAATTCCATCAGGCAGGGCGACACATTTGCCGGCCCTTTGCGGCAGTCGAAGACCGTTGACCTGATTGTCTCTAATATGGTTGCTGTGGGTGAGGAAACGGGCGACCTGGACAAGATGCTTCTAAAAGTAGCTGACAACTATGATGAGCAGGTTGACGTGCTGGTTGCTTCGTTAATGTCGCTGCTCGAGCCAATTATGATTCTTTGTCTGGGCGGCATTGTTCTGGTTATCGTTCTATCGGTGTTTTTGCCAATGATTCAGGTTATCTCGGGCCTGAGTTCTGCGGCCTCGTGAAAGATAAGAAAACAAAATTTCAAAATTAAAAGATAAAGGAGAAAAAAAATGAAACGAATCGCAAAAAAATCCGGAACAAAAAAGGCATTTACCATTGTGGAGCTTCTTACGGTTATGAGCATCATCGTAATTCTCATCGGGCTTCTGGTGCCTGCGCTAAACAATGTCAGAAGATTTGCTCGAAAGGTAAAGCAAAAGGCCCAGCTCCACAGCGTCGAAGCTGCGTTGGAACTTTTCAATAGCGAGCTTGACGGATATCCTCAGTCTGATGCAATGGATGGTGCGCCGGTTGGTCAGGAGCGAGCTTACTGTGGTGCGATGAAGCTTGCTGAAGCCCTTATGGGCTTCGACCTGATGGGCTTTCATCCAGAATCGTCTTTTATCGTTGATGGAACAGACCTATCTGGCAGGCAATTATACGGTGCCGGTACTCTGAGAGCTCGCAGAGGCCCATACTTGCCCATCGAGAATGCCAACGCCTTTGAGCTAAGGCAGTTATATGGAGATACGGGTACAGGTTCTTTTTCCGACCCTCCACCCACACAAGTGCCTTATTACGTTTTGTGTGATGAATACACTCGCGACCTTAAGACAGGGGTAAAAGCCGGTATGCCTATACTTTACTATAAGGCAAATACCGAAAATAGCCTGCATTTTGATTCCACAAAGCCTGAAAACCAGACAACAAATCCTCTTCCAATAATGACCGATAGCAAGGGAAACATCTACAACTACTGGGATAATCATATGTTGGTAGGTCTTGGCAAACCCTGGGTGCAGGGACTTTCTACCCACGAACTTAGCGACTACAAAAGATTTTATATGAACACAAGAAGCGAAAAAATAGCTCCACCGCGACCTCCCAGACCTGTTAGCTCAGGGACTTTTATTTTGATTTCTGCGGGCTTTGATGGCGAGTATGGAACGGCTGACGACGTTTGTAATTTTGAGTGGAAATATAGAGAGATACCGTAAGTGGTTGGTTTTGTCTAAACCACAGTAACGTTTGAAGTCTTTTTTAGATTTGTTCAGGCAGCAGGGGCATACGCTGACGGAAAAAGTGATTTATTATGCTGAAAATTAACGGATGGAGAAAGTGATGAAGGGCAAAATAGTAATTGCTGGGGCAGCAATAGTGGTTCTGTTATCTATCGGTTTGGCACAGGCTGACACCTGCAAGATTGTCAACGGAAGTTTTGAAGAAAACGGCGCTATATTTGACATCACGGTAAAAGAGCCGAATGGCTGGGATGTTACTATGGCACAAGATAAGTTCATCGGATACGTGCGCTCGGATTGGCCAACTGACGGCAGCTACAATTTGACTTTGTATTCGCGGTCGGGCAAAACCTTTACCGCCGGTGAGCTGGCAGTTGTCTCGCAGATGATGAACCTAAAAGACATCAACGAAATTATCTTTGACCTCAAGCTGGCTACGCAGTTACTTACTCCGTGGGAAGCGAGTATATGCAGCGCAGTTTTACTGATTGATAATGACGTGGTCTGGGAATCGAAAAAGGTCGGGTCTGATATCAGAGGTCAGTATCTTGACCAAAGATATACGGTTGATGACAAATACAGAGATGATGTATTGCACAAGTTGTCAGTGGGTTTGCGGATGAATCTAAATGCAAGACTCTGGGATTATTATATCACCCGGTGGGACTCCTTCGAGTGCACCGAGCTTTGTGGAGGAGGAGGATTACTGCCGACAGATTTTAACCGCGACTGTTTTGTCGATATAAACGATTTGGAGCTGATGGCGCAGGTCTGGCTGTCGGGCGATGTAGAGCCGGATGATAAACGCAACTTATTTGGAGGCGATGACCTGGTTGGCGGCTTTATCAACCTTTTTGACCTTGCAATCCTTGCCGACAGTTGGGATGGCGACATAGGCCGCCTGGAAACCTTTTCAGAAAAATGGCTTCAGACGGTCCCTAACGATGACCCGGATAATTTGTTTAAGAATGATGATAAAGAGCCAAAAGGTCTTATCAATTTCTTTGACTTTGCAATCTTTGCCAATACCTGGCTGGAGAGTAGTTACATAGAAAGTCCATAAAATGCCCACGGTAAAATTGTTAAAGGAATATAACCGTGAAACGTAAGAAAACAGGATTTACGAGTGTAGAGCTATTAACAGTCCTTGCGATAATAGCGTTTCTGGTCGGTATGCTTCTGCCGGCTCTAAATGTTGTGCGTAATACCGCCAAAGAGGCCAAGCAAAAAGCACAGTTTACCACCATCGATTTGGCCCTGGTAGCCTTCAAAAACGATTTTGGAGACTACCCGCCTTCAGATAGTCTAAATGACATTGATTACACCGGAGCGCAAATGCTTTGTGAGGCCCTTTTAGGCTGGGATTTGTTGGGATTCCATCCCAAATCGGCCTGGAGGGCGGATGGATGCGACGGCGGTCCTCCGCCTCCTGGTAACCGGGTGTATCTCTCCACCGATGATGCCAACCTAAAGCAGCGAAAAGGGCCATATCTGGAGCTTGCGAACGCGAATGCTTTCCGGCTGGGTGAGCCGGAGGGATTATTTGCTAACCCCTCACCGCTTAACCCTGATACATTTGTGATTTGTGACGTATTCGGCACAAAATCAGTGGCCGTTGGTGGAAATTTAGTTAAGGTGGGAACTCCAGTCCTTTATTACAGGGCAAATACTTTAAGTAAAACTATAATTCCTCCTGCTCTACCGAACCTGCGAATTTATAACGTTGAGGATAATCATGCCCTTATCGCCTTAGGCACGGTTAAGAATAATAGACCGCACCCGCTTAACGGCCCGGCGGACACCCGTCCATCACCCTGGGATAGAGAGCCTCAGTATGAGAACTTCTACAGGTATATCAGAGATACAAAATTTCTGGCGCCGCCGGCAATGAAACAATGGCCATACAGGCCCGAGTCTTACATATTGATTTCTGCGGGAGTGGATGGCTTCTATGGCACACCTGACGACATCCGCAACTTCGGTAATTGAGCCACAGAGAAAGAAATAGCCACGAAGGCACAAAGGCACAAAATTAAAAAAAAAAAATAACCACGAATTAACACGAAAAAGAATCAGTGAAATCCGTGAAATCTGTGGTTAGAAAAAGAAGCTGAAAGACATAACTGAGCTTTAGTGTCCTGGCGTCTTTGTGGCAAGGATAAGTATCAGTGAAACCGGTGGCTAAAAATGAAAATTGGTTTTACACTTGTAGAAATACTGGTTGTTGTAGCTGTAATTGTGATTTTAGCCACAATGATAGTAGGTATCACCAGCCGCGTTAATAACCAGGCTAAAGAGCAGCTCACCGAAAATACCTTTGCAATCCTCGATGCAGCATTACAGGAATTTTGTGACTACGGATGGAGCTACAAAAGTCCAGTTTACTCAGAGTTTAAGTTTCCATTAGATGTTACCGAACCTGTTGTGCCGCCCGTGACGGATAACATTCTTGAACTAATACTGGGAACAGAATATTCGGCAAAGGTCTCAATTGAACCTCTTGACCCGGCAATGCCCATAGACCTTAGGCCCGAATATGCTTCAAGCGAATTATTGTATTTTTTCTTAAGCAAAGTTCCTGAATGCAGGGCGACCCTCGATAAAATTGACGAATCCCTGATAACTAATAAGGGTTTTAACGGCAACGAGAGGAAACTCGTAATCGATGACGGCGTGAAGCGTATAGAGTACCGATTACCTCGGTTTGTTGACCCGTGGCGCCAGAGCGGCGCGACAGCCAAGATAGGTCAAACTCTGCTATACGACTATTCCTACGCATATCAACCTCCTGCCGGTCCTGTTACGGTCATTAAAAGAAGTTTTCCTATAATTACGTCGGCTGGGCCGGACGGAATATTTAATTCGCCAGGACCGGACGGCAAGTTTGGTACCGCTGACGATGTAATTAGCAGTGATGACATAAGCAGTAGATGAAGTTTAGGCCACTAAGGCACAAAGTCACAAAGAAATTAAAAGTAAAAAAAGAATGTATTTTGCCTTTGTGTCTTGGTGTCTTCGTGGCAAAAAAAAGATGAGAACAAAAAGCAAACAATCTGGTTTAACGCTGACCGAGATGACGGTTGTGGTAGCATCCATAGTGCTGCTTGCCGCTATTGCTTTGCCTGCTGTCCGTGCGTTTTTTAACTCGTTTGAGACAGAGTCCGGCGCAAAGACTATGATAAGCGCCGCCCTATCTTCAGCCCGTGCAGTAGCTCTTAAAGAACGCCATTATGCAGGAATACGTTTTCAAAAAGCCTATAACCCTTACAATCCTGACCCTCTCACAGCTCCTCAGTATATGATATTTATTATATACGACTCTGACCCCGAACCAGATGGAACGGGCCTTGCTAATGGCTTTAGGGCTGTGGAAGGTCTTCAGCCGATAAAACTGCCTGACTTGGTTGGTGTGACGGATTTGACAGTGGTTCAAAGAAGGCTTTTGGGCAATAATCAGATTTCCTTTGTTGAGAACCGTATTGATGTTGATACTGAAATAGACTCTTTAGAAGAATTAAGAGACGCGACAACCTTTTCGGTTATCTTCTCACCTTCAGGCAAATTAGTAACATACGAGGTAAGGATAAGAAACAAAAATGGAAGAGTAAATGACAGCAGCAACGACGACATATTTAACACCGCCTTCAACGTCGAGACGAGCAAAATCGCAATGTTTCATCAGGATGATTATCTTGCAATGGGTTTGGGGCCAGAATACAGCCGACTGAGTTTTATTATCTATGACACTAAGAAACTCAAACAGGCATACGAGAGAAAACAGGCATACTCGGGATATTTGAATACGCTGCTTTCTAAGGCGATTTACATCAATCCTTATACAGGCACGATAATTTCATCGGATTAAGAAGCTATGAGAAGCAAATCTTATAATCTCGGTTTTTCTCTAACTGAGGTCCTGCTGGCGGTGGGGACGCTGGCAATCGGGATGCTTTTCATAGCCGGCACATTCCTGGCGGGTGTTCATTTGACGACAATCGCCACCGAGCGAACCATCGCAGCGGTAGCAGCAGACGAGGCATTCGCAAAAATAAAGCTCTATGCAATAGGCAATCCACTCGACCCAAATGATGGCATCGACCTTAATAGACTTAATCCGAGTAATCTTATGTATATAAATGATGTTCTGAGAGTTCCGATTGCTTTTAGCGAATTTGCATATCCATCGACGAGGACAAATCCCGAAGAGAAGCAGTATTATTGGTATGCTCTTTGCAGGCGAGCCGACCTTCTTGACCCAAATATGGTCCAGGTTACTGTCTTTGTCAGTAGAAGGACATCCGCCAACGCAAAGTATCATAAGCCGACCGACCCATTCAACGTCGCTGCGGCACTTAATTTTCCGGTGCCACTTGGAGTAAAGGTTTTGTGGCCCGGTAGCAACATCCTCGATATAAACGACCCCCGTGAGGAAGTATTTATCAATGATGGCTATACGATAGTAGAAAACATAACAGGTTACAAATATCGGGTATTAGAGCGGGTTGAAGGTCGGCCCGGTATATTCAACAGAATTATTCTTGACAGGCCATGGTTGGGTGGGCCGGCTGGTATTGTCTGGGTTGTTCCGCCATCATTTGCTGGCGGCAGAGGCCCTTGTATTGTGGTGTATCAGACGGAAATGAGGTTTCAATAAGCCACAGAAGACGAAGAAGAAGTCAAATATCAAAAATTAAAAATCAAAAATGTGGAATCCCGCACTTAAAATGTTTTAAGTGCGGGATGACTTCCTCAATTTTGCATTTTACATTTTAATTTTTGATTTTTTATCTGTGAACTATGAACTACGAACCACGAACTAATAAAGCGTTCACGCTAATCGAGCTTCTGGTCGCTATCGCGATTTTAACAATGGTATTGGCGATGGCAGGGGTAATTTTCAGGGTCAGCGCTGGTTCGTATCAGACTGCGGCTGCCAACACCGAGATTATGCAAAAGCTGCGAGCCATCACAGACCAGCTTAACGCGGACTTTAAGGGATTGCGAAAAGATGGAGAGATTTTCGTTGCCTGGGTGGCAACACCAGCCGACCCTCTACTCGACCGTGATGACCCGGATGGATTCGTCAGGCTCGACAGGGTGACGTTTTTTGCCGATGGTGACTTCCAATCTTACGGAGCTAACCCCAAGGTGATTCGTGGCAATCTTGCGAGGATTTCTTATATGCTTGCAAAAAGAGGCAATAGCAAACCTGAGCAGCAGCCAAGAGAGAAGCGAATACTCGCAAGAACTCAGCATATATTGACAGCCGACTCTAATCTTGTCACGGTTGACCCAAATACGTTTAGCACCGACCAGCAGTGGTATGATTGGCATAACCTGCTCGAGTATGACAAGACAAATCTGGATGGATGGAAGAATATACCCTGGCAACAAAAGCAAAATATGCTTTCTGTTATAACCGATGTTAGAGTCGTCAACCCGAGTGTGAGCAGGACAGTCTGGGGGGCCAATGTTAATCCGTCTAATCCAGGCTCAATTCATATCCTTTTCTGTGAGGGCGTGGGTGAATTTGAGATTCAAGGCTGGTATTACGACCAAAGCCGAGGGATATACCGGTGGGTGCCGGAGGTTGACATTAACGGCGATGGACTCCAGCTGAGCCAGGCAGATTCAGACTTCTTTCTTATCCTTACAAACCCTGACCCTGACAATATTCCAGGCGTGCTGTATCCTTATCCTCCTTATGGGAATGTAAATATATATAATATCAATTATTCACGGCTGCTGGTGAATGAGGACAATTTTTACAGGATTCCGGGTTTAGGGCGTGCGCTTAAATTCATTTTTACGTTATACGATTCCAAAGGCGTTCTAAAAAAAGGCAGGACCTTTACGCACATTGTTTATCTGGATAATTAGTTCATTGTTCACCCCGTTAGAAAAGAAAGCCGTTTTTCTAACGGGGTTCGGAGTTCACTAATGATAGTAGTGAAAATTGATAATGAAAAACCTTCGAGGGTTTGTTTGCAGTTTGCGGGCGACGAGAGACGAGCGACGAGCGACTATTTTTCTGCCGGCTCGGCTCTTATCCTTACCGTGGTCTTGACCACACTGTTAGCCATCATTGGCGTGGTGTTTTTATTGGTTGCCCGGATAGACAAAACGGCTGCAACAGCCGCTTCAGAAAATAGAGAAATTAACTTTGCTATCGACTCAGTTCTCGCAAAAATATCTCAGCAGTTGGTATTAGATGTCCCCGGCGTCCAAGGCCAGGAATATCACGATTATCCGGGCCCGGAAGACAGATGGCTGGCAAGCCTTGAACCATACAAATCGGGCAATAACTATTACTGGCAGCAGATAAGCGACGTTATCGGCAATCTGGGCGGCCAGAACAGAAACGTGCAGGCAGGAGTCATAGCTGATTATGATGTGGTTTCCGGTCTTGCTGATGCTGACGGTGATGGCGTGGGCGATTCAAAGTGGATTATCCTTCCCGGCATAACCTCCACCAAAGGCAAACCCATTTATGCAGCTATGAGAAATATCGACAATGGCGGAATGGTGAATGTCAATACTGATTATAAATTCATCCCTAACGCCGATGGCTCAAGCCAACTGCAGATAAACCTTATGGCCTTGGCTGGCAGGCCGCCTTTGCCCTCCTGGCCCGTTGGCACGCCTTATACTCCTGCCGAAGAAAACCTGTTACTTTCTGAAAGGGACAGGTACGGCATCGGTGCAGGCCTTAATGACTACGAGAGCTTCGTAATATGGTCTTTTGGTGAACTTTATAAGCCATATACTCCTTTTGATATTTCCGATGAGCTTGAGCTTCGCTATAGATTTCTCCTGAATCATACCGGCATTGACACACGATTAGAAGGATGGGGCGGTGAATTTCGAACCACCGTTCTTTCCACTCCTGTAACATCCGGGGGGCAAGAACTAGATAGGTGGTTTAAGAGGGCGCAATTCGACCCCAATATTCTTGACCCGATGCTTGACCAGCGTGACCCGAATTATTACGCTTATCGCCATATTGCTACCACCTGCAATATGGACAGGGTTATTAAGCCGGATGGGGCAAAAATGGTCAATGTCAATACTGCCGACCCTAATTCAATATATGACGCCATTATGAAGGTCCTTCCAGTTGCGTTAGCCCAACAGGCTGCGCAAATAGCTGTTAATATAAAGGACTATCGTGACTCTGATTCGGACGTTACAACCTATGGCGGATATTACGGCTTTGAGCGTCCCTGCATTTATATTTCCGAGCTGGATTACAATTTTGTTACTGCCGGTAAGCCGCCAACCCCCCACACATCTTATGCAATCGAACTTTACAAGCCTTATTTTGAGGATGGTGACCCGAATGGCTGGCTGCTTAGGGTTGATGGTAGAGACATCCCTATCATCTGGTCTGGCACAAGGCGCTTTCATGTGATGCGATTCGAAGACCCCAACGCTCGACTTCCTGTAATTTTTAGCGACCCGAATGAGCCGATTGGTCCAAATCCTTTTGGCTATGACCCGAGTATCTACGCCCGCAAACCTCAAGATGATGTTAATGGCATCGCTTTTAACGCTAACAGCATCATAGAGCTGCGTCGTCCTGTTTCGGGCGGTTATATCGCCGTTGATACCAGACAAGTGCCTGGGTGGCTGGTTTCAGGCCAGGGAGTTAAGAGTTTCCAGAGGGACATTACCCGGCATAAGTGCATAAGGCGTCTGTGGGACTCAGCAACAAGGTCATCTACTCTCGGTTCCGCCAACACTTATCAACAAAATGACTCAATTTTTATTCAGGCTCATCCTGCGAATAAGCCTTTTACAAATATAGGCGAGATAGGAATGGTTTTTCGTGAAAATGTATATGGGAGGACTTGGCAGCCTGCGGACGCCGAAAATGCTGTTCGACTTAATTTGGCTGACCCTGTTTTCCAGCAGATTTTTAATTATCTAACTGTTTTTGACCCTAATTCTTATCCCTGGAACGACCGGAACGAAACCAGAGTCAAAGGGCGAATAAACATCAATACCGCCCCGTGGTTCGTAATAGCCCAATTGCCGTGGGTTACCAACCTGAGCTTGCCTGTAGCCGACCCTAATAGATACAGTTTGGCTCAGGCGATAGTCGCATATCGCGATGGAGCAGCTAATGGCTTTCGAAGTATTGGTCAGCTAATGAATGTTACCGTCCCCCCGGGAGGAGACCCCAATTCCAGTATGTTCTATTATGCCCTGGATGCTAAAGACCAGCCGACTTTTCCTGACCTGACCGCCCCCGATGGCGCACGGGACGATTTTGAGGAGGGAGATTTAATATTTTCTCGAATCAGCAATCTTGTTACTGTCCGCAGTGACATCTTTACTGCCTATATCCTCGTTCGCATTGGTCCCGATGGCCCACAAAAAAGAGTAATAGCCATACTCGATAGAAGCCGGGTTACTCCTCTCACAGGCAAAGTAAAAATCATCGCGCTGCAGCCGGTCCCGGATCCAAGATAAAATTGTCCGGCTAAGATCTTAAAAGCTGCAAAAGTTGAGCGTGCGTTGTTTTGTTAGCTACAATTGTGCGGAACTGCCCGCCTTCGTAACTATCTAAATTGACAGGAAAGATTTTTTCTCCTTGCCAGTCCGTCACAATCGCTCCAGCCGCCTGGGCGATTATCACTCCTGCTGCAATGTCCCATAGCTTCGGGTCGAAAGCAATTGTAGCGATCAGGCTGCCTTTTGCTACGTATGCAATCTGCAGAGCCGTTGTGCCGAGGTTGCGGAAACGAGTCTTCCGCATAATTTCGCAGACCCAATTCGGCACCACATCGCCAAAATGACTATCCAGTCCGATGCTCGAAAATTTATTCATATCTTCTTTGCTTGCCATGATTCGTCGGCCGTTCAGTTGTGCCTCGCCGCCTTTGATGGCTGTGAACATCGAGTCCGTGGCCGGCTCAAAAATTACGCCCACAATAGGCTCGCCCGCCTCCATTACCGCGATACTGGTAGTAAAGTAGGGCATACCGTGTGCGAAATTGGTCGTTCCGTCTATCGGGTCGATTACCCACCATAGCGTTTGGCCGCTTCGTGGAGGCTGCTTGAATATCTTGCCTCCGTCACCTTCTTCGGCGATAAAGCCGTGGTCGGGGTAGCTCTCTTTGATTCGCTCGATGATTATCTTCTGGCATCGGCCATCCGTTTGGGTTACCAGCTCAGTGGCATTCTTCACCGAGGCCTTGACAAAGTTGATTTCTTCCATCGCCCGCTGCCCGGCCAAACGCGCCGCTACAATCGCAGTCTCCAGCATCGCACTTAAATCTTTATGCTCTAATGTCATAATCTTTTGCCCTAACTTGCCTTGACAGAACTGCTTTACCCCCATATTCTAACCTCGTTATGCAAGGTAGCCAACAGGTAAATAAATCAAAAATCTTTTGCCGGGCTTCGCCTCGTCAGCGGCTTTTAGCCGGCATTGTTTTTCTCGTAGCGGCTGCCTCGCTCGGACTATTGCGGATGGCTGCAACAGGTAGAATCGACATAGGTCGCTGGATTAATCCCTGCGGAATGAAACAAAGATGGGGCTTGCCGTGCCCAACCTGTGGGATGACAACTTCGGCTCTTGCCTTTGTCCGAGGCGAAATCCTGCAATCTTTTTATATCCAGCCTTCTGCTGCGCTCTTATGTAGTGTCATAGTTACCGCAGCATTTTTGGCTTTGGTTACTACGGTTTTCGGAGTATATTTTCATTTTCTGGTGCGAATTAAAGCAAAATACGTTATTTTGGCTCTATCGGTGATAGTAGCTGTGGGCTGGATGGTGACATTGGCCCGGGAACTTGCGAAGTTAAAATAGAATTTAACGAGACAGAGGCGACATCGAGTAAACAAACCTGGCACGGAATTTGCTATTCGTATTCGAATACGTAACGTAATCGTAGCGTAACGTAGTCGAAGGGTATCCTCCGTCTTCTGCTTGCCCTGAGCAGGCGCAGCGAGTCGAAGGGTCCTCCGTCCCTCTGTCTTCCGTCTTTGTGCTCTTATCTCAGCGTCCAATTACATGGACAATAACAAAGCCAGTTATCGGCAAAGCGTTTTAAGTCTTCAAGGTCAACGTCGCCGTCACCGTCAAGGTCGCCGGCTAAGCCGCTGCTGGTCCCAAGCCAATGCCCGGCAAACCTGGTGAAATCGTAGAAGTTGACGATGCACAAAGGCCCACCGGTCCAGAAGCCGCCAAGCAGTTCGTAGTTTCCGCCTGCCGAGTAACCCGCATCCAGCTGACCTATCGTGCCGGTAAGTGTATATTGCCCGCCGGTGCTGGTCCCACCGCCACCGTCAATCGTGTGCCAACTAATGTTGTAGTTTGCATTCGCTATTGACGTCAACCAAAGCAACAATAAAATAACTTTGATTTTCATCTTATTCCTCCCCTCGTGATAACGATTTAAGGTTGTTATTTGTTTGCGATGTTTTAACCAATTGCTGGATTTGTGCGTTTTGAACTTCTATCAACTGCTGCTGGGCTTCGACTTTTTTAATCAAATCTTTAACTACTTCGTTGAGCGCGGAAACCGCAGCAGATAAATCACGATTGCCGTCTTGGGAACGGATAAAATCGCTTAACTTTGAATGGTCGAGTTGATTTTCTTTATCATTCTCATTGTATTGTCCGTCAGGCAGCCTTTCCATACTCATTACTGCCTGATAAGCCGTTGCAAGGTCTTTTGGATAAGGCGTCCTGTCCGTGTAAGATAATGCGGATACGTTATTGGACACATACACGTTGCCTGAAAAGTATCCGGCGTAGCCGCTGCTGCTGTAGCCATAGACGCCGTTGCTGCTGCTGCCGAGGTAGCCGAGGTTGCCGGTGCTGCTGTAGCCATAGACGCCTGCGCCGGTGCTGCTGTAGCCATAGACGCCATAGATGCTGCTGCCGAGGTAGCCGAAGTTGCTGCTGCTGGAGCCATAGACGCCGTAGGCATTGCTGCCGAGGTAGCCGTAGTTGCCGGTGGCGCTGTTGGTGCCATACACGCCATAGTTGCTGCTGCCGAGATAGCCGAAGTTGCCGCTGTTGTTGTATCCATAGACGGCTGCGAAGGTGTAGCTGCTGGAGCCCTTCACGCCATAGCCGGTGCCGGTGTTAGTGGCATCGAAAACTGCCGCCGGAGAAGCCACTGACCCTGTCAGAGAAAGGGGAACACTAACAGCCAGCGTAACATCTCCCGATGTCCCGCCGCCGCTCAAGCCTGTCCCTGCATTGACGGCAGTTATGTCGCCGCCAGCAGGAAGGTTTGTCCAAGTTGCAAGGCCGGCCGCATCGGATATAAGGACCTTGCCGGCTGAAGGCGAGCCGCCCGTTATCTTGACCTGCCCATTTACTTCCAACCTTGCTCCCGGAGTCGTCGTTCCGATGCCGACATTACCCGTGATGTCGTTTATGCGCATTCGCTCTGTTCCCGAAGGTGCCTCGAAGATGAGGGGGCTGTTGCTTGCAAACGCACTGGCTAAGACTTTTTCACTGGAGATAATCACACCATTCACATCTAACGCCGCCTGCGGATCTGTTTTCCCGATTCCGACTTTGCGCGTTCCTGACACAAAAGACATGTCCTGGGCCTCACCTGTTGCCATTCCCGCGACAGTCTTGCCGCTCCACATGGACGCCCCTTCAAAATCAACAGGGTAAACACCAAGTATCCCTACTCCGCCGCCGACCGGAGTGGGACGAACGAACACCGGACCATGGACGCACAGGTCTGTTCTTTTAGTAAGCGTGCCTACTATCAATTTACCGCCGGCCGAAACAATGGCCATGTTTGAGCCACTTTGCTTACTTGTACAATATATACTCATCTTTCCGGTTCTTTCATCATCGCCGAATTCCCACTCTATTTCCGATGGCTCACCATAAGAGGCACCATCAAATTCAACAGGGTAAACACCAAGTATCCCCAATCCGCCGCCACCGCCACCGCCGGAAGTAGAATACATCCGCCGGTTTCCAAAAATGTGCAGGATTGTGGGGTCATTCGGTCCGCCGACATCCACGTTTCCGCTCTCCGACTTCAGGACGAGGTCGCCGCTTGTCTGCAACCCGCCGCTGCTTTGGGCGTAAATCGCATGAGGTGTCGGCGTCACCTCCTGCCGGGGACTCAGGAGCGTGAATACATTCGGGTCGTTTAGCTCGCCTGGCCGAACGCCGATTTCAAGCCAGCGGTCATTGCCATTAAATACATCACTGCCAAAATCCAATAACATTGTGAAATAGCCATCGATAACATTCATCTCGTTCACATCAAGTGTGCTTCCCTTCTGTGTCCCTGCGACGTTGGCATCGTAGAGCTTGAACTGAAGGTCATAGAGGCCATCTGCGGGACTATTGCCATCCATCAGCCGGCCTTGATAGGTAAAGGCGCTGCCCATTAGCTCTGCCCGGGCGACAGTGGCCATAAAGACCATCAGCCCTAAGAACACAACCAGAATTGTTAAGAGTTTTGGAGTTTTCATTGTTCTACCCTTTCAGAAACTGTTGATATTTTTACGGCGCACACAGTGCGCACCATATCTATTGCTTTTGATTTAACGAAATTTCACTAATAAAATGGCATATTACCTCCAACCTTCTTTTCTCCAAGCGTCACAAAAGTTATATACATATTATATGTTCTGGAGTCCAGTTGTCAAGAAAATATTAGTAGAATATTGGGCTGGCTGGTTTTGTCTAAGAATTTCTAACGAAATGGGATTACTGGTAGGTTGTTCAACAGAGAAAGCGGCTTGCAGGCACCTCCTGAATGTGGTAATAATAATACCAGATTGCTCCCGATGGTCATAGATAAGCTTATAGGAAGTCTTGCTGTTGATAGGAGTGAACGCGATGCATAGAATCTGCTTGGGGATGCCTCACGGCAAAGGCACTCTGGATATGGTGTTGCTGGCACTGCTTGCCTTTAGCGCAGTGTTTATGGGTAAAGAGGATAAAGCTGACAAGACAACCCTGACTAAGGAGCTTTGGCCGGAAAGCCGGATATTAGAAGCAATAAAGGCCGTCGAGAAACAACACAAGGATGGGCTGCTGAGTGACAAATCGAACCAGAGGCGAATAGAAATGCTGAAGGCCCGCTTAGCAGGCAAATATGTCTCCGAGTCGCTGTCGGTGACAGACCCTCCACTTAATTTCATCCAGAATGGTGGGTTCGAGAAAGTTAATAAGAATTCAGAAAAGGATAGGTCCCGATGGTTTTGGTGGGGTGGATGGAGCTGGGGCGGTGACTATGAGAACTATTGGGAGACGCAGCCTGAATATGTTCATTCCGGCAAGTTCTCGGCACGAATTCAGTGTGTTGGTGCACAGGGCAGGATAGGCATTTCTACTCCTCTGCTGCCGGTTGTCACCGGCGCAAAGGAATATAAGCTTACCTTCTGGGCAAAGGGCGAAGGCGAAAACATGCTCTTTGTCAACTTTGAAATAGGTGCACGCGGTGTGCTTCGTGAGAAGATAGGCCCCGTATGGAAGCAATTCACGGTAGTTGGCGAGCCGGAAGCCGAGGCAAAAACCTATGGTGTTTACTTCTACCACATCGGTAAGGGTACCATCTGGCTGGACGATATGGAGCTTGTGCCGATAGGTGGTTCGCTCGATTGACAGCCGCCGGCAAATACAAAGCATAATGAGAATGATACTTATGGAAGGACAAAAAGGAAAGTTGAATAGCGGGAATAAGACGATTATGCCGACAGGCATCCCCAAGCGGACAAAGCTCATACTTGTGGTGTGCTGCCTGCTTTGGCCGAGTTTAGCGGCAGCGGTCGAACTTGATTTATTTGTTACCGATTATGGTGAAGAGCCATCATCCGAGCAAAGGCCCTTGACTGACCGGCCGGTGATGTATGCAAATCCGCAACAGATTACCATAAAGACGGCCGATGGTGAAAAAGTGACCTATGACGAACCTTCGCGAGTTGCTGTATATCGTAGGATTGTGGCTAACCAGCGGGAGGCGAAGATATTTGCCTCGATTGGTGAGTATGAGCCTTTTAGTCTGCTTTTGCGGCCTAAGGTTCCTCTGCAAGAAGTCTTTATCACAAGTAGTGATTTGACAGGGGACGCTGGGCGAATTCCAAAAGAGAATGTTCTGATAAGCTCTGTGGAGAGTTCCGGCGAAATGGGAAGCAAGATACTGATGCGGCTGGGCAAGAAATGGAATATGCCCGCGCACAGCACCGAGCACTTCTGGTGCACGGTAAAGGTGCCCGACAATGCCAAACCGGGCGTCTATAGAGGTAAGGTAGTTATCACCGCCCAGAACGATGAGGTTGGTTCTATCAGCGTTGTTCTGGAGGTGCTTCCAATTCAGTTGGAAGACCCGCCGTTTGCTTTGGGCTTCAACTATTCGAATCCAAAGGAACAGGCTGCCTTGGAGGCACATCTATCTGATATGCGCCAGCACGGGATGACCTGCGTCGCCCCGCTTTATAATTTTTACCTGCCTATCCACGACGCAAATACTATCGAGCTGGGCAACTTCATCGAGTGTTACAAAAGAGCTGGATTTCCGGGGCCGTTGTACTTCGCCACACCGATGGAACTCCAGCTTAGCAGCCTGGCCGGCTATGGAGATGAGACGTCAAAACGATGGCAGCAGAAGTTCATCCAGGTCATGAGGCGTTTGCACGCTGAGGTGCTCAAGCACAACGTGCCGGTGTTGATGAGTATCGGAGACGAGCTGACCAACAAGGGAATTGAAGGCGTAGAGATTGCCGGTCGTCTTGCTCGCTTTGTTTGGGAGGAACTGCCGGAAATTGCCACCACCAGCGATATGAACGGTTACATGGAGGTGATGGCGATGGCTGCTTACCTGAATGTTGCTACTTTCAACAATGGCTGGGACGGCATAGACAACCACAATAAAGGCCGTCACCTGATAAACCGAGAATTCATTCTGGAGGTGCAGGAAAAGACCGGGGCGATTCCCTGGTTCGTCAATGCAGGAACAGGGCGGCTTCCATTTGGCTTTTTCTTCTGGAAAATGGCGAAATATGGTGTCAGGGGCAAAGTGGAATGGTATTACAACCTGGACAATCGCAGCGGCTCAATAGTGCGAACCGAGGGAGCGACTATATGGCCGACACTGAATTACGAGCGCTCACGTGAGGGCATCGACGACCTCAAGTATCTTTGCAAGCTCGAACAGCTCATCGCCCGTGCGAAGAAACTTGGCAAAGCCTCCGCCGAGACACAGAAGGCGGTGGTTCTTCTGGAAAAGATTTCCGACGGTATTGCTGACGACTGGACCGCCTACACACATGGTGGCGAGCGTTTCCCTGCCGACGGCATGGCCTTGATGAGCCCGGAGAAAGCTGCCGGTATGGGCGACTTAAATGTTATCCGCCGCGCCGTTGCGGAGCAGATTGTAATCCTACAAGAGACATTGGATGGAACAGAGCTATAGACCGGACTGAAGTGTGCTTGCAAAGGCATCACTCATTGGCATCGTAGTTGCTGGCTATTGTAATCTCTCTTGTTACCGCCTGCCTCCTGAGGTTTAACGTTTGCAAGGATAACCTGCCACAGTGGGATACCCCACGTGGCATCCTATATTTCTCACCGCCGAGAGCGCAGTCCTATGGACTCCTTACGGAGAGACCGCAGTCCCGCACCAATGGTTCGACTCTTTCGACTACGCTCAAGACAGGTCCGCACACCATCCTGAACAAAATCGAAGGATTGTGAGGGTGGGGTTTAAAGTCCCACCCGAGCTTTCTAACGGGGTTTACTCTTGCGACCCCCAATACATTGCGGTCACGAACCTGGTTCTTCTGCTCGAATACCGTGAATTTTCCATTTCTTAATCGTCTTCGCCTCCCCTCCCAATCCCCGCAAGGGAGGGTATGTTTCTAACCATCAGCTAATAGGGGCAATATGGAGTTTTTTGAAATTTTGTTTGCAAATGCAAAAGGGATTCTGTAGATTAGATAGTTGCGTTTTGTCCGTTTTGATTATGGCAGATTGAATAGGAGAAATAAAATGAAGCGGTATGTTTTGAGTATTCTGTTAATGAGTATGTTTGCTTACCCGGTTGTGTTTGCTCAGGAGCCAGGCCCGCAAGACGTGGAACAACAGATGCGTATTCATAAAATGCAGCTTGAGCTAAAAAATCACGAAGCAGAGTTGGGCGTCCAACAAGAAATGCGGCAGCTCGAGTTGGAGAAACGGCGCCTTGAGCTTGAGCAGCAGCGAAGAATGACGGAGCATTTAGGTCAGAGGACGCACGGCCACAAACCCTGCCTGGGCTTATTTTTCCTCGGATGTTTTGTTGTCCATATCCTTGCGGCGGTCTGGGTTTACAAAGATATACGCGCGAGAGAATGCGGCTCGGCTATATGGATAGCGATTGCACTTCTGGCTGGGCTGTGCGGGGCGTTGGTATATGCGGTTGTTCGTCTCGGCGACAGCGGCAAAAAGAGATCCGAGTAGAGCATCGGTCCCGACCTGTAACTTGCCGTTCTGCCTCATCATTTAGCAAATGCCGCGTCAAAGGCGACCTGCGATGACTTGAATTCTGCCTTCTTGATAAACTCGCAGGCCTCTTTTGCTCCGTGCTCACGGTCCATTCGGCTGTCTTCCCACTCGACTGAAAGCGGTCCTTTGTAGCCAACGTCGTTGAGGGCAACGATAATTTCCTCAAAGTTGATGTCACCATGCCCAAGCGAGCGGAAGTCCCAAAAGCGGCGTGGGTCACCGAATGCTATATGGCCGCCAAAGACACCTACAGTGCCGTCGCCGTGTCCCCACCATACGTCTTTCATATGGGTGTGGAATATTCGGTCGCCAAATGTTCGGATGAATTTGACATAGTCCACGCCCTGATAGCCAAGGTGACTTGGGTCATAGTTAAAGCCGAAGGCCTTATGGTTTCTGACGGCCTGGAGCGCACGCTGTGCCGATGCTATGTCAAACGCAATCTCGGTCGGATGAACTTCCAACGCAAACTTGATGCCCAGCCTCTGGAAGGCATCGAGGATGGGTTTCCATCGCTTGGCAAAATCTTTATAGCCGGCGGCAATCATATCCGGCGAAACCGGCGGGAACGAATAAACCAGGTGCCATATAGAACTGCCTGTGAAACCATTGACGACCTTGACGCCAAGCTTCTTGGCGGCTTTGGCAATATCGATGACTTTCTGGGCCGCCCGTTTGCGGACGCCTTCCGGGTCGCCATCGCCCCAGACATCCGGAGGCAGGATTGCTTTATGACGTTCATCGATGTTATCGCAGACAGCTTGGCTGACTATGTGCGCCGAGATAGCAAAGACTTGCAAACCGTACTTTGCAAGCAGTCTGTGCTTGGCTTTGCAGTATTCGTCATCCTCCAGGGCCTTATCTACTTCAAAGTGGTCGCCCCAGCAGGCCAGCTCCAACCCTTCGTATCCCCAGCTTGCTGCTTTCCCGGCCAATTCTTCCAAAGGTAAATCGGCCCACTGCCCGGTAACAAGTGTTATAGGTCTGGTCATTTATTATTCTCCCTACCCGGAATACAACCGGAGTCAAAAAGTTATGGAAAAATTTTTTACCCACAAAACAACAAAAACAAAGTTTGCGTTGACGACAATTAAATGTAAGTTATAGATTTATCAATGTCAATCACTGTTAAATATAAACGTAAGAGTAAGTATGAAATCGCAAGCTCATATTGACGTTTTAGGTCTCGGTTCCGTAACGGTGGATTTCGTAGGAACTGTCAAGACTTGGCCGGACAAGGGTGTTAAGATGATGCTCGACAGTTTTTCGGTTTGTGATGGGGGCCTTGTTGGCACAGCCCTGGCGGCCATCGCACGGCTGGGCGGTAAAGCGGCTTTTGCGGGCAAGCTCGGACAGTCTGAAATGGCAAGGCGTGCGCTGAAAGCACTTTCTAAAGAATCTGTTGACACATCATTTGTGCTTCCTGCTGAAGGTGCTGAGCCGATTATTGCCTTTATCCTTACCAGCAGCATTGATGGGCAGCGGAATATCCTCTGGACTCGCCAGAACGTTCAGTATCCGATGCCGTGGGAGTTTCCAGACAAAAACTGGTTTGAAAGGACATCAGTATTGCTGATTGACTATGAATCAGGACTTGCAGGAATTGAAACGGCTAAAATAGCAAGACAATATAATATCCCCGTTGTGATTGACGCTGAACGCGATGAGCCACACGTTGCTGAGGCGTTAGGGATATCTTCTCATATCATTATTTCTGAGGATTTTGCAAGTAGTTACGTTGGCAAAGTGAACATAGCTGATATGCTGACAGCTTTGCGAACCGATTCGCAACAGACCGTAATAATTACGCGTGGCGAGAAAGGCTGTGCGGGGTTGACCGACAAAGGTATGTTTGAGCTGCCTGCATACAAGGTTGACCTTGTCGATACAACCGGTTGCGGTGATACATTTCACGGTGCTTATGCGCTGGCTCTTGCCCGAAAGCAATCCGTTATCGAGGCCGCAAAATTCGCCTCGGCCGCAGCGGCATTGTGTGCGACGCAGTTGGGTGGCCGAGCTGGAATTCCGACGGCCGAACAGTTAGAGCAGTTCTTGAGCAAACATAAGTCTTGATTCTTATTGGGGAGCCGAATGAGTCTCGTGCCAATGTCTGAAATCCTGATTCCTGCTCGTCGCGGCGGCTATGCTGTTGGTGCGTTCGAGGTCTGGAATCTCGAGTCTGTCCAGGCCGTGGTTGCCGCAGCCGAGGGACTATCGCAGCCTGTGATACTACAGGTGGGGCCCTATGAAGCTGATTACGCAGGGTTGGAAGATATCTCGCATATAGCCATCTTTCACGCAAGACGAGCAAGAGTGCCGGTTGTAATCCACCTGGACCACGGAGATACTTTTGAACGGGTTATGCATTGCATCAATCATGGTTTTACTTCCGTTATGCTTGATGTTTCACACTTGCCTTACGCCGAGAATGTTGCCGCCACAAAAGAGGTGGCTCGGGCGGCACATGCCTGCGGCGCAAGTGTGGAAGGTGAGCTTGGAAGGATAGGGGGTGAGGAGTCCGGCATCGATGTGACTAATGAGGACATTCACCTCACTAATCCCCATCAGGCCCTCGAGTTTGTAAAGGAAACAGGAATTGACGCCCTTGCCGTGGCAATCGGCACAGTTCACGGATTTTACAAAAGCAAGCCCAACATCAGGCTGGGATTGCTCGAGGAGATTGCCGAAAGAGTGCCGATTCCTCTTGTTATGCACGGTGGTTCCGGCACGCCGGACACGGATGTTCGCAAGGCAGTGTCTATTGGCATCGCAAAGGTGAATGTATGCACCGAGCTGGTTGCAGCCTTTGCCGATACTTTCGTCAATGAACAAGAGGAGCAGGATTTCAGATACAATGTCCCACGTGTATTCACCAGACCAAGAGCAGCGGCGAAGAAGTTAGTTGAAGAGAAAATCCGGTTGTTTGCAGGCCTGTAGCAACAGAACTGGGGAAATCTTAAATGGGTCACAGTAAGACATTCAACATTCTGAACAAACAAATTGATGAGATAGAGGCTATCGATACACACATGCACATCAGCTCCTCTTCCCTGCCGGCCAGGGGACTACATGATATTTTGCTCTATCACTTGGTAGTCAGTGACCTTTACGCTGCTGGCTGCCCGAGCAGCTGGCCATTCCCAGCTTATTAAGCTCCCTTACCCTTGCCACGGCGTAGCTTAATCGCGAAGCCGGGTTCCACTCACCAATTAACCAATCCTTCGATTTTGTTCAGAATGGTGAGTGGACCTGTCTTGAGCGTAGTCGAAAGAGTCAAACCATAATATTTTTACCCTGCCTAAAAAGCAGGGCCCGTTTAGACCTAAAGGTCTAACGGGTCAGGGCTTCCTTTCTAACGGGGTAAATTGCATACCCCAATGAAATTGTTTAGAATAGCAGGCTGTATGAGGACGCGAAACTTGATTTTGTTGGTTTTGTTGATTCTTGCTTTGGCTTATGTTGGCGCGGCATACACAGCCGAACCCAAATCTGGCGTGGCTGCACCCCAATCTCTCGAGAAGGATTTTGACATAGCGCGTTTCGCCCGTGTTGTGACGTGGGACCCAAATCGCACCGGCAGTCATCCCAGCCGTATTGAGGAGCTTAAAATAGACGAGATATTTCTTGAGACTGATGTTCTGCCGGCCGCTAATGGAACATACATCGTGCCACGTGCCCCCAACGGTCAGGGGTGTATCGGTCTTCAATGGATGCAAAGTATTGAAAGCCGCATTCTAAAAGAGCTGGTGCTGCTATTTGCTGAGGGTTCGCCGATGCCGTCCACCAATGAAATTCGCATAGAGTCGTGGGTTGGTGAATCGGCCTGGCAGGGAGACTGGAAACCGCTTCCGGTAAAGATAGAGCAAGAAGGGAACCGGTGGTTTTTCCGCATCATCTGGCCAAATGGTGGTCCAGGCTGCATCGGCGTAGAAAAGGTCCGCTGGATATTCCCCGCATCTACCAGGCCTTTCGTTGTCAGCAAGATAGAGACCTTTACGCTCTGTAAATGGGATAGCGTCGTCCTAAATCTCGAATTGGAAAAACCAAAAACCGGTCAGTCGGGCAGGATAGAATTATATAACGGTGAGATAATCGAACCACCAGCTAAAGACAATTCTCTGCATTGCGAATGGGATTTAGCCGGCCCTCTTCAACTGAAAATACGCTATTGCAAACCGGAAAAAAGATTACTTAAAAGCGACCGGACGCTGGTTACAGTTCGACTGCCGGAGGGGACATTTAGTGTGTCAATTAACGATATACTTGAACACGGATGCGTCTATGTGCCGGCCTTTGGGTTCTTTATGGCTAAAGATTCCGCAGATGTGAGCCCCGTTAGAAATAAAATGGCAGATACATTTTCCCTGTATCCTGTGGCAATTTCTAACGGGGTGAGCCTTGATAAATATCGCCAAAAAATCACTGGAAATGAGACAATCCTTCGACTCCTTTCAGTCGCTCAGGATGGTGAGCGGAGTCGAACCATTCGGCAGCGTGTGCGCAAAACGCCGGACCAATCCTTCACGCAGGCAATGGAAAAGGTGCATCATAAGGTTCAGGATAATGGGCCTACAATGCTGTCTCTGGCCTGCGACAACCACAAATTTGTCGTGGAGCGGGCAGGAGATTTATGGGTATTCGAGGGCGGTTTTAAGCTCATTCCCACGTTTGGCTCAGGCAAAAACGAAAAGTTGACACGTAATATGTATGGCGGCTGGCTGCCGGTGCCTGTCACAACCGTAGAAGAAGACGGCATTCGTTACCGGCAGCGAACCTTTGTCGCCCCATACGGGCAAGAGAATCCAGATTATCACCCATTTTTGCAGCGTCAGCCCATTTGCGTGGCGGAATTAATCATAGAAAACCCTCATCCAGATAGTGCCGATTCCTCGCTTAATCTGAGGTTTTTGGCAGATGCTAAAAAAAATCAGCCCGCTGAACTGCAGCAGGTGCAAAATGGAATGGTCGTGCAAAAACAAGAACGGCTTCTGGCTTTTGTCGATACAAGCGAGATAAAAACGCTCAAAGTAGAGGCGCAAAACGGTAACTTAATAATAAGTGGGACTGTGCCGGGCCAAACAACAGAGAGTTGTTTTGTCTATATTCCAACCTGGGAAATCAAGCCGGATGAGTATGCATCTCTCAAGGGCGGAACTAAGTTACTTTCGGAAACAGAAACTTATTGGAACAATATACTGGCATCTGCTGCACAACTCGAAATTCCTGAGCCGCTGCTTCTGAATGTAATACGTGCTTCACAGGTGTATTGCCTGATGGCTGCGCGGAACGAAGAACAGGGCAAGCGATTTGCAGCGTGGATATCATCGGACCGTTACGGGCCATTGGAAAGTGAAGCTCATTCCATAATTCGCGGTATGGATTTGATGGGGAACGAAGATTTTGCTCGCCGGTCTATGGACTTTTTTATCAATAAATATAATCCAGCAGGTTACCTTACCACGGGCTATACCGTTATGGGCACGGGATGGCACCTGTGGACTCTGGCGGAGCATTATCAATTGACGAAAGACTCGCAGTGGCTCAAAAAAGTTGCGCCGGAGGTGGCACGAGTGTGTCAGTGGATAGTTCGACAGCGGGAAAAAACCAAAAAAATAAATATCTATGGCGAGAAATTGCCGGAATACGGCCTTATGCCGCCGGGTGTAGCAGCGGACTGGAATCGTTTCGGATACCGCTCATACAATCAGGGTAATTTCTATGCAGGACTGGACGGGGCGGCCCGGTGCCTGGCTGATATTGGCTATCCTGATGCAAATTCACTGCTTGGCAACGCTGCTCAATTCAGGGAGGACATTCAACGCTCTTATCTTTGGACACAGCAGCATTCACCCGTGCTGTCACTGAGTAACGGCACCTGGGTTCCATACTATCCGTCATTTGTTTACGGTTTCGGCGAGGATGCCTACCCGGGTGAGGATGGCGGCAGGTCCTGGTGTTACGATGTCGAAATAGGTTCGCATCATCTGGCGGTCTTGGGGGTGCTGGATGAGACAGACCCAAACATTGATTGGATAGCAGACCGTATGGAGGATGTCTGGTTTTTCCACGATGGCCTTTACGATTATCCCGCCGAAGAAACTAAGAAGGACTGGTTCAATCTGGGGGGCTTCTCGAAGGTGCAGCCATATTACACTCGTATCCAGGAGCTTTACGCGTTAATTGATGACGTCAAACCATTCATTCGGTCATATTTTAATGCCATTCCTTCGTTACTCAATACAGAGAACCTCTCCTTTTGGGAGCATTTCCACAACAACGGTGCGTGGAACAAAACGCACGAAACCGGCTGGTTTTTGGCACAAACGCGTCTTATGCTGGTGATGGAGCGTGGTGATGATGAGCTATGGCTGGCGCCTTTTGTTACAAACCACTGGATGAAAAATGGTATGGTCGTGGGCGTCCGAAATGCGCCGACCAAATTTGGCAAGGTCAGCTATAAGATTACTTCTGCTGTCAGCAAGGGGTATATTGAAGCAGTGGTTGAGCCGCTGGTGGTTCGACAGGCTCACCATCCCGAACGGAGTCGAGGGACTCGTTCAGTGCCCGAAACATTGGTGCTTCGCCTGCGTCATCCGGATGAAAAACCTATAAAGTCTGTAACGGTCAACGGCAAACCGCACAAAGACTTTAACCCTCAGCGGGAATACATACGGCTCAAGCCGGATACCGGGAAGATAATCGTTCGAGCACAATATTGATAGGCCGAAGTCAATTAACCGCTGATAACACAGTCATAGGGACTCCTTACGGAGAGAACGCAGATAAAAACTTAAAAAAATAACTCTGCGACCTCTGACATAAGGCATCCCCAAGTGGAGGCGTTCTCTGCGGTAAAAGAAAGTTCGTATGAAATTATGAGAAAAGGGAAGAAATTTTTGATGATAGGATTTGTGGAATCGTTTGTGTTAGCTATCTGTTCGATGCTGTCAACAGCCGGGGCGACTGAGATGCCGGGTCCGTTTGTGCTGAAAGAGGATTCGTTTAAGCACTATATTGATACTTTCAACAAAGACGATAATGAGCTGTTCGTTCAGTATATCCCGAATGAAAAAGCGTGGGAATTTCTCAAGGTGAACATTCCGTTATTTGAGTGTCCGGACAAGGATTTCGAGCTGACCTATTATTTTCGCTGGTGGACCTATCGCAAACACATCAAGGAAACGCCTGATGGGTTTGTGGTTACTGAGTTTCTGCCGAAGGTAAGCTGGGGCGGCAAGCACAATGAGATTAGCTGCGCCGCAGGCCATCATTTTTACGAGGGCCGATGGCTGCACGATGCGAAATATCTGGACGATTACGCCGTGTTCTGGTTTCAAAAGGGCGGAGCACCGCGAAGATACAGTTGCTGGATTGCCGATGCACTCTACGCTCGATATCTTGTCATGCCGCTGCGCCTCGCGTCGCAAGACGCGGCAGCAGGGCGGCCGGACAAAAAGCTAATTACCAGCCTGCTCGATGACCTAGTCCGTAACTATAAAGAATGGGAAAAAGAGAGGCTCGAACCCGATGGCTTGTTCTGGCAGATTGACGACCGGGACGGGATGGAGTTTTCCATTTCCGGTTCGGGAGGGCTAAAAATGTTAGGTGAACCAGGCAAGCGGCCCTCGATAAACTCTTATATGTTCGGCGACGCAAGAGCTATTGCAAAAATCGCCGAGCTTGCCGGGCGAAACGACATTGCAGAAGAATACCAGGCAAAGGCTGAAAAGCTCAAACAGCTTATCCAGACAAAACTATGGAACGACAGGGAAAAGTTTTTTATGACGCTGCCTCGCGATAAAGAAACGCTGGTCAATGTTCGCGAGGAAATCGGTTTTACTCCGTGGTACTTCAATCTGCCGGAGCAAAGTTATGAAGAGGCCTGGAAGGAATTGATGGACCCAAAAGGTTTTTATGCGCCGTTTGGTCCTACGACCGCAGAGCAGCGTCACCCGCAATTTGCCGTTCGCTACGAAGGACATTCCTGCCAGTGGAATGGCCCAAGCTGGCCTTACGCAACTTCAATAACCTTGACTGCTCTTGCCAACGTCCTGAACAACTATAAACAGGATGTCATAAGTTGTGCTGATTATTTTGAGACTCTGAAGATTTACACAAAGAGCCATCGCCTGAAGCGTGAAAATGGCCAGGTCGTTGCCTGGATAGACGAGAACCTTAATCCTTATACCGGAGACTGGATTGCTCGAACTCGTTTATCCGGCTCGGTCCGAGGTAAGGATTATAATCATTCCACGTATTGCGATTTGGTCATTTCCGGTTTGGTCGGCCTGCGACCGCGGCCAGATGATGTTGTCGAGGTTAACCCGCTGCTCCCTCAAGATACGTGGGACTGGTTCTGCCTCGACAATGTGCTCTACCATGGGCGGATAATTACAATACTCTGGGACAAGACGGGTAAGAAATATAACAGAGGAACAGGTCTGCGTGTGTTCGCCGATGGCAAAGAGGCAGCTCAAGCAGATTCACTGCAGCGTGTCACTGGTAAGTTAAGACCAGCAGCCGTCGGCGACGCCTCAATTTCCCCGACACAAGACTTGCGTGCAGTGCAAGGAGCGACTGCTCGCCGTGCTGATGCACTGGCGCAGCAGGCAGGTTGGCGCAAGTATGAGAATAATCCTGTTCTCGGCGGTAACCTTGGGACCTGCTTCGATGTGGCTGTCCTCAAGGAAAAGAGCAAATACCGTATGTGGTTCTCCTGGCGTCCAAAAAAGTCTATTGCCTTGGTTGAAAGCACCGACGGTATCCACTGGGGCGACCCGGAAATCGTGCTGGGACCCAGGCCGGATTCGACTTGGGAACACCAGGTCAACCGGCCAGTGGTAGTAAAGCACGACAACCTCTATCATATATGGTATACGGGCCAGGCAAGCGGCCACTCTTGTATCGGGTATGCCACTAGCACCGACGGCCACAAGTGGAAGCGGACCAGCGACAAACCTGTCCTATCACCTGAAGAGCCGTGGGAAAATGTAGCGGTTATGTGCCCTCATGTCCTGTGGGACACAAAAGAAGGTCTGTATCGAATGTGGTACTCGGCAGGAGAGCAATATGAGCCGAATGCAATCGGGTATGCCACCAGCTCAGATGGTAGGCACTGGAGCAAGCTGCCGAGCAATCCTGTTTTCACCGCCGACCCGAACAAACCATGGGAGCAGCACAAAGTAACAGCCTGCCAGGTAATACACCAGGGTAAATGGCACCTGATGTTTTACATTGGCTTTCGTGACGAGGACCATGCCCAAATAGGCCTGGCTCGCTCCAGAGACGGCATAGCCGGCTGGCAGCGCCACACTAATAATCCCATTATTTCCCCAGTCACGGGCAGCTGGGATGCAGATGCCTGCTATAAGCCGTTTGCCATCTTTGAGGGCAATAACAATCGCTGGCTGCTCTGGTACAACGGCCGCAAGGATACCGTAGAGCAGATTGGCCTTGCGATTCACGATGGCGAAGACCTTGGCTTTTTATCTTCTGATTGATGACCCCATGAGATGTCGTTTCACTATCTCACGGGGTGAAAGGCATCACGGGTGCCGGATGAGAAGAATAAAGGCAGAAAGCAGCCGACAGACCAAACGCACTTTTGTGCCACAAAGACACTAAGACACCAAGATTACAATATATCTTTTAATTTCGTGGCTTCGTGCCTTAGTGGTAATTTTTTCACGGCGATGAGCGACAGTAATGACATTCAGTGACGGTCCTTTGAACGTTGAACATTCAACTTTAAGCATCGAGGACAACACTTGGACAGTAAAAAGGGAAAGACGAATGACAGAAAGGATTGAGAAATGCCGGTTTGCACACTCGGCAGTTTTAGTCGCATTACTGGTAATTAGTCATGCGTGGGCCGAGTCATATTTTGAGTTTCCAGGGCCAGCACCTGGTGATGCCAAAAGTAGTGTGAGCCAGGATAAGCTCGTTTTGGAAAATAGTGTTATAGCATTCAAGTGGACCGTCACAGATGGACGGCTGAAGCCAAATAGCTTGACCGACAAGCTCTCGGCAAACACGCTCCAATTGCAGGATGCTGAGTGCTTCCAATTTGTCTTAGGCAGTGGGCAGATAGTGAAGTGTTCCGACCTGAAAATCGTTGGCAAGCCGGAATTGAAGGTTTTTGAGCCAGAGCCAAAATCTCCACGCCTGGCCAAACGATTTGGGGGGAAACAAATTACTGCTTTCCTGGCTTCGTCTAATGGCAACCTCAAAGTGCAATGGTGTGCGATTTTGAGCGATGGCTCGAATTACGTGCGTCAAGAGCTGCGAGTTTCAACAATTAAGGATGCGATTGAAATAAAAGAGATAGTGCTGCTGGAGTTGGCCGCGTCCGGCACCAGGGTAATGGGTAGCGTGGATGGTTCGCCTGTAGTAGCGTCCAATATGTTCTTTGCCTGTGAGCACCCTATGTCAAAAAGTCAAATACTGCAAGGCAGCTTATCGCAATTTCGTTGCAGTTTGCCTTGTTCTATGTTGCTAAAGCAAGGTGATTCGCTAACAGCAAGCTGCGTTATTGGTGTTGCTCCGGAAGGGCAGTTGCGCCGTGCCTTTTTATATTATATTGAACGTGAGCGGGCACATCCATATCGGCCATTTCTGCACTACAATAGTTGGTATGACATCGGCTATGGCGGCCAGAAGATACAAGAGGGTCAATGTATGGATGTGATTGAACTGTTCGGAAGGGAACTCATTAATAGGCGAAAGGTAGTAATGGACTCGTTCGCCCTGGACGACGGGTGGGATGATACTGCTTCGCTGTGGCAGTTTCACAAGGGTTTTCCCAACGGGTTTTCCCCTCTGCGGAAAGTGGCCGAGAAATATGGTTCCGCTTTGGGCGCCTGGCTTTCTCCTTTTGGCGGCTACGGCGAGGCCAAAAAGGAGAGGATAAAATACGGCCTCCAGCAGGGTTTCGAAACAAACCAGAGCGGTTTTTCCCTGGCCGGTCCAAACTACTACGCCCGTTTTCGCGATGTATGTGTGAAAATGATTCGTGAATATGGCTTGAACTACTTTAAGTTCGATGGTATCGGCGCAGGCGGCACAACCGGCGGAACCGGCAGTGAATTTGCCGGGGATGTACAGGTCCTGTTGCAACTTGTCGGCGAGCTGCGCCAGGTCAAACCAGATATTTTTGTGAACATTACAACTGGCACCTGGCCATCCCCATATTGGCTGTGGTATGGCGACTCGACCTGGCGAGCAGGGTCGGATTGGAGCACTTTCGGCTGGGGCTCCAAAAGGCAGCAGCAGGTCACTTACAGGGACAAGGAAACCTATCATAATATCGTTAGCCGCGCCCCCTTGTATCCGTTGAATTCACTTATGACACAGGGTGTTATGTTCGCCAATCACGGACTCCCAGATGAGGTTAATGACCTTGTCGATGATATACGTGCTTTCTTTGCCGGCGGGACAAACTGCCAGGAATTATATATCACTCCATCCTTGATGCAGCTGGAGCACTGGGATGCTTTAGCTGAAGCAGCAAAATGGTCCCGTGACAATAATGATGTATTGGTAGATACGCACTGGGTAGGTGGCGACCCCGCTGGAGGGCAGGTTTATGGCTGGGCATCCTGGTCTAAACGAAAAGGCATCTTGTCGCTGCGTAATCCTTATGAAAAGCCGGGCAAAATCGCAATTGATATCGGCAAAGCATTCGAGCTACCCAATGGCGCCTCTCAGAAATATGCCCTGAGAAGTTCCTGGAAGAAGGATGTCGATAAAGGCGAGATTGTGTTATCTGCGGGAGAGGTTCATACTTTTGAGATGAAGCCCTTTGAGGTTCTTGTTTTTGATGCAATGCCTCTTTAAGTTCTGGCAACACCGCATTTTGCCACCAAGACACAAAGACACCAAGTTTTTTTAATTTATAATTTCTTTGTGAATTCGTGTCTTCGTGGCAATTTTTAATTTCCTAATGGTTCGACAGGCTCACCATCCCAAGCGGAGTCGAAGGATTGGTGCGGGGTGCTGCTTTCTCAATTTGTCTTCAGAAGCTCACTGCAAAGCTGTCGATATTTGTTCTGCTCATCTGAACTCTCGGGGCTGGCAGCCCCTTCCTTCCAGGCCGAACGCGCCTCGTCAAGTTTTCCAAGAGCCTCCAGCGCCTTTCCCCGCCAATACTGAGCGGGCGCCTCACGCGGTTTGTTCGACCGGCCGACACCGATGTTTTCCGGATAGGTCAAAGACGCCTCAAAATCCTGCAAAGCCCCTCGAAAATCCTTGCTCTCAAAACGTTTCTGTCCGCGTTCCAGATGTGCCTTGTTGAAGATGTCCCATACGATTGTCTGCCCCTCCCAGTTGACAAAATACGGCGTAGATTCAAGTAGATTGATGGCATCGGTAAATTTCTGCTCGTCAAGATATGCCTGGGCCAGCATTATGGCAACATCCGCGCGTCTGACTTTCTCAAACGGCGCAGACTGCAGGACTTCTATCGCCTTAGGGCGTTTGTTGTCGGCCAGAAAAATATCTGCCAGGTCACGATATAGAGTCTGGTCTTTTGGCCGGGCGGCAATAGCTTTAGCGTATAGGTTTTGAGCCTCTTGCAAATTATTCTCTATTGCCCAGGCATAAAGACCGAGATTGCGAAATGCTATACTCAGAGAAGGATTAAGCTCACCGGCCTTTCGCCAATGCAAAGCAGCTTCGTTGAGCCGACCGAGATTCGCGTAAAGATTTCCGAGGTACAGATGCGCGAAAGAATCCGCAGGATTCTCCCCAATGGCATATCTGAGTATCTCCACCTCTTCAGGCCTGGAAGGAAATACATAATCCCTGTAGGTCGCAGCCGCCTCTTTGAGGTAGTCACTCGCACTTATATGAGCTTGCTTCAAAGAGCTAAAGTAAGCCAGGTAGTAAAGCGGCAGAGGGCTGCGCTCGCTCTGTGGAACTGCCTCTACACAGGCCGACTGAAGTATCCTGGCCGCTTCATTCACAAGTCCCACGTCTGCGAAGACCAGGCTGGTCTCTAACATTTCAAACTCATCCTCACCGACAAAAGCCCGCGATTCCTGCGCAAAACGATTCATTTCTTTTTTGCTTTCGAGAGCAGCCAGCGCCCTCAGCACAAGGTCTGTAGGGTTCTGTGAGATTCTTAGTTTGGTATATTTATATACTAACTTGCTCTCCCCTGCCGCATAAAGGGCCAACAATAAATGATTTTTTGCTTTTATATCCCTCTGATTTAACCGCACCGATTTCTTGAAGGACTCAACGGCCTTTGAGTATTCTTTCAATCGCATAAAAGAGCGGCCGGCAAGGTTAAACCCAAGCGATGCCGTTCCGAAGCATTTAGCCGCCTGATAGGCGCAGCGAAGGGCTTCGTTTTCATTCTTGCGATTCAGGTGGCTGACGCCTAAGAAATACCAAGACAATCCATCGCTTGGGTTCCGGTTCAGTGCCTTTTCAAGCCGCTGTGCCGCCTCGTCATAGAGTCCGGCTTCGATATCGAGCGCCGCCAAAGCACGCAGCGCAGGCAAATACCCCGCATCTTCTGCTATCGCTTTTTCGTAATACTGGCGTGCATTTTTGCGGTCCGTTGCAAGGTCGAACTTGCGTCCTTTAAGAAACTTCTCTTCAACTGTGAGCTGCTCATCAGGTTTATTTACGAAACTCAAGGGCTCAGGCGGAGAAACCGAAGGTATCGGCAGAGGGCTAACAAAAGATGCAAGGACATCTCCATTTTTTGCTTTAATGGTAATATCAACAGGCAACTTCGGAGACGGAGAAAGCGTCAACACCACAGGATTGTGTGGGGAAAGGTCTAATCGTTTCTTCAGAAGCTCCTGATGTTCTTCGGAAATGGTGCAAAGTGCGCTCGGGAACTTACCGGTCGCAATTATACGCAGTTGAAGTTCGCCATCCTTTCGGTTTGTCTGAACGGCTATGTCTTTTGTGGCGTATTCAAAACCATCGCCGAGCTTGTGGACGGGATACCACCATTCCTGCCACGAGACCTCTTCTCTCGGCAGCAGCATACCATAGTCGGACTGTGTCGGCAGCGGCCCGCTCTGGACTTCAATGTATGGGCCATCGTCATCGGTAAGGTCTTTTTGGCTGACTAAGCCGAAGTCCCAGGTTCCCCACGTCCAGGCCTTTTTTCCGCCAAGCTCGTAGTGGTTTGCCGCCTGCACAATTCCACGGTCGGCTTCAACATCATAAGCCCCGAAGAAGTCGAACGTGCAATTGACGGCGAAGATAGATGTCCAGGTCTCGTGGTTTTTGAGCCAGGACAGGTCCTTGCCTTCATAAATGGGCCAGGAAAAGAATTTAACGCCGTTATGGTCCGTCCCGAGAGTCATAGGATATATGAAGCGCGTGCCAGGTTTATTCTGGAAAGCGGTGCAGTTCCAGAAGTAGTAGGGATTCACTCCGTCTGTAGGATTGAAAATGCGAATCCGCTCATCAAGGTAGGACTTTCCCGGATGCAAAGTTACCCGCACTGTCCATTGAGTTCGCAGGCTCTTTTCCAGATTACTTACTTCGATATAGGCTGAGCCGTCCGGGTTTTTGCCGATTAGAGCATCGACCGGTGACAGAATAGTAACGGTATGTCCCTGCGGGCCGGCGTTCCATTCCACTCCGCCGCTTATCCACGCCCCGCGCATAGCTATCATACCGGGCTTGATGACCTTATTGAGATGAAACATCTCCTTTCCTTCGGTCTTGTCGAAAACCGAATGCAGACGTCCGCCCAGCTCCGGCAGGCAGGTGATTTTTAAGTATTCATTTTCAAGGAACAGGGCTTTGTAAGTGCGGTTCTCTTTGGTTCTATAAAGGTGGTCCTGCATTGTATAAGGATAGACGATTGAGCCTTTGACCGTGGTGGAGAACTTGACTTCGCCTTCCAAAGCCCAGAACTTTGGATTTACATCTTCTGCCCACGGGTATGTGGGAAACGTTACGCTGCCTTCCCAGACTTTTACGTCAGCCCGAGTTGTCGCCGGTATTACTAAAGACATTCCTGTAAAAAGTAGGACGGCAACGTACCTCGTTATTTTATCATTCATTATTCTGGCCTCTCATTTCTGTCCACCGCAGGCTCAAACTACGCGCCTGCATTGACTCCAAAACCCCAGTTTCTTACTGGTTTTTTGAACTAGATAACTTTCTGAGCATTCTACGTATATCGCCAATACCTTTTATTGTTACATAAATTGTAATCGTTGAATACCATACTAAGCAAGCGAGAGTCATCGTTCCCCAGAACCAGTGGCCTTTAAGCATGGTTAGGACTTCATTGATAATAGCTTTCATATTTTATTTCCTTCAACTTCGCCTTTGGATTGGGGTTTAAGAAACGACCCAATAACCATTGCGAGCGCCACAATCACGTATGTGGCGACCCCGCAAGATGTGTCATTCTTCTGAAACCACTCAATCCAGGGTCCAACCTTTTGCAAAACAAGCGTGGCAGCCGGCACAAGCGCGCCAAAAAAGATGGCGGCTGCTGCTCCCCAACTGTTCGCACGCTTCCAGTAACAACAGGCAATCAATAGAACCGACATGCTTGAAAGATAAATTGTGCCGGTAATTCCAAGGTATGTCCACAGGTCTCCCTCAATTTTATACCATAGTCCATAGACCAACAGGAACACACCGATAATTGCAATAATAGTCCGATTCCAGAAAAGCCCTTTTTTCTCCGACCATTTTGTTTTACGAAATGGCGCCATAATATCATTGTAGATTACGCTGCCCCAGGTGAGCATATATGAAGAATCGGTGCTCATATCGGCTGCCAGCATCGCAGCAACAAGCAAGCCCATCAACCCTGATGGAACAATTATGCTGAGCATTTTGGGCATAGCTAAGAGAGTATTTCCTCCAACTTGCTCGGGTGTGAGCAGTGCAAGGGCTGCTATCCCCCATATACCCGGTATCAAGAAACGTGCAACGAAAAAGAACGATGTCCGGGTATAAATCTTTCGTCCGGTATTGGAATCTTTTGCTGCAAGAACACGGGCAATCTGTGTTTGCCAGGTAAGAACTGCTGCCGTGTTCAGCAACGCATTGAAAATCACGTATGACCATCCCATATTCTCATTTTTGAATGGGTTAAATCCGCCTTCGCCATAGTGTGTCTGCACAGTGTTCACCAGCGTGCTCCAGCCTACTTTATCCAGAACCAGAATTGTCGTTACTATCAGGCCCACGCTCATAACAATAAATTGGAGAAAATCGGTTATAAGCACCGAAAGCATCCCGCCCAGAATCGTGTATATCGCCACGCCTACCAGCAGCGCTGTCATCGTAATTTCAAGATATTTGGGGTTCAGGCCGGTGACATTCACAAGAAAGTCGCCGCCTGTCCGCAGGAACACTCCCATATTCAGTAAGCCGCCAAGCACGATGACAACACCTGAAGCCCAGCGAACACGCGGACCAAATTTCTTCTCGAAAAGCTCAGGGATAGTCATTATACCGGAATCACGCAGAGGTTTGACGCAGAAGCCGGTGTATCCTACAAGGAACATCGCCACAAATGTCAACACGCCAGGCACCGCTCCGGCAAAACCTTTTTCGTAACCATTTTGTGCGGTGTACATACAGGTTACGATGCCGAATTCGGTTGCTGCAAGAGAGGCGACCCCAAGATAGACGTCCATCTCTCTTCGAGCCATCAGAAAGTCTTCAACTTTGCCGACGTATTTTCGCACCATCACGCCGGCAACCATAGTAACGAGCAGATACACTCCAACAATGCCGCCATCAACTAACGTAAAATTGTCCATTGCTCGTTTGTCCCTTTTCGTTCAACCTGACTTTCTTCCCTGGCTTTGCCCATCACGCAAGGTATTTGCCGCCGCGTATAAAATCGCTAAGCGGCAACATCGGCACTTTAACAAGGTTGAACACCGTTGTAAAGCGGAAAGCAAAACCGATGTTGTCGAAGGCTGCCGAATTGACTATAATTGATGTTGGTCGCAGATTTGCCTGAGGAGAAAAAGAAAATCGGCTACGAAGGCACAAAGGTAAAGGTAATCAGGTTACCAGGTGGTGGCAAAAAAGAAAATTAGCCACGAAGACACAAAGGCACAAAGATATAAATAATATAAAATAGTTTCGTGTCTTGGTGACTTGGTGGCAAGAAGAAGTGAGTGACAAGGGTTTTGAATGAAGCCAACTTTATTAATTTTGGCGGCTGGTCTGGGTAGTCGCTACGGCGGACTTAAACAAATTGACCCCGTAGGTCCGAACGGCGAAATAATCATCGACTATTCTATCTATGATGCTCTGAGCAGCGGATTTGGCAAAATCGTCTTTGTTATTCAACACTATTTTGAAGAGGCTTTTAGGAAAAAGATTGGCAGCAAGTTTGATAATCTTATAGAGACAGCCTACGCATACCAGGAGCTGGACGCCTGCCTCGATGAGTTCAAACCACCAGAAGCTCACAACAAGCCCTGGGGCACAGGCCATGCAATGCTTGTCGCCAGGGACGTTGTCCACGAGCCTTTTGCCGTCATCAATGCCGATGACTACTACGGCCCCAATTCGTTTAAAATGATTGCGGATTTTCTCGCAGCGAAAGACCTCTGCCCGGACGATTACGCAATGGTTGGCTGGACGCTCAAGGATACCTTAAGTGAATATGGCCCCGTTGCCAGAGGTGTGTGCAAGTGCGATGAACAGATGTTTTTAAGAAAAATTACAGAGTGCAAAAAAGTTCACCCCGTTAGAGACCCAGCATTATTGAAAAATATAGCTTCTAACAAAACATGGCAAAACCAGCACCAGGCTTATATGCCCCAAGACAAAAAAGTCTCTAACGGGGTTGAAATGACCGCAGGAGGCGTCCGCTATCCTGATGACAATGGAATGGTTCGACAAGCTCACCATCCCGAGCAGAGTCGAGGGACAGAACACCCACTCACCGGCAATGAGATAGTTTCAATGAATCTCTGGGGATTTCAACCTTCAATCTTTCAGCATCTCCAATCGCTCTTCAGGCGATTTCTAAAAGAGCACGGCAGCGAAAAAGATTCGGAACTATATATACCAGCCGTAATAGATGAGCTTATAGAAGCTAATAAAGCCACCGTGAAGGTCCTGCTCACAAATGATATGTGGTTCGGAGTTACTTATCGTCGGGATAGAGTTATAGCGGCAAGATGTATTCGTGAGCTGATAAATCAAGGTCTTTATCCGGAGAAACTCTGGAAGTAATGACAGAACAAGATATAAAGTCGATTGTCCAACATTTTCGTATCTGTGGTCATCTGACAAAAGTAAGGGCCCTCGCCCGCGGCCACATTAACGACACCTATGTCCTGACCGCAAAGAAGGATGATTACCGTATCCGGTATATATTGCAGCGAATAAACCACACAGTTTTCAAAGACCCTCCTTCGTTGATGAGAAATATTATCCGTGTTACCGAGCATATACGCAGCCGGATGCAGACGGTTGAGCCAGAATTGGTATCTCGTCAGTTGACTGTTATCGCAAGCGAAAAGGGCGAGGGCTTTCACAAAGACGATGAGGGAAACTTTTGGAGAATGTATAATTTTATCGAGAATGCCATCACGTTTAATATCGTTCAATCTGCCGACCTGGCTTATGAAGCGGCACGGATGTTCGGCTGGTTTCAGAAAATGTTGATTGACCTTCCGGGGCCGGCTCTGTATGAGACTATTTGCGACTTTCATAATACCCCTAAGCGCCTCGAAATCTTCCAGCAGGTCCTCAAAGAAGACGCCTTTAACCGGGCCAAGAATGCAAAAGCTGAAATTGACTTCCTGTTTGTTAATGCAATTCTTTGCGATGTTTTGCTGAATTTGTTAAACAAAGGCGAAATCCCGCTGCGTATTACGCACAACGATACGAAGCTCAACAACGTTATGCTGGATAAGACCACAAAGAAGGGAGTCTGTGTGATTGACCTGGATACGGTGATGCCGGGCCTGTCGCTCTATGATTTCGGTGATATAGTCCGCACTACAACCACTTCGGCCGACGAGGACGAACGCGATCTATCAAAAGTTTTTATGGACCTGTCTATGTTTGAAGCGCTCGTTCGAGGTTTTGCTGAGCAAACCAAAGACTTTCTGACATCATCCGAGAAAAAACACCTGGCCTTTGCTGCAAAACTTATCACCTTTGAGCAGTTTGTCAGGTTTCTTACCGACTATTTGGCGGGTGATATCTACTACAAAATTGGTCGCGAGGGACACAATCTCGACCGCACCCGCACACAGGCCAAATTAGTCCAATCGATTATCGAACAGCAAGACCTTATGAATGAAATAGTCGAGAGGATTTTCCAGGAGGAAAAACAGTGACCAGGCGTGAAAGATTAATGGCAACTTTGCGCGGCCAGCCGGTTGACCGGCCTGCAGTCAATTTTTATGAAATAGGAGGTTTCGCTGTTGACCCATCTGACCCGGACCCGAACAATATCTATAATGACCCGTCCTGGCAGCCGCTCCTTCAACTGGCTGAAGAGCAGACCGACCTTATTCGTATGCGCAGTCCTGTCAAGTCACGCTCTTATGATGTCGAGCTAACGCCTGAAACTTTTAGCATCGACCATCCTCGCGATGAATTTTTTAAAGTTGAGAAATGGACAGAAAACGGGAGGAGTTTTATCCGCAAGACATTAAAGGTTGCCGGTCGAACTATGGCCTCGCTGACACGCCGGGACCGGGAGATTGACACCATCTGGACGTTAGAACACCTGCTCAAGAATTCAGATGACCTGAATGCCTATCTGGAGCTGCCCGACGAGGTCTTCAATGAAGAAATTCACATAGACAACCTGCTCAAAGAGGACAAAAATCTCGCCGGGCGAGGCATCGTTATGATAGACACAGAAGACCCGATTTGTGCTGCAGCGTCTCTTTTCAATATGGAAGACTTTACTATCATTGCTCTGACCGAGCAGAAGCCGTTTCAAAGCCTGCTCGAAAAGCTCTCCCGCTACATATACGCCAGAACTGAAAAAACAGCGAAGGCATTTTCCGGTCATCTTTGGCGCATATACGGCCCGGAATATGCTACCGAACCCTATCTGCCGCCGCATCTTTTCAAAGAATATGTTGTGCGATGGACGGGGCCAATGGTGGAGACTATCCAAAAATATGATGGCTTCGCACGGATTCATTGCCACGGCAGACTTCGAGCGGTTCTCGACTACATCGTCCAAATGGGAGCGGATGCCATCGACCCCATTGAGCCGCCTCCTCACGGAGATGTATCGCTTGAATATGTCCGCAGCAAATACGGCAAGGAACTGGTGCTGTTTGGCAATATCGAAATTGTTGACATAGAAAACACCGAGCCGGGGCAGTTCGAGAAAATTGTCCAAAAGACCCTGATAAACGGAACCGCCGGCCAGAGCAGGGGTTTCGTCCTGATGCCGTCGTCTGCCCCAAATGGCCGGACAATCACACCTGCGGTAATGAAAAATTATGAAACGATGGTGCGGCTGGCCACAAAATTCAACTTGTGAAAAAATATGAGTTTCGCTTATATTTGGTTATGATAAAATGATGTCGAAGCTCGATGTGTTAGAGTTGTGAAACTTATTATATTGGAGGCTTCGATATGGTTAAAAGTAAATTATTGATAGCGTTAGTCGGCTTGCTTATGACCATTTTTATTCACACAGATAGCTTTGGTTCAGAACCCAATGAGCAAAAAGGCTGGAAGGCCTCACCTGAGCTGGTTGCGGAGCTTGCAAAACGCGACCCCAGTATCATTTACTCTGAGGAAAAAGTCCCGCAATACACTCTGCCCGACCCACTAAAGCTGACCGACGGCTCGAAGGTAACGGACGCACAAATGTGGCAAACCAGGCGTAGGCCGGAAATACTCGAAATCTTCCGAACTTATGTCTATGGTCGTTCACCCATCGGCCGGCCGGAAAGTATGAGTTTCGAAGTATTTGATTTGGACCGCAAGGCACTGGCAGGTTTGGCCACTCGTAAGCAGGTGGAAGTAAATTTTACCGGCAAAAAGGATGGTCCTAAGATGGACATCCTTATTTACCTGCCCAACGCCGCCAGGGGGCCCGTTCCCATCTTTGTCATCTTGAATTTTAGTGGTAATCAAACTATCCATCCCGACCCGGCAATAAAGCTGTCGAAAAGCTGGATGCGCCCCGGCAGCACAGGAGTAGTGGACAATCGCGCCACAGAGGACTCGCGTGGCCGGGACTATTCGAGCTTTCCGGTCGAAAAAATTCTCAACCGGGGCTACGGCCTGGCGACAATATATTATGGTGACATCGACCCGGACTTTCACGATGGTTTTGCAAATGGCGTTCACCCTGTGTTTGACAAGCTGGCTGACGGCAAACGTGCAGCCGATGCGTGGGGCTCTATCGGCGCCTGGGCCTGGGGATTAAGCCGGGCGATGGACTATTTTGAGACCGATGGTGACATTGACAGCAAGAAAGTTGTGGTGTTAGGGCATTCACGCCTCGGCAAGACGGCCCTTTGGGCCGGCGCTCAGGACGAACGCTTTGCGATAGTGATTTCCAACGACTCCGGCTGTGGTGGGGCGGCGCTTAGCCTGCGCAGGTTTGGTGAAACTGTGGAGCGTATCAATCGGAACTTTCCGCATTGGTTCTGTGAAAACTTCAAGAAATATAATGGTAAGGAAGACACCCTGCCGGTGGACCAGCATACGCTTATCGCTCTGATTGCACCCCGTCCGGTTTACGTTGCCAGCGCCGATAAGGACTTGTGGGCTGACCCGCGAGGTGAGTTCTTGGCCTGTAAATACGCCGACCCAGTTTATCGTCTGCTGGGAGTCGATGGCTTAATGGTCGAAGAGATGCCCGGCCTCGACCAGCCTGTTCAAAAAGGGGCAATTGGTTACCACATCCGCTCAGGCGGACATGCCCTGACCGAGTCCGACTGGCAGCGGTATATGGATTTTGCCGACAAGCACTTTTCCTCACCACGTTGACCCCGCACCAATTGCCGTCCGGCTGAAGGATTAGCCCTGCCGCTCGCGGCAGGGGAAATTAAAGTTACAACCCCCGTCGCAAGCAACGGGGCTAATCGCTGTGATTTTGTATATATTCAATTTTCCTGGCTAAGTCGTCCTCGGTAAAACAGAAGCGTTTGTGGAAACCGGTCGTCCAAACCGGGCCTGACCTGCCGACAGACCGCAGGGCGCGAGTGGCCACGCTTTTATACATACTGATAATACGTTCTATCGACTTATCACAGGGCCGTGCCGCCAGATGAATATGATTTGTACAGACCGCCAGTGCCTCAAGATTTTGCCTGATTCGCTGTGATTCGCTCAATATTGCCCCGCGGACAATTTCCTTTTCTCGTTTGGTTAGTTTTACACTTTGCCCTTTCTGCAGACCTTTGCATAGTTCCCGAAGTGTCTGATTGTCTTCAAGTATTCGGCCGTCCTTGACGTAGCCGCGTTTGTCGCCCTGCAGCCAGGTCCCGTAAGTCGTCCATGTCACCATATATCCGACTAATTTTGACATGCCTGAAATACTAATGTGGCGTTTTCTGATGTGCAACTAAAATGTTTAGCCCTGCCGCTCGCGGCAGGGGACCGGTTAGCCCCGTCGCTTGCGACGGGGGGGCTTGATTACGTTGGGTTTGGAACGGGGGTGGGTTGGTTGTGCCAAAGTAAACATCGTGGGAAGTAGCATAAGAGCCGGCTGTCCAGGTCAAATCGGTATCCGCTCCCACACTTGTTGCCCCATCAGCAGGAACCGGATTGCTTGCCTCACCTGGCATTGGGGGCAATAACGCATTAGAATCTTTGAGCCAGTTACAAGAAAAAAGCTCTAAATCCCACGTATCAACAGCTTTATCAGGCAATCCATTTGGCCCAGTAATATCTGCAACAGAATTTACGTCAGTTGCCATCCAGTCTCGACCGACATATACAAGGTCAGCGAAATCAAGTCTTCTATTGGAATCAAAATCTTCTGCGAATATATCAAATCTTACCTGAAACCAGGCATAAGGCACATCTGAACCGTAGGTTCCGTTTAAGTTAGGAAGAGGCACGATTCCTGTCCCACCTTGTTTTGCAATAGATTCTCTAATATCGGCCATAAAATATAATGCATTAGCGTCATTTGGATCTCTACGCCATAGTGTTATTGGCTTTATGCCAAAATCGTAAAAATAAGGCGGACCTGCAATACTTAAAGAGCACCACAACTCATTTTTGATATTCGAGAAGGTTAAAGGGCCTCCCCACTGAGTGTTAATAAGTAATTCGAAATTAACAGGTGTAAAACTATCAATGGGCCTTGAATCTGTCATTAATTTGTATCCAGGAATAACGCATGCTACTGTCGATGCTTTACCTGACGGTGAGTATAAAACGATTTTATAAATACCATCCCCATAACCATGCTCGTCATAATCATATCCTTCCGTCCCCTTTGGACGATGAAGAATTACCATGTACCATTTATCAAGATCATAATCATAAATGGCATTTAGTACTTCTAATCTTCCGTTTCTGTACTCTATGTTATTTCCTTTTGCATTGGAGCCATTCGCTAATAGTATCAATGCTCCTATAATTGTTGTTAAAGTTGTTGTCATGAAAAAGATGCCTGATGTTTTTGTCTTCATGTGACACCTCTTAGTGCACATAATTCGTATAAACGAATAATCTGCTTATTGCTTCCGTGAGGTCAATCCTCTTGTGAAAATTAAGACTACCATATTTCGGCTCAAAAAGCAAGCTAAATATCGCCAAATACATTAAAAAATCCGTGAAATCCGCAAAATCTGTGGTTAAAATGTTTGTACATGGATGTCTTGGTGGCTAACTTTTCACATTTTTGAGCCTTTTTGCAGCTTAAATTCGTGATAACGTTCGTGTCCATTCGTGGTTAATTTTTTGTGCCTTTGTGTCTTGGTGGCAGTAGAAAATGAAAGTTGCAAAAACAATCGAATCTATCAGACGCTTGGTAAAAGCCGCTCGCAGTGCAGACAAGCTCACCACAATCCACAGGATCCTTCACGGAAGATTTAGGATACACCGCTCCCCTAAGCCATCTGCATATTTTTATATAAAGGTTTGGCGATGGGCTTTAAGCATTTTGAGGCGTTCAGGATTTCTATCCCAATCACCTGTCCTTTATCGTCAAGCTCTACATTTATGCCCGGAGCAACCTCTACAAATTCTTCTTCCACAGTTTTCTTAGCTACGATGTAAAGGACATCTGATTCGTAATCGTAAGTAATTTGTGATTTCTTACTCATATTTTTGCCACCTCCCCGAGTTTATTCGGGTTATTTTCTGGTAAGCTTTTAATGGGTGAATCGTAATTATTTCTATCACATCTTCCTTGTTGTCATACGTTAAGGCGAACTCTCTTATTTTATTGTTGAACTTGAGTTTATGAACTGCCACATAATGGCCGGTTAAACTATCGTAATAATGCTCCTTTGCTTCTTTGAAAATTTTTTTCGGCAAAGAAAATGGTATATTTCTTACCTTTAATCGAAATTTCAGATGGGCTGTGTATATTATATTCATTCTGAGGACCATTATTAGAAAAATCACGTGGGTTGTCAAGCATAAAATCCTCGTAAATCCGTGTCTAAAACGTCCGTGTTAATCGGTGTAAATCAGTGTCTAATTTTTTTGGTTGCGGCTAAAGGCCGCGCCGGGTTAATTCGTGGTTAATTTTGAGATTTCTTGTTGCGAAACCTGTCACAGTTAGACATAATAATGACCTGATTAGAATGAAAAAAACCATATATTTATTATTGTTCGTTTCCGGGTTGCTGGGCTGCGCTGGGCTCCGCCCCAGCGAGGCGGCCTGTCTGGTTCCGTGCAATCTTTTATTAGCTCAACAAGCGAAGAAAGAGAACAATGTTTTTCCGACCACAGTGGGATACCCCACGTGGTATCCTAAATTCAAAGCACATCTTATAGACAAGTTACCGAGAGGGTATAAGGTCGGCGTTGTTGATATCGACGGAGATGGCAAGCTCGACATCATTGGTCTGGCAACAGAGCCTTCCTGTCTGGTGTGGTATAAAAATCCTGGCTGGGATAGATTTGTTCTCACTTCCAAAACCAAAGAATATGTTGACTTGGCCCCGTTCGACATCGATGGGGATGGACGAACCGACATAGCCATTGCGGATGAATTTGGTATGAATAGAACCACTTCGGGCGGTCTTGTGCACTGGCTAAAGTGTCCACAGGACCCTACTCAGGAATGGCCGATGTTCGTTATAGGTGCCGAGCCGACCTCGCACCGACTTAAGTGGGCGGATATTGACGGCGATGGACGTAAAGAACTTGTGAATGCACCGATTATGGGCCGCAATGCCAAAGAGCCCTTGTGGGATGTCGGCGTGAATCTTATCTGGTATAAAATACCGAAGCCGCCTACTCTTGGACCGTGGGAGCCGCAAACAATTGATAATCAGATGACTGTGGTTCATGGTATTTGCGTTGTTCATTGGGACAATAATGGCTGTGACGATATCCTTGTGGCCAGTTTTGAGGGTATTCATCTCTTTCAACCGCAGAGGGAAGCAAACAAACTCTCCTGGAAAAAAACAAAATTAGGTTCCGGTGAGCAGAGCAATCCAAATAAGCGCGGCTCGAGCGAAATTGATGTTGGAACGGTTGGTCCCGGCAAGTCCCGTTTTCTGGCAGCCATTGAACCCTGGCATGGTAACAACGTGGTGGTTTATACGCCCCCGTCAAGCCAGGAAAAGTTATGGCAGCGGTCTGTCATAGATACGACCTTTAACGAAGGACACGCCCTCGTTTGTGGCGACCTTGATGGTGACGGCGATGACGAAATAATTGCCGGATATCGCGGCAAAGGATATGGTCTTTATATTTATAACTGTCAGGATTCGATTGGCCAAAGCTGGAAGCGTATTGCCCTTGATGAAGGCGATATGGCAGCATCGGGCCTTCAGGTCGCTGATATTAATAATGATGGAAGGCTCGATATAGTCTGTGTCGGAACAGCCACCTCGAACATCAAGTGGTATGAGAATCTGGGATTCTCTCGCTGACACCGTAATAATTACAACTGATTTGACCAATGGTCAGGGAGAAGTTTATGACTCAGGACAAAAGTGGAGAATCTGGGGCGATATCAAGGCGTGCGTTTTGCTGGTCGGCAATCGCTGCAGTTGCGTCAATAACCTTAGCAAAACCGTCTGTCAAGGCATCGGAGGTAAAAAACAGAGTCAAGTTCTACAAAAACCTTGCGCCCGGCCACATCGGCGTCAGGGCCAATCAGCGGCAGGCGCTGGAATATGCAGCTAAGTATGGTTTTGACAGCATCGCCCCTGACCCAGGTGAATTCGGGAACAAGTCCGTCGCGGAAATTAGCGATTGGGTGGCGATAATGAAAGAAAAAGGCGTTCGATACGGCGCTGCCGGCCTGCCCGTGGAATTTCGTCGAGACCAGCAGCGTTTTCAGCAGGAGCTCGCAGTTCTTGGCAAGCAGGCGGGTATTTTGAAACAAATGGGCGTTAATCGTATGGCGACCTGGCTTCCGCCCGGCCACAACACGCTGACATACCTGCAGAATTTCGAGCAGCACAAGAATCGCCTCCGCGAAGTGGCCAAAGTGCTTTCCGACAATGACATCCGGCTGGGTCTGGAATTCGTAGGCCCGAGAACCTCCCGCGCGCGATACCGTTTTCCGTTTATCTGCACTCAACTCGATATGATGGAACTGGTGAATGCAATCGGGGTTAAAAATGTAGGGCTTCTGCTCGATAGCTGGCATTGGTACACCTCACAGGGAACTGTGGAAGAGCTGCTTGGGTTGTCGAATAGTAACGTTATTCACGTTCACGTCAACGATGCTCCTTCAGGAATCCCCGTTGAGCAGCAAATTGATAACCGGCGTAAATTACCGGTAACCACCGGAGTAATCGACCTTAAAGGCTTCATCAACGCCCTTGTGAAAATCGGTTACGATGGCCCGGTAGAGTGCGAGCCTTTCGACCAGGAGCTTAACCAGATGGAAGATGATGCAGCGCTGCAAAAGACCGTTGATTCTCTCAACAGCTTGTGGAATCTCATTGTGCTTTGACAGAGGCAGCCGGCCCATAAGATGATAAAGGAGCCCGTAATGCGAGGCAAAAGTGGATTTACACTTATCGAACTATTAGTAGTAATCGCCATCATTGCCCTGTTGCTTGGCATTCTCTTACCAGCGCTCGGTACCGTCAGGGAGCAGGGCCGGCGAGCCGTCTGCAGCCAAAATGAGAGAAACACGGGACTGGGGTTGTTCTTGTATGCCAACGACTACGATGGCAAACTGCCTCTCAATAATGTTGACCGCTGGTTATTTGACGTTTCATACTGGGCGACAGACATTATCCTGAGCACTCGTGCCTTCGACCGACATATCTTCTACTGCCCATCCTGGCGTCAGAGAGACAATATCATTTTTTGGCGCTACGGGGAGGACCTTCCAGCGGGGACGCCGGAGAGCTACCCTCAGCCCGAGCCAAAAGATGAAGCAACACGCAAAGATATGCACCGGATTATGGGATACTTCTGGTTCATTGATATAGTGGGCGGCAGGGCGAACCCTCCGATGAGCCCTGACAACAAGCATAAGGAATGGGTGAAATCCGTCACTTCAACAAAGAGGCCAGCCGGAATGGTTGAGTTGATTGCGGACGTTACTGCCAGCGATGGCTCGAACCGGCTTCAATCAGATTTTACCAAAGCAACAGGCGGATGTTGGGCTCGCTGGCAAGTCTATGACAGAACGAACCATCTGACCAGAGGCACAAGGCCTGCCGGGGGAAATGTCCTGTTCGTTGACGGGCACGTGCAGTGGAGACATTTCGGTGAAATGGAACATCGTTGGTTCTGGCAGTATTATGCCAATCCCTGCTTCTGGTGGTGATTGCTGCTGTTTTTAAGGTTGACAGCACCGCATCAAAAGTGTTAATAATTTGCTAATAATGATGGAATAAATAGTGTGGTTGTGTAGTCGCATCTGTGTCGAAGGAGAAAAAACTATGATGCACAAAATACAAAAGTTTCATATCTATGTCAGTTGGACAGTTTTGCTGCTTTTTATTATAGTTGCGGTCCCTCCAGGGTCAGCTAAAGCCCAGGACCTATCGGAATTTGAGAGGCGAATGACCAAATTTACCCTGACCAACGGTCTCAAATTCCTGGTGCTGGAGAGGCACGAAGTTCCGGTAGTCTCATTTCATACCTACGCAGATGTCGGCTCGGTCGATGAGGTCAAGGGAATCACAGGTCTGGCGCATCTGTTTGAGCATATGGCATTCAAAGGAACCAAGACCATCGGCACTAACGACTATAAGGCGGAAGCCAGTGCAATGGCCAGAGTGGATGAGATTTTTGAGGCCATCAAGTTAGAGCGCAGAAAAGGCGAGCAGGCAGACAAGACCCGGCTGGAGCAGCTCGAGAAGCAGTTCAAAGAAGCGGAGCAGGAGACCCAGAAATATATAGTGCATGACGAATATGAGGAGACATTAACGCGGGCAGGAGGCGAAGGTTTCAACGCATACACGAGCGAAGATGCTACCCAGTATATTGTCAGCCTTCCATCTAACAAGGCCCAGCTATGGGCGTTACTTGAGTCGGACCGCTTCCTGAACCCGGTGCTGCGGGAATTCTACAAAGAGAAAGACGTTGTTATGGAAGAGCGGCGAATGGCAGAAAATAATCCACAGTTTCGTCTGCTCGAGGAGTTTCAGGCAATCGCATACAAGGCCCACCCTTACGGTGAGCCTGTGATAGGGCATATGAGCGACCTAGAGACATTAACCCGGCCCGAGGCCGAAACGTTTTTCAAAAAATACTATTCGCCGAGTAATTTAACCATTGCAATAGTGGGCGACGTGAACCCTGAGCGGATAAGGAAGCTGGCAAGTGAATACTTTGCTCACGTCCCAGGCGGCCCGAAGCCGGAGCCCGTTGAGACCGTGGAGCCGCCGCAGCGTGGGGAACGCCGGGTCACGGTTGAAGACCAGTCGCAGCCGCTTATTGCCATTGGTTATCACAAGCCAGGTATCAACCACTCTGACAATGCCGTTTTCGATGCCATTACAGATATTATGAGTGCCGGACGAACATCTCGCCTGTATAAGAGTCTGGTCAAGGACAAGAAGATTGCCATTGTCGCCGCAGGGTTTCAGGGGCTTCCTGGGAATAAGTATGCGGGGCTGTTCTTATTCTACGCGGTGCCGGCCAGAGGCCATACAAATAAGGAGTGTGAGGAGGCCATCTATGACGAGATTGAGAAGTTGAAAGCCGAACCCGTTTCGCCCGAAGAGCTGAAAAGGGCCAGGACCCGCAGTCGGGCCGGTCTGATACGCCAGTTGGATTCTAATCCCGACCTGGCGGCAGAATTGACTTTTTATGAAGTGGTTACAGACGACTGGCGAAACCTGTTTGTGCAGCTTGACAGAATTAACAAGGTTACTGCAGAGGACATTCAGCGCGTTGCGAAGGAATATTTTACGAGCAAAAATCGAACAGTAGGAGTTATCGAGACAATTTCTGCTATTGGTCCGTCACAGATGAAATGAGGGGTGTCATTCTGAGCGAAGCGAAGAATCTCCCTTACGAAGGCCAGAAGTTTCGCCTTCGGCTCAACATGACAACCCATCAAAATACGTGTGACGAACCACTATGAATTGAATTGATTTTGAGATTGGAGTTGCAAAATGAGAGCTAACAAATTGTTAAATGCAATAATTTTTCGCTTGTTCGTTCTGAGTTTGTGTGTGATAGCGGCCGGCTGCTCTTCTGAGCGGAGCACACGTTACAGCCGATTAAAATACCCTAAGATTGGTGACGTCAAAATTCCCAAGGTCGAACGTGTCACTCTGGCCAACGGAATGCAGCTATTCCTGCTGGAAGACCACGAGTTACCTCTGGTCAATGCCTCAGTGATGGTCAGGGTCGGCTCTGTCTATGAACCAGCCGACAAAATTGGCCTGGCTTCTATTACCGGCACCGTAATGCGGACGGGCGGCACCACCAGCAAGACGGGCGACCAGCTCGATGAGGAGCTGGAGCAAATTGCTGCTTCCGTAGAGACCTGGATAGGGCAGAATTCTGGTGGAGCATCGGTGTCGGTCCTGAAGGATGACGTTGACAAGGGATTGTCGATTTTGGCCGACGTGCTTATGAACCCGGCATTCCGTGAGGACAAGATTGAGCTGGCGAA
>CAYWXK010000018.1:0-81547 GCA_964462515.1 uncultured Pirellulales bacterium
TTAGAATAACGAATATCTACAAAATATACTCCGGTTAAAAAGCTTATAAGGCTATTCCAGATGGGCGTTCTATATACCAAAACGAAGGTATTTCATTTTAAGGATAAACTCGACTCGCTCCTTCGCTCCACAATTCAATAATCATATAAACCATCGAAAAAATTCATTTGTCGAACGATCGCCAAGAACGAGCCTTTTTATGATACTACTTAACCAAAAAGATACTCTTTAGGTTACATTCTTGGAAAGTGCAGGTGACAAATATGAATAAGGTAAAAGAAGCAGCATATCAACCGCAGTTTAATGATTACTGGAAAAATCCAGTTACTTTGGGGCCTTTTACTTCGTATTCATGGAGAAACGACCCCAAGCACTTATGTTTTAGATTCTCAAGATACAAATTCTGCTCAAAGCTATTGGCTGGCAAAAAGAAAGTTTTAGAAGTAGGCTGCGGAGATGCTTTTGCCACACCTGTTGTTGCTCAGGTCGTAGAATCTGTTCGCTGCATCGATTTTGAACCTTTGCTTTACAAAGACAACAAGAAACGATTAAAAAACTTTTCCAATATAACTTTTGCTGTCCATGATATCACAAAGAAACCTCTGAATGAAAAATTTGATGCTGCATTCTCGCTTGACGTATTGGAACATATTAAAACCGAAGACGAACACAAGTTTTTCGAAAATATATGTAAGTCATTAAGGCAACATGGAATCCTTATTGTAGGAACACCGAATATTACCGCAGAGCAATATGCCACAAAACATAACGAAACCGGGCATATTAACCTAAAAGGTTGGAAAGACCTTCAAAAACTCTTGTCACAATATTTCTACAATGAATTTTTATTTTCTATGAACGATGAGGTAGTTCACACAGGATATTACCCTATGGCACATTATTTGTTTGCTACTGGTATAGGACCTAAAACTTAACAAATCTGCGAAAAACTGCCTTTATAATACTCCTGAAAAATTCGGTAAATAATACTTCGATGACTCCAGAATACAAGGCTATGGCGGATATTCCTCCACAAAAAATTCTGGACAAATGTCATCCAGGGCTTCATAAAACACTGTCTAAGACTTGAAACCCCAAGAGTGCAAACAGAACCTCAAGGAAATCCAGAGGGTTGGCAAAAATGCCTTCGTCACAGTGGATGCCTGGCGAAACGACCAGGAAAAAGAAAAAATGCTTAAATGGAACCCGACCGCCGAAACTCTTATGCACGTAAATGATTGGGAAAAACTTTTCAAAGAGGTTGGTTACGAGGGCGACTACTTCTGGTTCTTCCCTGAGTAGAAAACAGACTATAATTCACCCTTCTACAAATGGATAGCACAACTAAAACAATACAGACCACTGCACTAACTCTTCCATGGCTAAACTCTAATCTGTCTAAGCTTTTACACCGAGCCGAAATCGACCGCGCAGTTTTATTCGGAATCCTGGCAAGAATCTGGAGTCTGGCCGCTAGCCCGGTGACAGTTATACTTATCGCAACAAAATTCACCGCGCAACTGCAGGGCTATTACTACACATTTGCAAGTCTTGTTGCACTCCAGGTTTTTGTCGAGCTCGGCCTCGGCACAGTCATCATCCAATTCGCAAGTCATGAATGGTCAAAACTAAGCCTTGACGAAAATGGCCGCATCATAGGCGACAACGCCGCTTTATCAAGATTGACCAGCCTGGCAGGTATCGCCGCAAAATGGTACCTTACAGGCTCTGCAATTGCAGCTTTAGGCCTTTCAATAGGCGGCTATTTATTCTTCGAAAAAAGCTCACAGAACAATATTAGCTGGATAGCACCCTGGCTTGCTTTATCTTTTCTTACAGCAGTAACTATATGTTTGGTACCCGTCTGGTCGCTGCTGGAAGGCTGCAATCAGGTGTCAAATGTATATACTTGCAGATTCATACAAAGCGTATGCGTAAATCTTTTCACCTGGTTCGCAATCCTGGCAGGCGCAAAACTCTGGACAGCCACTATCTCAAGTATGGTAACCATATCATCTGCAGCCATATTCTTCTTCACCAGGTATCGACAATTCTTAAAGACGCTTTTTTTCACCCACCCAGCAGGCCCTCGAATCGAATGGCGAGCAGAGCTTCTGCCTATGCAATGGCGTATCGCACTCTCCTGGCTCAGCGGATACTTCGTCTTTTATTTCTTCACCCCTGTCCTTTTCAAATACCGTGGCCCTGTGGCCGCAGGGCAGATGGGTATGACCCTGAGTTTAGCCTCTGTCTTAACATCGATTACCTACGCCTGGATAGCCCCAAGAGCGCCGCGGTTCGGAATACTAATCGCACAAAAAGATTACAAACAGCTCGATGCACTTTTCTGGCGCTTGATAAAAATCGTCTCAGCCGTCACCAGCCTCGGTGCCGCATCCATCTGGGCCCTCATATATATACTGAACAAATTGGCTCCTCCGCTCGCCTCTCGCATCCTTCCTCCTCTACCGGCAGGATTTATCTTATTAGCAACAGCCATCATAGCCATATCGTTTCCATTCTCTAATTACCTCAGGGCACACAAAAAAGAGCCGCTTTTGTTTGTATCCGTGTTAAGCGGAATCCTAATCGGCTCAAGCAACATAATTTTGGGAAAATACTTCGGCACAACCGCAATGGCAGCGGCTTACCTGGCAATAACTATTGTAATAGTCCCACTTGTAATCCTGGTATGGTACAGATGCCGAACAATCTGGCATACAAAAACTACAGACTATCAATTTGCCCATAGTCCATAAAAGAATTTGCACAAGTGTACAAAATGTCACTACCTACCCTTTCCGTCATTATGCCAAATTATAATCATGGCCATTGCATCGGTGAAGCTCTCCAGGCCGTTTTAAGTCAATCATTAAGGCCGCTTGAAGTAATTGTGATTGATGATGCTTCAACCGACAATAGCGTTGAAATTATCCGGCAATTTGCCAAACGTGACCCAATTGTTCATTTCGTGCGAAATAAGCGCAATATGGGACCTATACACAGCATTAACAAATACTTGCACCACGTTAAGGGTGATTACATCTATACAGCACCGGCAGATGACAGGGTGCTGCAAGGTATGTTTGAAAAATCAATAAATCTTCTGGCAAAATACCCACAAGCAGGCTTATGCTGCTCAGACACAATTTATGAATATCTCGACCGACCAGGTCTGTTTATACACGACAAAATCATCGCAAACAAAAATCCCACTTATATCCCGCCTAACAATCTCGTCAGTCTGATGCGGCAAAAAGATTTACGCATTGCAGGCCAGAGCGTTATATTCAAAAAATCTGCTTTGATAGAGTCAAATGGCTTCATACCGGATTTGCGGTGGGACGCCGATTGGTTCGCCTCATACACGATTGGCTTTCGCCACGGCATTTGCTATATCCCCGAGCTGCTTACAATAACCCGGATTAGTTCCAATACCTACTCTGGACAAGCGGCAAAACAACCACAGATACGGCAAGAAATTCTATCCACTATGATTCAACTCTTGAAATCTCCATCCTATAGTGACATTCTTCCCTTCTTCCAACGTTCCGCAATTCTATCGCGATTTCAGCTCGATGCTGTCCGTGCTTTATCGAAACACCCGGAAAATTGGAAGCTGTTTTCTACATTGCTTCTCCGCCGCGTCTTACTACGTGAAAGCATCGGCCTGTTGAGCCGCATCACACCGGCACCGCTAAAACATATCTATCACAGAATTCACGATAGGCCGCATAAACCCGGATTTCCTATATAAAAGTGGCGCATTTGATACGGATTTGACAGTATAGATCTAATGGATGCTGTTCAAACCAGTTTTGACTGTTTTATTTGGAGAACCCAATGGGTGAAAGAGACAAGGATGCTCTGAGAGTTAATTTTGACCCAAAATTGAAGCTGAAATTTCATGGGACAAAAGTAACCAGCGATGCAGGTTTGCTTGCTTACCGAGAGCTTGATGAAGTATTTGGATTAACCAGTACGACCGAGTCAGAATTTTATAACAGACGCAAAGGTAAGAATACCCAGCACAACATCACCGCTCTGCTGAGGCAGTCAATATATAGCAGATTAACAGGCTATGAAGATACCAATAATGCAGAACGTTTATCTGTTGACCCTGCAATGAGGCAGGTTGTAGGTGGCAGAGCCAAAGAATGGACAGCCACGTCAACCAGCCTGATGGGACGATTTGAAACAGAGATACTCACGCAACCACAAAATCTTGAGCTATTGATGAATCTGCCAGGTAGTGGGTAGACAAGGTCAGGAATGAAAACCACTGAAAACTATTATTCTCGATATGGATAGCTCAGTCAGCCCGACCTAATGGGAACCAGGAAAGCTCAAATCATAAACTTTTTTGCTACCAGAATAAGAAAGTATCGGACGCTTGTTAAATTATTAAATGTAATCGCAAAACAAGCCTCCCCTGAAACCGTCGTGGTTTTTGATTATCCACTTAATCCAAAACGACGATGGGACCCAAAAAATCCGCATCATGAACTCTACGATATTATTAATCGTAGTAGAGCAGCATATACACATCACCTCCAATCATTCTTAACTTTTGAAGAGTATTTTATTAAAATTCCCAAACAACAAACAAGTGATTCACCATCCACTGAACCATGTTGGATTAATGGCTGGATGTCCGCGTTGGATGGGGTCGCACTTTATAGTTTCATAGTTCTTAATAAACCAAAATATTACATAGAAGTGGGATCCGGCAATTCCACAAAATTTGCTCGTAGAGCTATAACTGACCATAAGCTCGACACAAAGATAACTTCAATTGACCCATGCCCTCGTGCTGATGTTGACGGCATTTGTGATGAAATTATAAGAGAACCGGTAGAAAATGTGAACCTTGAGATTTTTGACCGATTAGATGCAAATGACATCTTGTATATTGATGGTTCACATAGAGTTTTCATGAACTCAGATGCAATCGCAACATCTATAGATGTTATTCCCAGATTGAAGCCGGGTGTTCTTGTGGAAATACATGATATATTACTTCCGTATGACTATCCTGCGGAGTGGACTGATAAGTACTATGCAGAGCAGTATTTGTTGGCAGCATACCTTCTCGCAAAAGGAAACAGATTTGACATAGTTCTGCCAAACATGTTTATAAGCAATGATAATGAATTGAAAAGGATTCTCTCACCTCTTTGGGGGAAAAAAGAGATGGAGGATGTAGATACGCAAGGTGACTCCTTTTGGTTGAGAATAAAATGAGCATCATCTAACAAGACACTGCACCCGACCGCTATTCCGCTGCGCTCTATGGCGGCAGGTAAGCTTGAGTGTTGAGTAGGAATGACAGATTGATTGGTGTATAGAGGACACCCATTTATGAAATAAATTCGGCAATCCAGTTTTGCCAATCGCCCATCAACAGCAGCACCGCCGACAGTAGTGCATAAACAACCATAAGAAACCAAATATCAAAATGAATCAGCCCTTTGCCAATATCGGGACGCTGAAAAAAATAAAACGAGAGTTTTTGTTTCACTATCTATCAACAATAACCCTTCGCTTCCTCAACATTATCGATAAAACTCCTCCAAAATCTGATTCCATCCTGATACTTCGTATTGATGCCATAGGCGACTTCGTGCTTTTTACAGGCTGCTTGAAATCTATTAGAGAGATATACTCAAAGTCTTTAATAACACTGGTAGTTAATTCAGAGTTCAAGAATTTAGCTGAAACCTGCCCCTACGTTGACAAAATCGTCGTCTGGGACGCCCACAGGTGGCAATCAAACTACCTCTATCGGATTAAGTTCCTTAATATATTAAGAACCGCCGGTTTTTCTTCCGCCATATATCCCGTCCACTCGCGTGTCCTCGGAGGAGACTATATGATACTGTGGACCGGCGCACCAAAACGAATTGGATTCGATGGCGAACACCTGAACGTAACCCCAAAATATAAAACTAAACTTGATAGCTTTTATACAACTCTCGTAAATTCAAGCGGCCTCAAAACAGAAATCGAAAGAAATAAATCCTTAATTGGGTCTTTAGGTGGTAATGTCACCACATCATATCAAACAGCATTATGGCTTACCCCCCAGGATTATCACTGTGCCACAACATTTATAAAGAAAGCGAATTTAACCGGCCGCAGATGGCTCGCAGTATGCCCGGGAAGCAGGTTCCAGGGCAGAAGATGGAATCCCGACAACTATGCTCAACTGATTCAAAAAATCTGGCAAAAATTTCAAATCAAAACCATAATCATAGGCAGCACTCAAGAAGCCGGCCTGGCAGAAAAAATCGCGACAGCTTCAAAAATTGCGCAGCCAATTGTCGCCGCCGGCACATTCACCTTAAGGCAGCTTGCAGCTCTGCTTTCCGGCGCAACATTGTACGTAGGCAATGATACCGGTCCTGTCCATATTGCAATTGCTATGCGGACGCCAACAATCTGCATTCTTGGCGGAGGCAACTTCGGCGGCTACCACCCATACGGAAATCCTGCTTTACATCGCATCGTCTATCATAAGATGGACTGCTTTAACTGCAGCTGGAAATGCAAATACAACACGACTATGTGCATAGAACGAATTAGTTTCGAGCAGGTCTGGGCAGAAACTAATGACCTTCTTTCCAGACTGCCGGCCCCAGCCAAACAAACCTCCCCTGCTTTCGTATGATAGTAACCGCTAATATACAGAACAAATCTACAAGCGCACAACATAGTTACAGGTCTCTTCGCTGGTTAATACTTCTTATTTTTCTTTTCGGCTACCTCTCTACCTTTACCTGTTTCGAAGCCTTATCTTTAGAATATCTTGTTCTTACGATTATCTCTTTTCTGTCCTGTTGTTTTTTACTATCCAGATTAGACCAACCCGTGCAAAATGCACTTCCTTTCTGGCTGATTTTCTTTATATTTATCATAGCTTATTACATCAAATTCTACTGGATTATTTGGAATCCTGAATCTTCCAAGCACTTGTGGTTCCTCCACTTACAATATATTTCTGAATCGCCGGACATCCTTCTAACCGGTTACTCCAGTTTCACTTATGCCTTTGCCGCCTTTTGTTTTCTGGGATGGTGGTTGCTTGCCTCAAAAACAGGGACTCAAGCTCAAATGAAAGCAAGTATCGACTACGCGGGCACAATCACAAACCTTCTATGGATTACCCCCTTTTTTATGGCAGCTTCGTTTCTCGTAATGCAAAGATTTGCAATCGGCGTAATGGGCCGCGAAAGCAGTCCCCTCCCTTTCCGATTATCCGGCTGGATATACTACATAAGAATCGTCCTTATACCAATGTTGTTACTACTATTATTCTGGTGCAGCGACCAGGCAAGAAAAACCAAATACATAACCATTGCCTGTGTCCTCATTATCATTCACGGCTTAAGCGACATATTACTAAGAAGCACCCGCGGCTCTATCTTTTGGCTGGCTTTCGATTTAACTGTGCTTTTTGTTATTTCTGGTCGAATCAGCAGAAAGCGACTCTACCTGATTGCACTGCTGGTTTTATTTACCATCCTGATATGGCCCATTATCACGGCATATCGCGGTATTCGAATAGACTATCCGGATGCTCCTATCGGTTCCGCACTATATAAGCTCTCGGACGTAGAATCAAGTTTCAGCGAAATGTTTGCTCAGGGTTTTCAATCGCTCTTCCTCAGAGTCCCCGGCATAGATAGTCTTCTACCGATTATTGCAAGTAACATCGAACCTCTTGGCATTACTAATCTCTTCTCCAACCAAGTCGAAAGGACATTTACTTTCGATGTGCTTGGTTATAACCTCAGCGCCATCCAGGGCTGCTCACCCTCATTATTAGGTTGGTTCTATCTCGTTGGTGGCGAGTATCTCGTCATAATTGGGACGGTCGTTTTTACACTCTTCACCTGGTATGGCTGGCAGCTTCTTCCAAAACTAAAGCTCAAAACCCTGCCGATAATTCAGACATTTTTTATCGCTATTATCTTTGGAATTGCAACCGACGCTCCCCTCTACTGCTTAGACCTTATCCTGCTCACCTTCACAGGAAGCACAGCTTTTTGCGAAATCGTTACATCAGGGCATTTTAGACTCAGCTCAATGCTCCGGCCAATCCGAACTAAACAACGTGGCCTAATCTCGCATCGCCGACCTCTATTCCAAACAGGTGCCTCTCAAGCAGAGCAAAAAGAATGGAAAAAGTTCTAATTGTTAAACTTGGCGCAATGGGTGACGTAATTAGAACCACTCCTCTACTACATATCTTGAATGGAGACGTATTTTGGGTTACCAGCGAAGAATGCCTGCCGCTATTACCGCCAGAACACATAACCAACATAGTTGAGGCAGGAAAAGTAACAAGTGTCCTGCAAGGAATCACTTTTGACTTAGTTTTGTGTTTAGATGATGACAGCAGAAATTTATGGATACGGACGGATGACAAAAGTAGTAAGCCCACTCTTAGAGCAAGTTTATTATAAAACAAACTATGTGCACGATGCAGTAGATTCAATCTCGATCGAGCAGGTATATCGCGCAGTAGAAAAAATCTCGAGGACGCCGAATGAAAATACTATTTGTCATAAATGCCTTCCCATCGCCTGGTCATAATATCCATACATACAACCTTGTAAAAATACTCTCAAAATCGCACGAGCTGAGCCTGGTCTGTTTTCAAAAAGATACTCCCTATCCAAAGGAACACAAATATTACAAAAATGTCCAGGTCGTGAAACTCGAAAATAGAAATTGTATAGCCCAGAGCATAAAAAGCCTTTGCTTCAACATCCCTTTTTGTGTCCTGACCAACCAATCTGCCAATATGGTTAAAGCAATAAAAAAAATCTGCCAGGAAGTTAAGTTCGATATTGTAATGTTCGAACCACTTGTGATGGGCCAGTATTATTTTTGTGTTTCAAATTGCCCAAAGCTCCTGTTTCCGGTCGATGCAACAAGCAGAATAAAAGAACAGAGAATCCGCGAAACAAAAAGCAAATTACGTAAAATTGCATATTATTTAGATTACTCACTGGTTAAAAAATATGAAGAGTGTCTCTATGACAAGTTTAACGGCATCATATTTTGTTCCAATTATGACACAGAATACACATTAAAAAATATCAAGGTCCCTGCAGAAAAAGTCCATACTATGCCTATAGCTGTTGACCTCTCTTACTTCCATCCCTCTCCTAATTCATTGCCGCAAAAGCCCTCCATAGCCTTTTTAGGAGAAATGGGCCACTATCCAAATCAACACGGTGTTTTATGGTTTTATAATAATGTATGGAAAGAGCTAAAACAGCAACAACCCGAGCTGCTTTTCTACATCGTAGGTAATAACCCGGCTCACGAAATCAAAAATCTCTCCACTCTCGACAAAAACATAGTCATAACAGGCTATGTCGATGACATCAGACCCTACATCTGGCAGGCAACCGTATTTGTCTCACCTCTGCAAATCGGCACAGGTATGAAAAACAAAGTCCTCCAGGCTATGGCTATGGCAAAACCAGTCGTCGCCAGCCCTCTCGATGTCCAGGGCATCGCTGTAGAAAATCGCAAAAATGTTCTGATAGCTAAAAGCCCAGATGAATTCACAAAGAACATCCTAACTCTGCTAACAGATACTCAGTTAAGGAAAAATCTGGAGCATCAAGCCCGACTTTTAGTTGAAAAAAACCACACCCTGGAGAAAAAAGCCCGGATATTTATTGATATTGCACAAGCCGCCATCTGTCCCCTTGTCAAACCGTGAACCGTCTGGCCGTCTAATATAGATAAGGATTGGAGTATCCTATGTCACATATCAATATGGCCCATAAGCTTCCGCGCACAAAATTAGTGGCAAATAGAGCAGCTTTAATAATACGGTATTGCAAAGACAAAAATGTCCTGCACCTCGGCTGTGTCGATTCCGGCACAACAACCGAATCATTCAATGATAATTCGTTACTCCACCTGCAAATACTAAAAGTCGCCAAACGAGCTATCGGCATAGATATAGACGAAAAAGGCATAGAATTCTTAACAAAACATGGGATACCAGACTTAATCGTCTTCGATGCCCAAAATTTAAGCCCCGGCAAAAATTCCGGATAATCTATGTGCGGTATAGCTGGAATTATCGGCTCCACAAATATAGTAAATCAAAGTGTTGCGCAAACGCTTGCCAGAAACCTTGCACACCGAGGGCCTGACGACCAGGGAATTGAGTTATTAAAGCCGCAACAAAATCCAGACACCCTTATTGCACTCGTTCATCGGCGATTATCCATAATAGACCTCACCGAAGCAGCTCACCAGCCAATGAAAGACCCCAGCACCGGCAACATAATAATCTACAATGGCGAAGTCTATAACTTTAAGGAGCTTCGCCAGGAACTTGAGGCAAAAGGCATAGAATTCCATTCAAAAAGCGATACCGAAGTTGTCCTGAAAGCATATCAAACATTCGGTTTTGACTTCCTGCACAAGCTCTGCGGGATGTTTGCCTTTGCTATATGGGACCAGCAAAAACAAAAACTCCTCCTGGCTCGAGATAGACTCGGCATCAAGACAATCAGCATTGTCTCAATCGGCGAACCATTCCTCGATAAAAAATTAGCATCACGCATACGAGCCGCAAAAAAATTAGGCCTCAAAGTGATAGTCTCAACCAACGGCTCTCTTCTAAAACCTCAAATAGCAAATGACATCATAAATTCAGGACTCGATGAGCTTCATATCAGTATCGATGGCCACACAAAGCAAACTTACGAATCTATAAGGATTGGACTAAACTTTGACCAGGTCCTATCGAACGTCAGGCAATTTATGCACGCACGCGAAGCAAGTCACAATAAGCACCCAAAAGTTATGATACGTTGTGTGGGACTAAAACAAAATCAAAATGAATTAAAGTCGTTCCAGAAATTCTGGCACAACATTGTTGACGATTGCATTGTAAGTCATACGCACGACTGGGCTGGCGGAGTATCAAAAAACTTTCGAGGCGCATTTCACTCCGCCGCACTACGCCGTGTCCCTTGCCGGTTAATATGGAAAGAGCTGATGGTCCATCACGATGGCGCCGTCGTTGCTTGCTGCCACGATTACGAAGGCGCACTCAAAGTAGGGGACATTAAACATCAACCTTTAACAGAAATATGGAATGGAAAGCAGCTATTTTTGCTTCGTCAAGCGCATTTGAGCCGCAACTTATCCAATCTTCCAACCTGTGCAAAATGTCACGTCAGCTCGATATGGTGGGGATAGTTAAAGAAATAAAAAATTCGCTTCCGAAAATGCAAACGGAATCTATCACAACGCCCAACATCAAAAAAATACACATTAGTAGAAGTAATTTGCGTCGGCGCCCTTTTAGTCTTGTATTTGTAACAGGCTCCTTATGCAACCAAAACAGCGGCGTCTTTCTATCCTTACTCAACACCGCTCAAACCCTGCTAAATTCTGGCCAACAGGTTTTCATAATAGGCACAAAAGACAATTTGTTTCAAACCCTGCCTAATTGCTATAAGTCCCTGCCTTGCAAGGCCTTCTGGAAAATCGGCCCCTATTCATTACACTTCACACCATTTCTTAAGGCCTGGATTCGAAAAAATGGACACCGCCCATTCGACATCGTTCATTTGCAGGGCATCTGGCAATATAACAGCTCAATCGTAGCGCAATGGTCTAAAAAAAGGGGGACTCCATATCTGATTTCGCCTCACGGCAGCTTCAACCCGGAAGCACTGCAATTCTCACGATGGAAAAAAGCGTTGGCAAAAAAATTATATGTCCAAAAAATGCTTTCCAACGCAACCTGCTTTCACGCCCTCACGCAAAAAGAATACGAGGCGATTCGCAAATATGGTCTGAAACAACCCGTCTGCATTATTCCTAATGGTATAAACATACCAAACCCCCGCAATCTGAAAACAATTGCCCGCAAAAAAACAATCCTTGAAAAACTTAATGGCAAAAAAATCTGCCTGTTTTTAGGCCGGCTGCATCCAATTAAAGGCCTGGAAGATTTACTAAAAGCCTGGTCAAAATTGTCCGAGCTTAATAGCGACTGGATACTGGTTCTGGCAGGCCCAAACGATGGAGGCCATCAGTCCGAACTTGAAAAATTGATAGACCAGCTTAATCTACACAAGACAGTTTACCTGCCCGGCTCCCAATATGGACCTGACAAAGCCCAATGGTTCCAATCTGCAACCTTCTTTGTGCTGCCATCTAAAAGTGAAGGCTTTGCAATGGCAGTGCTCGAAGCCCTCTCATATAAACTGCCTGTCCTCCTGACAAACACCTGCAACTTCCCTGAAATCGAAACTAATAAAGCAGGCATAGTAACAGACCCTTCTGTCGACAGCTTGGCAGAAGGTCTATATAAGATTATGAACCTGCCGGATTCGCAACGCCAGAAAATGGGATTACGCGGCTATAATCTTGTTAAAGAACATTACACCTGTCAGTTCATAACAAGCCAATTGATTGATGTCTATAGATGGATACTCGGCCTATCCGACAAACCTTCTTCAGTCGTCTGTGATTGACCTAAAATCAAAAAGCTCCTAACAAAAAGAGTGTCATTGCGAGCCCCCGCGTCTTCCCGTCGGAAGACAGGAGCGGGGGTGTGGCAATCTCTGACTTTCGATAACATAAAAACTAATTTTGTTAGAATATCCAAAAAGTTATGACCACAAATCTAAGCGTTATCATTCTTACCTACAACGAAGAAAAAAATTTAGATGATTGTCTTAAAAGCGTGCACCGCTGGGCAAAAGATATATTTATCGTTGATTCTTTCTCTACAGACAAAACACAAAAAATCGCCCGCAACTACACCGATAAGATTTATCAGCATCCCTTTGAAAATCAGTCCAAGCAGCTTAACTGGGCACTGGAAAATCTACCAATAGAAACTGAATGGGTGATGAGACTCGATGCTGATGAAAAAGTAACCGACCAGTTGAAGGACGAGCTTACTCTAAAACTATCCGCATTCGATAACGATATCACAGGATTATACGTGAACCGAAAAGTATTCTTTATGGGCAGGTGGATTAAACACGGTGGTTTCTACCCAACCAGGCTGCTGCGGATATGGCGAACCGGCAAGGCCTATTGTGAAGGCAGGTGGTTAAACGAACACATCAAACTAACCGAAGGCAAAGTAACCTTTCTCCAGAACCACATCATAGATGAAAATAAAAAAAAACCTCCACTGGTGGATTGGCAAACACAACAACTACTCTACACGATATACAGTTGACCTCTTAAACGCAAAGCACAACTTCCAGACAAACCTGATAAAACCAAAATTCTTCAGAACGCATGAGCAAAGAGGAATCTGGCTAAAGGAAAAAGTCTATGCTAACTGTCCGCTATTTGTCAGACCCTTCCTGTACTTTACTTACCGCTACTTCATCAAACTCGGATTTCTTGATGGCGTCGAGGGCTTAATCTGGAACTTCCTGCAATGCCTCTGGTATATGTTCCTGGTCGATGCCAAGATATATGAAATCCATAAAAAGGCAGGAAAAAATACACAGGATATCAAGGAATTTCTAAAAAAAGAATATGGCCTTGAACACCTATAACTAATTATGGACCGAAATAACGGGGAAAAGGTTTTTATCTATCATACAGGTAAAAGTGAGTATCCCTCGAATCCACCCTTTCATCCTTCAGCATCTTATCCTGAATACAATTTTACCACTATCGATAATGAACCAAATTTAGTATATAGCTCTGTGAGAAATCTCCTGCGTATGGCAGGTTTGGATATTAATAACTTTAACACTCCGGATTGGAATCCATTGAATGAATATATTAAGCCGGGTGATGTAGTATTATTAAAACCAAATTTAGTTAAGGAAGCTCACCCGCGCGATGAGCAGGGTTGGATTTATGTTGTCACCAATGGCAGTGTTATTCGCGCTGTTTCTGATTATGTTTTTAAGGCCCTTAAAGGGAAAGGAAAGGTCATAGTGGCCGATGCACCACAAACGGATTCCTCCTTTGAAAAAGTTATTCAGCTTCTCGGGTTAACAGAGGTTCAAAAATTTTATCAAAAACAAGGCTTAAATTTTGAAATTATAGACCTCAGAAAAGAAATTTGGCACAACGTTGAAGGCGTAATTGTTAAAAGATACAAGGCAAATCAAGACCCGAACGGATATGTAGCTTTTAACTTAAACGATAAAAGTGAGTTCTTTGGTCACCGGGGACAGGGACGTTATTATGGCGCTGATTATGATGCAGTTGAGGTAAATAGACACCATAGCAACGGAAAACATGAATACCTTGTCGCCGCCACAGCTATAAAGTGCGACGTATTTATCAACCTTCCAAAACTGAAAACCCATAAAAAAACCGGCATTACTGTTAATCTAAAGAATTTAGTGGGTGTTAATGCCGACAAGAACTGGCTGCCGCATTACACTACCGGTCATCCTGATAATGGAGGGGACCAATATCCGGTATATAACTGGAAAAAAGCTTTGGAACATAAGGGGGCCGAGACTTTAAGGTATATTGCGCGTAAATTTCCCAAAGTCGGCACATGGCTTTTTCGTAAAGCCAGAAAGACCGGCGTTTTAGTTTTTGGTGACACTGAAGATGTTGTTCGCAGCGGTAATTGGTATGGGAACAACACGGTGTGGAGAATGTGTTTAGACCTCAACAAAATTATTTTATATGGAAATGTAGATGGCACTATGAGAGAAAATGTCCCCCAAAATAAAAAACGATATCTTTCTTTTGTAGATGCAATTATTGCCGGAGAGGGAAAAGGTCCGATGAATCCGGACCCCGTGCCGTCAGGCATAATGCTTTTTGGTGATAATCCTGCTGATGTGGATGCAGCGGCCTCTGTATTAATGGGTTTTGACCCTGACAAAATACCTATCGTTCGTCATTCTTTCGAAACAAGAGGATATTCTATCTCATCCATAGATTGGAAACAAATAAGATGTATTAGTAACAGGAAAGAGTGGAATTGTTTATTAGTTAATATATTCAATAACGGTAATACCCTTTACTTCAAGCCTCATTTTGGCTGGGCGGGACACATAGAGAACCCTAATGCTTCAAAATAATCTCGAATCATTTTATCTGAAATTGCCGGTATGGCTCCAAAATGTTGCCTGTAATATAAACGGCTGGCAAATCAAAAGAACTCGTTTTGGAGCCGGATTCAACGCATATTTAGAGGAGGCAGAAAAAAGAAGCTTTTGGCCTGAGCATAAGATTATTGAGTTCCGCAACAGGAAGCTGCAAAACTTCTTGTCTCATTGTGCCAGGACAGTTCCTTATTATAGAAAATTATTCAGCAAAATAAAATTTGACCCAAATCAAGTAAAAAGTTTAGAAGACCTAAAATACCTGCCAATCCTTAAAAAATCATTCGTCCAGAATCATTACCCTTGTCTGCTGTCGGATGGCATACCTCAAAAACAAAGAATAAATGTCCATACAAGCGGAACTACGGGCAGTGGATTGCGTTTTTTTACCACCCTTGATGCTATTCGGCAACAATGGGCAACTTGGTGGAGATATCGACGCTGGCATGGGATTCAATTAGATACCTGGTGTGCTTACTTTGGTGGACGGACAATTGTGCCAATTTCACAAAGGCAGCCGCCATTTTGGCGATATAATCTGCCGGGAAGGCAGATTTTGTTCAGTGGTTACCACCTCGGACCCAACACCATAAAGTATTATATTGACGAGTTACGGAAAAGAAAACCTCCCTGGCTGCACGGGTATCCTTCTCTCCTTGCTCTTTTAGCAAGTTATTTAATTGATGAAAAAACAGATATTGGTTATCAGCCTCGCTGGATTACCATTGGTTCGGAAAACCTTCTATCTCAACAGATAGAAGCAATAAAACGGGCATTTGGAATTACTCCTATCCAGCACTATGGTATGGCTGAGGCGGCAGCCAATTTCTCCCAATGCGAGAACGGTATGTTACATGTAGATGAAGACTTCGCAGCAGTAGAATTCATACCCCGTAATCAAGGCACATATAAAGTGGTAGGAACGAATTTTACAAACTTAGCCACGCCTCTGGTACGCTATGAGATAGGTGACGTGGCAGCTCTTGGAGAGAGCACCTGCTCCTGTGGAAGACCTGGTAGATTAGTTACGAAAATTGACGGGCGGCTTGAGGATTACGTGATATTAAAAAATGGAACACTGTTAGGACGTATGGACCATATATTCAAAGATATGGTCCATATTCGTAAAGCTCAACTATATCAAGGAAAAGTTGGAGAAATTTTTGTTCGCCTTGTTAAAGGCAAAAACTATTCAAACATAGATGAGAATATGTTGATAAATGAGTTTAGAAGGCGTGTTGGAAAGGATACAGAATTAAGGATTGAATATGTTGATGAATTGGCACCTTCAAACTCTGGGAAATTGCGTTTTGTAGTATCAGATATCAAAGAAGGAAAGCTATATCAACACCAAGAAGCTTAATTCCTATCCATTCGGTTCCTTACCAGAAAAAAGTGAAGGTTTCTTAACCACTATAATCTGAATTTCACCAACAAAATCGTTAGGCCGGCCGTTTGAAAAATGTGTGCATTTTAAGCTGGGCAAAAATGAAACAGATATTACAGTCCTACAAAACCGGCGAATTGTGGTTGGCCCAAACACCGATTCCAGCTTGTAAAAGTAATGGGATTTTGGTGCGCACCGGTGCCAGCTTAGTTTCAGCCGGCACCGAGCGCATGCTCGTTGCACTGGCGAAGAAATCCCTTATCTGCAAGGCTAAGGCCAGGCCGGACCTCGTAAAGAAAGTGCTCGCAAAAATTAAAACCGAAGGACTTTTGCAGACAATGCAAAATGTGTTTTCTAAGCTGGACACGCCCATAGCTCTCGGTTATTCGATTGCGGGCACCGTCCTCGAAGTCGGTCTTAACGTCTCGGGCTTTAAGCCCGGCGAGCAGGTGGCCTGCGGCGGGGCAGGTTATGCCACGCATGCCGACTACAACTACGTCCCTAAAAACCTCTGCGTTAAGATGCCTGATGGAGTAAGTTTTGAAGATGCATCTTTCACGACTGTCGGTGCAATTGCAATGCAGGGCGTTCGCCAGGCCGATGTCCGAATAGGCGAACGAATTGTGGTAATTGGTCTGGGTTTGATAGGCTTACTTACCGTTCAGATACTCAAGGCCTGCGGATGCAAGGTATTGGGGATGGATTTAGACCCCGGTAAGTGCACACTCGCTAGAGACCTGGGAGCAGATGATGCGGTCAGCGCCAATCTAATCGAGACATCTGAGGCGTTCTCTTGTGGCTATGGCGCTGACGCGGTAATCATTACTGCAGCAACGAAATCCAACAGACCCATAGAAGAGGCCGCTGAAATTTCACGAATGAAGGGACGTATCGTAGTGGTCGGAATGGTCCGTATGGATGTGCCCCGTGAAGCATTTTACAAAAAAGAATTGGAATTGCGACTAAGCACGTCATACGGGCCGGGACGATACGACCCATTATATGAGGAACACAGCCAGGATTATCCGTTTGGTTACGTTCGCTGGACCGAACAACGAAATATGCAGAGCTTCCTGGAGCTTGTTGCAGATGCCAAAGTGACGCCCGGCAAACTAATCACTCATAGATTCACCATCGACGAAGGCCTTAAAGCTTACGAACTACTCGCAGGCAACGGAGCTTATAGCAAACCTCAAACATATCTCGGCATAGTAATCAACTATACTGATACCGCTTCGGACCAAAACCCGGCAAAAAAAATCGAACTCCGCACTAGGTCTGCCTGCACAGATAACAAAATTGGCATTGGTTTTATAGGGGCGGGTAACTTTGCCAAGGCTGTTCTTCTTCCGGCCTTAAAACGCATTGATAACGTCAACCTCATAGGCCTGTGCACCGCTACCGCAATGTCCGGAACGGAAACCGGCAAAAAGTACGGATTTGCTTATGCTACGACCGACTATCAGCAGCTTCTGACAGATGAGTTGGTCAACACCATCTTTATCGCCACACAGCACGATACCCATGCCCGCTTTGCCTGCGAGGCCTTATCGGCCGGCAAAAATGTCTTCGTTGAAAAGCCGCTGTGCCTTAGGCCCGAAGACCTTGAAAATTATAGAGCTTCATTATCGTCAAGATGGCTTTCGCCACAAAGTGCCGCTGCCGATGGGCATAGCCCGGTGTTAATGGTCGGCTTCAATCGCAGATTCTCACGACACGCCCTCGCCTTGAAAGAGGTATTTGCATCCCGCAGGTCGCCTCTGGTAATTACATACCGCATAAATGCCGGTGTCATCCCTGAGGATTCCTGGATTCAGAACCCCGAATCCGGCGGCGGACGGATTATCGGGGAAGTCTGTCACTTCGTTGATTTCTGTGAATTTGTCACCGGTTCCGTCCCCATCCGGGTATTTGCCGATTGCATCGCCTCCAGCAACACTTCTGTTCCTCCGGAGGATTCGGTGGTTATTACAATAAGTTATGCTGATGGCTCTCTATCAACAATCCAGTATCTTGCACTCGGTTCGTCACGCCTGCCCAAAGAGCGGGTGGAAGTCTATGCCGACAGAATAACGGCTTGTGTTGACAACTTCACAAGGACCGATTTTTTCACAGCAAAATGCCGACCGATTAAAGGCAGGCAAGATAAGGGTTTTGACGCTGAGTTGAAAGCTTTTATAGAGACCGTTCGCAGCGGCGGTCAATGGCCAATCCCCTTTGAAAGCTTCATACGAACCACTAAAGTTACTTTTGCAGTGATTCAATCACTTCGCTCAGGCAAAGTAATATCGCTCAACGGCCAGGAAACTATCCCAGAATGCCCGGTAGAAAACAGCAGGACAGAAATTGTCATTGCGAGAACCCCGCACCAATTGAACTTTTGAGGTCGTTTTTTCTATTGGCATTACAATTATTCATTATCGAGCGGACAATTGGTGCGGAGTGTTTTCTTCAATAGTGGTCTGTGACATTTCAATTGATGGTCGTCATTGCGAGCGAAGCGAAGCAATCTCGGTTCTTTTGACAATTGAGATTGCCACGGACTTATCAGGCCTCGCGATGACAGTTTATCGTAACACCTGTCACAGACCAATAGTTTTGCGTTTTTAATTTTGCGCTTTGCATTTTCTTCAGATACTTCAACTATGTCTTTGCTGATTTTATTAAATACAATTCGCTATATGCGCTGTCAGCAGATTCTGGGCCAGCTCCGTAACAGGTTCAGACAACGGTACGAAAAAATGGAGGAATTCAACTTTGGCTCCATACCTCCCTTTCCCGGTTGCTGTTGGCACCACGCAACCCCTTTTCTGCCGCCCGGGTCACAAAATAACTGCGCAGTTGATATACTACGAGGCCGATTGTCTTTTTTGAATAATGTGCAGGATATCGGCTGGCCCCCAACGTGGGACAACCAGGCTCTGCCGAAACTTTGGCGGTATAACCTGCACTACTTTGACTATCTCTGGGCGTTAGAATGGCCCCACGCCAAGGCGGTAGTCCTCGACTGGATTAACCACCATAAAATTCAAAAAGACCACATCGGCTGGGAGCCTTACCCTACGGCACTACGGTTGATGAATTGGTGTACATTCTTCTTTGGAGAACACAGAAAGCACACTCAGGCAGATGGCGATTTCATCAGAAACTTGTGGCAAAGTATTTTCATCCAAACCGAATGGCTTACAAAACATATTGAAACGCATTTGCTCGGCAATCATCTCTTTGAAAATGGTGCAGCCCTTGCTCTTGCCGGTAGCTGTTTTTCCGGCAGCGAAGCAATCAATTGGTTCAAGCTCGGAAAAAGGATACTCGAAAAGGAGTTGCTCGAGCAAATACTCCCGGACGGCTTACACTACGAGCGTTCTCCTATGTATCACAGCCGGCTAATTTACGTGCTATGTTTGCTGCTAAATACTCAAAATGCCGAACTGCGGCACCTTATTTCGGACCCGCTTAAAAAGATGCTCAAAGCGCTCAAATATATTGTGCATCCCGACACCAATATCTCCTTATTCAACGATAGTGCCTTCGGTATTTACAACCACCCCGAGCAGTTAATTTGTTACTCGACTAGGCTTCTTGGCGACATATCAGTCACCCCGCATCTGATTCCTTTCACCGCTGAACTCGCAGAGAGCGCCGAGTCTTTTCTAATTCCAATTTCTTCTCTGCGGTCTTTGCGCTCTCCGCGGTTAATGAACCATCGGTGTGGGGGCGCTGCTGCCGGCTGGTTCGCTCTGCCCGATGCCGGTTATTACGGGGCACGCACAGAAGATGGGTCGTATGTAATTTGTGATGCTGGTCCTATTGGTCCGGATTACATCCCTGGTCACGCCCATGCGGACATCTTTTCTTTCGAGCTTTCCATCAAAGGTCACAGAGTCATTGTTGACAGCGGTGTATATGACTACGAGATCGGCCCCACACGTGATTACTGCCGTTCTACAAAGGCTCACAATACAGTCCAGATAAATGGACAGGACCAGTGTGAAATGTGGGGGGCCTTTAGAGTGGCCCGTCGAGGGCGGCCGCATAGCGTCCAATGGCTGCCAACAGAAGACGGTTTTCAACTTGGCGCCTGGCACGATGGTTACAGAAGACTTAAGGGCAGACCCATACATCATCGCCAATTTACCTGGCATAAATCAGGTGGACTTTCGATAAACGACACAATTACCGCTTCCTGTCGCCAGAGTGCTGCTTCGAGATTGCACCTGCATCCTGACTGCTCAATAAACAAACTCAAAGACAGCTCGGCGTTGATAACCTACCCGGCAGGCGAATTTGAGATTTCTTTTTTAGGCGATGGCAAGTTATCGGTTGAAGATTCTTTGTACTGCCCGGAATTTGGCAGGAAATTCGAAACTAAAAGTTTAGTATATTGCGCATCTGGACGCGACATCAAAATTTCCTTCGTTATAACAGCTCAGCAAAGGCAGGTCGTCAGCCTGCCTCAAAAATTTCGCGATACCCGCCATTTAGTTTCCTCCAAATAATTCAAACCCTAAATTATCATCGATGAGAATCCTGTTCTTCACTCATTATTTTCCACCGGAATGTAATGCCCCTGCTTGGCGCGTCCTTGAAATGTGCAAACGCTGGGTTAAAGCTGGTCACAACGTGCATGTCATAACCTGCGCACCTAACGTCCCAAACGGCATCGTCTATGATGGCTACAAGAACCGCCTTATCCAGAGAGAAATTATCAATGGCATCAAAACTACACGAGTCTGGACATATATAGCCGCTAATAGCGGAATGACTAAGAGAATAATCAATTATTTATCATATCTGTTCTCTGCGAGCATCGCTGCTCTGTTCGACACCAAACCGGACGTCGTAATTGCCACGTCACCGCAGTTTTTTTGCGGCTGGGCAGGGGTAATCTTCAGCCGGCTGAGACGGGTTCCTTTGATTCTTGAAATCCGTGATATTTGGCCCGACTCCATCATAACCGTCCAAGCTATGCACAATAAGCGCATCCTGCACTTTGTCCAATGGCTGGAGAAAAAGCTCTACGCCGCAGCCCATCACATAGTAACGGTCGGCGAAGGTTATAAACAGAAACTCTATGAAAAAGGGATGTGGCCAAACGACGTTTCCGTGGTCCCCAATGGTGTTGACCCTGAAGTTTTCCACCCACAACAGTCAGATGATGACCTCAGACAACGTTATCACCTCGACGGACAGTTTATCTGTTCTTACGTGGGGACTATAGGAATGGCATGTGGTCTTGATATTGTCCTTCGGGCGGCAAAAAGGTTAATAAACAAAAACCCAGACCATATAAAGTTCCTGCTGGTAGGCGATGGGGCGATAAAAAACGAGCTGGAAAAACGGGCAGCTCTCGAAAAGTTGCACAACGTGATTTTCACCGGAAAACAGGATAAGCAGATGGTCCCTCGATTCCTGTCAATTTCAGATGCTTGTTTGGTTCATCTGAAGAAAGCAGACTTGTTCAAAACGGTTCTGCCTTCGAAAATCTTTGAAGCAGCGGCAATGGCAAAGCCCATCATTCTCGGTGTGGAGGGTTTCACTGCAGACCTTCTGAAACAAGCAAACGCAGGAATATCCATTGAACCCGAAAATGACGAACAACTGGTCGCGGCTGTGGAAATGCTTTACCGTAACCCCAATCTCTGCCATTCGCTTGGACAGGCTGGCCGCAAATATGTAGCGAGCTGTTACAACTACGATAACCTCGCGAGGGATTACCTGACTATAATTAGCAATGTGTGCAATTCCAATACCATTAACAATAAAAGTAGAAACCTGCCGGTGGATAGAGCCCCACACCAGTTGTCCGTTAGATAATCGATAAACGCCACAGAGTAGAAAAATCAAGCCAGATGGTTAAATTGGTGCGGCGTCACCTGCTGCCTGCGATGGATAAGAATTGTAAGATAGTGCCTGAGGCGAAGCTACTCGTGCCGCAGTGCCACAATCGGGTCCACCTTCGCAGCGTTTATAGCAGGGTATAACCCGAAGATTATGCCGATAGTCATACTAATAAACAGCGGCAGTAATACCCCTGACAGCGTGATTATCGTCATCATCCCCGAGAAAATTGTTATCAGGAAAGGTATCAGAACCCCCACTCCTAATCCGATGATGCCGCCGGTGGTGGACAAGACCACCGTCTCAATAAGAAACTGAAAAACGATTTGCCTTCTCTTGGCCCCTATCGCCCGCCGGATGCCGATTTCACGAGTTCGTTCCGTAACGGATGCCAGCATTATATTCATTATGCCGATTCCCCCCACCAGCAGGCTGATGCCGGCAATAGACCCCAGAACAATATTGAACGTCCGCTTGGTAGCCTCGGCCTGCTTTAATAGCGCTAAAGGAACGCTTACTATGTAGTCTTTCTTCTTGTGAAACCTCTCCAGCATCCTTTCTATGCCCGCTGCGACTGCCTCAACATTTTCCGTCTCATCCGCCTGCACAATAATCTGGTGCAGTTCTACCTGCTCTCGCTCAAACGTCCCTGAAGTCACTTTCGTAAATATATCGCCAAAGTACTGACGTGCCACATTAATTGGGATATAGACATCGATTTCCTGGTCCGGTATTTGAATACTTCCGGCCTGCCCGCTTTCGCTTTTGACTATGCCCACGACCTCAAACTCATCTCCCCCGATGCGAATCGTCTGGCCTATAACGCTCTCGGTAGCTAAGATTTTTCGAGCGCCGAATTCGGTCAATACCGCCACGGGAGCACGTTTTTCCTGGTCGGACTGCAAAATAGCACGTCCGGCGATGATGTCCCTCGGCACAAGCTCAAACCATTGAGGCGTCGTCCCAACCACCCGCAATTCTATCGACCTTTCGCGTAGTCGCGATTCCTTTCGCATCAGCTTCACCGGAGCAGTTTGCTTGATATTGCTGAAACTTTCGGATATCCTCCGATGGTCCTCATATTTCAATCCGTAGATGCTCATGTGCGAATGTGTGGTGGCAACCTGCTCATCCTCGGTGCTCTTAACCGCTGAAACAATGATATTCGTGCTGCCGAGCTTCCGTATCTGAGAAAGGGCCTCTTTGCTGGCCCCCTCCCCAACTGACAGCATTGCCACAACGCTTCCCACCCCAAACACAACGCCTAACATCGTCAGAAACGACCGCAGTTTGTGCAATAGCAAATTCCTAATGCCCAGCATTATATTCCTTGTTATTTTAGTTTGCTGCATTCTTGCCTTCCTCAATTCTATCAATCTTCCCGTCTATCATGTGCATCCGGTGCCGGGCGTAGGCGGCAATATCCTGCTCGTGCGTCACCATAATAATGGTCTTGCCCTGCTCGTTTAATTTGCTTAAAACCTCCATAATTTGCAAACCCGTGGTCGAATCGAGATTGCCCGTGGGCTCGTCCGCAAAGATAATCTGTGGGTCGTTGGCCAATGCCCTGGCAATAGCAACTCTTTGCATCTGGCCCCCTGATAGCTCATTGGGCCGATGATGCAGCCTGTCTCCAAGTCCTACTTCATCCGCAAGCTCCTTCGCTCGCTGGCTGCTTCGCATAGACTCCCACCCTAAATAGTAGAGAGGCAGCTCAATATTACTCTGCACCGTCAGCTGAGGAATCAGATTGAAGCTCTGAAATATAAATCCTAAGTGCCGTAGCCTTAGCTCGCTCAGCGAATCATCGCTAAGTTGACTGACATCCCTGCCTTCGAAATAGTAAGAGCCTGAAGTCAAACGGTCAAGACACCCCAGGATATTCATCATCGTACTCTTGCCCGACCCGCTCGGCCCCATAATGGCATAGAAATCACCCTTCCTGAATGTCAAGCTGATGCTGGCCAGCGCCTTGACCTCTTCTGTCCCCACCTGATATACCTTGCATGCGTTCTCAAGCCTGACGATTTCCTTATCGTTGCCTGTCGGAGTCTGTTCACGCATCTATTGATTCCTTTCCTGTTGTTCCGACCTGGGACCTCTTCCCTGTCCGCTGCCCCCCTCGCCCCGCGAACGCTGCTGCCGTATCTTTTCACGCTCCTCCGGCGTCAGGCTTTGGAGTCGCTCTTTCATTTTTTCCATTTCCTTCTGCCGTTCTTCAGGTGTCATACTCTCAAATCGCCGTTTCATTTGTTCCATCTGTTCCTGTGAGGGCATCCCAGTGCCTTCTCCGGCGGTCCGTTGGCGTCCGGCTTCATCACTGCCAGCTCCCATCACCCGCTCTCGTCCTCCCTGTGGCGAACCTGCAGTGACATCTATAGGCATACCGGTCTTGGTTCCATTGATGGCCTTGAGCTTCTCATTTATCTTCTCCATCGTGGTATCGTTGGCATCTGACGACCCAGCCCCCGGCATCTGTGAGAGGGCCTCTACAGTCGAGGCCTTGAGCGGAGGCGTCAATGAGACGACCTCGCCCTCATTAAGCCCGCTGGTGATTTTGACCATCCTGTTATTGTCCAGGCCTATCTCGACAGTTCGCTCCTCGAGTTTACCATTCTTGACAACATAGACGGTGTGTTTTCCTCCGACCCGCAGGACCGCATGAACAGGGATATACACAACGTCTTGATATTGTTCGATGATGATATCGGCCTTACAGCTCATACCACTTCGCAGCGCAGGGTCATTGCCCTCCAGATGTATCTCTGTGGTATATACCTTTAGGTCAGGGTTCATCCACATACTCTGAGGATTTGGCAATGGGGATATCCGGCCGACCGTGCCGACGAATTTCTTGCCCGGCAGCGCGTCAACCGTTACAATAGCAGGAAGCCCAATCTTAACCTTCTCAAGGCTCGACTCATGCACATCCACCTCCGCCATCGCCGATGCAGTCGTTGGAAGATATATCAGGTCCTGCCGTTCAAAAACTTCGACACCTTCATCCAACGGCTGTCTGTTTTCACGTCCAAATCCTCCGCCTCGAACACTTGTAGCGTAGATTACCATTCCATCCACCGGCGCTTTTCGCTCTGCTTTGGTAAGCTGGTCCCCAATCTTGGTGAGCTTGCCTTTCTGTCGCTCATATTCCTGCTCCGCAGCTTTCAGGGTCGCCTCTGCCTGAGCTATAGTGGCCCTGGCCTTTGCCTGCGCGCGCTCCAGAGCCATCTGGGCCTGTTTGACATTGCTGTCGAGCAGTGCGAGCTGTCGTTTGTGGCTGAACTTCTCCAGCAGCTCGAGGCCGTTCTGCGCCACTTCAAGCTTCGCTTTTGAACGTGTCACCGCTAAGTTGTCCGCCTGCAGCTCAGTCTGTGAGATATACTTTTCCTGAAACAGTCTTTGGGACCATATCAGCGTCTCATCGGCCCGCGTTTTTTCCTCATCAGCCACTCTGATGTCGTTCTGCGCCGTAACCAGCTCGTTTCGATACTGTCCATTGGGGTCAGTATATTTTGTCAGATCCAGTTTGGAGAAATCAAAAGTAAGGGTGGCAGTGTCAATGTCACTCTGGGCCTGATTCTTAACAATGTCAAGGGTCTCTTTGGCGTTGATATACGCTGCCTCTGCGTTCATAACCTTTATCTCCTGGTCGATTTTCAAGTCCTGCAGCGTGCTCGCATCCAGTTTGACAAGGAGCTCATCCTTTTTCACGCGCGTGCCTTCAGGAATGAGGTAGATGATAGAGGTTCTGCCCTCCATTTCGTTTTTGATTGTTTCCTGCTGACTGGCTTTTATGGTGCCGGCCTCGGGAACGCTGATGGTCAACGGGCCACGCTTGGCCACAAATGTAGCCATCCCTGTAAGAGGCGCTTCACCCCCTCTAACCACCTTGAGCCAGACCACAATTACCCCTATTGCCACGATAACAAAAACCCCTATCACCTTGAAAAACTTGCTTCGGTCAACACCAATTATCTTGTTATTGCTGTTAGCTGCCATAATTGATTTCCTCTGGCGAAAGTTCCTGCCATAAACCCTTTTCGTTCACTTTCAGAAGTCCCATATCCCGCTGCAGTTCCAGCTCTGCTATTCGGTAATTCACAACCGCTGCGGTCAGTTGGTTCTGCGCCGAGAGCAGCGCATCCTGGGCCTCCAGCAAATTACGTATCTCTACTCTTCCTGCCTCAAGAAAAAGGGTGCTGCTTCGCACTCTTTTTTCTGCGACTACAACCGACTGGGCCTGAATCTTCAGACTCTCCCGCGACTCCAGCAGCGTCCGCAATTCATTACGAATGGCCAGCTTGATTTGGTCATCAAGCGTCTGGACACTCCTCGCGGCCCGCTCCAGGTCCATAAGACTTTTCCGATAGGCGTTCCGCTCGGCTGTCCTCTCGATAGGTAAATCCAGCGACAATAGTGCCGCATATTGCCCCCCATTAATGTGCAGATTACCGTCGTCGTCATTATCTGAGAAGTTCGCTGACCCTCCGAGGTTCAGTCCCGCTCCCAGAGCATCGGCCTTTACCACGACCTGTCTCTGCGCATCATAGACCGCACCGACGGTTGCCTGCAAATCCAGCCGGTTTTCCAGAGCTAACTTTACCGCCACCGGCTCGTTCATTTCAAACGGCCCAGCGTCTTCATAGCTCGGAGGCACCAACTCTACTGGAGTGTCTGCGGGAGGGGCCGTCCCGGACGCCTCACCCCGCGGTGTAAACCTTATCTGCTCAAGTATCTTTGTTGCACGGCCTCGCAACTGCTCCAGGTCGTTCGGGTCAAGCCCAATTCGGGCATCGGTCGGCAGACCTATGGTATTCTTGAATGAGTCCAGCCGGCTCTTTAATTGCTCTTGAGCGGATATCCAGCTATTACGGGCACTCAGTTCTCGCTGCACCGCTTGGTCCACCTCGATTTCACGTATTCGACCGGCGTCTCCTCGTCTCCGTGACCACCGGGCCGATGCAACTGCACTGCGGTAGTTCTTCTCCGCATTTACCACAGTATCCATCTGACGTAGAACCGAGAAGTATTCCCGCGCAATACCGACGGAAAATGTTTGCTTATAGCGCTCGAAATTCCAAATCTGGTAAAGGACGTTTCGTTCCGCCTGCGTCAAAGGCTCTGTCACAATATGCCGCCCCGAACCTCTCAACAATGGCACCGATACCGATGCGTCGGCAGCAAGACCCAGGCGCGATGAACCACCTTGAGTCAGCAAATTCGCCAGGTCTATCGCCATCGCCGTGCTCAGGTCAACTCCGTTCTTCAACCTTCGACTGACTCCCGCACTTGCGCTGTTTTCAACATTGGTAACAGTGTCATCTCCGGTGGTATTAACGTTGAGATTGCTCTCCGCCTGTGCATTGAATATGTTTCGGAAGTAGTTTCGCTGCAAATCGAGGTCCAACGCGGCTCGAAAAATGTCTTCTTTACGTGACTGGTAATCAGAGCTATTGTGCGCCCCAATCTGAAGGACATCTATCAGAGAAAGCTTCAGGGACTTATTCAGCTCGACCGGTATATTTGCATCGGAAGAAGTGGATGACGGCGGATAATCCTTTTCAGGCCAGTGCGGAATCGGCTGAAGCTTATCCGTGCCTAAGGAAGCATCACTCGAATAGAGCAGGTTCTGTTCATCTAAAAGCCGACGTCGCAGAATATCGCTCGGACGTTCCAGGCTTAAAGGCTCGGTTCTCCCCAAGGCCTCTTTTTGCTTTTGCGTAACGATGTTTGAGGCCACCTTATCGGCCTTGGCCCTATAATGTTCGGGACTGCATCCGCCGATAATGCCAAATAACACCGCTGCGCACAGCCCCCAGAATAGCAGCGCCATCGTTCCAGTCTTGCAAAATATAAAATTTTTTGCCGTCACAGCTACCTTTAACATATTGCAAATTGCCACGGGCTTTGCCTTAAATAACCCTCCGCCCAAATTCTATACCATTATATAACAAAAGCTTATCAATTGAAAGCCCAAATCATCCTACCCCTACCCACTAAACGCTATACGCCTACTTTTGCCTTGTGCACTTACAATACACTTTCACCACTGAAAAATAGACGCTTTCGCCCCCAAAATTATTGCCTAAAACCTGCAAAATACCTATTGCAAAGCCGTTTCCCTGTTGACCGACCATATTACGAACTATGAACTCTTCGGGAAATTTTATTGCAAAATAGCCTCGTAAAGTGTAAACTTAAAATGATTTCGCTATGGCGGCGTAGCCAAGTGGACAAAGGCGACGGTTTGCAAAACCGTTATTCGTGGGTTCGACTCCCACCGCCGCCTCTTCCATCCAATGCTATAAAAATAATTCGCTTGACTTCTCAAAAGCCCACCGATATTATTATCGCACCAGCGTTGATATTTCGTCTGACGAGGTATGATATACGAAATACGATATACGAACGACGAGATACGAGCGAGGAACTATTATGGCTTCTTTAATCATTACATCCGGCACGCAAACGGGCGATTATTATCCTCTTGGCCAGCGAACAAGCGTCATCGGCAGAGCCGAGGCGCTCCCTATTCAGATTTTAGACGACCTGATTTCGCGCAGGCATATGCAAATCCGCTACGACAAGGACAAAAAGCAGTATTTCGCCCTCGATATGAGAAGTAAGCACGGCGTCTTTATAAACGCCAAAAGAATCATCGTAGAGACTACCTTGGTCGATGGCGATGAAATCCTTATCGGCCAGACGACTCTAATGTTCACCGAAAAAGACTTCAATGACCGTGAAAGCGCGCTGTCACATTTCAAAAAAGTCGGCGAACGCTCCCGCCCAACTCGACTTTAGTCCGCAACGGCAGATACAAAGGAAGACTTGTTTGTCGAGTTCGATGGGATATACGGGATTTATACTCTTGGCCACCGGAGTTTTTCTTTATGCGCCCTCTTGTGAATGAATACTGGCACATAATTTACTTTGACAAAACGCTTGATGAGACATTTTCAATTTCTTAGGAATATGATAATCTATGAAGTGCAACAAGTTATTTATGTTCATGATAAGACTTATCGTAGGGGTAGTTGTGGTTCTCGTCATTTGGAGACCACTACGAAATATTGCTTTTACGTTTGCACAGGGTCAGGACTGGGCTTTTGATTTAGGCGATAGTTACGAACTGGCTGGGCCGGGACTCCATATAATTTACTGGCCGTCAGAAGAAAGAGAGAACGTTGGGCCTGAGAAGGTAATTCCTGGGCCAGTGGTCGAATTTGCTCTGAGCGGTCCATGGATAATTGGTAGGACGGGAGATGAATGGTTCGCCGTCAATAAGAGAACGCATCAGGTGCACTATCCTCGCACAAAAGAACAGTTGCAGACCATTACAGGTCTTGACATTTCGTCTATCAAGATGGAGACAGACCCTATGCCATACCTGATCGTGCGACCACAGGCATTAGCTGCCAAGGCCTCCGCAAACCGTTTCTGCTGGGTCTTACTTTTTGTCGTGCCTGCTTTCTTGGGTTTTGCCCCCTATGTCCCGAGAGCATTAGGAGCAAAAGGAATAACCAGGATAGGTTACCTTTGTGCTTGGATAGCGGTATCTGGTCTTGCCTGGATTGTTTGTCAAGGAGTAACGCAAGTCTATAATCTTGATTCTAACTACTTTTTGGAGGGATGGCCTGGTTGGATTGTAAAGCTGGACCGACTAAATAAGACTAGAACTTATGTTCTTGATTTTGAAAGTGCAGTTGGCAAATTCGCGGTTTTAGACAACTTTATTATCGGCAAAACCTATATGGGAAGATGGTTCGCAATAAACAGAAAAACCCACAAGGTGTGGTATCCATACGAATCAAAAAAGGAGTTAGAATCAACTGCTGGTGTTACATTTTCCGACTCTCAACTAATAACCTCTTTTCCTTGGTCACGACTGGTTGTTCACTTGCGTACTACAATTGCACTTCCATTAATCTGGTTGTTTTTCGCTACCGCTTTGATTGGTTTTCGTCGAACTGGAAGAGGCATCAAGTTAGCGTGCAAATGGGCCCAAAAATTAGTGAAAAAACCAGCAGTGAGCTGAAAAACAGAAATGAGCTGACTGGTATGACGGAATTTATCTACGATGCCCTCGGCAGAAGAATCAGAGAGATAGACTCTGTGGCAAACAAAATAAACGCTTATTACTACAATGATAACTGGTCCGTCAGAGCCGGATGTGAATATGAAAAGAAATAGGTTAGCCTTCAAATTTACTTTAGTGAGTCTTATTCTGTTGTTGACGATTGGCTGCCGTCAGCAAGCGGCGAAAGTCCCAAACATAAAACAAACGGCTGAATCACCTGCTCAAGTAGTGCAAGCCATCAAACCTCAAGAAACCACCACAGAGAAACCACCACAGAGAAAACACCACAGATTAATAACCTGTTGCCGAGAATTTCTTTTGAAAAAACGGTTTGCGATTTAGGCGACGTTGGCCAGGACACGAAAAACACCTGCGAGTTCAAATTCACAAATACCGGCCAGGGCCTATTAAAGATAGGAAATATCAAACGCACCTGTGGCTGCACAGTAACGTTAAAATAAGATAGTTGTTCAATGTAATTTCACAAAGAGCCGATAAAATCGGGTAGCACCGGAATTTATGAGCAAAGTCGGAACAAACGAAATACGATATACGAACCACGAGGTATGAATTATGAACCAAATGACATTATTAAAAAGCGTTATCATATTGATTGTTTTTACATCCGCGCTTGCAACACAAGCCAGCCAACCTAAATCAACCACGCTCGCCATCGAAGGCACCTGCTTTACAATCAATGGCAAACCGACCTTTCTTTTCGGCTTAAGCTACTATGGCGCCCTCGGAGCATCAAAGCAGTTTATTACCGCAGACCTCGATGACATGCAAAAGCTCGGCATAAACTGGATTCGTGTCTGGGCCACCTGGGCAGCCTTCGACAACGATGTCGCCGCCGTCGATGGCAAAGGCAATCCAAGAGAACCATACCTGTCGAACCTCAAATGGCTTGTCTCCGAATGTGATAAGCGAGGCATCATAGTCGATGTTACCCTCAGCCGAGGCAATGGCATTGTTGGTGAACCCCGTCTCCAAACAACCGACACACACCGCCAGGCGGTCGAGACAATCGTCTCGGCGTTAAAACCTTACCACAACTGGTATCTCGACCTCGCCAACGAGCGAAACATAAAAGACAAACGTTTTGTCGGTTTCGATGAATTGCAAAAGTCGCGCGATGCCGCAAAACGCATCGACCCCGCCCGGCTCATCACCGCCTCGCACGCAGGCGACATCTCCCGTGAAGAACTAAAAGATTATCTCGAAAAGGTCCGCGTGGACTTCATAAGTCCGCATCGACCAAGAGACCCCGACTCCCCACACCAAACTGAAGAAAAATCAAAACAGTATCTATCTCGGATAAAAGAGCTTGGTAAATCTATCCCCCTGCACTATCAGGAGCCATTCCGAAGAGGCTTCACCAAAGACTGGGACCCAAACTCCACCGATTTTGTCGATGATGCCCGCGCCGCCTTAAGTGGCGGCGCAGCAGGCTGGTGCCTCCACAATGGCGATAGCCGTCACACTTCTGATGGCAAACCCCGCCGCTCATTTGATATGCGCGACAGCCGACTCTTTGACCAGTTCGACAGCGAGGAAAAATCCGCCCTCCAATCCCTTTCTAAAATCTTTACTCCAAAAACTCATAACTAAATGCTCAAAACTGAAAAATTCCCCGCCGATATACCAACTTTGAGCATCAAGCATCGAGCTTCTAACTATGAAACAAGAACAATGAACTACAAACCGTGAACTACAAACCTTCCACCAGTTTCGCCGCCGCTTCTCTCATCCGCCGAAATGCCTCCGGCGAAACCTCATTATACATCGCTGTCCCGGCATCTGCATCTGATTCTTTAACAACATCTCCGGACAAATTCAGGTAACTATCTATAAATGACCGAAGCTCGCCATCGGTCAGCTTCAGCTTCTTTCGCAGCAATTCCAGATACTCAATATCCTGTTCTGCCCGCCGATAACTTTTTAGTCTCATCGAATGATGTATCTCAGTATTCCCATCTGGTTTTCTGTCAAATATAAATAGTCCGAGCTGGTCCGCCTTCTTCATCGCCTCTCCGCTCTTATCAGCCGTCTGCCACGGCACCAGCCCTTTCGCCCCGTTGCGATACGCCCACAAAGCCCACGCCTGTGTCTGCCGATTCGACTCCTCAACACGATTAGTTGTGCCATACACCCGGATAGTCTCACCCGTCTGCTCTGCGCGGTCCGCAATTATCCGTTGATACTGCCGCATCGCATCGCTGCTGACCACCCACAAATCCGCCTTGCTCAAAAGCTGTCCGCAGTCAAATTCTGGTCGGGAAATATCTATCCGGTATTGCAGCCGAATAGGGCAAGTTTCTCCCTTTGCCTGCCTGACTAAATCACCATAATACGCCAGCGCCCGGCAGTCCCAGTATTCGGCAGGCTCATCCAGTACCCACGGACTTCTGGCCGCATCATCCAATCTGCCTTTATTATTTAGATAAATCTGAAAACCGGTTTTTGCCCATCCTTGTTTCTGTGCAACCGAAATAAAATCCCGCACAATATTCACGAACGTCTGGCTATACTCCGGTTTTTCTTTGAACGCCTCATACGCATCCGGATTTCTATTAAAGTAAGCCCGCACGTTCAATGGCCAGCTCTCGTGAAATGTTAAATAAAACCCCGGCCCTGGAACCTGCCCGCGGTGCCCATCCTTAAAATAGCTTCCCGATAAATAAGGTCCAAAAACACTAATAAAGTCATCCCAGTACGCCTGCTTTGCCCCGGGCTTGATATTGTTATATCGCTTCTCATCCATTCTCTGCCCGTCCGCCATCATCATATCCAGGTTGCACTTTCGCGCCCCCGGCGCCGCCGTGCGGTGCGAATAATGTAAAATATTGCAATGCACCCGATGCTCGTATGCAATCTCCTGTAGTCGATAAAATTCGCTCACCTTGTCCGGCATCGCGTATGTATTCATTTCGCAAAGGAAACTGGCCTCCCGCGGAATCGCAAAATTGCGAACACGCAGCTCAATCGGAATTTGCCTCCCATCCGAAACGCTGAAAGCCCCCTTTATAATTTTCTGCTCGCACTCAAACGGCACAAAAACATCCACGCACACAACTGTCGCCTTCTCCACATTTATTTCCAAATCCTGAAATGGCACCAGCGGGTCGGGAATAAACCCCTTTTCAGATTGAACATAAAGCCCCTTCCACATTTCTGTCCGGGTGCCGTCCAGCTCACATTGCACCGCTGCCTTACGCTCGCCCTTAAGCAAAACCTGAAAGTCCACCACCTCGCCTTTTGCCGCCGTCAGAGTAATCTTTTCCCCGTCATATATCTCATTTCGTCTCAGATAATCTTCCGCAAGTTCTCCAACTGCTTTGCCGTTTATATCATACTTGTCCAGAACCGGAATAACCGCAATGTCACTACGTCCCGCACCAGCCGATTGTATCGGCCCAATCTCCGGCAGCTCAATTACCCGTTGACGTGGAACCTCGCCTCTAATTGTTACTGCCTCAGATTTTTTGCCCACCCGGCTTACGGTAATAACCTTGATTTCCACACTCTCTCCGGGTTTTAACGGGATATCGCGGATAGGAATTGTCTGGATTTCCCCCGGCTTCACAAATAGAATGTTCCATCTCGGCAGGGGGGTCGAATTGATTTGCACTTCGTAAGCAAAACCATTTTTCGGCCCGCGCAATTGAAGCCGCATACTCTCAGAGTCGCCGCGATGAGTAATATTTAATTCGCTCGCCGGCTCCGGCATCGGCTCATCACCGCCAAAAGTTACTATGATATAGGGACATTTGTCCCGCTCCTCCCGCGAGAAAATCCGCGGATTGCGCGAATAGTCACAGCTCGACTCGTGAATAGTCAAACCGTATGCCGCGCCGATTATATTCGCGTGCACCAAATCCGGCTCAATCTCCCAATGATACACCCCATCTTTCAGAATGCTTTTCGCCTGGCAGACTAAAGAAAAACTGTTCCCACCGGTTACAGCAGGAAATCGGCAGCTCGGCCAGCCCCACCCCGCATAACCCTGCTTGCCGCTCGTTAAAGCGCAACTTCTGTGCTCATCCCACTCTGCCGCAATCGTCGAAATTGTTACCGCATCGATTGTCTCATCTACCTGATGACATACCAGAACCGCTGACTGGATGCGCCTCCCCTGCAGCTTATCAAAATCAAAGTCCATAGCAACCAAATGCTGATTGTCTTTGATGCGTATCCTGTTTTGACTGCCGGCGTTGAGACCGAACTCGCCTTCAACCAGCACAATTGAATTGTCCGCCGTCGCCTCGAGTCGCGTCTGTGCTTCAGCGGATGTCGCTGCTGTCGTCAAAATAATAAATAGTAAATAGAAAATGGAGCCCCACGGGCCGAGCACGTTGCACCTCCTTTTCTTCCGTCTTCGCGTAGCCTGCTTCGGCGGGCGAAGCAACGTAGGCGGAATCCGCCGAAGAGATGGAGGTACCATAGGCATTGCCCGTGGGGATCCGTTTTGACTGTTTGAACTTGTCTTCTGATGACTATTTATATAACGGCCCCTGATTAAAACTATTTTGAATATGTGAATTTTGCCACAGCCCATCACATTATCCACCGGTCCAAGTTTCCGGAAGTATTATACTGGTTTGGTAATAAATCCGAAATAGAGGGATAAAGCGCATTACGAACCGTGTTATATACATAGTAATAGTTATGCACCACAGACAGATGGCCAATACGCTGCGACGTCCGAGAATGTCAAGTCTCTTTTTTTTAGCGATGCGGATATTTCGGTTGTGCTCTAATCTGCGTCTAAAGAAGTGTGCTCTGACAGTCGATAAAGCCTGAGGAAATAGCCTTCCAATCTGCATAGATTGGAAAGGCTGTGTGATTGAGAGCAGAGAGCGCAAAATGAAAAGACCGGTTAAAAAAAGACGGCTGATTAAGTTCAGGCACAGGGTAGATAATCAAATCGACTGTCACAGTTGGGCAACCAAAATGGAAATACACCGGCTATTGTCAGGCAAGCCCGATATAAAATTGGCCCACAAAGCAATCGCCAACGTGGCTGATTAGCGTATATAAACATTTTAATTTGTGCTTTGCTTATTTTTGCCTGTTAGCTTTTCCCCGGCAGCCTTTAGGTTGTTTTCCTTGTGCCTATCAAATCATTTTCAGTCAGCCACAGCTACGCCGAGGGGCGGGTAAGTAAAACTGCAGCCTATCCGGCTGATTTCCTGTGGTGGCGCTGTTTTGCATCCCTTCGGTAGCTGTCAGGCAAAGATAAGCCAGGCAGGTGGGTTTGTCTGTGGTTAAGACTCTTGCGACAGTGCCTTTGCTTTCTTGGGGTCCATAGTCAACTCTACGTGCCCGCAATCGTAGCAGCCGAGGGCATTAACCGCAACTCCGCTGGTATGGACGGTCAATATTTTCGCGCCTTTGGCGCGAAAATAGACTTTCCCTGTTGACTGGAAGGAGCCGCGTTTAAGGTTAGTGCTGCCACATCTTAAACAACTCATTTCCTTGCTCATATTGTTCCTTTCATTTATCGGTTCTTGGATAAAATTTACCCGGTTATGCTGTTTTTATGTTGACCACAGGCCGACCCTGCTTATATTGCAGCCTCTTTAAAAAATAAAAGCACTTCTTATCACCCTTTCTGGGCAATAGTGTATCAGACTTAATAGCGAGACATCAAGCAAAATCCGACCTCAATTTCGACTAATTTCGGCGTTTGTTAGCGGTGAGCAAGAATAATAAAGCCTTGTAAATGCGAAGGACAGTGATTACTATAGTGGCCGATTATTGTAAAGGAGACAAAAGTTATGGCAGAAGAGCTGGTCGGTGTGATAGGAGGAACAGGACTTGGCGATGCCTTGGCGGAAAAAATAACGGATGCGGAATTGCACGATGTTGATACACCTTTCGGTAAGCCAAGCTCAACAATTTTGGTTGGCAAATTCGGCAACAGGCAGGTCGCATTTCTGAATCGGCATGGCGAAGGGCATAAACTTTCGCCGAGTGAGGTGCCGTTTGCAGCCAATATCTTCGCATTGAAAAAGCTTGGCGTCCATACCATTATAAGCAGCGGGGCGGTAGGGTCGCTTAACAAGCAAATCGCCCCGAGGGATTTGGTTATCGTTGACCAGTTTATCGATAAGACATTCAAACGGCTAAAAACCTTCTTTAGCGGCTATGGTGCCGTGCATTGCGAGATGGCTAAGCCGGTTTGTGAGCGGCTTCGAAAGGTTTTCGCCCAGACAGCCAGGGGCGTTGACATAAGGACTCATCCGAAGGGCACCTACATTTGTATGGAAGGGCCACAATTTTCGACGCGGGCTGAGTCGCTTATGCACCGAAGTTGGGGAGGCGATTTAATCGGAATGACCGCTATGCCGGAGGCGAAGTTGGCCAGGGAAGCGCAAATTTGCTACGCCCTTGTAGCGATTGCCAGCGATTATGACTGTTGGAAGCCGCACGAGGAAGGAAGGAGCAAACAGACATTGCTTAAAGAAATAGTGGCAAATTTGAAGGCAGCAACGGAAAATTGTCTGGAACTTATAAAAGCGGTTTTGGCAAGCGATAGTGAGCTTGTCAGTGAAGATTGTTACTGTCGGCACAGTCTCGATTTGGCTGTCTGGACGGACAACAGTAAAATCGCAGCAACCGATAAAGAACAATTGAAAGTGCTTTTTGAGTAGCGCATTTATTTTTTAGGGACCGTATCAGCGGGAATTTGCAAAGGTGACTACGGCTGCCTAAACAAAAAGCGATATAAGCTATTGACGGCAGGGGGGTTGTCGATATAGTAGAAATCAAGTTTTATCAGTTTTTGAAAACCTAAGTTGAAAGGATTGTAAAAATGAAGGGATTAGCTCAGAAGATGTTTATTCCGGCAGTTAGCGCTTTTGTTATTATGTTAGTCGCAAGCTGCCAGGAGCAGGGAGGAGCAAATGATAAGATGAGCAGGGTGATAGCCGCTGAAAATATGAAGTTAAAGAAAACATTAGAGGATACTGCTAAGGAGGTAGAAAGGTTAAAGCAGGTAAATAGTAGTGAGTCGAAGCGGCAGGGAGAGCTACTCGCGAAGTGCTTGGAGGAAAAGGAAATCTGGGAAAAGAAGTCTGAGGAGAACGTCAAAGAGCAGGTCGGCGAGCTTTTAGAGAATCTTATGGACGAAAGTGCAAAGCTGCGAGATGAAAACGAAGGTCTCAAAGCTCAGATAGAGAAGCTAAAAGCGGAACTTGCGGGGAAACAGCAGGGCGAGAAATCTAAAGAGTAAGGAAAGAAAGCAAACAAACCGGAGGGGACAAAGGGGTGTGGTGTGCGCTCGCAATTGAACAGTGCCACGATAACCAATATCAATGGCGACGAGTGAGAGGCCCATTACAGATACACAAAGAACGGCGATATGACTTACAGAACCATAAACTATTCGCAAACCGATGAATCAGAGTAAGATAATTGAGGGTTTGAAAAGTCAGGCAAGTCCTTTGCTGAAGTTCTTGATAGGTATTGCATTTGTTTTGGCAACGTTATTCTTTGTTTCTCTCGTTTACGAGATTGCAATACAACAGTATAAGGTAAGACAACATTACAAGCCAACCGAAGCGAAAGTGCTGCATTCGGAAATCAAAATATCAAAAAAAATTCCTGTCAAAATAAGTTCGTACACTCGGCGATATACACCTCACGTGGAGTATAGCTATGTAGTTGCAGGGCAGCAATACATATCACACGATATTACTATCATAAACCCTAATAATACAACTCAGAAGTGGGCAAAGGAAATCGTTGACAAATATCATCCGGGCGCAAAGGTCATTGCATATTATAATCCCAGGAACCCTCAAAAATCATTTCTAATATATGAGGTTGCCTTCTGGCCTTACCAATATGCACTTACTTGTTTTGCTCTGTTGTGTGTTTGTGTTGCGACATATTCTGCAATAGGGAAAATATATAACAAACCAAGAGCCCCCAACCAAATTTCAGAAAATTTTTACGTACTGAAGCCCGATAATGCCAAAAAAACTTTTCAAAAAGCTATAGTGTATTGTTTTTTCTATTATCTTGTGGGAATAACAATCGGTGTGCTTTACTTTTCTATTGCAGATAAAGCCTATCAATTATTTCCTCAAGTTGCGTATGGCATTTATTTCCTTTTGGGTCTTATTCCCATCTGCTATTTTGGGTATAATGCTTTGCGGTCTCGCTATCTGCAATCACCAGAAGTTCTGATTGGTCAATCGCATTTACAGGTAGGCGAAAAAATAAGAATCAAAGTCACACAGAAATTCAAAAAAGCAGTAGAACTGGTTAATACGGAAATTGCTTTGGTGTGCACAACCTACTATAGAAGCAAGGACAGACGTGGAAACGATTGTATAAGAAGCCAGGATGATGTCATTAGTAAAGTTATTCTCTGCAAACAAAGGTTTTTCATGGCCGGTGACTTGTTGGAATTTGAGGATGATGTTTTAATACCACATAATGCACACAGAAGTGGCTTTTCAGAAAAAAAGAGTGAATTTCCATTTTACCGCTGGTACTTTAGAATTATCAACACACGAGCCCATGGTTCTGCTTATACAACGAAGTATTTTGTCAATTGCGAATGATGCGACATGCAGATTGCACGATTTACATTCAGGGATCAGGTAGCTGCGAAATTCGAAGAACCGCTAACTTTGCACAAGTACTTGTATTGCCTCAACGACCCACACACTTAATCGCCTGTCGGCTGTCAGGTTATAGAGTTATATATTTTCCGGGTAGCTTTAACGCAATCAAGCAATTTTTCGTCAGGATAGTGTTTTTGCATTGCGGCGGCCACAAGCCCTACAAACATCGGATGTGGCTTGAGCGGGCGCGAGGTCAGGCAGGGGTGTGCCTGCGCCCCCATAAAAAATGGATGTGAAGGAAGCTCAAGTATCTGCATAATGGGTTGATTGAGGGCTTTTCCGGAAAATACAAGGCCGGCTTTTTCCAGCTGCTCTATATACCGTGGGTCAACTTCGTAACGATGTCTGAAGCGCATTCTAACCGTCTTTTTCCTGTCAAAAATCTTCCAGGCCAGTGTCTGTGGCTTTAATTCTATATCGTGTCCGCCCAGCCGCATACTTCCTCCCAGACCTTCTATCCCTTTTTGCTCCGGCAGGATGTTTATTACAGGTTCAGGACAATCAGGGTCTATTTCGGTGCTATTGGATTTTGTAAGGCCGCAGATGTTACGGGCAAATTCGACGACAGCCATCTGGAAGCCGAAGCACAAGCCCAGATACGGCAATTTGTTTTCTCTGACGAATTTTATGCAGGCGATTTTTCCTTCTGCGCCTCGTGTGCCGAAGCCTCCGGGGACAATGATGCCATCGACGTCACTGAGATTATTGACTGCGTTCTGGTCTGTGATGTTTGTTGTTTCAATCCATTTTATTTTTACGTTGCAGCCAAGGGCGATGCCGGCGTGTTCGAGGGCGTTGATTATCGAGGCGTAACTATCGCGAACCGAGGTATATTTGCCGGTGATGCCGACGGTAACTTCGCGCCTGTTGGAGCCGATTTTGTCGGTGAAGTCGCACCACTGTTCCCAGGCCTTGCGCTCGTGGTGCAGATTGATTCTATCCTCGATTTTCAACAGCCGCAAGACGGCGAAGTCGAGCTTGGCGTCTCTGAGCATCGCCGGTATCATATAGATACTGGCGGAATCCGGCACGCTTATGACACGCTCGAACGGCACGTTGCTATAGACGCTGATTTTCTGGCGGACCTTGTCACTAACTGGATTCGATGCCCTGCAGGCGATAATATCAGGCTGGATGCCACATTCCATAAGCTGCTTGATTCCGAGCTGTGCGGCCTTTGATTTCTGCTCGCCGAGTGTCTTTGGCTCAAGTATATACGTTAGCGCCACGAAGCAACTGCTGTTTGGGCCTTCTTCGTAGGCCAGCTCGCGCATTGCCTCGATATAGTAGGCGTTTTCGAGGTCGCCGACGGTGCCGCCAATCTCGACAAATACGATGTCGGCATCGCTATCAATTGCTAACCGGCGAAGTCTTAGTTTGACCTCGCCTGTAACGTGAGGAATCATCTGGACGTCTCTGCCCAAGTAGTCGCCGTGGCGTTCCTTATTAAGGACGGAGCTGAATATCTGGCCGCTGGTGGTGAAGTTTGCTTTGCTTAAATCCTGGTCTAACATCCTCTCGTATGTGCCCAGGTCCATATCGCATTCCATACCATCATCTAACACAAATACCTCGCCGTGTCGGAATGGATTTAGTGTGCCGGAATCAACGTTCAGATAACCCTCTAACTTTATTGGAGCAACTTTTAGCCCTTTATCCTGCATAAGTTTGGCTAAGCACGATGAGAATATCCCTTTGCCCAAGCCGCTCATCACCGTGCCCATAACAAAGACATATCGCGTCTTTCCCTTTTTATAACCATCCGGCATCGGCGAGAAAAATTCGCTTTCGGTAGAAACGTCACTAACAGAAGCTAACAGGTCATTATCTTTTGACATATCTTTTCCTTATTTTTTGCCACAGAGCGCATTTATCCGCCTGTGGCGGACAGAGGTCACAGAGATATTTTTTTTATTCATATTTAGTGTCAATTACTTATTTCAGAAACAATTCCCGCAAAGCTAATGTATCCATAAGACTCGGCTCTGAACCGAACAGCGAATAAGCCGTAATATTCATTGAATCCAATTTTATGAGCACCTTTTGTTGTTCTGACGCCGGAATTTCATATTTAATCAGGACGTCTTTACCTTCATCATCCTTAACATCAACATCTTCGTGATTAGCAAAGCACGTTTCCTCTCCTCGTCCTTTAACACAAATCGAATATTCACTTTGTTGCAGATAATGTTTACGATCTGTTGCTATAGAAGGACCTAAAATCCGAATACATGGATTTTGCCCACAAGAATACTTTCCTGTATACACAAAAATTGCAACATGTTCTTTTTTGGAATATATATCTCCAAAAGCGAAGAAGGCGGCTATGTATGGTGATTTAGTCCAGTCTATCAAAGGACTTGGGAATCCATTGTGTCTTAAGTATGCCATAAATTCATAAGTCGAGAACGGTAATTCAAACTTTCCGAGGTTTATATTTTGCTCCTTTTTTTCCAGATCCCATTTCCTGCTGGTGCAGGTTGAAATGTGTTTGCAAACAACTTCTAATATTGTTTGATAATCAGAAAACTTCATCTCCCTTTTTACCCTATCAAGGGTCGATTCCAAGTTATATTCGGAGTCTTTTACTCCCCTATAAAGGGGACACTCCATAGTGCTTCTCTGTTCTTGTCGTTGCAGTTCCTTGAACTGTTTATCTATCTCTATCAATTTTCCTTCAAAATCTTCCCAAGTATTGAGTGGTATTGGTTTTTTCATCGTATCAACCGCTTAACAACTAAAATCTTTTTTTCTCTGTGTCCTCTGTGGCAAAAAGAAAATAACTAAAATCCTCTGTGGCTATTTTTATATCTTTTTACGAATTCTGCGTATTGCTGCGGGGTGTCGATGCCATCACAGGTGTGTTTGACCTTGCCGACTAATATACCAAAGCCATTTTCAATCGCACGCAGTTGTTCGAGTTTTTCGATTTTTTCAAGCGGTGTCTGCGGCAAAGAAGTAATCTTCAGTAAGAAGTCCTTGCGATAGGCGTAAATTCCAATATGCCGAAGGTATTGTCCTAATTTGCCTATGCCGGCCTTTTCCCTGTCATAAGGAATCGGACTTCTGGAGAAATAGATTGCCCGTCCAACCTCGTATTGCGTGTTGCGTATTTCGTGTTGTGTATTGTCATTCCCGCGAAAGCGGGAATCCACTTCTTTCTTTTCGCACGACGCATCACGCACCACGCACAACGACATTACGACTTTCACAATATTCGGGTTGGCAATCTGTTCGGCGTTATCGAACGGCGCTGCTAATGTGGCCATTGGATAATCAGGATTATCAATTAGCAGCCGGGCCAGATAGTCAATATTGGCCGGGTCGATTTCCGGCTCATCGGCCTGGAGATTAACTACGATGTCGGCATCTATATTTGCAACGGCTTCGGCGATGCGGTCGGTGCCGCTTTTGTGTCTCACTGAGGTTAAAACACATTCGGCTCCGAAGGATTTTGCGGCATCGACGACCCTCCGGTCATCGGCTGCTATTATTACTTTGTCGAGTAGTTTGGCCCGGCAGGCCTGTTCATAGACGTGCTGGATGAGGAATTTGCCCGTATCTTTGGCGAGAACTTTACCCGGGAATCTTGTCGAACTATAATGAGCTGGAATACAAGCCAAAATTTTCAATTTTATTTAACCTTCTCGCCAGCGGACTTCGGCGAGCCGAATTTTCGCTGGGTAAATTAGCTCCTGATTACCGCCGAATTTAGGCGGCGTTGAAAATCCAATCGGGTCTTTATAGTAAACGGGCGGTCGGGATTTGTCAACAGGGGAAAGGAAAATTTCTTGGCAAAATCAAAATTTTTGCGCCAACCAACAAAAAACCAGGCGTAAACCCTTCGACTGCGCTCAGGGCAAAATTGCGGGGCTAAATAAGAAACGGAATAAAACTTTGCTTGTAACAGCTTAGCAGGGGGGATATACTTTTGGAATTACCGGTTATTGGTGGTCTTTTTGATAATACTGTAACTAATGTTTATGGAGTGCTAAATATGAAGAAGGTATTAACCGCAATTGGGCTTATAGTTATTGTAATCGTTTTGTGCGCAGTAGGTTGCAAGCAGAAAGAAGAAGGCACAAAGAAGTATCGAATAGCTGTTATTCCCAAAGGAACAACGCACGTTTTCTGGAAGTCCATTCATGCAGGGGCGGTCAAGGCACAGCAGGAGCTAAAGGCAGAAGGCGTGGACATAGAGATTATATGGAAAGGGCCTCTAAAGGAGGACGACAGGGAATCGCAGATAAGGGTCGTGGAGGATTTTGTTACACTTGGCGTAACGGGGATAGTATTGGCGCCGCTGGACGATACGGCGCTGCGGGCGCCGGTCAAGGATTCGGTGAATAGAGGCATTCCGGTAGTGATAATCGACAGCGGCCTTAAAAGCGAGGATTACGTCAGCTTTGTCGCAACAGGCAATTACGAAGGCGGCAGAAAGGGCGGCGAACAATTAGCCAAAACCATAGGCGGAAAAGGAAAGGTCATTATGCTGCGATACCAGGAAGGTTCGGCCAGCACTATGGAGCGGGAACGGGGCTTTTTAGATGTGCTGAAAGAAAAATATCCCGATATTCAGGTTGTCAGCGCTAATCAATATGGCGGCGCAACAACGGAAAGCGCATATCAGGCCGGCGAAAACCTCTTGGCTTCGCTGCGGACACCCGATGGGACGTTGACCATTGATGGGATATTCTGCCCCAATGAGTCAACGACATTCGGGATGCTGCGGGCACTACAGGATGGCGGCCTGGCAGGAAAGGTTAAGTATGTTGGTTTTGACAGTTCCGATAGGTTGGTGCAGGCGCTGCGGGATGGCCAGATGCACGGACTGGTGCTGCAGGACCCAATCAATATGGGTTACTTAGGGGTCAAGACTATGATGGCGCACCTGAAGGGCGAGAAGGTGGAAAAGATAATCGACACCGGCTCGATAGTGGCGACCCTTGAAAATATGAATGACCCCGAGATTAAGAATCGACTTGAGCCGGATTACAAAAAATGGCTGAACGAGTAGATTCAAGCCCCGCCGAAGGCGAAATGTGGCACGGGCTTCCAGCCCGTGAAAACACAGCCAAGCCTGCCCTGAGCGCGGCCGAAGGAATGACCGTGCCACAGGTTGCCCTGGACACAATTCGGCTTCAAATGCAGGGAATTTGCAAGCGCTTTGGGGCGACCGTGGCGCTGGACGATGTGGGCATTGAGGTTACGGCAGGCGAGGTGCTTGCGCTGGTGGGAGAGAACGGCGCAGGCAAAAGCACACTGATGAAGGTGCTTTCGGGTGCGGTCAAGCCGGATGCAGGGCAGATGTGGCTGGATGGCGTGCCGTATAGGCCGGCTAATCCGCTCGAGGCCCGGCGAGCGGGCGTGGCAATGATTTATCAGGAGCTTTCGCTGGCTCCACACCTGAGCGTCGAAGAGAACATTATGTTGGGTATGGAGCCATCGAGAGCGGGCATAGTTTGCTGGAAGCAAGTCCGCCGGCGAGCAATAGAGGCAATCAAAGAATTTGATAACCCCGAGCTGACGCCGCAAGCCCAGGTCCGTAAATTATCGGTCGGTTCGCAGCAGTTAGTAGAGATTGCCAGGGCTTTGGCAATAGGCTGTCAGGTTCTGGTCCTCGATGAGCCGACCAGCAGTTTGACGCAGCAGGATGTCCAGCGATTGTTTGAAATTATCGGTCGGCTTAAACAGCAGGGCAAAGCCATTGTCTATATCTCGCACTTCATCGAGGAGGTCAAGCGCATCGCCGACAGAGTAACGGTTCTGCGCGATGGAAAGGTTGTAGGCACCAGCGACGTTGCCGGTATCACCACCGACCGGATAATAGCCTTAATGGTTGGCCGGCAGGTAGAGGAGCTTTATCCTCGTTCTGTGCGTCAGGCGGGGGAGGTTGTTCTGGAGATTGAGGATTTAGCTGGTGTTGATAAGCCGCACTCGGCTAATCTGAAGCTGCATCGCGGGGAGGTGCTTGGCATTGCAGGATTGGTCGGGGCGGGGCGGACGGAGCTATTGCGCAGCCTGTTCGGGTTGGACCCTGTGCGGCGAGGGCGGATTCGCTTAGGTGTCTATACAGGACCTGCTTCGCCGATAAGACGCTGGATGCAGGGGGCAGGTTTCTTGAGCGAAAACCGCAAAGAGGAAGGATTGGCGACCTCACTAAGCGTTGCTGATAATGTGACACTTTCAAATCTTAGAGGTTTTGGCCCGTTAGGTCTGGTGCTGCCGACCCGCCAGCATAAGGCGACGAGGCGCTGGATAGAGCGATTGGGCATCCGCTGCCGGGGGCCGGGACAACCCGTATTATCTTTATCAGGCGGCAATCAGCAGAGGGTGGCGCTGGCCAGACTTTTGCAGCACGATGTAGATGTATTTCTTTTGGATGAGCCGACACGCGGTATCGACGTGGCAGCAAAGGCTATGATTTACAGGTTAATTGACTCGTTAGCAACGGGCTCACCGGCTGATGGTCATCCGCCCAAGGCGGTGTTAATGGTCAGCAGTTACCTGCCTGAGCTGTTGGGGGTATGTGACAGGGTGGCAGTGATGTGCCGGGGGAAATTAGGCCCTATCCACCAGGTTGAGGATGTGGATGAGCACAAACTTATGCTGGAAGCGACCGGACAGGTGATAAGTGTATGAAAGACGAGCAGTTGGTATCGGCGGAAAGAGTGGTATCCGAGCCGGGCTGGCGATGGCTAAATATACTTGGGCCGCTGCTCGGGCTAATTATAGTATTTGCAATTTTTGCAGGTTTCGCGCCATCGAGCTTCAGGACGTGGGAAAACTTGAGGATGATTGCCAGACAGACAGCTATTGTTGGAGCGGCGGCGTTGGGTATGACATTGGTGATTATATCCGGCGGAATCGACCTTTCGGTTGGCTCGGTTGTGGCTTTGAGCACAGTGGTGATTGCGTGGCTTTTGGAATATGGCCACGTCCGTCCGCTTACAGCAGCGCTTGGCGGCATTGCGGCAGCAGCAGCGTTCGGACTGATGAACGGAGTTTTGATAACGCGGTTGCGTGTTGTGCCGTTTATAGTTACTCTGGGTATGATGTTAGTCGTGCGCGGGGCGGCCAAGGGAATAGGGCAGGAGCAGAAAATAAATGTGGATATAAGCCGGCTTGCATGGCTGGATGAGCTTATGGCTCGGCTGCCGGAGGGGAGCTGGATGCTGCTGTCCCCCGGCGTATGGATTGTTATTATCCTCGCTATAGCAATGGCGGCAATTTTGCGATATACGAGACTGGGCCGGCACGCCTTTGCTATTGGCTCGAATGAGCAGACAGCCCGGCTTTGCGGTGTGGCGGTTGACCGCGTCAAGATAATAGTCTATACACTTGGCGGGGTCTTTGCAGGTCTCGGCGGACTGATGCAATTTTCGCGGCTGACTGTCGGCGACCCGACGGTTGCGGTAGGGCTGGAGCTGGATGTAATAGCCGCTGTCGTAATAGGCGGCGGCAGCCTTGCCGGCGGCGAGGGTTCAATCCTTGGAACAATAGTTGGGGCGCTGATTATGACCGTTATTGCCAACGGCTGCAACCAAAAGGGCTTGCCGAACTGGGTGCAGGAGATTATTACCGGTGCAATTATTGTTGTGGCCGTAGCTATTGACCGCCTGCGCTACCGCCGTGCTCTATAAAGACGAGTAAAATTTTTCGATTTTTCTTGACAAAATTGCAAAAAGTTGGTTTAATATAGTTAATTATGAGGCAAAATAACCGCAAAAATCTTAATAACTGGTGGTGGCCTGCAGGATAATTCCAGCAGGCAAAGAGTAGCACGGCCATCTTGGCCGTGTTTTTCAATCACGGGCTGGAAGCCCGTGTTATAAAAATTGTTAGATTTGCAATAAACGCAGCCTGTTGGAAAAACAGCGGCTGCGTTTTTTTATTTGTATTTTTGGCGGTTAGCGAATAGAAATTACGTTTAGAGGTTCGGATTATGGATTATTATAGAGACATAATACAGGCTGCCAGGCCGGGTCAAATCATCCCGATTGTCAAGCAGATTGATATTTCTGAGCCGGTGGATTTTTTTGCCAGGCTAAGCGATTACGGACGGGCAAAGAACTGCTGTTTGTTTGAATCCAGAGAATACCTGGCAGGCAGCGGGGCGCTGAGTTTTGGGACGGCCAAGCCCGCGCTTTACCTTACCGGAACCGGCGCTGACTTTACTATTAAGGCCCTGAGCAGCACAGGGAGGCGCATCTTAGATTATTTGTGGCACGGGCTTCCAGCCCGTGAAGACACGGCCAAGCCTGTCCTGAGCATGGCCGAAGGAATGGCCGTGCCACAAGAGAGATTTGCCTTCTGTGAGTCGGTAAAGTTCAGTCCGCAGGAAATTTGCGGCCGAATTAAACAAGTCAAGAAAGTTGTCGATGAGCAGACCCGCCTTCAAAGCACAAATCAAATGGATGTTTTGCGGGCAGTTGCGTTTGCGTTCAGACTGGCCAGTAAACCATTTCGAGTTACCTGCGGGCTGCTTGGGGCAATAAGCTACGATTTCATAGACCAGTTTGAAAAGCTTCCTTCAAGTAAAGTTGACGTCTTAGGCAATCCCGATTATGAGCTATATTTTGCCGACAACATTTTCCTGATGGACCACGAGCACGGCAAGGGCTACATAATCGTCAACTGCATTATAACCGATGGCGATACCCAAGGGGTAATTACCGAAGCGCAAAATTGTTTCGATTACTATTCCAATATCGCACGATTTGATGTCCCGAAAGCGCAGAAATATACCGGCTCGCTGCCGGCAGCCTCAACCGATACCAATAGAAGCGAATATGAAGAAATGGTCGCCAAAGCTAAACAGCATATTATTGATGGTGACATTTTTCAGGTGGTTCTCAGCCGGACGATAATGGAGCCTTGTCCTGATGAGCCGCTGGATGTTTATAAGCGGCTGCGGGTTTTGAATCCTTCGCCGTATATGTTTTATATGAATACGCCTAACACAATTCTTATGGGGTCGAGTCCTGAGCTGAATCTTCGCGTCAGTAAGACCGACACCCGCTACGTTGAGATTAGACCCATAGCCGGCACAAAACCCAGAGGCCGGGTCGGTGAGCGAATCGACCTCGACACCGATTTTCGGTATGAGGCGGAATTGAAACTTGACCGCAAGGAATTGGCCGAGCATATGATGCTCGTCGATTTAGCCAGGAACGATATCGCCCGGGTGGCCCAGCCTGGCAGCAGGGTTGTTACCGAATTATTGACCGCTGAAAAATATGAGTCTGTTCAGCACTTAGTAAGTAACGTTAAAGGCCGGCTCGCATCCGGGCTTGATGCGTTGAGTGCGTATTTAGCTACGATGAATATGGGGACATTGACAGGGGCCCCCAAGATTGAAGCAATGAAAATTATACGATTATTGGAGAAGACCAAACGAGGCTACTACGGCGGAGCGGTGATGTATCTGACGGTGGACGGCCAGTTCGACAGTTGCATCACGATAAGAAGTTTGCAGGTCAAAGACCATATTGCTTATGTTCGTGTTGGCGCAGGCATTGTTCACGATAGTGTTCCTAAGACCGAGTTTGAGGAGACTGAGCATAAGGCGAGGTCCTGCCTGCGTGCGATTCGAGGAGAATAAAAAGCCACAGAGAGCACAGAGAAAATAGGATAATTTAAGCTGTCATTCCCGCGAAGGCGGGAATCCATTGAAACTTATGAAAAATGGTAATTAAAGAAGGAATTAGAACATGAAATCGGAGGGATATGTCAATGAGAAATAATAAAGATATCGCGAATACATCAAATACACACAGTCTGCCAGCGTATCTTGCTGAACTTCTACAACCTACACCCAGTGGAGTTGCTAAACTAATTGCTGCTTGGGATGGACTTAGCACTGAATCACAGATTCTAGTACTGACGAAGCTTGATGAATCTCAATTTTCTTCTTACTGGGACGAAAAAATTCGCATCAAGGCGCTTGGCAGTGAAAATCCTTATGTGCGGTATTTAGCCGCGAGGAGATTCTCTTTTTTGGACAAAAAGCAAAGTGAAGAAATCTATGGAAAAAGTGAAACGGAAAAAATGGAAGCTGTTAAGAAACGAATTGAGGAAGACCCGGCCCCCCTCGTTCGTTACTCCACACTGGAACAGAACTCTGTGGTTCCCTTTTTTCTAACGAAGGATTATGCTGGCCCCGATTATTTTTTCTCGCTTCCCCAAGAAGCGCGCCTTGCCAAAGTCCGTTGTTTAGGAGGATGGGGTGAAAAAATAGTAAACTTGATTTCCCACTCTGTGGACCACCAGTTGAAGGATGGAACAGTTTCAGAGATAGAACTATTTGAGATTCTCAGTGACTATCTAAATAATCCTGGTTTTTCTGCTCATTATAAAAGTGATGAGTTGAGCTACGATGGTTATGGTGAATATTTGAAAGGTAAAGATATTGTAGCGCTATGGAATCTAGTGCTCAAGGTTCCGGAACGAATATCTTACGTTCTGATACAAAAGTTACCTGAGGAGGCAGGGCTTCAATCAAGCATTCCTGAGGATGTGATAAATGGTCTCAATGACCGGCAGCTTGCAGAACTTCTTTATCGTAAGGATATTGGACTTGAAAAATTGCGGAAAAAGATTTTCTTTGAGGCTAATGAAGAGCGATGGGACGTCAAAAATGCTGCGAGCTCTTATAACTTTAACCTTACATACCAAGAGTTTGCACAAATCTTGGCAAAGCCACAGAAGGAAAAGCTCGTCGATCTAAGGTACCTAACGAGCGCAAATGGCTTGAGCTTATGCCTCTATGAGGCAATTCATGACGCGCTGTTTATCAGTGAAGATTGGGAACACGGCGAATTTGCTATACGTTCATTTGGTCGAAGGCTATCGGAGCTCCAAGACTATGAAAGAGATAAAGAAATCCGTGAGTTGCGGCTTTACAGTTTAGCCAAACGCTCTGTTCCATGGAATAAGTCGAAAGATGCCTATCCTCCTACGGGGGAATTGGAGTTTTTAACAAAATCCATTGTTGAGGGTGACACTTGGGCAACATTTATGGCATTCTCGGCCGCTTGGGGAATGCAGAGGGATAGCAGTAATCTTGAGAGGTATCTTCCTCGTATCAACGAAATCGATGAAGACACAACTGATGAAACTAAGGTTGACGAGCGTCAGAAACCAGACCACAGTAAGCCTTTTACGAAGGGTGATTTTATTCTATACAACACACAGAAGTGGGCGGTCATCTGGTTATGGATATGCTTTATTTCCGTTGTGGTTACCCTCGTATTTGCGGGGTCTGCTGTGTACAAATTCTTTATGGCCGAATATGGCCCTGCATTAAAGTCGGGGTTCGTTGCTGTAATCGGACTCGTCATGATCAAAGGTGCGCGTGGTCAGTATTCCGACCTGATAAAAGAACAGAAGCGCATCACGGATGAGATGTTAGAATGATTTTTTAAAAGCGAGTGACTCGTGGTGTGGGCACAATATCACTCTTGGAAAAAAGAGATGGAAATTGATGAGACAATAAATAAGTGGTTTGATGAAACGGAGAACAGATTGCGAGCGATTGGGCTGCCCAAAAACAACGTCAATGATACGGTTTTAGCATCAATTTCCCTAATTGATAATTATTTGAATAACACTATGATGATTTTGAAACAAGGATGCAGACTTCCATCTATGGCACTCTTACGAGTTACGGGAGAATTTATTGCAAAACTCATCTATTGTCTCAAGGGTAGTACACAGGGACCAAACGTTAATCAAAGAATCGAGTCCTGGAGAAAAACATCACTCATAAAACGCAAGAAATATTACGAAAACATCATAGACAGATATAGCGGCTGTAATCGGAAAAAGGTTCAAAAATGGATTGATGAAACAAAAAATGAAGTAGGCAAGATTAAGGTTAATGAACTACCTGATACAGCGAAGATATTTGAAGAGACATTTGGAAAAAAACATCCTGTAGGTCGTGCTGGTATGTATCTACGATATCTTGGCGCGGTTCATTTAGATTGGGAAACATTGGAAGAAACGATAAAAAGAAATAAGACAGGAACTGAATACATGGGAGACGTTGAATACAACATTGAAGACCTGAAATTTGAATGTTTAACGCACGGCTATATATTTTTCCAGTATCTTTACGAGTATTACAATTTAGATTTTAAAGAAATCCAAAATGAATACAAAATGTTGATACCTAAAAGCTAATTTGGAAAATTAAGGAGTCGTTTAGAAAAAAATGATCTAAATTTTTCTCTCTGTGTTTTCTATCCGCCACAGGCGGATAAATGACCTCTGTGGCAAAAAAGAAGGGAAATATTATGGAAGGTGTAAGTAGAAAAGTATTATTTATCGATAATTTCGACTCATTCACGTATAATCTGGTGGATGATTTTTGCAAGCGCAACTGCGAAGCAAAGGTCTATCGCTCCGACACGAGTCTGGAGGAGCTTAAAGCGGCGGCACAAGAGTTTGCTCCTGACCTGCTTGTGATTTCGCCTGGGCCTGGCACGCCGGACACAGCCGGCGTTTCACTTGAGGCGGTAGGGTATTTTAAGGACAAGCTGCCGATATTCGGCGTGTGCCTGGGACATCAGGTAATTGTGCAGTATTTTGGTGGTAAAATCGGCCACGCGCCGGAGCCGGTGCACGGCAAGCCCTCGCGAGTAACGCATAATGAAAAAGGCATATTTGAAGGCATCGAGAATCCGCTCCAGGCGGGGCGGTATCATAGTCTTTGTGCGGTTGAGATGCCGGATTGCTTCGAGAAGACCGCCGAATTTGAGGGGATTGTTATGGGCATCGAGCATAAAGAGCTGCCAATATTTGGCGTCCAGTTTCATCCGGAAAGTATCTTAACGCCCGCAGGAGGCAAGATAATCGAAAATATTTTGTCGATTGCGCAAAAGTATCAAACCAAACGTGCGAAACCATAGGATAAGATGTAAAAGCTGGAGCGTGAATGGCGACAATAACAGAATATATTAAGCAGTTGCTGCGTGGTGAGAGCCTTAGCTTCGTGCAGGCGGAGGAGCTTCTTGATATTATTTTTGAAGGCCAGGTTCCCGAAGCTCAAATTGCGGCGTTTCTTACGGCAATGCAGTTCAGAAAACCAAGGCCGGAAGAGCTTGCAGGACTTGCCAGGTCGCTGCGAAAGCACGCCTTGCCTGTAAAGGTTGACGTCGATAATCTGGTTGATACCTGCGGCACAGGTGGAGGAGCCGTTAAGGGCTGCAACGTCTCCACAGCAGCGGCAATTGTAGCGGCAGGCGCAGGGGTATATGTCGCCAAACACGGTAATCGCGGCATAACCAGCAAATGCGGCTCGGCTGATGTGCTCGAACAATTAGGTGTTAAAATAGATGCTTCTGCCGACACTGTGGCCGAATGTATCAAACAGGCACATATAGGATTTATGTTTGCACCGATGTTTCATCCTGCGATGAAATATGTCCAGCCGATACGCAAAAGCCTCGGTTTTAGGACGGTTTTCAACCTTTTAGGGCCTTTGGCGAATCCGGCTGGCGTCCAGAGGCAGGTGCTGGGTGTGGCCGAAGAGGATTTGTTGGATATCGTTGCCGAGGCTCTTAAGTTACTTGGCACTCGCTACGCAATGGTCGTTCACGGCAGCGGAATGGATGAGATAAGCACGGTGGGTGTTACGAAAATAGTTGAGCTAAAAGACGGCCGAATCACAACTAAAAAGTTAAATCCGCAAGATTTGGGCGTCCCGCCGGCAAGTATAGACCGGTTGACGGTAACCGACGCCAAAACAAGCGCTGTTGTTCTACGGGACATACTAAGCGGCAAGGAAACCGGGCCTCGCAGAGACATCATTGTCGTAAATGCTGCGGCTGCGATAATTGTTAGCGGGTTGGCAGATAGTTTTGAATCGGCTATGAAGCTTGCAAACGCTTCAATCAGTGAAGGCAGGGCGTTAACTTGTCTGGAAAAGCTAATCGAAATCTCGAACAAATAATAGTAATTGGTGATTGGTGATTAATATGGAGTATGGAACTTTCGAGGACCTTGAAATTTATAAATCAGCAAGGGAGTATAGGAAAAAGATATATAATTTCGCAAAACAATTGCCTGAATTCGAAAAGTATAATTTAGCGGATCAAATGCGGCGAGCAGCAGTTTCCTTAACCAATGGTATTGCTGAAGGACACGGCAGATTTCATTATCAGGAAAACATCCGGTTTTTAAGACAGTCAAGAGGTTCACTCGAAGAATTAATAGACGATGTTAATACTTGTATAGACGAAGACTATGCTGAGTTAGGCCGGTTAGATAATTTGAAAAAGGAAGGATATGAACTATTGAAAAAACTAAACGGCTACATCAAGTATTTGCGCAACCGTAAGCAGGCAGTGATTAATGACCCCTGCTCAAACACAACTTGACCGTTACCAATTACCAGTTACTATTTACCAGTTACCAATAACGAATATGCTAATAGTAAAGGTTAAAATTTGCGGCATTACTAACTATGAGGACGCTACAGCAGCGCTCGATATGGGGGCGGACATACTGGGCTTTAATTTTTATCCGAAAAGCCCAAGATTTATAACACAGTCGAAGGCAACGAAAATAATAAACAAGCTGCCGGCCTTTATTGATATTGCCGGCGTGTTCGTAAATGGACAATTCGATAAAATCCGGGAGACGATAGACCAATGCCAGTTAGACTGGATTCAGCTCCACGGTGATGAAGACCCGCGGTTCTGCCAGCGGTTTGGGTCTATTAATGTCAAAACTATGAAGGCGCTGCGAGTAAAAAACCAGCAGGACATTAAAAAGGCAGACCTCTTTTTCACAGATGCTATTTTATTGGATGCTTTTCATCCTGAAAAATATGGCGGCACGGGCCTAAAGTTCGACTGGAATATCATAGGACATATCGGTAAGCGAGTCTTTCTGGCTGGTGGTATAAATCCAGATAACGTCGCTGACGCAATTAAGCTGGGAGTTTATGGGATTGATGTTTGCAGCGGCATTGAAGCCAGGCCAGGCAAGAAAGACCATAAAAAAATGAAGAAACTATTTGATAACATACGGCACTTGAGAGGTTGAAAAACAGTTTGGATTCTCGATGCTCGATTCTCGATGCTCGTAAGTAGCGGGTGTGTTCAACGAGGAACGAGTATCCAGTATCGAGAAAAGAGGAAGATATGAAATATAAAGGCAGATTCGGAGACTATGGCGGATTCTATGTTCCGGAAGTTTTGATACCGGTTCTGGAGGAACTGGAAAGCGCATTCTATCGCTTTTACGAGGACGAGCAATTTGTGGCGGAGCTTGCGCAGCTATTGAAGGATTATGCAGGCAGGCCAACCCCTCTTTATTATGCAAAAAGATTTAGCGAATATGTTGGGTTTAAGGTTTATCTAAAACGCGAGGACCTCCTGCACGGCGGAGCGCATAAGATGAATAACACGCTGGGCCAGGGGCTTTTAGCCAAATATATGGGCAAAACAAAGCTGATTGCGGAAACGGGTGCAGGTCAGCACGGCCTGGCTACGGCAATGGTCGGCGCTTTATTTGGGATGGAGACGAAAATCTTTATGGGCGTAACCGACATTGAACGCCAGAGCGTCAACGTTCACAAAATGAGATTATGCGGCGCCGAAGTGGTAGCAGTGGAAGGGGGGACAGGGACATTGAAGGATGCAATCAACGATGCCCTTCGTTACTGGACTGCCCACGTAACCGATACATTTTACCTTTTTGGTTCGGCCTGTGGGCCGCATCCGTATCCTACAATAGTGAAGCATTTTCAAAGCTGCATCGGCAAAGAAACCCGGGAGCAGTGTCTCAAGCAAATTGGCAGACTGCCGGATATGGTTGTCGCTTGTGTCGGCGGCGGCAGTAATGCAATAGGTATTTTTTCCGGCTTTATAAATGACAAGGACGTCCAGTTGATTGGTGTCGAAGCCGGCGGCAGGAGCTTGAGTGATGGCAGGCACGCTGCGACACTCGCAGCGGGGCGTGTGGGAATCCTGCACGGCGCCAAGACGTATTTATTGCAAAATGAAGAAGGCCAGGTGAGTGACACGGAATCAGTAAGCGCAGGGCTTGATTATCCGGCGGTCGGCCCTGAGCATTGTTTGTTAAAGGACTCCGGCAGAGCCAAATACGTTGCTATCCAGGACGATGCTGTGCTTGATGCCTTTGAGCTTCTCAGTAAAACCGAGGGGATACTTCCGGCCCTTGAAAGTGCTCATGCTCTTGCATATCTTGTCAGCCGGAAAGGCAAATTAAGGCTGGACCAAATAGCAGTTGTGAATCTTTCCGGCAGAGGCGATAAGGACGTTGGGATTGTCGAGAAACGAAGACCCATTAGTAAATGATTATTGATTATTTAACAGGATGTGCAGAGTATGAAGACGTATCTTGAGGTTTTTTCACAGTTGAGGGCGAAAGGAAAAGCGGCGCTCATACCATTTTTTGTAATTGGCGACCCGGATTTTGATACGAGTCTTGCGATTGTAAAGACGGCCATCGATTCCGGCGCTGACATTCTGGAGCTGGGCATACCGTTCTCTGACCCGATAGCAGATGGGCCGACAATCCAGAAGGCGGACGTTCGTGCAATGTCTGGCGGAATGAATGTGCGAAAGGCACTCGAATTTATCAGGATGGTCAAGAGCTTCAAAGATATTCCAATTGGATTACTTATGTATTACAACCTGATATATCAGTATGGGGTGGAAAAATTCTGCCGGGATTTTCACCAGGCGGGCGTCAACAGCATTTTGGTTGCCGATTTAAGTATCGATGACGCAGATGAAATTACAGGGCCTGCTATATCGACAGGTCTCGATACCGTTTTTATGGTTACGCCGAACACGACTCCGGACAGGATGAAGCAGATTGCTGCAAAAACTACAGGCTTTATATATACGGTATCTTTGTTAGGCGTTACCGGCAGCAGAGAAACACTTTCCGATATGGTTACAGAATTGATTGTCAAGCTCAAGAAGCTCACCAGCGTTCCGGTTTGCGTGGGTTTTGGAATAAGCACACCACAGCACGCGGCAGCAATTGCAAAGGCAGGAGCGGATGGCGTTATCATCGGCTCAAAAATAGTCGAACTGATTGAGCGTAATTTAGGCAACAGTGAAAAAATGCTTGCCAATGTTTCAACTTTTGTGCGCGAGGTTAAAGCGGCGATTGAAGATAGGGGTGGCTGAACCCGGATGTGCAAATCTATTAAGGGAGGCGAATTATGGCAAAAGGAAGAAATTTTCTTTGGCAGCAAGCGATGTCATATCTTGTGCTGGCTCTTCTGTGCATTTTGCCGGCTTGGTCTTGCGGCAAAAAGGCGGTTAAGTCACAGGCAAAGGATAGTAACATCGTTACAAATTCGATTGGTATGAAGCTTATTCTTATTCCACCTGGCGAATTTATGCGGGGACAATCTGAGTATTCGCAAATGGTCAAGGTGAGGATAACCAAGGGCTTTTACATGGGGGCATACGAGGTAACTCAGGCCCAGTGGCTGAAAATGATGTACCGTAATCCCAGTCGCTACATAGGTGATAATCTACCGGTTGATAGTGTTAGCTGGGAAGATGCGACAGAATTCTGCCGCAGGTTGAGTCAGTATGAAGGTAAGACGTATAGACTGCCTACTGAGGCCGAGTGGGAATATGCCTGCAGGGCAGGAATCGCTACTCGTTTTTATTTTGGTGACGGGGGTTCCCAACTCTCTCACTATGCTTGGTATCATGAAAATAGTGGCAATGAGTCTCACCCTGTAGGTAAAAAGAAGCCCAACGCCTTTGGCTTATATGATATGCTTGGTAATGTCTGGGAGTGGTGCAGTGACTGGCATACGTGGGATGAGGGTAATTACTCCCAAAGTCCTGTAGATGACCCCAAGGGGCCATCTACCGGCCAATATCGTGTTATTCGCGGCGGCAGTTGGCACGACGATGCGGGGTGCTACCAAGCATTGGCCCGGGGCGGCAGCGACCCGGACTCTCGCTTCCACTCCAACGGCATCGGCGGGTTTCGTGTTGTCCAGGACTTTTAGCCCGTTAGAGTTTTTTGTTTCTTTAGGATGACATTAGAAAGATTAGGTGACAGAAAAGATTATAGAGCAGACTTTTTCATCAAGGACTCTAACGGGCTGAAATAACCCTTTGCTCTTTTACACTTTAAAGGAGAACATTCTATGGGATATGTGATATTCGAACTGGTCAAACTAATCCTTATAGTCATCGGTAGCTTAATAGGGGCTTTAATAGGGGCTATATTTTTGCGCGCAGCAGCAAAATGGGTTGCAAAGCTTGAAGTTCCATTTGGAGCTGCTTATTGTACAGTTTTTCTCTCGACGTTGGCGAATGGTATTCTTGGTTTTGTCCTGGGCATAGCTGTAGGAACTGCGACGCAATCAAAGGAGGCGGTGAATGTTCTGCAAGTATTTATGGTTCCGGTTGGCTTTGTCATTACAGCCGCGATAATAAGCAGACGTATTAAAGTAACTTTTGGCAGAGCATGTCTCATTAACCTTGTGATGCTTGCCCTTGGGATAGTAATAATTGGGGGAGTAGCTGTGGCAATCATATTGGCAATGCATTTATTAAACTATAAGTACCTTTAATAAGAAAGGGCCAACCAGATGCTACACCGTGTATCTTTGCTGCACGCGGTGAGGTTGCAGAGCAAAGCTTTTAATATGGGTCAGATAGTAATTACGGACACCCATTATTACGGGTAGAAAAAGGGCAATACTGCAAGTTTTGAGAACCTTTGGAGATAGTGAGTATGGGAAATCTAAAACCAATGAAACCTCCCGTGAGTAATGCCAAGCTCATAGGCGAGGTTCTCGCCAGTGTGGTTGCAACGTTCGCTGTTGGTGGCGGACTTGGCTGGACCTTCTTTCTCGCATTTAGCGAATTCGTCCATAGCGATACTGTGTTATGGATTGTCTGCCTTGTAAGCGTTTTTGTAATCCCTTCTTGCATTGCGACAATCACGGTCTATCTCATAGGAAGGGTTGGTGACCAAACAGGCTCTTTTTTGATAACTCTGGGATGGAGCGTCCTTGGGGGGTTTTTGGGGATTGGGATAATTTCGATAACATCTACTTTACCGCCTGATGAGATGAGCTCATGGGTATCGAGTGTCCGCTTCGCTCTATCGCTCGCTCCATTTCCCGGAGCTGCTATTGGAGCTGTGATTGGATTCAACTGGGCTCGCAGGTACAAAGAGGGACGAGAACCAAAGTGACGAGAAACAAAAGGCTTACTCTGTTCTTGGATAGCCAAGCGTTTAATATGGTAAATAGTGGATCAAAGGTTTTTTGACAATTAAACCCATTTTTCGCGAAAGAACGCAAAGGGAAAAGGAGAGCGTGCAATGAATTCGAGATGCAAGTCTAATAGGAACAGTTACGTTTGCTGCGAGAGTTATGTCTCGTTGGCCGGTCTTAAAATGCTGTTGTTAACGATGGTATCTGCAAACATTATGATTAGACTGATTGGCTATAAAAATGATGTGCAGGGGGCTAACGAAGCGCCCGCCGTACCGGCGGCAAAGGCAGAAAGTAAAGATGCCGAAATCATCCGCCGGGCCGTAGCCTTCCAGTTAAAAAAGAAACCTGATGAAGTGACCGATGAAGATTATAAGAAGATTACAGAATTAAACCTCTTGGCCAATATTTCTGACCTCGAGCCGATAAAAAGGCTTTCCAACCTGAAAAAGCTTGGGATTATAGGCTGGAAGGTCAGCGACCTCGAACCGTTAAAGGGACTATCAAACCTTCAAACGCTTTACCTTGACAACATCCCTGCAAGAAACCTCGAACCGTTAAAGGAACTATCAAACCTTCAAACGCTTTTCATTGAGAACACCCCTGTAAGTAATATCGAACCGCTAAAAGGGCTATCAAACCTGCGATGGCTTAAGCTTTCCCGAACGCAGGTAAGTAACATCGAACCGCTAAAGGGGCTATCAAACCTTAAAACGCTTCAACTTTGGGACAACCCTGTCAGCAACTTCAAACCGCTAAAGGGGCTATCAAACCTGCAAGAGCTTAACCTTTCCGGCACCACTGTCAGTGACATCAAAACGCTAAAAGAGCTATCAAACCTGCCATTTCTTTTTCTTTCCGGCACGCAGGTCAGTGACATCAAACCGCTAAAAGGACTGTCAAAACTGCGATGGCTTGACCTTTCCGGCACCTCTGTCAGTGACATCAAACCGCTAAAAGAACTATCAAACCTGCAAACGCTTAACCTTTCCGGCACGAAGGTAAGCAACATCGAACCGCTAAAAGAACTACCAAACCTGGGAGGGCTTGTCCGTTCTGCGCTAAAAGGACTATCAAACCTGGGAGGGTTTGTTGTTTCCGGCAAGAAGGTAACCAACATCGATCCGCTAAGGGGGTTGTCAAACCTGCAAGAGCTTAACCTTTCCGGCACCCCTGTCAGTGACATCAAACCGCTAAAGGGGTTATCAAACCTGCGAGGCCTTGAGCTTTCCCGCACACAGGTGGACGATATTGAGCCGCTAAAAGGACTTTCAAATCTACAATGGCTTGACCTTTCCCGCACGAAGGTGTCGGATGAGCAGGTAGCTGAATTACAAAAGGCCCTGCCGAAGCTGCAGATTGTTCGATAAAGGCCGAGCCACGAGAAACGAGAGACATGGGAAATGTCAGGTAAAATGAAAGGGCATAGGGAAATAATTCTTGTAATTGTTCCAAGAACTTGATACTATTACAGACATCGAAAAGTGGAAAATTGTTTCAAAGACTCCTATATCAGGAAATGTTGATTAATTTTTAGGATTATCTCCCATAGAAAGGAGCATGATAATGAAACGATACACCAAATATTCATTACTCATCTACTGCCTTTTACTTGTTGGGTTTTTCATTCTTAACGGCTGTCGGAAAAAACCAGCAGAACAAAAGCCCCCTGAATCCACCGCCAGGAAAGAACTAACTCAGCAGGAAAAAGCAATCTTAAACGACCCCGAAGCCGTTGTTTGCGAATTGAAGGAAGCGAAAATCGACTCGCTCAATTTAGAGACTTCGAATCTACCTTATTTCGCCCGAAGGCCTCAGCGTGAGAACAAAAATGTTTACCATGGCAAGCTCACTATTGAACAAACTGATTTTTTTGTAATACTTCCTACCGACAATGATAGGGAATTTGCATTAATCAATTCCCAAACAAAGAAAAGAGCTATGTGGTGGGGTGCAGACGAGCTCGGCTCCAGGCACAAAATCAATGGAAAGTTTTATGAATTTGCAGTGATTGGAAACAAGCAGAAATTCGTTGCCAGGCCTTATCGGGGAGATTTGGGAATTTTCAGGGCAGGAGCTGGCGATAGAGACATTCAAACTGCCGAGTTTAAGGGCTCTCTGGATTCTAAAGACTCCGCTGTAGCAGTGGGCCCGCTAAAGGACGAACGGACCGAACCTGCTAAAGAATGTCTTATTCCCGTGGGTGATTACCGACCGAATCTTCTTTATATGATGTATGACAATCTTCAAATCTGTCTTTCCTTCAATTATCATTCTGACCTTCAAGGCAAAGATATGGGTGAGCGTGAAAAAGTTTACGGTATCACTGTCCACAAAGATGAACCTTTTGTTTTTGATTTTTCCAATAAGCCGGCAATTGTCTTTGACCAGCCCAAAAAAGACCAAAACCGATTTGAGGTGGGTAGTGAGATAAAATTTGCAGCAGTTCTCATCGACCCTAATATGGATATGATGATTAGAGGGCTGGATGATACTGCAGTTACGGTTAAGAAGGAATATAAGGATTCGGAGGGGAATATAAGCAGTGTTACAGAGGTGAAATCCCTTGACCCCAATGTCGTCATTACCAGAGTGGATGGCGAAGTTGTTGCCAAAGGCGTTATGCCTTTTGGCTGAGCAGGCACCTGTGGGTATACGTGGCGTGTACCGAAAGATTTGACCATAAGTGGCGATGAAGAGACATTTACCGTAACGGTAACATATCAGACGCAGAAATTATATGGAAAGCTCAGCAAGGATATGAAGATTTTGATTTATAAATGACAATAATTCGTGGAAGATTTTGATATTATTTTGGAATTAGAAGGTTTGGCTGCGCAGCCAAGCGTTTTATCCGCCTCTGGCGGATTAATATGGGAAACCCCAGTTAATAGAAGAAAGGGTTCACCCCATAGCTATTATGTTTGTGGTTTTTTGATTTCCGGGGCCGAATCAATAGTCAATCGTAATTTGCTTCGAAAGGACATCGCTTTTTAAGGAGGTTACCATGAAAGACAAGAGCAAGCGTTCGCTGAACTGGCCAATGGTCTTCGTCTCGGTTTGTGCGCTTGTGATTTGCGGCGCCTGTGCCAAGAAGAATGAAAGTGTAATGGCGTTATGGTGATGGTGCCTGAGCAGTTACGATATGTTTGCAAACTGCCAAGTCCCAAAAGGAGTCTGGCCGATGAGAAAACACATTGTTGAGTTGATTCTATTTGTGGTTGTTGCACTGGCAGCGCCGGTGCATCCGGCGTTTGCCCAGCAGGCCGGCCCAAACAACCCCCTGAAACAAACTGGCAAAAGCCCGGTAAAGGTCTTCATTCTCGCCGGGCAGTCGAACATGGAGGGCCAAGGCGTGGCCGACCTCGAAGGCAAGGACTACAACCAAGGTAGAGGTACGCTCAACTTTCTCATGAAGGATCCCGCTAAAGGACCTCTCTTCAAGCATCTCAAAAATGACAAAGGCCAATGGGCGGTTCGGGATGATGTTTGGGTTCGATACAAGCCCGAGGACGGTCCCGTCAAATCCGGCCTGCTTACTCTTGGCTTCACACCCTATGGCGGCAAACACCACTTTGGTCCTGAGCTGCAGTTTGGCCATGTTATGGGCAACTATTTCACCAACCAAGTTTTGCTCATCAAAACCGCCTGGGGTGGCAAGAGCCTTTACAAGGATTTCCGCCCGCCCAGCTCCGGCGACCAAGTGGGCCCCTATTATACGAAGATGATCGTTGAGGTCCGCGAGGCACTGGCCAACCTCAAGAACGATTTCCCCGGCTACGATAGCGGCGGATACGAGTTGGCGGGATTCGTCTGGTACCAGGGTTGGAACGACGGCTGCGATCCGAAGAATGCTGTCCCTGAGTACGAGGCCAACCTGGCGAACCTGATTAAGGACCTGCGCAAAGATCTCCTGGCGTCGAAGCTTCCGGTCGTGGTCGGCGAGTTGACCGGTCCCTGGGTCCAGGCTGAAGGTGCGTGGGCAGCCCTGCGACAAGCACAGGCAGGTGCGGCGGCCCGCCCCGAGTTCAAAGGCACAGTGCGGTTTGTCGAAACTCATGATTTTGTGCGGAAGCCGGAGGATTCCCCCTGCCCTGGGCACGGCCATCATGAGTTCGCCAACGCCGAGACCTATTTCCTGGTCGGGAATGCTCTGGGCCAAGGGATGAAGAAACTGCTCCAGGAAGACCACACCCTTCCCACGCCTGACCCAGCGAAACCCGCCTCGCATGCCGTTGGCAGTATCGAAGGATGGACAGTACGAATTGACGACCGGCCTATCCAATGATGTTTACGAAAGGTTGTACGATTGAATCCCAATAAACCGAATAAGTTATCAAAGAAGGCAGAGTATGATTAATGCAAAATCCCATTCCGCTGTTCGGCCAAGTCTGTGCCGGTTCTCGGCATGCTTTCTCATCATGTTTTTGGCTATCGGGGAATATCCCATCGCGGCAGACAGTCAGAAACCGCGGCTTGTGTCGCAGGGCCTGTCGGGTTATGTCAGCATGGATGTGCCGGCTCCGCCGGACGACTATGGTTACGGCGTCAGCCTCTATTCCACCGCCTGGCCTCTGCTGGAAAGCCCCCTGCGCGATTTTCAGATTGGATTGGCATCCATCTGGATCGTCCCGGACAACCGGCAGATCGACTATCCTTTGCTGCCTACTGGGACCGTGGCGCGTGACAACTGGCCGGAGCGCGGTCCGAGCTACCGGGATGTGTTTCAGACCATCGAGGGCGGGCTGGGGTTCTGGGCCAGCACTCGCTTTGGGTCCACCACCGCTAAGTTTCGCATGAACGGAACCCCCAATGGCTACAACCACGAGATTTCGTCGCCGGGTTGGGGCTTTGGCGACACGACGGCGCTTCAACCGGAGCAGATGGGTATCGCCCAGATCAGTGCACGACTTCTGGTGCCTCCCGATGGACTCACTTTCCGGGATGGAACCTGCGGCGAGCTGTTCGGCTACGCTTGGATGGTGCTGCCGTTGACGGAGCCGAAGAGCACGACCGCCGGTTTGCCGGTTTCCACCGGCAATCAGTGCTGGACGCTCTTCATCAACGCGAAGAATTTCAAAGGCCCCGTGGCCTTCTATACCCCCGCTACCTGGAGCCGTATCTCGCGCCGATACGCTCCCGCCGTGGGGCGCGGCCTGGATGCCCGCCCAGGGCTGGTCACCGGCGGCGCCATCGAGATCAACACCGTGCCGCGTTTCGTAGGCACGGATGCGAAGGGCACGGTTTACACCCGCATTCCCCGGCTGCAGTTCCCGACGGACGACCAGGGACGGACGATCCTAATCCACAACCTGACGCACTACTCCAAGGAGGCGCTCTACCGCCAAGTGGAACAGTGGCTGGCGGGGCGCGAAGTGGCCTCCGGCAAATTCAACGAGCAAGGTGCGGTGGTCCCGCCTTGCAAGGCGGAACCATTGGACGTGCGACAGGGTTCGGAGAAAGCGCCTATCCGGGGTTGCGAAAGTTGGGTGGAAACCCGCGCCTTTGACAAGACCACCTTCGGTCTGCAGTGGAAGCCGTCCGTGCTGGAGCCGTGGACTGGCTCGATGCGGCGAGGCGCCTTTCCTGAATATTGCAGGCAGGAAGGCAAGGAGTTGCTGGCCGTGACCGCCGACGCTGTCCCCGATGAAACCGGCCTGAAGGAGGCACGTTTCAAACCCGCCGTCACGAATCAATCCTACACCTCACCTGAAACCCGCGATACCTGCTGGAAGAGACCCGGTCCCAAGGCCGGTCCGTTTCAAGCGCAACTCTCCGACGGAAGCGTCGTGACTTACTGGTGGTACCGGTTCATCGACCAGCCCTCTCTACAGGACGCGGATATGAGTGAATCGGAGAAAAATCGGCTGCAAACCATTGTCGAGAAGCTTCACACCCATTGGACCATGGACAAGGAATACCTGCCCCCGCCGGGGCTGGGGACGCTGGCTGCCCTCGATGCCTCGCTCATCATCACGCCGCCGAAAGGACTCGAAGTTGGCTACGTTCCGGTTGCCACCCGTCAATCACCGCCATGAGGTGCACGAGCACAACTACCTCGCCCGTCCGTGCCGACCCCGCCCAGCCACGGATAATCCGACGAGTCACGAGGTAATCTGCCCCCTGAATCCGCCGGCAGACTACTTTCCGCCCTGGCAGAGGAGAGCATAGAAAACCAAACCTGACTTTTGCTTGAAACTATTACATTTCCGCTAAGATTCTTGTATCATTACGATGCTGAATGGCTTGATTGTAGAGCCAGGCTTTTAATATGGGAAATGTCAGGTAAAATGAAAGGGCACAGATATGAGAAACTTAATTTCTTTCACAGCGATATTTCTATCAGCAATTCTGCTGATAAGTGGCTGCAGACGCAAAGAACCGGCACAGATTGATAATGCTGACATTGTCCGTAAAGCCATAGCTTCTCAGTTAAAGAAGAAACCCAAAGATGTAAATGAAAGCGATTATGCTAAGGTAACATCTTTAGACCTTTCTCGCTCGCTACTTTTTGACCTTACGCCTCTGAAGGCTCTTATTAACCTGCAAGATCTTAACCTTTGGGGAACACAAGTGTCTGACCTTGAGCCTCTGAAGGGCCTTATTAGTCTGAATAATCTTCATCTTTACAACACGAAGGTTAGAAACCTCGAACCGCTAAAAGGATTATCAAACCTGCAAGCTCTTGGCCTTTCCAAAACGCTGGTCAGTGACCTCAAACCGCTAAAAGGGCTATCAAAACTGGGAGGTCTTATTCTTTCCGGCACCTCTGTCAGCGACATCGAACCACTAAAGGGGATGTCAAGCCTGCAAGTGCTTTTGCTTGACGGCACGCAGGTCAGTGACATCGAACCGCTAAAAGAGCTATCAAAAGTGTACATGCTTTGGCTTGACAGTACGCAGGTCAGCAACCTCGAACCTCTAAAGGGGCTATCAAACCTGCAAAAGCTTCGGATTTCCAACACGCAGGTCAGCGACCTCGAACCACTAAAAGGACTATTAAAACTGCAAACGCTTCACCTTTCCAAGACGCAGATAAAAGACCTTGAGGTGATAAAGGAGCTAAAAAACCTGCAGGATCTTTGGCTTGACGGTACGCCGGTCAGTGACCTCGAACCACTAAGGGGATTATCAAATCTGCAACAGCTTTTCCTTTACGACACCCTTGTCAGCAACATCGAACCGCTAAAAGGGCTATCAAATCTGCAAGGACTTTCCCTTGACGACACGGCGATCATCGACCTCGAACCGCTAAAAGGATTATCAAACCTGCAAAGTCTTGGCCTTTACAGAACGCTGGTCAGCGACCTCGAACCGCTAAAAGGACTATCAAACCTGCAAACGCTTGACCTTAGAAACACGCAGGTCAGCAACATCGAACCGCTAAAGGGGCTATCAAACCTGCAAGAGCTTGACCTTGACGGCACGGGTGTAGGTGATAAGCAGGTAAATGAGCTTCAAAAGGCCCTTCCGAAGCTAAAGATTAAAGGTGGTCTGACAGGTCAAGAAAGCAAAAAATTACCCGCCGTACCGGCGGCAAAGGCAAAAAGTAAAGATGCCTATATCATCCGCGAGGAGATAGCCAGCCGGTTACAAAAGAAACCGTATGAATTGACCGATGAAGATTATAAGAAGACTACAGGATTAATTATCCAACATCCTATTTCTAACCTCGAGCCGATAAGAGAGCTAAAGAACCTGCAAGAGCTTCGGCTTCGCAACAACACACAGGTCATTGACCTCGAACCGTTAAAGGGCCTATCTAACCTGCAAACGCTTAGGCTTTCCGGCACGCAGGTCAGCAACATTGAACCGCTAAAAGGTCTTACAAATCTGAAATGGCTTGAGCTTTCCGGCACGAAGATAAATGACCTTGAACCACTAAAGGGATTATCAAACCTGCAATATCTTGACCTTTCCAAAACGCTGGTCAGTGACCTCGAACCGCTAAAAGGGCTGTCAAACCTGCAAACGCTTGACCTTAGAGGCACGCAGGTCAGTAACATCGAACCGCTAAAAGGATTATCAAACCTGCATACGCTTGATCTTTTTGGCACCCCTGTCGGCAACATCGAGCCGCTAAAGGGGCTGTCAAACTTGCAGTCTCTTAACCTTTCCCGCACACATGTCATTGACCTCGAACCGCTAAAGGGGTTATCAACGCTGTTGGCTCTCGAACTTTTCCACACGCAGGTTAGAGACATCGAACCGTTAAAGGGCCTATCTAACCTGCAAACGCTTAGGCTTTCCAGCACGCAGGTCAGCAACATTGAACCGCTGAAAGGTCTTACAAATCTGAAATGGCTTGAGCTTTCCGGTACGCCTATAAGTGATAAGCAGGTAGATGAGCTTAAAAAGGCAATGCCTAAGCTGGACATTCTTCGATAAAGGCCGAGCCGCCCTGACAAAAAAGAGCATAAAAACCCAAACCTGACTTTTTCTCAAAACTGTTTCATTGCAGGCAGGATTCTTGTATTATGGCGTCAGCCATCCCGTTGATTATCTTACTGAACATCTTGATTGTGTAGCCGGGCGTTTTATCAGCCCCGCCTACGACGGGTAAACTCTGGCGGATTAATATGGGAAATGTCAACTCAAACATCAATAGGAAAGGTCAAAACGATGCGAAATAAAAATGGAACATACAGGAGAGTCTGCGTTATCGCAATAACGGCGATTTTACTCAATGCCAGTGTTTGGGCGGCGGAAGGCAAGGCGCAAACAGCCAAATACGTCGATTACGTGGCGGAGCTTAATAAGCTGGGGATGGCCGGCCGCTCTGAATACCTTAATGCGGCACTTTTCTATCAAGATGCTATTAAGCTATACGTGAAAGGGTCGGACGAACAAGTGAAGCTGGTATCCCAAAAAGGCTGGCCTGCGGATTTTCCCGCCAGCGAACAACAACTATTGAGAGAATGGGTGCAGTCGAACTCGCAGGCCTTGTCACAACTGGAACTCGGCTCGAAGAAACCGTATTGCTGGTTTCAGCTTTCTTCGGTTCATTATGGTAGTCCCGTTGATGGTACTCTCATGGCAGTTCTGGTACCGGATTTGGCTGAGTATAGAAACCTTGGTCGGGCAATCACCTTGCGCGCAAAATTCTCCGCAGCAGAGGGCAACATCGATAAAGCATTAACGGATATCGTAACCTGTTATCACTGCGGCTTGCATCGGCAAATGGGAGGGCCAAAGATTCTTGTTGAGCAGTTGGTGGGGATAGCCATCAGAGCGTTGGCCGTTCAGACCGCATTTGACATTCTTGACAGAACAAAACCCAATAAGGATTTGCTTGCAGCTTTGCAGAGGCAAATGGAGGGACTTTCTACAAATGAAAGTTACATACCGGACTTCCAGGCCGAAAAGAATTCGCTGTTAGATATTATTCAAAGAATATTTACTGATGATGGAAAGGGCGATGGCCAGATAGATATGCCTTCAGCTAATGCAATCCTACCCGCGGCTGTGTCTATGTCAATGTCAGAGGGAGCTGGTGGTGTAAGCGGCGGGACTTTTGAGTCTCTGATGAGAGGACTGCGGCGCCGCCAGACAACCGAAACGGAAGAAAAATTCTACAAGTATTTGGAGTTGGCATCTCGGAAATCACCGTGGCAATGGAAGGCCGAAAACGTCGAACAAGAAATTCAAAAAATAGCCAAAGAAAATGCTTTGGTTGGGATGTTTTGCCCGTTATCACCAAGAATTACGCAAGTATTCGCTCGGTGCAGGGCTGACAGCTATGGTCTGATTACAACGCTGGCATTACTGCGTTACAAAGCTGATAAAGGCCAATTCCCAGACAAACTTGATGAGCTTGTTTCGGCTGGCTATCTCAATATCCTGCGGAGCGACCCTTTCAGCGGCAGGCCGTTTGGTGGCAGACCGTTTGCCTATAAACGAGTCGGCGAAGATTTCACACTTTATAGTTTTGGCACAAATCTCAAAGACGATGGAGGCAAGCTTGGGCTTACTACAAAAGGCCTACCTACGAGGTGGGCAGATGATGGCGACGCGGTCTTTTGGCCTGTGTTGAGGCAATAAGGGACTACGGCCGGAACACATTGCGATTCTTATTTCCTTCCTTGTCTTGACGTAAAAGACTTTCCATGTTATTTTGGTTGCTGGACTTTTTCGGATTGCCGCAATGAAAGACCGTGTGTTTGCGTCTTTAATTGTAAAATTAGGTAAGGCTTGTCTATAAGACGACGATTGGTTGAACTTTAACTTTTTTAACTTATGAGGGAGGATATTGCTATGAAACGATATCTGATTTCAATGACTATTTTGCTGGTGGTTTTGCTGATGGCCTGGGCGGTGTTTGCCCAGGAAACAGGCAGAGAGACCCCCGCTCGCGAAGGCGGCAGAAGAGGGAGGCTGACAGATGTCAACCGGCCTGCAGGCCCGGGGGCATTTGAGGGGCTCTCGCCTGAAGAAAGAGCCAAGATGAGGGAAAGATTTGGCCAGATGTCTGAAGAGGAGAGGGAGAAGTTCAGGGCTCAAATGCGCGAAAGACCTGAAGCCATACGACCGCTGCTGGGGCGTGAGGAGCAACTAAAGGTAGTTGCAGCAATTGAGGAGCAGCTTACAAAGCTAAAAGAATTTATAAAATCGCAGATGGGGCCTGAGGAGTTTGCGAAGCTGCGTGAGCTTGCCGCCGAAGAAAGAACCAAAATGAGGGAGAAATTAACACAGACTTTTGAAGAGCGGCGAAAAATACTTGACGCAATTGAACAGCAGATTGCCAGGCTGAGAGGCGAAAGGCAGCGGATAGAAGAGCCCCAACGGATTATCGGTGACCTGCAGGCACTTCGCGAATTGGCCGTTCAGGAAAAAGCCCAGGAAACAACAAAACGTATCGACCAGCTTATCGAGCAGCGCCAGAAAGAAATTGAGCAGAGATTCCGCGGCCCGCTCGAAGGGCCGGCAAGACCCCCAAGACCTGAGGGGGGGGTAGAGCCGCCGATGCCGCCGATACGGAAACCAGAAGGGGTCCGGGTGCCACAAGGCGGCAAAAAAGCACCCGACTTTACGCTGAAGAGCTTTGACGGTAAGACCGTAAAACTTTCCGATTATCAGGGCAAGATTGTGGTGCTGGAGTGGTTCAATTTTGAGTGTCCGTATGATATGGGCCATTACGGACAGAAAAAGACAATGATTGAGCTTGCCAACAAATACAAAGACAAAAACGTTGTTTGGCTTGCGGTTAACAGCACAAGTCATATAACTGTCGAATCGAACAAAAAGTTTGCCGCTGAGCATAAGCTGCCGTATCCCATACTGGATGACAGAGCGGGGACAGTCGGTCATTCCTATGATGCACAGACGACGCCGCATATATTTATCATAGATTCCGGCGGCAATATCGTTTATAACGGCGCAATTGATAATGCACCATTGGGCAAAACCGTTGAAGGGCAAGCGTATATGAACTATGTAGATAAAGCTCTGGAAGAGTTGACTGCTGGCAAGGCGGTAACTACAGCCAGCACCAAGCCTTATGGCTGCACGGTAAAGTATCCGCGATAGGGCGGGATTGATAAAGCCCTCAGCGAACAGTTTTCTAATGGAAAGGAAGGCTAAGGAGATAGTTTTTTACAAAGCAAAGGATACAATAGTTATGTAATTGAACGCCAATTCCCACAGTGGGAGTTGGTCGGATTTAATTTTTTTAACCTATTCTGGAGGATATTGTTATGAAGAAGTATGTAATTGCAAGTGTTGCTATTTTGGTAGTTCTGGCGGCTTGCTGGGTTGTATTTGGGCAGGCTGAAACCGGGCAGAGGGAACGTTTTGCCCAGTACCGTGAAATGCAGATTAAGGCGGCTGCCTCACTTGTGGAACAGGCTGGAAAACTCAAAACAGCCCTGGAGGCACCCGTCCCCGGGATGCCGGCCGGCGGGTTCCAGAATCTTTCCGAAGAGGAAAGAACCAAAATGAGAGAAACAATGACCAAGAGACGCGAAGAGCAGCAGCAGATAGTGGGAGCGGTCGAGATGGAGCTTGCGAAAGTGAAAGGGTCAAGGCAGTTGCAGAGGGAACAAGAGGAAGGAACAAAAGAGCTTCAGGCAATTCGTGAGTTAGCCGAGAAGGAGCAGGCCAAGGAGACACTCAAGGGTATCGACGAGTTGATAGCCAAGCGCCAGAAGGCGTTCGAGGACAGGCTGGCGAAACTTGGGCTGCAGTTGTTCCAGAGGCCGGGTGGCGGGCAGTAGAAAGAATCCTAAGGGGCATAGACAGCCGAGATGCTGTTCGGCTTGCAATGGTTGTTAGAGGAGGCTTTTTCTGCCTGGACGGCTCTCCTTTGCCAATATGTCGTGTTTTTCATTAAACATATTGGCAGGGGGGAGCCTTTTTTGTTACAATAGTGCATTGTTTGAAAGGGCAGCTTATAAAATTCAAATATCTCGATTAGGAAAGGAGTCAAGCAATGAAAAAGTTATGGATGATTGTAATTGGGATTGTAGTTTGTGGCTGGTTGATTTGTGGGCAATTCGCACAGCCGGCAATGGGCCAGACGCCGGAAAGACTCACATATATTGACCTGATTGGCCGACTTACCGACCTTGAGTATCTGGCAACGCTGCCGGAGCCGGGCGAAAAGTGTTCCCAGTGGTCGAGCTATGACCGTGCAAGTAAATTTGACGAGGCATCCGGCAAATACATTGAGTGGGCGGCAAATGGTGATAATGATGGCATCATCCGCAAAGAGGATGGCAAGCTTGTTTTTGCAGAGATTGAAGGTCCGGGTGTCATCTGGCGGATATGGTCGGCGCTGGCAAAAGAGGGACACGTAAAAATTTATCTCGATGGCGCCGCCGAACCTGCCGTTGACCTGCCCTTTATAGGATATTTTAACTGCAAGAATGAGCCATTTACCCGTCCTGCGCTGGTGCACGAGACTGCACGCGGGCAAAATTGTTATGTGCCGATTCCGTTTCAAAAATCCTGCAAGATTACGGCCGAAGGCGATTGGGGGGCATATTATCATTTTACATACACGAGGTATCCGAAAGGAACTACTCTGCCGACGTTTAAGCGAGAGCTTTCTTCTTCTGAGTCAAAAGCTCTTGATAGAGCCAACGAAATTCTTACCAATTGTGGCGCCGACCCTGTCGGCAGACGAACCGGCGAAGTAACTCTCCAGAAGGTCGTGAAGGTTGCTCCGGGTGCGACGGCAGCGGTTGCCAGGCTGGATGGGAAGCGGGCCATCACAGCTATCAAAGTCAAGATGGAATTGCCGCCATCTCCCGATGACTACACCATTTTACGGGAGCTTGTTTTGCGAATTTGCTGGGATGGCCGGTCACAGCCGAGCGTCTGGGCGCCGTTAGGCGATTTCTTTGGCACCGCTCCAGGCGTGAACAAATATAAATCTTTGCCTCTGGGGATGACAGACGATGGCTTTTATTGTTACTGGTATATGCCGTTTGAGAAGGGTGCGTTGGTGGAATTAACAAATGATGGAGCTGAGGAGCGCAGCGTTACATTTACGATTACGCACTCGCCTGTTACTGGGCCGATGAAGGGTCTCGGAAGATTTCATGCAAAATGGCATCGCGATGCGTTTCTGCCTGAGGAGCCTGAGCGAAGGGCGATTGACTGGACAATGCTCAAGACACAGGATAGAGGTCGTTTCTGCGGCATAATGCTCCACGTGTGGAATCCGAAGGGGGGATGGTGGGGCGAGGGAGATGAGAAATTTTTTGTCGATGGCGAAAAATTCCCCTCGACAATTGGGACCGGTTCCGAGGATTATTTTGGTTATGCCTGGTGCACGCCGCAGCTATTCAGCAACTGCTACCATAATCAGACGATAAGTATGGGCAATAAGGGGCACGTTTCTGTGAACCGCTGGCACATCACCGATAATGTCCCCTTCCAGAAGTCTTTCGAGGCCGCGATTGAAAAATACTATCCCAATAATAAGCCGACTCTTTACGCAGCTACCGTTTACTGGTATCAGGTGGCCGGCGAGGCCGACCTTTACCAGCCGGTGCCTGTTAATGAACGAAGCGGCTACTGGACGCCGATTCAAGTCGTGAAGGTTAAAGGCGCTCTGGAAGGCGAAGAAATAAAAATCCTCGCAAAGACAGCGGGTGAGGTTAGACCACAGGAGATGGACGGATACGGCACAGAGTGGAGCGGCGATGCTCACCTGTGGTGGACTGATGCCAAGCCAAATGATACGCTCGATTTGGCTGTGCCGGTAGAGAAAACGGCAGCTTACAGACTGAAGTTGCAGCTTACTAAAGCCGTAGATTATGGGATTGTTCAGTTGTATCTGGACGCCAAAAAGCTCGGCGAGCCAATCGACCTTTATAACGATGGCGTGATAGCTACGGGTGTTCTGGATATGGGCATCCATGAGCTTGCCGAAGGTCAGCACACTTTGAGATTTGAGATTGTCGGTGCGAACGAAAAGGCCGTCAAGGCGTATATGTTCGGAATCGATTATCTGCTGCTGGAAGAAGTCAAGTCCAGCTTCTATCTGCCGGAAAATCCGTCTTATACAATCCTTGATTCTGCGAGGGATTCGGTTAGGTTTGCAGTGGAGCGGACATTTGTTGAGTATAAGGGGCATCTTTAGCTGCAAATCAAGCTTTGTGGATAGTAACGGCGATGTAATGGGCTGGCACGATTTCGGCAACCTCGAAGGTCCCGGCTGGGCGGCTAATTCGGTCGGGGGCGCCTACGAAATCTATTTGTTTGCCAAGCATATCAAAGACCCGTCTCTGGCGGAAAAAGCTATTTCGCTCTTGGACCATGTGTTGGAAGATGGGTTTATCGACTACCAAACGGGATTTATCACACCATATCGCGACACTATTACCGATAAGTTTTGCCTTAATTACAAACACAATAACGACTGGTTCTGCGTCGGCTCAATGGCAAAGGTTGCTTACCAGGTGCTTTTGTTTGCCGATATTCTGGACCAAAATAGAAAAGAAAAGATGTATGACGCCGCCGCAAAGACAGCCGAATGGATAAATTCAAATGTTAAGCCTACCAAAACCGGCTGGTATCCGAGGCGATGCACACCGACAGGCGAGCACTATACTAAAAGTCCTGATGGAGGAGAAGACAGGCTGTTTGAAAAAAGCGCCGATGGACTGTTTGTAATTCAACTTTACATAGGATTATCGCAGCGGGGGCTTGCCGATTACAGAAAGCAAATCAGCCAGAAGGTTCGGGTCTTTATGGAAGCGGGGGGAATTTTTGGAAGTATCAATCACGATACCTATGATGAGCACGAGAACGTTGCTTACTCGGTAGCGTTCCGTGTTCTTCGTGAGGCGGCAAAACTGCTGGGCGACCAAAAGATTCGTGATTTTGCGTATGATAAGTGCCTTGCTGGTCTTGACCAGTTCAAAATGAATGAGGATAGAAATGGTGTCCAGACAAAGGGGCTGCTTTTTATGGAGAAGAGCTGGGATACGGCTTATTTATGGGAGAATGCTGAGGCGGCGATTGTCTATATTGAAGCTTATATTGATACGAAAGACGAAAATTATCTGAAGGATGGGCTTACTATCCTGCGGGCTATAGCAAAACATCATCAGCGGGATACCGGCTTTTTGACGGAAGGGGTGGATTGGAATAATCATGTTGGTAAGCAGCACCATTTCAATGGAGCCGAATTCGGTGATATCCAATATACTGAGCCACTGCTGAATAACCTGCATATTGTTGAGCCGACCTTACTTGTTCTGAGACTTGAATAGATACCTTGCAAGGGCAATTGATTGTAATCATATTTAATTCTATTTTGATGGCGGTGAATTTATTTAATCTTAAAAGACAGGAGATAAACAATGAGAAGGCTCAGGTTAATTGTAATTGGATTTGTAGTTTGTAACATCATTTTTGCGTTTGGCAGCACATCGAAAGGCGAACAGACCCAGATAAAGCATTTAGTTCCCGCGGATAAGAAACTTTCTAAAGACTTTTTGCTGCGGATTTTTGAAAGAGGCGAGCGGGAAACCTATCGCGGCAGTGACATCGACACAATCGGGATGCCGGTAGGCGGTATTGCTGCGGGGCAGCTTTATTTGCGAGGGGATGGGACGCTCGGCGTCTGGCAAATCTTTAATGAGAATGTCTTCTCAGGTTATGGTTCGGATAATTACCGCACCTATAGACCTGACTCACCTGTGGATTCAGGTTTTGCTGTGATTTTGGAAAAAGATGGTGCAACCGCTGCAAAACCTTTGGATAAAAGTTTTTCAAGCGTGGAGTTTGCAGGCGAGTATCCTGTCGGCGTTGTTCGTTACAGCGACAAAGATTTTCCGGTAAAGGTTGAGCTGGAGGCCTTTTCGCCGTTTATCCCGCTTAATACGAAGGACTCGGCCCTTCCTGCGGTTCTATTTCATATCACAATTGAAAATATCTCCAAAAAGAATGTTCGTGTGGGCGTTTTAGGATGGCTCGAAAACGCCGTGCTTTTTAATTCGGCAAAACAGGTGAACGCTCTGCGACACAGCCGACTTGTCGGCGAGAATAAACGCACTTTGCTGATTCATACAGCCGAGGAATTACCTCCAAGTGAAGCTGTTTTAATGCTCCGAACCAAAGTGGTCCTGGCCGATTTTGAAGGCGAAGACTATGGTGACTGGAAAGTGTCAGGAGAAGCATTAGGAAAAGGCCCTGCAAAAGGAACGTTGCCTGACCAGCAAAACGTAAGCGGATTTCTCGGAAAAGGGCTTGTCAATACTTTTCTTGGCGGCGATGGACCCAACGGGACGCTTTTGTCGCCGACTTTTACCATCTCGCGTAAGTTTATTACCTTTTTGATTGGCGGCGGCGGCCTCGCAGGCCAGACCTGTATTAACCTTCTTGTCGATGGTAAGGTCGTGCGTACCGCGACCGGCAAGGGTAACGAAAAACTCGAATGGTCTTTCTGGAACGTTCAGGAATTTGAAGGTAAGCAAGCTCAAATTGAAATCGTTGATAAGTTTTCCGGCGGATGGGGACATATCAACATCGACCAGATTGAATTGTCGGATGAACCGCAAACGCAGGCATTAGGGCCGATAGATAAGCTGCCTGACTATGGCTCTATGGTGCTGGCGACTGCGGGACAAACAGAGCCTTCAGGGAAAGTTCGTGAAGTTCTTGACTCCATTGGAGATTGGGCAAAGAAAATTCATTGCCAGGAAAATGTTACATATCCTGTTATTGAAAAGCGAAGCGCCGCCTTATCTGCGTCGTATGTCGAATTAAAACCGGCTGCAAAACATACCTTTACCTTTGTGCTGACGTGGTTCTTTCCTAATCATCAGCACGGTCACGAATACGCCAACCGATTTAATAACGCATCCGACGTTGCGAATTATGTTCTCGACAATCACAGCCGTCTGGCAGGTGATACCATTGAGTGGCACAAAACATTCTATGAGGATAGCACGCTGCCGCGGTGGTTGCTTTTCCGCCTGCACTCAACCGTGTGCAATCTGGCGACTGGAACCTGTCAGTGGTGGCAGAACGGCCGTTTCTGGGCGTGGGAGGGTGTCGGCTGCTGCGAGGGCACCTGCACTCACGTATGGAACTATGCTCACGCACCGGCTCGGTTATTTCCAGAGCTGGAGCGAAGCGCCAGAGAAATGCAGGATTTTGGTGCAGGTTTTGACAGCAAGAACGGTCTTGTCGGCTTTCGCAGCAATCGTGTTTACGCAGCAGATGGCCAGTGCGGGACTATACTAAAGGCCTACCGTGAGCATCAGATGTCTGCCGATGGCGAATTTCTAAAACGCAACTGGCCGCGCATCAAAAAAGCCCTCGAGTTCTCCATCAACCAGGATGGCAATGAGGATGGCCTCATCGAAAATAGTCAGCACAATACCTTTGACATAAACTTCGAAGGTCCAAATACCTTTGTCGGCTCACTGTATTTAGCTGCACTGCGTGCCGGTGAGGAAATGGCAAAGGAAATGGGTGATAAGGATTTCGCCGAACGGTGTCGTCGAATCTTTGAAAGCGGCAGTCATCTTTCAGTCGAGCAGCTCTGGGATGGCGAATACTTCATTCAGGTCGTTGACTTGCAGAAGCACCCGAAAGACCAGTATGCAAAAGGGTGCCTGTCCGACCAGCTTTTTGGCCAGGGTTGGGCACACCAGCTGGGTCTTGGCTACATCTATCCTGTTGAAAATGTAAGAAAGGGCTTGCAGTCAGTATGGAAATACAACTGGGCGCCTGATGTCGGGTCGCACAATGCTGTGTATAAACCGGAGCGATGGTTTGCTCGTCCGGGTGAGGCGGGTCTATTTACCTGCACCTGGCCTAAAAACCAGTACTTGGCGGAAGGTGTTCGTTACAGGGATGAAGTCTGGACAGGCATAGAATACCAGGTGGCCGGAAATATGGTCTGGGAAGATATGGTTACGGAGGCACTTGTTATCTGCCGCGGCGCCCACGACCGTTATCATCCTGCCAAGCACAATCCCTTCAATGAGATTGAGTGCGGCGACCATTATGCACGGGCTTTGGCAAGCTGGGGCGTCTATACGGCGCTTATGGGCTATGAATATAATGGCCCGAAGGGACACATCGGCTTTGCACCAAGACTTACACCTGAAAATTTCCGGGCTGCCTTTACAGCCGCCCAGGGCTGGGGGACATTTACTCAGAAACAAGATAAAAAAGCTCAATACGAGCGAATCGAATTGCGCTGGGGGAAACTGGCTATAAAATCTCTTACCTTTGCTGTCCCTGAAAATTTTCGGTCGGTGAAAGTTTCAGTTACAGTATCGGAGGAGCAGCCCATAACCTGCGACTATATACTCAAAGATGGCCGTATCGAGATTGGCTTGAAAGAAAAAGTGGTCCTTTCCGAAAATCAGATACTTGAAGTGACTATCAGCCGGTAAAAAAGTTAAAGGCGAGGATTTGCAATGAAAGCTGCGGTTATTTATGAGCACGGTGGATTAGACCAGGTCAAGGTTGAAGAAGTTCCCCAGCCAAAGCCCGGCAAAAACGAGGTCATTTTAGATGTAAAATCCGCCGGGCTTAATCACCTTGATATATGGGTTAGAAAGGGCAGACCCGGTCTTACACTTAGTATGCCGCATATTCTTGGCTGCGACGCCGCCGGTGTTGTGGTTGATGCAGGTTCGGATGTTACGAATGTTAAAATCGGCGATGAGGTCGTTTTGAACCCGGCTCTTAGCTGCGGCTCTTGCGAGTATTGCAATCGCGGTGAGCAGAGCGAATGCTCATCTTTTGGCATTATCGGTATGAGTCGGCCAGGGACATTTGCCCGGCGTGTAGCTGTCCCCTCGCAGAATGTGCATCCTAAACCTGCGTTTATGAATTTTGACCAGGCCGGAGCTTTTGCATTGAGCTGCGTTACTGCCTGGCGAATGCTTTTTGCGAAGGCACAGGTAAAACCAGGCCAGACAATAATAATTCACGGCATAGGGGGCGGCGTCGCTTTTTGTGCCCTTCAGTTAGCTAAACTAATTGGCGCTTGCGTAATCGTTACCTCATCATCGGATAAAAAACTCACCGGCGCCCGGCAAATCGGCGCTGACCACACGATTAACTATAAGACAACTAACGTTGCCGACAGCGTAAAAGATTTGACGTCTGGTCGTGGAGTCGATGTCGTTATTGATACTGTGGGGGCTGCGACCTGGCCGGTAGATTTAACTGTGGTTCGTCGGGGTGGTAAGATAATTTTATGCGGAGTTACAACCGGCACAAAAGCTGAAACTGACCTGCGCACCCTTTACTGGAACCAGTTGACGATTATGGGTTCGACTATGGGCTCAAACGAAGATTTTCGCCAGATGCTCCAAGCGGTTACAGCCGCCGAGCTAAAGCCTGTTATCGACTCGGTGGAGCCGCTTGAAAATGTTCGGGGTGCTATGGGAAAAATGGAAGCAGGGGAGCAATTCGGAAAGATTGTCCTGAGAGTTTCCGAATAGATGCGGTATAAGGTAATGGAAGGGATAAAAAATATGAGGCAATTAAAACCAGGTATCTATTTTGTCGGAGCAATAGATTGGGACAGGAGACTTTTCGATGAGCTGATTCCGCTTCCTGATGGGACAAGCTATAATGCTTACCTTGTCAAGGGTAGCGACAAGACAGCCCTAATAGATACCGTTGACCCGACTAAGGCCGATGTATTGATAAGTAACTTGGTCAAAGTCGGCGTCGAGAAAATAGACTATATTGTCGCCCACCACGCTGAGCAGGACCATTCCGGCTCTATACCTGATGTCTTGCTATTGTATCCCGATGCAAAGGTTGTAGCGACCGCAAAGTGCAAGCAAATGCTTATTGACTTACTTGATATCAGTGAGGATAGATTCATTACGGTCGAGGATGGCGAGTCTCTTTCTCTGGGCAATAAAACTCTTCAGTTTATTCATACGCCGTGGGTTCACTGGCCCGAGACGATGTGCACATATCTGCAGGAGGATAAAATACTTTTCTCCTGCGATTTTTTTGGTTCTCACCTTGCGACAAGCAGTTTGTTTGTTGATAATGAGCCGCTTGTCTATGAGGCCGCCAAGAGATACTATGCGGAGATAATGATGCCTTTCCGAGCGCCGATACAAAAGAATCTCGAAAAAGTGGGGAAGCTACAAATAGAAATGATTGCGCCAAGTCACGGCCCGGTTTATGACAAGCCCGCCTTTATCATTGATGCCTATAAAGATTGGGTCAGCGACAAGGTTAAGAACCAGGTCGTGCTCCCCTATATTTCAATGCACGGCAGCACAGGGAAAATGGTCGAGCATTTTGTGGATGCCTTGATTGAAAGGGATATTACCGTTAAGCAGTTTAACTTATCGGTTGCCGATGTTGGTGAATTGGCAATGGCTCTTGTCGATGCGGCGACAGTTGTGCTTGGCTCTCCGACCGTTCTTGCAGGTGCACACCCGCAGGCTGCTTATGCTGCGATTCTGGCGAACGCACTCAGGCCAAAGACAAAGTTTGTCTCGATAATCGGCTCTTATGGTTGGGGCGGCAAAACGGTTGAGCAGTTAAAAGGATTGATTCCAAATCTCAAAGCCGAGCTCCTTACGCCGGTCGTAGCAAAAGGCTGCCCTAAAGATGACGATTTTGCAGCCCTCGAAGGGCTGGCCGACGAAATCCTCGCTAAACACAAGGAACTTAAAATTGCCGATTAGCCCGGATTTTTCAAAGCCACAGGAGAACATTTATCCGCCTGTGGCGGACAGAAGACACAGAGATTTATCCGCCAAAGCTTTATCAAAGGCGGAAATGAATTATAAACAGTGTAAATCCGTACTACAATCTTTTAACTTCTTGTTTTTTCTGCTTGATTTTGCAGCGATACTGTCATAACCGCTTTGATAATAAAAAATTACAGTTAGTTTGGAATTTTGAGTTTTTGGTCATTTGAATTTGTTTAGGATTTAGAATTTAGAGATTAGGATTTTGGTTGCGGCCAAAGGCCGCGCCGGGTTAATCCGTGTCTAATATCAACAGTGTTAATCCGTGTCTTTTTTATTATGTTAGACGCTCTAAAGAAAATACTCGAAGGGTTGTATAATAGGTATAACCATCATAACCTCATAAAGCCGGACCCGCTGCAATTTGTATATCAATATACCCAGCCCTCTGATAAAGAGATAGTCGCATTTTTGGCAGCGGCGCTCGCCTATGGCCGGGTGGAACAGATAGAAAAAAGCTTAAGCAATTTATTTTCGCGTATGGGAAAAAGTCCATACACGTTTGTTAAGAATTTCGATAAAACAGGTCGGGAAAAGTTAATTAGTTTCAAGCATCGCTTCACCACAGGCGGGGACATTGCCGATTTGCTTACGCTGTTAAAGAAGGTTCTGAACCGATACGGCAGTATCGAGAGTTTTTTTGTTGGGGGTTACAGTCCGAACGATAAGAATATCATTCCGGCCTTATCGAGATTTTGCGATTCGCTGTGGAAAATATACGCGAAAGAGCATAATGGTCAACCTACCGTTGGTCTAAAGTTTCTGTTAGCTGGTCCTGCGGGCGGCAGCGCCTGCAAACGGCTGAATCTTTTTCTGCGGTGGATGGTGCGGAAAGATGATGTTGACCTCGGTTTATGGAAATCAATTGATAGAGCAAAACTCATTGTGCCGGTTGATGTGCATATAGGCCGCCTGAGCAGAATTCTGGGGTTCCATAATCATAAGACAATTTCTCTTGCGAGTGCCATAGAAATCACAGAAAGTTTTGCACAGATTGAACCCGCCGACCCGGTTAAGTATGATTTTGCACTGTCCAGAATCGGCATAACAGAAGGCTGTAACGGCAAATACAACTTGCGATGTAAAGACTGTGAGCTTTTTAATCTTTGCCACAGAGGATACAGAGAAACAAAGTAAATTATTGACGCATAAGGTAAGATATAGTAAAATTCAGTTAGCTTCTCAGAGAGAAACATCTTTGAAGCAAAAAATCGTTCGGATAAAAACTTCAAAGATTAACAAGAAACGATTGTAACGAAAATATGATCTATGAATGTAAAGATCACGATACTGCCGTTGAACTTCTCAAAAAAGATTATTTGTTAAAAACTGAAGATAATCTTAAACAAAAAATAGGAGAGATAGTACAAGATTTTATTACTCGTGGTTTATACAATTCCACAGCTTGTACTGGCAAACAGCTACAGGCCCACTTTGATTATATAGACAGCCTGATTGAGCATATTATAAAGTCCCTTGAACCAAGCTTTGCCAATATTCCATTAGGACAGTTCAAAGAGAAATTACTTACAATTGTTGATGAAGAATACAAAAAATTAGTTCCATTCGCTAACTCTCATTTAGTTACGGCTGGATTAGCTCAACCAAATATCCTGAAAGGGTTTGAAATACAAATTAACGATAAGAAAGAAAAGACAAGACAATCAATTGAAACGAGATTTGCTATCTTGGAGAAGCAAGAAGAAACTCTTGAACCTAAACCACCTGAGTTTCTTCAGAAACTTCTGTGGATACTAATGTATGGTAGAAAGTACTGGTGGCTTCTGTTTCTGGCGGTATTGGTATTTTCCTTTTTGTATATTTTGCCGAGATTAAATTTGTTTAGTAAGGAACATGAAAACATACATCCAGAAGCAAAAACAAGTGGTGGTTCTTCCCAAATAAAAGTAAAACAACCAATTGAAGTTGTTCATAATATCTTGCCAAAGGATTTAGACAAAAATCTTATCGAACTTCGTGATTCAAAAAAACTTCGTATGCTTATGAGCTGACCCCCGAAAACTGTACCATTGCGGATTAGAGGGTATCCTGAAAGAAT
>CAYWXK010000019.1:0-79427 GCA_964462515.1 uncultured Pirellulales bacterium
TTCCATCATTAATAAAAACAGCAGGCAATTTAGCAAAATCTGCCTGAACGCTTACCATCTTTCAGCTTTCAACAGTATATGAATGAGATAAAGTCGGATTTTCGATGTCACTTTATCTTAAGTATTACGCCGCGAGCAGTTGACGAATCAGGTAGTCACACAGACAATAATATATTGCTGAAGATAATAAGTTTTGCAGTCGAAAGTATCCGACCATTGAAGGATTGAAGAAAGGAAAAGAATGGATATCGAATTCAACGCTTTCGAGATTTTTGAAATAGCCCAGAAGATCGAACGCAATGGCGCGAGGTTCTATCGTAAAGCGGCAGGATTGTTCAAAGACCAACAGCTTAAGAACATGTTTAGTGAATTAGCGAACTGGGAGACCAAGCACATTGAGGTCTTTGCAAATATGAAAAAGCAGCTTTTCGAACAGAGCAGGGAACTCAGGAGTTTCAAACCCGACAAAAATATGTTGATAGATGCACAAGCGATGGCCGGGCTGGCAGTGTTCGGCATAAGGCCGGAACCATCCGATGAGCTGACTGGAAAAGAAACCTTGAAAAATGTCCTTAAAAGAGCTATTGAAAAAGAAAAGGACTCGATAGTCTATTATACCGGTTTGAAAAATTTTGTCCCGGGTCGGGCGGGGAAACATAAAATCGATGACATCATTGAAGAAGAAATGCGGCATATTCGAATTCTTATACAATCGCTGGAACAGAGAGAGAAAATAGGCTGAAAACGATATAATGCGAAAGCGTATTTACTAATAGTAAAAGCAAAAAGTGCAGCGTTGTCAGAAAATAATGTGATAGTCAATTTTGGGGGCAAACATTAAGGGGGCGACAAATGAAAGTGAAGCTACCTCTTTCAGTTACCTGCTTGTATTTACTGAGTATAATTACTTTTAACTGCTTTGCGGATGTTCCCGAAAACAAACCTGATGCTAATACACCTGTAAGATTAGAAGATTATTTGCGATGTGCGGCGATGAATAATGCGGGGCTTAAGGCAGCGTTCGAGCAATGGAGGGCGGCTGTTGAGCAAGTTCCTCAAGCCAAAGCTTTGCCTGAGCCTCAAATTAGCTACGGTTATGCAACTGAATCAACTCCACAGCGGAAGATGTTTGAAGCTATGCAGATGTTTCCGTGGTTTGGCACTATTGAGGCACGGGGAGAGGTAGCATCTATTGAGGCGAAGGCGGCGTATAAGCAGTTTGAAGCGAAGAAGCTGGAGCTTTTCTATGAAGTCAAGCAGGCATTTTATGAGTATGGCTACCTTGCGAAAGCCACCGAGATTACCAAAGAGAGCCTGGCTCTTATGAGGCACTTCGAGGAGGTTGCGCGAACGCGATATGCTACATCTGCGACAGCGCATCCGGATATTATTCGAGCGCAAATAGAGCTGGCGATGGTGGATAATCGGCTGAAAGGTTTAGAAGAGCTGAGGCCTGCAATAGTTGCCAGACTCAATAGTATTTTGAATAGACCCACTGCGGGCGATTTATCCTGGCCAGAGGCACCGGAATATAAAGAGATACCGATTGATTCTCAGAAGCTACTGGTTGGTGCAGCTAAAAACAATCCGCAGTTGCAGTCCCTGCGCTATGACATTGAGGCTGCTCGCGGAGGTGAAAAGCTGGCGGGAAAAAGATTTTATCCTGATATTGGCATCGGAGTCGGTGTCGATTCGGGAATGGGTGACAATATGAGCGACCGGGTTATGGCCAAGGTGGCGCTAACGATTCCGATATGGAGAGACAATTATAAAGCTATGCAGCGTCAGGCGAGGGCGCAAATAAATAAGGCGACGCAGGAGAAGATTCAATTAGAGAATACAATTTCGGCCAGGGTCAAGCAGGCTGTGTATGAGCACCAGAATAGTAATAGAGAAATCCGGCTTTACAGGGATATTGTCATACCAAAGGCCAAAGAGATGCTGGCGGCATCGGAGACGGCTTATCGAGGGGGGACAGTAGATTTTTTAAGTTTGTTAGATGCGCAGCGGTCGCTACTGCAATATCAGCTTGAATATGAAAAGGCCGTAGCTGAAAATGCCCAGAGATTGGCCGAGATAGAGATGTTAGCAGGTGTGGAACTGACAAAGATTAAAGAAAGGCAGGAACAGCAATAATGGAAGACAACAAGAATATAAGAACTTTCAGAATTGTTTTTAAGTATTTAGCTATTGCAATTGTTGCATTTTTAGCAGGGTATTTTTTTAAGTCGCTTTCGCAACAGCCCTCCCCTACCACCGAACATAAAGTTACAAATCAACAAGCAACGGCAGAAGGGACTATCTGGACGTGCTCGATGCATCCACAGATTCGTCAGCCAAAGCCGGGCAAATGCCCGATTTGTTTTATGGATTTGATATCGATAGTCGTAGGCTCTGTCAGCAATGTGGGGCTGCGCCGACTGGAGGTGTCGGAGGAGGCAAGAAAACTTATGGAAATAGAAACATCGACTGTGCAGAGGAAGTTTGTTACAGTAGATGTTCGAATGGTCGGGAAAATAGATTTTGACGAGACGCGGGTGAAGAATATTACGGCACGGGTAGCCGGCAGAATCGACAGGCTATATGTCGATTTTACCGGCATCACGGTAAATAAAGGCGACCATTTAGTTGAGCTTTACAGCCCCGAGCTAATCAGCGCTCAAGCGGAGCTTCTGCAGTCCTTAAAAGCTGCAAGCGGTATCGGTAACGAAAGTTCCGACCTCGTTAAAAAAACAACCTCAGATACGTTACAAGCAACGAGAGAAAAACTTCGCCTGCTCGGTCTAACAGATGAGCAAACCACTCAGATAGAAAACTCCGGTCAAACTCACACCCATATAACGATTTACTCGCCGATGAGCGGGATAGTTATCCAGAAAAATGCTGCGGAAGGTATGTATGTTGAGACAGGAACGACGATTTATACTGTGGCGGACCTATCAAAAGTGTGGGTTAAGCTGGATGCTTACGAGTCTGATTTAGTGTGGGTGCGATACGGCCAGGAGGCTGAAATTACGACAGAGGCCTATCCAGGAGAAATTTTCAAAGGCAAAATAACTTTTATCGACCCTATCCTGAGTGAAAAAACAAGAACCGTAAAGCTGCGTGTCAACGTTGATAATACTTCCGGCAAACTCAAACCACAGATGTTTGTTAGAGCTATCGTGCGTTCGATGGTCGCAGCGGGCGGCAAGGTTATGGCACCGGAAATGGCAGGCAAATGGATTTGTCCTATGCACCCTGATATTGTTAAAGAGGCCGGCGGCAGTTGCGATATATGTGGGATGGACTTAGTAACAACCGAGTCGCTCGGATATGTTAAGGCTGATACGCCGCAGCAAGCTGCTTTAGTTATTCCTGTCTCGGCTGCACTGATTACGGGCAAGCGTGCGGTTGTATATGTTCAGTTGCCAAAGACAGAGAAACCAACTTACGAGGGCAGAGAAATTACTCTCGGTCCGAGGGCGGGTGACTATTATATTGTGGAATCGGGCTTAGCCGAAGGAGAACTTGTCGTAACAAAAGGCAATTTCAAGATTGATTCTGCGCTGCAAATCCAGGCCAAGCCGAGTATGATGAATCCGCAAGGCGAAAAGGCGCCATCTGAAACCAGCGAACACAGGCATTAAACCGAATGTTAAAAAAACTTTTTTGAAGGGAAAATAAAATGAGAGACAAAAAGATACAAACAGTAATAAGTTTTGCGCTGGCAGCATTATTGCTTACCGCCATCGTTACAATGAGCGGCTGCAAGAAGAAAACCGAGCCTGCTGCACCGATAGAGATTAAGGAAGATGCTGCTGCGACGGTAACTGAGCAGACGACCTGCCCGGTAATGGGTGGAGCTATTAACACAAATATCTTCACTGAATACAAAGGCAAGAAGGTTTATTTCTGTTGTGCGGAATGTAAGGGGAAGTTCGAGGCGGAGCCAGAGAAATACATCTCGAAGCTGCCTCAGTTCCAGAAGTAACGTGAGAATTCCCAAGGTAAATCTGGGAGCTTTATATGGAAGAAGTGCTTTACGAGCAGACGCCTGAGCAGAAGTCCTGGGTAGGCAGGATTCTGGGATTTTGCATATACAATAAGCTGGTAGTAGGGCTGATAACACTCTTCATCATCGGCTGGGGGATATATGTTGCGCCGTTTGACTGGCATCTTTGGGGATGGCAGCGCAATCCGGTAGCGGTTGACGCGATTCCTGACATTGGCGAGAACCAGCAGATAGTTTTTACCGACTGGCCGGGGCGAAGCCCGCAGGACGTGGAGAACCAGGTTACTTACCCTTTGACGACGGCGTTATTAGGTATTCCGGATATAAAGGTGATACGCAGCAGCTCGATGTTCGGCTTCTCATCTATATACGTGATATTCAGGGATTTTTCAGCACACGAGAAGCTGGTAAACGGAAAGGACTTCTACTGGACTCGAAGCAGGATACTGGAGAAGCTCAACAGCTTGCCTCCTGGAACGCTGCCGCCGGGGGTTCAGCCGATGTTAGGGCCCGATGCTACGGCGCTGGGGCAGATATTCTGGTACACTCTTGAAGGCAGGGACAAAGACGGAAGACCTGCGGGGGGATGGGACCTTGAAGAGCTAAGGACGATAGAGGACTGGCAGGTTCGGCTAAAACTCAGGTCGGCGATCGGGGTAAGCGAGGTTGCATCGATAGGAGGATTTGTTCGGGAGTACCAGGTTGACGTTGACCCCGATGCGATGCGGGCGTTCGGGGTGAGCATAGAGGAGGTGTTCGAGGCGATAAGGCAGTCCAATATCGACGTAGGGGCGCAGACAATCGAGTTGAATCGAGTGGAATATCTGATACGCGGAATAGGGTTTATCAAAACAATTAAGGATATAGAGGATGCCGTAATCAAGGTGAAGGACAACGTGCCGGTGCAGATAAAGCACGTGGCGAAGGTGGTATGGGGACCGCAGGTGAGGTTGGGTGCCTTGGATAAGGCCGGCGGCGAGGCAGTGGGGGGCGTGGTCGTGGCTCGCTACGGCTCGAATCCGCTGGCAGTAATCAAGAGCGTCAAAAAGAAGATAGAGGAGATTTCGCCGGGATTGCCTACAAAAACACTGGCCGACGGGACGGTTTCCAAGGTTACCGTTGTGCCATTTTACGACAGAACCGGTCTGATTTACGAGACATTAGGAACACTCAACAATGCGATATATCAGGAAGTCCTGGTAACGGTCATCGTGATAGTGATTATGGTAATGCATCTTCGTAGCTCCGTACTGATAAGCTCTGTGATGCCGTTAGCGGTGCTGGGCTGCTTCGTCGCGATGAAGACGTTCGGAGTAGATGCCAACATCGTGTCGCTGTCGGGTATTGCAATAGCAGTAGGCACGATAGTGGATATGGGGATTGTCATCTGCGAGAATATTCTCAAACATCTCGATGAAGAACCACCGGATATACCCAGGGCGGAGGTGATACACCGGGCGGCGGCCGAGGTTGGAAGCGGAGTGCTGTCGGCGTGCGCATCGACGATTATCAGCTTTCTCCCCGTGTTTTTTATGGGTGGGCCGGAAGGCAAGCTTTTCAAACCACTGGCATTTACAAAGACCTTTGCGTTGTTTGGCTCTATAGTGATTGCGTTAACTATCATACCACCCCTTGCTCATATCGTTTTCTTCCCACGCAAGACAGGCATCAAATATGCGAGAACCATTTTATACGGTCTCTTGGCCATTGTCGGGCTGGCAACCTGTTTTACATTCAGTTGGCTGGCGGGGCTTGCGATTATCAGCTTTGCGGCGTTTCATCTTTTCAGGGACAGGATTCCCCAGCGAATTCAGAAGGTGATGCCAACGGCCGTGAACATTGTGGCCCTGGTGCTCATGGCAGTATTGCTTACGGCGGACTGGCATCCACTGGGCGTGCAAAAGGGCTTGTCGGTTAATCTTATATTTGTAGTTGTCTTAATCGGCGGACTGATGGCTCTGGTTTTGCTGTTTCAGCATTTCTATGAGGGAATACTTGGGTGGTGCTTAGAGCACAAGATTAAATTTCTGTCGCTACCTGCGATGTTGGTGGTGTTGGGCGCATTTATTTGGTTTGGATTTGACAGGGTGTTTAGTTTTGTGCCAAGCACCCTTCGAGCGAATCGCGCGTGGTCGGCGATGGCACACACGTTTCCAGGGCTGGGGCGTGAGTTTATGCCGCCTCTGGATGAGGGGTCGTTCCTCTATATGCCGACCACGATGCCTCATGCTTCCATTGGGGAGGCGCTGGATATTTTGGAGAAGCAGGATGTGGCGATAGGCAGCATACCTGAGATTGAATCGGTAACTGGAAAAATCGGACGGGCGGAATCTGCGCTCGACCCGGCGCCGGTGGGGATGATTGAGACGGTGATTAACTATAAAGATGAATATATTACCGACAAGGCCGGCAGGCGGGTGAACTTTCAATATGACAAACAAAAAAGAGAATATGTGCGAGACGCCAACGGCGACCTTATTGAAGACCCACGAGGCAGGCCTTACAGGCAGTGGAGGGAGCACATAAAGACACCTGACGACATCTGGAAGGAGATTATTGCAGCAGCGCAGATACCGGGCACGACCAGCGCACCAAAATTGCAGCCGATTGCGGCTCGGCTGGTGATGCTGCAAAGCGGGATGCGGGCGGCGATGGGGCTAAAGATAAAAGGACCTGATTTGGGCACAATTGAAAAGGTCGGGTTCGAGATAGAAAAAATACTCAAGGAGACACCGGGTGTAGAGCCGTCGACGGTTATCGCTGACCGGATTATCGGCAAACCCTATCTGGAGATTGTGCCTGACAGGCAGGCACTTGCGCGGTATGGAGTATCGATTGAGCAGTTCCAGCGTGTGGTGGAAGTTGCTATAGGGGGGATACAGATAACAACAACAGTGGAAGGCCGATACAGATTTCCGGTGCGCGTGAGATATTTGCGTGAACTGCGGGACCAGATTGAGACGTTAGGCGAAATTTTAGTGCCGTCGATGGACGACGCTCAAATACCGATTATTCAGCTTGCTGATATTCGCTACGTGCGCGGACCTGAGGTGATAAAGAGCGAGGACACGGTGCTGGTGGGATACGTTCTGTTCGACAAGAAGGCCGGCTTTGCTGAGGTTGACGTAGTAGAAAACGCGGCGAGAGTCATAAAAGAGAAGGAGGCATCGGGAGAATTTGTCAGGCCTACGGAGGTGGATATTACTTTTGCGGGGACATACGAGAATCAGCTTCACGCCAGCAGGACACTTATGATTATGGTTCCGATTTCGCTATTTACGATATTTCTGGTTTTGTATTTTCAGTTCAGAGCAGTATCGACGACACTGATGGTTTTTGTGGGAGTGATAGTGTCATGGTCGGGGGCGTTTTTGCTTATCTGGCTGTATGCACAGCCGTGGTATATGAATTTTTCACTGTTCGGCGTAAATATGCGCCAGCTTTTCCAGGTTCATCCTGTGAATCTGAGCGTGGCGGTGTGGGTGGGATTTTTGGCGCTGTTTGGAATCAGCGACGACGACGGGGTCATAATGGGGACATATCTCAATCAAGTGTTTCGGGCAAAAAAACCTACAACCATCGAACAGATTCGCCAGGCCACAATCGCAGGCGGCAAGCGGCGCGTTCGGGCAGCTCTGATGACAACTGCGACGACAATACTTGCACTGATACCTGTGTTCACATCAACGGGGCGAGGCAGCGACATTATGGTGCCGATGGCTATACCTTCTTTCGGTGGAATGACAATAGAGATTCTTACAATGCTTATTGTGCCGGTTCTATATTGCTGGCTAAAAGAGGTTAAGGTCCCCCAGGCACCGCAATAATACCATATAAGATAAGAAAGAATCTCCGTGGGTGTAGCATACCATCGTAAAAAGGAGAGCAAAATTTCAAGCTGTCGAACTGATTAACGCACTCTTAGCCTGCTGTGCGCAAGGACGGGCTTACGGTGATCTACTCTTGGCTTATGGCTTTTCCTTGGGACATCCTTTATTGCAAACCTGGCGGTCCTGGTTCGCAGCGGTCTGGCAGCCTTAGAATATTTTTTTACTTCGAGCATGCTGAGCGTGTGAGAACAGACCTCGCGAACACTACCACTGGGATGATTGAGGCCATCGGTAATAACTTGCAAGGCCATTTTCCTCATTCTTCCGTTCATACTCCTTAGCCCATAGCCGGCTGCATACTTTGCTGCTATTGGAGTGTCATTTCTAAGCAGCACTTCGGTGAAGATGTCCAAACCATCTTCCTGCATCCAAGACAATTTGAAGGCAGCACAACGGCGTGCCGAGGCATCATTAAAAAACAATCTTTGTCGCAAGCTTTCAAGAAGCTTAACAGCAGCCTCATCTTTCTCTCTGCCGGAGAGTTTTCTTCTTTCTACCCTCAACATAAAAAACCTCCCTTACTAAAACCTTCCTTCTTTTCTTAATTTATCGGCAAGGGTGTGCGAATTTCTAAAGTGATTATTATAGGGTGTTCACAAAAGTGGTTGTTTGGAGGCCAATAAAAGGAATTTATCGGGAGATTCTGGGATTCAGTCGGGGGTGGGCAAGAGCGAAACAATTGGCACTTGATGTGGTAAGTTATTTTTAGAACAGGGTTTACAAGTGCTTGCTGCAACAAAGATGTGGAACAACAGGCTAAAGGTCTATGTTAGAAAAGAAAGAAAGTTTAAAGTGTAAAATGTAAAGCTAAAAACTATGGAATTCCTTAATTTTTAGATTTAAGTTTTAAGATTTTAGATTCCGAAGGAGCTTCGGGTTTATAGAAAGCGTTAGAAAAAGCTCAGCCGGTAATAGCTTTCCAGCCCTGATTAAGCTCCTCCATAAGTGTAACTACTTCACGAATCAAGCTGGGGTCGCGCTTTGAGTTGGCCTCGGAAAGGCGTGTATTCATAAAGCAATAGAGCTTGCGAAGGTTAGCAGCTATTTCGCCGCCTGCTTTCATATCCAGGATGGTGTTAAGCTCGTTGATTATGTCCTGCGCTCTGCTTATGTATCTGCCTTTTGCTTCATAATTGCCGGCCTCCAGGTCCTTAATTGCCAGCTTCATAAATTTGATTGCGCCATCGTAAAGGAGAACGATGAGACGGCCTTTACCCTGTGTGGTGATTGCGGCTTCTTGATATGCTAAGAGTCCCTTCATAGTATTGCTCCACTATCTTGCGATTAGGGTGCATAAGCAGACTTAACAACATTCACAGCACCTGCAAACCGAACGATACTCTGCATTAGCGCTCGGGCATTTTAATACTGGGGGAGATGACAGGTAGCTTATCCACAGTCATCTCCCCCAAAATTTACTCATTGTTGTTCAAATGTCTGAACGAATTATCTCAGCAAGGTTAATGCCATTTGTGGCATTGCGTTGGCCTGAGCCAACATAGCGACACCGGCTTGCGCCAACACCTGGGCTCTGGTCATTGTTGCCATTTCAGTAGCTACATCGACATCGGAGACACGCGATTCTGCTGCCAATAGGTTCTCAACCTGAACATTAAGAACGCCTACCGTATTTTCCAGACGGTTCATCTTTGCACCAAAGCCTGCCCGAGATGTAGTGGCAGTATTAATTGCGGTGGACAAAGTTGTCAGAGCTGCCTGGGCACTGGCGGCGGTGCCGATATTTATGCTATCGATGCTAAGACCGCTCTTGGTCATATCGGCCATATCGATGCTGATTGTGTCACTTGAATCGCCAAATACAATCGATACACTGCCAGTAGCGCTATTGAGCAGACTGATGCCGTTAAATTCAGCCGACCCTGCGATACGCTCGATTTCGTTAGCCAATTCGTCGAGCTCATTGTCCATAATTGCTCGCTGCGATGAAGAATAAGTCCCCGTAGCTGCTTGCTCAGCCAACTGTTTCATACGCCCCAGCAGGTCATCGATAGTCTGCATAGCACCTTCCGTTGTCTGTAACATACTGACAGCATCCTGTGCGTTACGTGCTCCCTGCTGGAGGACGGCGATGTCGGCTCGCATCAACTCACGGACAGCCAGGCCGGCTGCATCATCCTTGGCGGTATTAATTCGCAGACCTGACGAGAGCCTTTCGACCGACTGGGCTAATGCATCATAGCTTTCACCCAAGTGGCGTGCAGCATTTGCTGCCATAATGTTGTTCTTAATTGCTAACATATTTTTGACTCCTTAAAAAGTTCAGATTTTTGGCTGTGCCAAGCCACATTCACTTAACACGACAGACACACAGCACGGCATAAAATATGCTTTCAAGTGACATTATCGATGAAGATGCAAAAGACTTAAGGGGTATATTTTATGGAAAATAGCTACAAACCGGCTAGACCTGTAATGTCATTATTGTAAATACTGATATTACGGCCAAACCAAATAGAGACACAAAGTAAATAAAGAATTTATAAAGTAAGCTTTTGGTCTGCAACCTTTGATTGAATCGGAAGGCCTGATTATCCGAATGGATAACGTAAGATTATGTTGGAAAGGCACGTATGCGAAAAGAAGAAGCCCCAGGTGATAAGAGATTGCTTGTATTCAATTGCCACGAGGCGTGGGTGAACCAGCTTGGAGTATTGGAGTACCAGTTCGACATAATTGTAGGATTGAATGGACGCTACAAGAAGGGATGGGATGAGCGGATTCGGCCTATCCCGGCCAATTCACATCTGGTAAGCTTAGAAGAGGCAGTTTGGTCACAGAACCATTACTACTGCATCATAACGCATAACATAACTGATTTACTGGATATCAAGGATAGGCCGGAGCCGCGGCTTCTGGTAATTCATTCGACTTTAGAGGGACGGGCAATAGAAGAAAGAGCCAACGTAAACCATACAAGATGAAGGAGATGGTGCATAAGTATTTAGAATCGGTTGGCGGTCATGTTGCGGCCACTTCTCTTCTTAAAGGCAGGTCATGGGGTTTTACAGAGGACATTGTGCCTTTTGGGGTCGATGTGGATGAGTATTTACCATATCGCGGAGAGACAGCGGCTGGCCTGCGAGTTTGTAACTTCATTGAGAGCCGAAAGAGTATTTTATCGTGGGACTTTTATCAGAAGGCATTCGCAGAGATACCGGTGCAGCTTGTTGGATACAATCCGGGAATGGCAGGAGTGAGAGCAACGGACAACTGGGAGCACCTAAAAAGGCTACTGCAGTCTCACCGGTTCTACATCCATACTGCCAGTCCAAAACTTGAAGATGGATATAATATGGCCAGTCTGGAGGCGATGGCTGCGGGGCTGCCTGTTATAGGGAATCGACACCCTACCTCGCCGATAGAACACGGTGTGAGCGGCTTTCTGAGCGACGACCCCGATGAATTACGCAGATGCGCTCAGATGTTGTTAGAAGACCGAGATTTAGCAGAAAGGATGGGCCAGCGTGCGCGAGAGACGGTCAAAGAGCGTTTCTCGATAAAAAGGTTCAAAGAAGGGTTTCTACGGTCTATTGAAATCGCACGTCAGAAATGGGAGGGTAAAAGGACTATATTGCGACAATTACAACAGAGACGCTGTATTCTGGACAGGACTACACCAAAATATTTATGGAGTCGCCTGTGACCTGGACAGGATAGGTCGGATTATCTTGAGAATTGGCAGGGTTTGTCAAAAACAGATTAACTGATTTGCCGCTGTCGGAAGTGTCATAGCCAGGAAAGCTACGTTGTTGAAAGCAATCCTGGTGTGTCGATTGGTCTGGGAGATGGTCCTGCTGGTTTTGCTGGGCGAGCATTACCTCGAGGCGCTTTATCTGAATACCTGAATCCTGAAGGTTCTGTATTATCTGCGGGAGAGCCTGTTCAATCTGGTACTTCGTTTGCGTTTTGTCAACCTCCAACAAGCCTATGATGCTGGTATCTTCCTGCCGGAATCTTATGAGGACTTTGCCGAGCTCAGGGGGATTAAGACGGATAGTAATTTGCTTAGGGTCGGTGCTAAAAGAACTGTAAATAGATTCCAGAATTTGCTTTGCCACATCTGAGGAGACATCGCTGAAATAGAAGTTATTTACTGGTTTGTCTGTCTCGGCCAAAACAGATGATTTCTGTGCGACGGCGATTTGGGCGGCATTATGAGAAAAGATCTGCTCAAAATTTGCGTTAAAATTATCGTTTGCGACCGAGCTATTTTGGCTTTTTGGCTGGCGTGTAAGTATTTGGGATTCGGCCACAGTTGTTTTATATGAAAGAAAGTCACTGGATAGAACGCCGACGTTTTTGCCGGCGTTACCATCAGTCAATTCTGGAATAATCTTATCTTTGTTATTAGCAGCGGCTTTGTCGCCAGTCAACTTGTCGGGGGCAGAAAAAGACGTTTCTTGATTAGACGACACGGCCTGGGTCTGCTGTGAGGAACTTAGTTGAGTTATCGGCAAGTCGGAATCTATTGTGGGTATTTTTGGGCCATTAGAATTAGCAGCATAGGGCGGCATAGGTGATTTTTGTACAGAAGTAGCCTTAATGCTATTGGCTTCAATAACAGAAGCAGCGGCCTTAGTCTGAGCCAGGTCGATACCGGTTATAAGAGGCTCATCTTCAGCTTTTGCGGTATCAGGCATTGATACAGCAGGCTTTATAATATCCGAGCGAGCTGACAGGAAAGCAGCCTGCAAACCGGGGTCAGACGAAATATTAACTAACGGGGCGAGCGTAGGAGAAGGTTCTGTCTGTAATTGCAGTTGAGTTAGAGTTTCAACTTTTGCAGGATTGCCAAGCGATATGGGGATGAAGCCGGAGAGGTTGGCCTCTAATTTTACTTTGTCCTGACCTATGGGATTAGTAGCGTCTTTGTCGCCGGTCAACTTGTCGGGGACAGAAAAAGACGTTTCTTGATTAGACGATACGGCTGAGGTGGGTGGCATAGGCGACTTTAGGACAGGAACATCCGCTTTATTAAGGGTTGATAGCATTGCAGCTTCAGGAAGTTCAACGCTGCCGGCTGAAATGATGGGAGCAGCAGCCGTAGTTTGGGCCAGGTCAATACCGGTCATAAGAGGCTTATTTTCAGTTTTTGCGGTATCAGGCATTGACACAGCAGGCTTTGTAATATCCGAACCGGGTGGTAAGGAAGCGGTAGGCAACTTAGGGTCAGAGAACGCGTCAATTAACGGAGTGGATTCAGAGGGAGGTTTTGGGTCCATTTGCTCCTGGGGCGGGTCTTCGCTCAAGGTGTAATTGGAACCGTCCGGTGATTGAGCAGAATAAGATTGGACACTAAGAAGGGTTTTATTAAATTTCGTTATCTGATTCTTGGTGGGCGACGACTGCGATGAGATGTCGTCCGATGCGAGCGCCGAAGGCCGTTTTTGCTTGCTGTTCGACGAGGATTCCGCCAAAGCAGGGTGCACATTGGCTGAACTAGCAGCCATCATATCGATTGCAAGCAGTTTTGGATTCATAGTGTAACCTTTACAAAAGAACTATTTAGATGCAATGTCCGTGCCAGTGATTGAGACGATTATCCTCGTAAAAGTAACTGCCTTTCAATACAAGACTTATGAATGCTGAAGAAATAACGGTCGATGGGAAATGCAATATTAGCAAACGGTGTTTCGGAGAAAAATGCCGGGGGTAGGAAAAGATTTCCGGTATCAGCCAAAGGCAAATTGAATAATCAGGCGGGGGCTATATGTAAAAAAACACATCCGGTTGTATAGAATCCTGACATTGCCGCTGCTATCAAAATGAGAGGTAACGCAGGCGCAAAGCGATTTTCCGCATACAAAACCCCCTCAGCAGTAAAAAATGACCGGCCGTGCGGCTCTGGCACAATTATTGCTAATTTTTGTGAAAAGACATAGTTTGCGCAGGACAAAATAAGGAAACAAATATGTCGAAACGAATCGACGCAATAGACCTTCTGGAAGCCGGTATAAGGGCCGAAGAGCTGCGGCAGAAAACGATTGCCAACAACGTTGCCAATCTTGAGACACCGGGTTACCGCAGGGTCGATGTCAAGTTTGAAGAGCTGCTTGCCAAAGCCATGGATTCATCGAGCGGGTCAGGCGACATCAAAGAAATGAATCCGCAGGTATATCAGCCCAAGGAAACAGCGGTAAAGTCAAACGGCAATGATGTGAGCTTTGAGGTCGAGGTCGGCGAAATGGTAAAGAACACGCTTCGTCACAAGGCTTACGTGCGGCTGCTGGGCAAAAAGTTCAAGCAGATTGAGATGGCAATGGACATAAAGTAGCTATCCGTTGTTTAGCTGCCGTTTTCAAGTGGTCGAACAGCGACGGTTAAGAAGGCAGAAAGGAAAAGATAATGAAGGTAAATGGTATCTTCGGCCCAATAGATATATCCGTGTCGGGATTGCGAGCGCAAGGTAAACAACTGGAGGTGATTTCGTCCAATGTTGCGAACTCGCGCACAACCGATGCCGGCAAGGGCGAGCCATATCGGCGGCTCGAGGCGATGTTCAAAGCAGAAGAAGAAAACGGCGGAGTCAACCTGCAAAAGATAATGAAAGATATGAGCGAATTTCCGAGGATTTTCGACCCTGGTAACCCGGAAGCAGATGAAGAGGGTTATGTCGAACTGCCCAACGTGAATTTGCCAATTGAGATGATGAATCTGACTATTGCAACGCGGGCATATCAGGCAAATGCGTCGGTATTAAAACGTTATCAGCAAATGGTAGATACGACTCTGGAACTACTTCGTTAAACAAGGGAAAGGATTATGGTCAATCTAAATGCGAATGTTACCTCAGTGCCGGCGATACCGGGTGCAGATTTTGCCGGGATACAAAAAACCAACGGCGCCGAGACGAAACAATCAGACTTTTCAGAGACCGTAAAGGCTGTCGGCAACTATATATCCAAAGTTGATGACCTTCAACAAACATCTGATATGTCCATCAAGGATTTGTTGAGCGGTAAGAATGAAGATATTACTGCGGTGGTCTCTGCAATGGCAAAAGCGGATTTGAGCTTTAAGCTTCTTGTAGGCGTTAGAAACAAGTTAATCGAAGCCTACAAACAAACAATGAATATGCCGCTGTGATGCGCTGAGTGTAAATCTAACGTGAGATAGATAAGAAACTGCTGGAGAAAAGATACAAGAAAGATGGGTTTCTTAGAAAAAATAAGAGCGGTCTGGCGAAAGATAAGCGTGATACAGCGGGCTCTGCTTGTTACTGTTGTTCTAACATTTACTATTACCGGCGGACTTCTTGTGCACTGGGTTCGCAAACCTGATATGCGGATGTTATATCAGGGCCTATCGCCGGAAGAGGCCTCTAAAATTGTTGAGAAGATTGCCGAAAAAAGCATTCCTTACGAATTACGAGATGGCGGGGCAGGCATCTATGCACCGAAAGAAAGAATTTACCAGCTTCGGCTGGACATGGCAAAAGAAGGACTTCCTGAGGGCGAACAGGGCGGATACAAGATATTCGAGAAGGAAAAAATAGGCGTCAGTCCATTTGTTCAAAGCGTCAATCTCAAGCGAGCGCTGCAGGATGAGCTTGCAAAAAGTATCCAGATGATAGAGGGAGTAGTCTTTGCACGCGTTCATTTAGTTAGCTCGGAACAGACTCTTTTTACATCTGAAGGCGCCAAATCAAGCGCTTCAGTAGTTATTCGACTAAAGCCCGGTTACAGATTAAGCGCCCAGACTGTGGCAGCTATTACGCATATGGTATCCGGCAGCGTTGAAGGGCTCAAATCGGAAAACGTAACGGTGATAGATAGTCAGGGGACACTATTATCCGGCAAGTCAGAGCAGACTATGGTTCAGGGTGCAGGCACGGTTCAGGATTACAAAGAGCGCGTGGAGAGTAGTCTGGCACGTAAAATTGAGGATATGCTCACTGTTGTTTTAGGGGCTGGAAGAGCAGTGGTAGGTGTCAGCGCTGTCATTGATATGAACAGCGTCAGCACCGTTACAGAGACTTACGACCCGACTGCGAAGGTGGCCTCAAAAGAGGAGATAAAAAGCGGGACCGAAACCGAAAGTGGCAGCACACCTGCGGGCGGCGGGCCTGCGACGACGGGCGGCACGAAAAAGGTTGATGAAACGGTCCTCACTGAATATGAGGTCGGCAAAACAGTAAAGCAGCAGGTTATGCTACCAGGCGAAATAAAATCCCTATCGGTTTCGGCATTCGTTGACTTATCAAAATCAGATGCTAACGAAGCAGGAGCTGGCGGCAGCAGCGGAATGATAATGCAATTAACGGATGTGGAGCAAATTATTAGAAATGCAGTTGGGTTGAGGGAAACAGACTTACTGAAAGTTGTTAATGTTAAGTTTCACCGCCCGACAGAAATGCTGACGGATGAGAAGGAATCGAACTGGTCACGTTACATAGCGATTGCTCGCCACGCTTCTTTAGGGGTTATGGCGATATGTGCGCTCCTTGTGCTGAAAATACTCAAAGGCGGCAAAAAGAAAGCGGAAGCGGCGGCAGCAGCGATGCCAATGCAATTACCCGGTGCTGAAGGAACTATCGGCTTTTTGCCCGCTGAAACCGGAAAAGCCGAGACAATGGCGATACGCAGGCAGATTGCCAATGCTTTACACCATAATCCTGAACAAGCCAGACAATTATTTGCAAGCTGGGTAGAGGAAAAGGGAGGGTAGATAAGTGGGATTAACAGGCAAACAAAAAGCTGCGATGCTTCTTATGAGCTTAGACCCCGCCACTGCCGGGGAATTGATGAAAGGCATTGACCAGCAGGTAGTCCAGGAGTTAGCGGTGGAGGTGGCGTATCTTGATGCAGCGGGCTACCGCAGCAGCACACAGAGCATGGAGCTTGCGCGAGAATTTTACAAGTCACTTAAGACCAAGGAAGAAGGTTTTGAGCTTAATAATTTTCTGAAAGAAATGCTCAGAAGCACGGTCGGCAGCGAAAAGGCTGAGCAAATTCAAACCGGCTTACAGGAATTGCTATGGAAGCGAGACCCCTTTATATCCATTCGTTCCGTTGATTCGCGGACGATAGCATCGGTTCTTGAAGGCGAGCATCCTCAAGCTGCTGCGGTGGTCCTGTCGGAATTGCCTGCAAAGAAAGGTTCAGAGGTGCTTGGCCTTCTTGGCGAAGGTGTTCGCATCAGCGCTATCAGAAGAATGACCGGTTATGAGTCTGTAACTATAGAGGCAAAGGTACGAGTAGCAGAAATGGTTCGCAGACGTATTAAAGGTATCAAAAGCGCTGGTGCAGCAATAGCGGCACAAGCGCAGCCTGAACAATCGCTGCGCAAAGTTGCCGTTATTTTGCGAAGTCTTGGTAAAGAGCTTCGAGACGGGCTGCTCGGCGCCATCCAGGGAAAAGATGCAAAGGCCGGTGAAACGATAACCAACTTGATGATAGTGTGGGAGGACATTCCACAGGTTGCCGACAGGTCACTGCAGGGAGCGCTACGAGGAATTGATGCGAGAAAACTGGCATTAGCGTTTCACAAAGCCGATGAAATTATTGTCAAGAAAATCAGGTCAAATATCTCTGAGCGTCTTTCTGCTACGGTGGATGAGGAGACATCACTTATGTCGGCTCCCAAGAAAAAAGATATTGAAGAGGCAAAAGAAGAGATTGTTCGAATTTTGCGTGGAATGAATCAGAAGGGCGAACTTGCTTTTGTAGAAGAATGAAAAAATATAATGGTTAGCACAGTTACAATCAAACTCTTGAAGCCGATTAAATCGGTGGAGATTTTAGATGGTGGCGACCAGCAGGCAGACTGCAGTTTGTCACCCGGTGAAGCATCAGCCGGATACGAATTAAATAGCAGCAAGACTTCAAACGTGCCGAGAGTCACTCCATCGCAGGATTTAGAAGCTCAAAAGATTGCATTTATGCAGAACTGTCGGGTGCTCAATGGTGTGGTTGTTAAGTTAAATGAGTTTTGCGAAAAGATATTTGCCGAGCACAGAGAAGAAATTGCCAGACTTTCAGTGGAAATTGCCAGGAAGATATTGATGCAAAAAGTGCAAGATGGTGACTACGAAATCGAATCCATTATCAAGGAAGCGCTTAAAAACATCCCTACAAGGCAGGATGTGGTGGTTCACGTTAATCCGGAAGATTTTACTGGGTGTCAGAAGGCAGGACAAGATGAGCCAAACGGCATTCTATCCGGCATCAAGTTTGTTTCCGACCCGAATATCGGGCGAGCAGAATGTTTAGTTGAAAGTCCCAAAGGGATTATTCGGTCGTTGATAGACGAACACCTCGAACAAATCGGCAAAGCTCTTCAAAAGGCGGAATAATTTATGAGTGTAACTAAAGTCGGTGAGCCGGTAATTGATTTTGAGAAATTTCACAGTGCACTTAGGCAGGTGAATTTGATGGCCTGCCAGGGTTTGGTAGTGCGAGTGTCCGGATTAACGGTCGAATCTGCGGGGCCGATGGTGGCATTAGGCGAGCTTTGCGGCATCCAAATCCGTGGGAGCAGGCGAGTCTTGGCCGAAGTTGTAGGATTTCAGAACGACCATTTGATTTTGCTGCCATTAGAGCATATAGAGGGTATCTCGCCGGGCGATATAGTAACGGCACGAACCACACCGAGATATATTACGTTAAGCGAGCAGATATTAGGCAGGGTAATAAACGGGCTTGCAGAACCGATTGATAATAAAGGGCCTCTGGTGGGGACAGAAAAGAAGGCATTAGATACGGGCAGTCCGCCGCCTTTGAGCCGGAAGAAAATTACAAGCCCTTTAGCTTTAGGAATAAGGTCGATGGACGGGGTCCTGACGTGCGGGAAAGGACAGCGAATAGGTATCTTCTCGGGCAGCGGAGTAGGCAAAAGTGTGCTGCTCGGTGACATTGCCAATTCGAGTGAGGCAGATGTCAACATAGTTGCATTGATAGGCGAGCGAGGGCGTGAGGTTCGTGAGTTTTTGGAAGGAGACCTTGGGCCGGAAGGTTTGGCCCGCAGCGTGGTTGTGGTTGCCCAATCAGATTCGCCGCCGATACAGCGAGTAAAGGCTGCGTTCGTGGCAGTGACGGTTGCCGAGCATTTCCGCGACAAAGGCAAGAATGTTCTATTTATGATGGATTCGCTCACTCGCTTTGCGCAGGCACAGCGAGAGATAGGTCTTGCTGCCGGTGAGCCGCCTGCAACAAAGGGCTACTGCCCGAGCGTTTTTTCACTTATGCCCAGACTTGTCGAGCGATTGGGATGTGCCGAAAACGGGAGCATCACCGGCATCTTGACTGTGCTTGTTGAGAACGATGACCTGGCAGACCCTGTGGCTGACAGTGCAAGGAGTTTGCTGGATGGACATATAGTTCTTTCAAGAAAATTAGCCGACAGGGGACATTACCCGGCGGTGGACATTTTACAAAGTGTCAGCCGATTGATGCCTGCGGTAGTAAATAAAGAGCATAGATTGGCTGCTCAGAAGCTAAAAGAAATATATGCGATTTATGCCGATGCGGAGGACCTTATAAACATCGGAGCGTTCTCGCCCGGCAGCAATCGGCGGATTGATGGGGCGATAGCATTGATTGACAGGATAAACAGATTTCTTGTTCAGCCCATCCGTGAGAGGACATCGTATGAAGAGACTACAAAACAACTAATTACTCTCAGCAAAGCGTGGGACAAGCTGATAGGTGTCGAAAGTTAAGCTGGTAATTAAATGAAACGGTTTGCATGGCGACTGCAACGCGTCCTTGACGTTAAGACAAAGCTGGAACAAAAGAAAAGGGCGGAATTGCTTGAAATAACTCAAAAGCTGATAGAGACACATGGTGAGCTGCTGACACAGCAAAAGATATTAGAAGAGATAATTGATGAGTTAAATAAGGAAAATCCGCAGAAGCGTCTGGGTAAACAAGAATTTTTCTTAAGACATTCAACGGCAACCGATGAGCAGATTAAAAAGCTCAAAGATAAAGTAAGAGCGCTCGAATTACAACAAAGAGAAAAGATTGATGAGCTTTTGAAGGTCAGAAGATTCAAGGAAGGCCTGGAAAGATTGCGAGCAAAGGCAAAGGAAGAATTTATAAAAGAGCAGGAAAAACTTGAGCAAAAAGAGCTGGATGAAGGGGCGACAGTTTCATTTGCCCGAAAAATGATAAAAGAAAACGATACCGGCAATGATAAGAGCTATATCGCAGCAGTATTTGGTAAATAAATATAGTGGTGTAAATTCAGGAGAAAAACCGTGAGTAAGAAGCGAATAATAATAATGGCGGCGGCAGGATTGGTGAGCTTTGGAGGTGCACTTGTCATCGGATGGCTAACCGGCTCAGGCCAGAGTATCGATCCGAATCAGGTAACAGTTACAGGCCAGGAGAGCAAATTAAAGCCGGCACAGGCATCAATCGGGATTCCCAGTATAACCCGCACTGGTGAGACCTCGACAAAGACAGCTACTATGGAAAGGCAGCTACAAGATTTTATTATCGAAATGCGAGAAAAGATGCGTGAGTATAACAGCAAGCTGCAAAGTCTTCAGACGCGAGAGCAGAGACTTCAAATGACCCAGGATGTGCTGAAGAAGGATATCAATGACTTAAATAATCTGCGAACAGAAGTCTCTTCAATGATTGCTCGACTCAAAGAGGAACGGGATAAGTTATTAAAGACCAGACTTGAGATTTCTCAGGCGGAAAAGGGCAATTTAACAACCGTAGCAGCAGCTTACGACAAAATGGATGCAAGCAGCGCCAGTAAGATATTAGCCAGTATGTGTACGGGCGGCGTTACCCAAAAACAAGATGGACAAGTCAGACTATGGGCAACCGGTTTTGATGATGCGGTAAAAATTCTACATTATATGGGCGAAAGGACAAAGGCCAAGCTGCTGGCCGAGTTAGTTAATTCGGAGCCGAAACTTACAGCAGCTTTGTGTGAAAGATTAAAACAAATAAATGAGGTAAGATAGTTTTATGGACATTGCAACAATAGTAGGAACGATTCTGGGCTTTTTAGTTATTGCCTGGGCGATTATGATGGGTGGAAGCTGGACCATATTCGTTGATTATCCTTCGATGGCGATTACTATCGGCGGAATGCTGTGTGCGACAATGATACATTTTTCGCTGCCGCAATTTCTAGGGATATTTTCGGTAATAAAAAAGACAATCGTGGCCAAGATACCATCGTCATCTGAGCTGATTCAAAGGATGGTCAACTACGCTGCAATCAACAGACGTGACGGCACGCTTGCGCTGGAACAGGAGGTCGGCAAGCTGGACAATTTATTTTTTGCCAAGAGCTTGCAAATGGTTGTAGATGGTAAAAACAGCGACCAGATTCGGGACCTTCTGGGTCTGGAAATTCAATATCTTCAGGAGCGCCACGCGAACGGCAAAAAGATTCTGGAGTTTATGGGTTCTTCGGCTCCTGCTTTTGGAATGATAGGAACACTTATCGGGCTGGTTCAGATGCTAAGGAGTATGACGTCACCTGAGGCAATAGGAGCCGGAATGGCGGTGGCTTTGATTACGACATTTTATGGCGCATTTGCAGCTAACCTGATTTTTATACCATTAGCAGGAAAGCTGGGACTTTATTCCAAAGCGGAGACAACTGCTATGGAAATGATTGTAGAAGGCACGTGCGCTATTTCGCGAGGTGAAAATCCGACCGGCATCCGGGATACGCTGCAGGCATTCGTTTCACAAAAACACAGAGAGGAAATAAAGGCGACCATATAATGGCTTCCACGAAAAAACAGCCAACACCTGAAGAAGAGCCGGGGGCGCCGGAATGGATGCTGACTTTCAGCGATTGTATGACGCTGCTGCTTACGTTTTTTGTGCTTCTTATAACTTTTTCGGCCCCAGGTAACAGCGAAATTAAAGGCTTGAGCAATGTTATTACCAGACTTTTGCCGGGTATCGACTGGGCAACCGAGACATATCAGGATTCGCTGGTTGAGTATCTTGAACTTCAGGCAGCAGCAGGCACAGAGACAGGCAGCGAAAAGCCGACTCTGGAAAATGGGACTAAAGGCGGCCTAAAATCAACATCAGCATCCTCTGACTTCGACAGGGCAAAGATGTTTTCGATACCATCTGAAAGGGTCTTTTTCGGGAGAGGCTCTGTCATATCTGCTGAAGGCCGAGTTGTTCTGGCTACTATCGCATCGCTTCTGCGCAAAACAACAAACAGAGTGGTTATTTGCGAGTATGGTCCTAAAGAAGATAAAGGCAGTCAAGAATTTGGTCTAAATCGAACGTGGGTAGTGTTGGAATACCTGACAGCAAAACACGGCCTTGACAGAAACCGATTTAACATTTCAAGTGTGTCGGCGAGAGTGGTTACAGACCAGAATCCTGATAACAATAGGACAGTTCAGCCAGAAACGATAGATAAACGGACGCTTGAAATTACCATATTGGACAGGAGCAGCTACAATTGAGAAAGAAGCATAGAATTGAGGAAAGCTCTGCCAAAGCTCCCGCATATATTGTAACGTTTTCCACTTTGATAACACTGCTGCTTTCGTTTTTTATAGTGCTTCTTAGTATGGGAACAACACAAGATAACACGCTCTTCGACCGGGGCTACCAGGGAGGATTTCTGGAATCATTTAAGAGAGGGTTCGGGATTAGACAAACCTTTGACTTTAAGTCTTTAGGGAAAAAATATTCTATAAGCGAACCTGATGAAGAATATGAAGGAAGAACTCCGGATGTAAACACAGAAAGGCTCAGAAGAATTATCAAAAAGCTGGGCCAATCTATGAACATCAGGCCTTCACCGATAGCAGCCAAAAAGACGGATTTTTCCGTGACAGACATCCATTTCTCACCCGGAGAGGCGGCGTTAGATGAGCCGGCAAAGAAGTTTTTGAGTGAATTTTGTTTGAATTTGCAGCGAAATCCGGGCTCCGAGGCATTAAAGCTCTACGTGCTTGGTATAGCCGGTGACCAGGCAAATGAAAAAGAGCAGTGGATGGTCTCGGCGAGACGTGCTCAAGTAGTGGCAGACTTTATGAAGAACACTTTGCCTGAGGAGCTAAACTGGCCTGTTTATTGCTGGGGAGCAGGCCCTGGAGGCGAATGGGTAGAGCAACACAGCCCGACTTCAAAACAATTGCATATCTTGATTGCCGTTTTACGGGGCAATGATTAACCGGTCAGTTTGTCAATTTTTTCGACAGTCTGCACAATTATCCGTCAATATCGTCCCAATAAAAGCCTATTCATACGTATTAACGCCCATTTTAGGTATTCCGGCACACGATTTGCGGTTTTATCCGGCGTGGCGCCATATAAAAGAAAATCTGTTTTGATTCTGACAATAGGTGCACTTGGCATTGCAGCATTGGTTCTATGCACAGGCCAATCGGCTGAGCATAAAAATTCGAAATTTGAAACGCAAAATTCGAAACAAGCAGCCGCATCACTATTCGCCAATGACCCCAATTTTGCCGGCCGGTCGGACAGCAGCCTTAGCAGCCGGGAAATGTTCTTTAAGCTGATGATTTCGGTTTTATTGGTAGGCGGTCTGGGTGCGGCGGCAATTTATACCTCCAAGAAGCTATTGCCAAGAATTACCAACCTGCCGGGTAAAAAGATTCGCATCATTGAAACGGTTCATCTCGGGCCGCGTAAGGCGATACATCTGGTCGAAATCGGCAATCAGCGGATATTAGTCGGCAGCACAAATGAAAATATCAGGAAACTGGCGGACGTAACTGATGCCTTCGTAGATTTTTCTGCGAAGACAATCAGCGATGATGCGGAGATATAATGACAGGTAAGTTTGCAAAAACGATTTTTGTTTTAATTGTTTCGCTGGCATTTAGCGGTTTATCGTTTGGTCAGAATAGTAACAAGACTATGAAACCTGTTTTGTTGCCACAATTTATTCAGGCGAAAACAGCAGCGGACAATTCGGCAAAAAACTCTTCCGGAAACAGTGTTCCGAGTATCACAGACCTGATGACGGTTATAGATAAGGCGACCAGCAATCAAGCCAAGGGCAAAGACTGGTCAACGCCCGTCAAGCTTGTAATTATTTTTACGGGGCTGGCGATTTTACCGAGTCTGCTGGTGATGATGACTTCGTTCACGAGGATAGTGATTGTTCTGTCATTTGTTCGACGGGCATTAACAACACAGACTATACCACCTACGATTGCGATTATCGGTTTAGCTTTGTTTTTGACGCTCTATACGATGGCTCCGACATTTGCGAAAATCAATACAGATGCGATTAAGCCTTATCTTGCGGACCAGATTGATTTTCAAACGGCAGGCGGCAGGGCGAGCAATTGCATCAAAGAATTTATGCTGCGTCAGAGCAGGGAATCAGATTTAGCACTTTTTGTGCGAATGGCGAAGATTGATCCGCCGGCCAAACCGATGGATATCGGGATGCACATTGTTGTTCCTGCGTTTATCATAAGCGAGTTTCGGACTGCATTTGAGATAGGCTGCCTTCTATTTATTCCATTTCTTTTAGTGGACTTAGTTATTGCGAGCGTTTTGCTCAGCGCTGGTATGATGATGCTGCCGCCGGTGATGATTTCGCTGCCCTTCAAGCTGATATTATTTATTCTCGTTGACGGATGGGCGCTGCTGGCAAAAAGTCTTAGTTTAAGTTTTAGGTAAACAAGCCCGAAGAGTCGGGATTTTTCTAAAGGATTAACGGATGGATAGCAGTTTCGTTCTTTATCTGGGCCGGCACACACTTGAAACGGCGTTACTTTTGTCGGCGCCGATTCTTTTAACCTGTATTATTGTGGGAATGGTGGTAACGTTGTTTCAGGCAGTTACTTCCATTCGCGATATGACCATAACGATAGTCCCCAAGCTTCTGGCCGTTGCGGTGGTGGCGATGTTGTGCAGTAGCTGGACGCTGCAGATAATGCTCAGGTTCATTAACGAAATTTTCGGCCATATCCAGAATATCGGACGCTGAATCTATGACAATGGCAGGCGAGAAGCTGCTCGGCTTTATAATGGTGCTGACGAGGGTCTCAGCATTTTTTATGGTGCTGCCTGTTTTTGGATGGGCCGCCATCCCGGTGCGAATAAAAGTTGCGTTAGCGCTTATAGTAGCGATTTTTTTCTCGATAGTAACGCCTGTGGGCATCGAGGCCAGAGACATCTGCATATTCGAAGCAATGCTAATGGTAGTGAACGAAGTATTCTACGGTCTGGCGCTGGGATTAGTATTTGCTATTATTTTTGGTGTGGTCAAATTCGGCGGGCAGATTATCGAGCGGCAAATGGGGTTTGCTATGGCTGAAATTCTGGACCCCTTTACCGATGAGAGCGAACAGCCGCTGGCAAATCTGTTTGAAATGATATTCATAATCTTATTCTTGAGCGCCAACGGACATCATTTATTTTTGTTGGTTATATCGAAAAGCTATGAGGCATTTCCTGCAGGCAGTATCCCGACGGCAGCAACACTAGCAGGCGGAATGGTTGAGGCAGGGTCAACAATGCTGACCGCGGGTCTAAAATTTGCTGCCCCGATACTGGCGGCGCTTCTGTTATTGATGGTGGTTCTTGCGGTGTTGGCACGTGTGGTGCCTGAGATGAATATCCTATTTATAAGCTTTCCGGTGTGCATAGGGGTGGGGCTGCTGACAGTAACAATTTTTCTGCCATTTATAAACGATTTTGTCGGTGAATTCGCCGGTTTGATGGGAAAACTGCTGCCTTTGTAGATAAAATGTGCCAGACCAAAAAGCTAAATCATAAAGAACGTAAAACTAAGGTATTCTTTTTCTCAGATACAACTTTATGGATTTTTATCCGGCTCACGAACGATGAGCTGGATTCCCGCTTTCGGGGCAGTTGCCAAACAGGAGATTGCTTCGTCCGTCCCACACCAAAGTTTGGTGCGGGACTCCTCGCAATGACAAACATAGCGTTTTTACGTCATTGCGAGGCCTGCGACCTGTCCTGAGCGAAGTCGAAGGGAGCAAGGCCGTGGCAATCTCAATCCTACACAGTAGGCTTTGTCAACAGCCCCTTTCGCAGGAATGACAATCAACACTTAACTTGCAAAAAACATTGCTAATAAGAATGGATTATGGCGGAAAGACCGGCTGCTGAAAAGACAGAATACCCGACCCCGAGAAGGCTAGAGAAGGCCAGGCAAAAAGGTCAGGTGCCGCTTAGCGAAGAAATGGCTTCTATTGCGACACTGCTGGCACTGGCGGCAGTAATGTTTTTAACAGGGCCTGGCTTTTTGCGATGGTCTATCACGCAGGTAACACAGGGATTGTCAGGCGCAAGCAGTGTTTTTGGTGACAGCAAATCCTTTCTGGATTTTGTAGAAACAAAAACTACGGATTGTATATTAGCTATATGTCCGATTCTCGCTGCACTATTTGTGGGGTCTTTGTTAGGCTCTGTGTTAGTGAGCGGTTTTAATTTCGCACCAGAAGCGATAAGCCTAAAGTTTGACCAGCTAAATCCAGTAAGAGGATTTGAGAGGCTCACCGACAGCCGGGCTATCGCAAAACTTGTGGCATCTATATTCAAGTTACTTTTTGTGTCGTTAATTGTGTGGGTTTACATTCGCAACAGGCTTGATGCACTTGCTGCGATTCGATGGGTCTGGTCTATAGAAATTCTTACAGTGGTTGCAAAAATGATAATGGGCCTTTTGATACGCATCGGAATTGCGCTACTTGCCATAGCTCTTGCCGACACCTTTTATCAGAAATGGAAATATATCGAAGAATTGAAGATGACGCGTCAGGAAGTCAAACAGGAACGAAGGGACTTAGAGGGTGCGCCGGAGATTAAAAGCCGAATCCGAAGGATTCAGTTTGAGATGGCCAGGAAGCGTATGCTGCAGGAGGTGCCGAAAGCCAATGTGGTTCTTGTGAACCCGACTCACATAGCAGTTGCACTGCGTTATGAAGTCAAGACGATGGAGGCGCCGATATTGGTGGCCAAAGGGGCAGACTATCTTGCAGAAAAGATACAGGAAATCGCACGTGCTTACGGTGTGCCTATTGTAAGAAGGCCGCAATTAGCAAGAACCATATATTCAACGGTAGAGCCGGGCAATCCTATACCAGAAGCTCTATACGTAGCAGTAGCAGAGATATTAGCTATGATTTACCGCCTGCGGCATAGAAAAGCAAACAAGCGATAAAAAATACTCGTGACGGCAGCCTGTATTCTACCAGGCGATTATCTATTATGTGGTGCTGAAACCGAAAGCGTTCATCTGCATCTGTATCAAGGCTAAGGTCCTCTCGAGGCGCGCAAATCGAGCTACTAACCTTGCTTCGACAGTAACGAGGCGGTTTTCCTCAACCAGAATTTTGTCCTGAAGTTGCTTTATGATGTCGCTGACATGCTCCTGGTCGATTTGCATAGAGCCGGTCGTAGCATTAAGCATTCTGTCGAGAGCATCCTCCACTGCTCCGGCGAAACCCTGTTTTACCCTGACAGTAGCTGTGAAGGTGCCATCCTGACTTAAATCGACACTGAGCTGCAGGCCGTTTTCAGGATACAGAGGGTCGCCATTTTCATCGAAAGAGCTGTTACCGGTAACAACGTTGCCGCTATAGGATGCATTGCGATATGCGGATTCGGTGGAAAGTTTGATTCTGGCGCTGGTTATAGCACCGCCGCTTACCGTCACCTCAACATTATAGGTGCCTGCTGTGGTGTAATCGGCACTTGCGCCGTAGAACTCAATAGTGTTGCTGTTACTTGTGCCTGTTTTATCTGCGCCAATTAGAGCAAGCACAGCGGTATAGTCTTCTGCTATGGCTTTTTCAAAGTCGGCAGTATCTAAGCTCAGGAAACCGTCGCGGTCAAGCTCAAGACCTATCTGAGCGGGCGTCAGGAATGAGTCGATGTCCTCTATAAATCCGCTGGTTTGAGCGATAAGAGGAGTGCTAAGCTGTGACCTTATAGCTGAAACGACATAATCTCCCATCAGGACGCCGGCGGTTTTTAGAACATCGTTGTAGCCGGTCTTTTCCCGAATGCAGACAACAGCAGCATTATAGCCACTAACCAGGGCATTCAGTTTCTCTTTGACTGACTCGATGTCCCTTGTCAGATTGACCTGGACGGTGCCCGTGTCGTGCAAGTGAAGGGTGACACCGTGAATGACATCATCTACAGTATTAGAGCTTCTCTGGAACCACTCGCCTGGTGCTGTAGGATAACCATCAACCTTGAACTGACAATCCTGAGCTGATTGGGTTTCGGTGAAGTCAGTGGGGGCAAAACCGGCGAGGTCCGCTGTAACAGAGCCACCTTGCGTTAACCGGCTGATGGCAGGGATGTCAAAAGTTGTTGAACCTGAACCCGGATTGTAAGTCAAAGTAAGCTCCATCTGGCTTATGCCGCTGGTATGGTCGGTAAGGCATATCCGGCCATTAACTAAAGTTGCGGTAGCGGTTTCGCCAAATGCATCGTTTATTTCCTCAATAAGGTGGCCGAGTTTGGTATTCTCATTGATGCTGTAGTTTTGATTTACGACTGTTCCATCGTGGAGTTTTCCACTAATGGTAATATACTCGTCGCCGACAAGCGTTCCACTAAACTGGTCGAGGTCGATAATCCTGGAGGCAAGTGTTGCATTATCGGTATCGACCGTAAAAGCAGATTGGGCCTGCCAGACCTCGGTATTGCTTGCGTTGATGGAAACTTGATAATCGGAGCCGGGGTCATTGCCGTTCAGCACCAGATGATAAGCGTTATTGTAGTAGAGCAGATTTGCTGTAACGCCGGGATTGTTGGCATCATTATTGATAAGACCGGCGAGTTCCTGAAGCGTCGTGGTCGAGGTGGTGGTCAGGACAGTCTCCTGATGATTGTAAGAATAAATGAAAGTGCCTGCTCCGACATAATCTTCGGCGTATTTTTTGCCATTTGTGTGGACCCACCGCTCGGCATTGGCTAACTGATTGATGACTACGGTGTGATTACCTTCAAAAGCATCGTAGGCGGCTTCAGCGGTCAAAATATCGGCGTCACTGGAAGCGACTTTGAAGGCGCGAAGTCTATCGGCATCGGAAAGGGCTCTGACAGAAGTTCTAAGGGTTTCGAGCTTAGTTTCGAGGCTACTAAGCGCATCTTCTCTTTTTTCCCAGAGGCTTTTTCGGGTTTGGTACATATTGAGGGTGCGGCGCTCAACAGATAAAAGTTGAGCGATTAGCGTATCTGTGTCGATGCCTGTAAAAAGGCCCGGAAAATGCAAAGTTGCCACTTTTGTCTCCTTTTATTGCTTCTATGGTTTTACAATAGATGCCAAGCAGTTGTTGTAAGCATACGTTTCCAGCCTTTATTATCGTTAAAAACCACGTTTACTTGACTAACTATCATTTGTTTAGCACATAGCTTATAAATCAAACCGGCTGACAGGCAGCTTGTTGTTCTGTCTGCATAAATCTTGCACGGATGAGCTGAGAGTTACGCAATAACTGCTGGAGTATGCGATTGTCCGGGTCTGCCTGGAGGCAGTCTTCAAGCTCTGAACAGGCCAGGTTAAAAGCTGTTTTTGCGCACTGGGGCGAGTTTGATTTCATATAGGCAGAGCCTATTGATAGACAAGTTACTGCGGTCAGGCATTTGGCCCACACCTGCCGTCTGTCGGGAGCTACTTTGTCCCATTGGACATCCGGAAAAAGCTCATCATATCTAAATGTTTCGGTAAACCTCTTGAAAACCTCAAAATGGTGCTTTGCTTTCTGTTCTGTCGAATTTGCCGACAGACTATCGCGTGTCATCCGGCGCAGGTAAAAAGAACCCTTCAGGTGGTGCGCCTTCAAACAATTCTGAACGAATCTGCGAATCATATCGTAATCTTCAGCTACGAGCAATTTCTCATCAAAAAGACCGATTTTATCGAAAACGCTTTTTCTTATACAGGTTCTAAACGGCACCACGGGGAAGCCACAGCGAAATAGGTCTCTGATAAGTAACTTTCGGTCCGAATACTCGGGCCGCTTGATAAAATGAATAGTATTATCGTTTTCGTTGATAAGGCAGTCATCGCAATAGATAAGGTCGGCCTCCGGATGCCTGTCAAATTCCTGCAAATGTTTGCTTATGAAATCCGGTGTCATCATATCATCGGAATCGAGCTTGATTAGATAAGCGCCTTTAGAGTTTTTTATTCCAAGATTGTGTGCACTTGCAAGGCCTTTATTTTGCTGATAGAAGTATTTGATTCTTTTGTCGTGAAAAGAGCGAATTTTATCTTCAGTTAGGTCTGTAGAGCCATCGTTAATAACGATAAGCTCAAAATCCTGATAGTCTTGAGCCAGGACGCTTTTAATTGCTTTTTCGATGAACCTGTCTGCGTTGTAGGCAGGCATAATTACTGAAACTAATGGATTCATCTGCCCACCGGAAACATCGGGCGCAACCTGTGTCGGCGCCCGGCGTCGCTGGTTTTCAAAATGGTCGGTGAGAAATTGTTTTGCGATGGGGTTGCTGTGGTTCTGGTTTTCGCGCTCAAGATACTTTAGGCAGAGCTCTTTTTTATCGATTGCGAAATATGCCTTCGCACGTAAGAAGTCAAAGTCTTTGAAGTTTTTTGGCAAATCCGGAACCATTATCTCCAGGGCGTCCAGCGTCGTTATGCAGGTTACATTTTGATGTTGATTAAAGTTTTTTGCCGCCCGGCCGACCATAATAGTAACGTAGTTGTTGTCGAGAGGCTCGCTTTCCCACTGCTGGAAGAGGCGGCCATACCGCGCAATAAAATCGCCGCATTTACAATTTCTAAGCTCTGCTTTTATATCAACGGCTGGGTCTTTGCGGACTTTTTCTCTAATCTGTAAGAATTTCTGCATCCAGTATGTCTGGAATTTTGCTCTGCGGTTTCTTGGGTCCAGATACGGCAGCAAGCCCTGCTGGGACATAAGGTGCTCTCTTTTGAGGGTAAGATACTCGGGGACATTTTTGAATTTTATTTCGCTGGTGCACAGGGCGTATTCAGCGGCCTTCGCAAGCCATAACTTATCAGAGCCGTATGGGTGGTCATCATAAAGGCCGATTGCATCAAACATATTTTTGCGGATGATGGCTGAGCCGTGCCAGCAGATATAAAGAGTCGAGGAATACTTTTCCAATATTTCATCGTGCATAACAGGCAGGTCGATTCTGTCGGCATATTCGAGGCCTGTAAATTCATCTACGAAAGTTCGATAAAATGAGCCGACAACTGCGAGGCGTTCATCGCTGGTTATCGCGTCATAAAGTGCCTGGAGCTTGGCAGGACACATATTGTCGTCTGCATCCTGGATTACGATAAAGTCGGAATTTGCCCGCTCGATTGCGAAGTTTCTCCTGACATAAGGTCCTTTATTTTCTTTGAAGAAATACGGCTTTATTCTGCCGTCCATCGCGGCATATTTTTCGATTATTTCTCTGGTGCTGTCGGTGCTGGCATCATCAAGCAGGAAAAGCTCCCAGTCGGTTAAGGTTTGATTTCTGACACTGTCGATACACTCCGGCAAAAATTTTTCACAATTATAGCAGGATGTAATTATGGAGACTTTAGGTCTGGTTATCGGCTTAGAAACCGGAGAACAGGCTGATGGTTGGGTGACAGTCGCAGCAGCTACTATCGGTTGTGGTGCTGTTTGGGTCTTGGCGGAAGGTTGGAAGATGTCGTGTATTTTTGCAGCTACTGCTTCGATGCTGAATTTCTCAGCGAGCATTTCTCTTGCCTTTGTGCTAAATTGTTTCCAGAGGGAAATGTCACTTAGCAGATGTAAACACTTTTGAGCAAACTGCTGAGGGTCGTTTGCGATAAAGCAGTTCCGGCTATCGACAAAATCAAATCCCTCCGCCCCGATTTCGGTAGTTACGATAGGCGTTCCTGCTGCGGCTGCGATGCCGAGCTTGCCCTTCATTCCTGCTCCGTAAAGCATCGGGCAAACAAATACTTTATAATCGGCAACAGCAGCCTCGACATCTTTTACATAACCTATGACTTTGACGTTAGGATTAGCCTCAAATTCGGCCCTGAATCTTTCGGAGTTGAAGCCGATGATGTGGAATTGGAGGTCCGGACGACTGTGAATAATAAGAGGGAAAACCTGCTTGAGGAACCACCTGACAGCATCGGTATTATGAGCGATATGCAATGCGCCGAGAAAACATATATTGTTTCGCTGCTGGAAATCTGGTGTCTGCGATAATATCGTATGGATATTCGGTATTACGGTAACGTTACGAATTTCGCTGATACTTTCGAGTATATCGTGTTTCTCGGCCTCGGTAACTGTGAGCACTCTATCAGCTAACGGATAAAGCTGCTTTTCAATCTCAAGAAATTGATTCGCTTTTGAGAGGTCTTTGCCATCTTGCGATACATTGAATTTCCTGATGAGCTTTTTGTAATGGAAATCCATCGTATCAACTATGATTTGCGTGCTGTTATAGCTGGACTTTAGCCATCTGGATAAAGCAACGGCAAAGCGGCTGTAATCCGTGTCCCACAGATTGGTTATCCATACATAATCGACCTTATGTATCCTGTTTGAATTAAAGTAGTCAATAAAGCCATTTAATGCCGGTTGGAGGAAAACAAAATTTACCGCCCCATCAAAGGCTTTTTTGTATATGTCGTCGTTATCGGTTTTCTTGAAATACAGGTAATCAATCTTATGGCCGGCTTTTATCAGGATTTGCAGTATCCGATATATCCTTAAATTAGCGCTTGTCCTGTCAAAGACCGGCAGAACATCGCTTATAAAAGTAATTCTTTGTTGCCGGTTTCGCCCTTCGTCCTTTGTCGTTTGTCCTTCGGATACTTTGCTGCCTTCAACTGCTTTCATTTGCTCGATATACCCTTTTAATAGATAGCCGCGGAAGCAATGACCATAAACAATATAAAGCGACTTGAGGTATTTATCGAGGTCAGCGACTTGAGTGTGAGATTGGGTCTTCAGGAACGATTCAAATTGGATTACTTTTTTAGTCCATTCATCCAAAAATGTTGCATATTTATTGTAATATTCGCCGTCTGCATCCTGAAGCTGATAACGAGGGATGATTAATTCAGGATGTGCGCGGGCCACAACATAAAGTGCCCTGCCTTGCATAACGCGACGTTTGCAAAAGCTTTCAAAATCGATTGGCCTTAAGATAAAACTTTTAGCATTGGCATTATAAAGGACTCTAACGCCTTTAGGCATAAGACGGCAAACCAGCTCGGTATCTTCATAGCCGAATTTCAAACGCTCATCGAAAGGCCCTTCAAGACTTTTTAATAGCGATAGCTTTGCTGACACTAAGCCCCCCCACCACTTCCATACCTCATAGAACTTATCGTGCTCCAATCTGTTATAACAGAAATATTCACCTCCCACCCTGCTAACATAGTGCATCAGTGGAGTTACCTGCAGGTCTTTGTGCCAGTCAAGATGTCCGAGGACTGCTACGTGCTGGTCGGGATTTTCCCGGTGACTGCGTAAATGCTCGGCAACCAGCTCGGCTGAGGGGACATCGTCATCATCACTAAAAAGGACGAACTGTCCCTGTGCTGCTTTTATTCCGTTGTTGCGGGCTGCGGCAAGTCCACTATTTTGCTGGTAGATATATTTTATATTTATTAAGGAATTGAATTTATCGGCAATCTCTTTTACCGGCGGCTGGGAACCATCGTCAATGACAATAACCTCAAAATCCTCTCTGGAAACCGTTTGATTGGCAAAGCCAATGAGAATTCTTTCCAGTAATTGCGGTCTGTTGAATGTAGTTAGAACGACAGATATTTTTGTTGCATTGTCCTTTGCAATTTCTTTCGACTGCGAAAAATTACCGCATAAGGTTTTTCCCACTTTGCAAAAGCCTTTCTTAAAAATAAAGCAGATACTTAAAAAGAAATGAATGGATTCTATACACTGTGCAAAATAGCCAGGCTCATTTTTTTCGAGAGAGTGCGATATTGGGGCTTGATTGCCGCACCCGGTTTGTCCTCTATTATTTACTTCATCGATTAAATCCTTCAAAAACTCAACGGTTGTATTATGTTCACGAAGTCCGCCGCCATATCTTTCCCAATAAGAAGTATGCAAGTCCTCAATCACGTATATCCCATCGGCGTTAAGATATGGAAATAAAATCTTAAAGCTCGTAAGCTGTTGCTCCATAAAGTGCCCACCGTCATCGATGATAATATCAAAGCCGCCCGCGACCTCGTCGGCGAAGGATTGAAGGAATTTTTCATCTGCCTGATTGCCAACAATTATTTTAACTCTGTCGCCAGCCAGCTTCAGACAATCCGGATTTATGTCGATTCCGAAAATCTCTGCGTTTGGAAAGAACTCTTCCCACATCCTCAAGGACCGTCCCTGGTCAACGCCGATTTCCAAGAGCCTTAATTTTTTTTCTCGGAGAGCCGAAAAGTAATTAAAGTAGTGCCTGGTATATTTATGACATAAAGAACTTTTATCCGTGCCATACTTTATTGCGATTTTATCCAAAAGATTATTCGCATCGGCGCTGCCAATGTTATCTTTATCGTCAGTCTGTTCAGCAGCGGTCTCCAATTTATTCTCCGATGGCAAACACATATCTTTGATATTTACGATTTTTTCTTGAGGCATACGATAGTTTTTTATCTGGTGCAGCTCAGGCGATTGATACTCCTGAGCCAGACGGTGTCTTATATCTGCTACCTTGTATCCATCCAGCTCTGCGTTGTCGTCAAGAACCGTTACTCGCGAGGCATACCAGTAGTGCCTTACCAATTTATTGACCAAGCTTGAGCGAAGAGCGCAAGAGCCGTTGTAGTCATGAGCGACTTTTACTATCGGTATGTCCCCAAGCAGGCAATCCCAGGTTAATAATCCCCCAACATCCCAGAAGGGCCATTGACTTCTAAAGTCTATCTGGAATTTAGAGCCAATCACCTGCTGGTCAATTACCATGCAGCAGGGATGAATAGCAGAGCTTATAATATCTTGTGAATCGGGGAATCTGGCAGGCCCTATCAAACCTGCTTTCTGGTTATTTAACTGCTGAACGAGGTCTTGCAGCCAGTTTTCTTTTAGCCCGATAGCATCGCTGTCCATAGCAGCTATGTATCTGAAGCTTCTTATAAACGCCAATGCCTTTTGAAGGCCGTCGCCGTGACTTTTGCACTTGCTGTCGAACCAGTTGTCAACCAATCCCTCTTTCAGAACAGCTTGTTTAAAATCCTCCACATTCTTTGTTGAGTTATTCACCGCTACAATATGATTTGGAAAACCGGCAAGTTTCTTTATGGACCTGAAGCACAATTCCGTGAACTTTGTCTCATTGAAAACTGAAACCAGTATCGCAACGCTTTGCTCCTTTGGTTCGATTTGCCGGATTTGAGGATGGTCGTTTTTCAGATGCCACAAGCTTTGCAGAAAACCTAAAAACCAGGGAACACTGTTACCCACTTCAATCTTTTTTGCAAACTGAGTAATCTGGTCAGCATCTTTGAATGCAAGAGCTGAATCCAGATATGCCTTGAGGCATTTGATAAACGTAAATTGATAACAATTACTCTGCTGTTCGGTTACTGCATTCAGATATGTTTCAACTTCCGGGTGCAATTGAGATTCGATAGCATTGGCCTGTATGAAAGCTGTTCTAATAGGGTCAGATATACTTATAAGCTGGTTCACAGCCTTCAACTGTTCAAATCCGAATTTGCCGGGTCCCGAGTTTTTTATACAACTATCTGGTTGCATATTAACAATCCTTTGCTGCACAGACTGGTTCAGTAGGATTCTGCTATAAATACGGTCGAAACGTTCTCACGAGCCGCAAAGGTCGGAGTATTTAATGATGTTCTGTTTTTCAGAAATTACACTGGTTGTAATTAAACACTACGATGATATGTCTTTATGGCCTTTCTGGTTCGTCGAAAGCAATCTAACTTTTCGGCAGTTTCGACTTTCTGTGTAGTCAAGACCAGAAGCAAATCTTTGTATAATTTTTGCAGTTGCTCTCGCTGAGCTTGAAATTCCGGTCGTTCAAGCATCCCAGAGTCCATTATTTTTGTCACAATTGAATCAGCCTGGTTGACCACAGCTTCAACGTTCCGGATGTCACCATGGCCAGCCAGCTCTATTTGCTTTTCCAACAGAGCTTGCAGATTCTGCAAAACGAGCCGTTCATCTGAAGAAATATCAGGATTATCGGTTCTCATTTGATTTGAGCCCCGATAAAATCGGGGCTTGTTTTAATTGTGCTAAACTATGTTCGACTTCTTCCAGCAGATTAGCTGCATCATTATTAGCAGGGTCCAAAGCCAAGAGGTCCAACAGGACCTTTTTTGATTGCTCCAACCTTCCATCCTTCATATATAGCGCTGCCAGAGGGAACATAACAGAGGTGTCGCCCGGGTGCATATTCAAATATATTTCAAGATAGTGAGTAACCTGTGCGAATGAGCCCATCTGGCAGGATGTCTGAAAAAGGCCCAAAATGGCGATAAGATTGTCACTATCGAGCTGCAGACACTTTAAATACATCTCAAAGGCCTGCTTATAATCGGCCCTTTGCTGCGCGACCATAGCCAGGCCGGCGTATGCCTGGGCACAATTGGGTTCGAGTCGGCAAGCGACCCTGAAGGCTATCTCGGCGTCATCAAAAAGGTTCTTTTGAAGAGCAATGACTCCCAGACCGATATAAGGGCCGGCCTCATCAGGTCCTAATGCAGTGGCTTTCTCGTAATATTTTTGTGCCTCAGGGTAGTTACCCAGATAGGCGTGGCAATCGCCGAACTGCTGTAGAACTTCGTAACGCTGGGTAGAGTCACACTGCTGGTCAAAATTGTTTTCTATTATGTCCATAGCAATTCCGGTCCTTCAAGTATTCGTTGTGCCTTTTTAAGTAAGTTGATTGCAGAATTAAATTTTTTTATTTGTCGGTTTAGCTTCGCTTCCAACAGAAGTGTATCAACTGTTGGTCTCTGCTGGTTGAGCCGGCTGGCGAGCTCTGCTGCTCTGGCGTAATTGCCTGCCTGGAAAAAGGCTCTTGCAGCCAGCGCCTTCATCCATAAGTGATTCTGGTGGCTGTCTGCAACCTGCTCAAACATCTGCGCTGCTTGAAGCCAATCACCGTCTTTTTCTGCAAGGCGTGCCTGCTGAAGCAGGTTGTCAAACTGGAATGGCAACTGCTCAAGTTTCGGCTGCTTTATCGTTATGCCGGCTGCTTTTAGCGACTGCTGGAGCGACAAATTCGCAAAACCTTTGCGAGCATACTGCAAGTCAGCTTTCTTTAGCACGACAGCCCAGAGGACGTCTGTTGAGCCTTCCAAGTAAAATCCTTCACGGAGGACTGAACTATTAATTAAGGCATAGAGCGAGCCTTCCATCCAGAAATCTTTTACCGGAAAACCATCCGGCACTATTGCGACGTATTCGCCATCGCATAACTCAAGAGCAACATCTATTCGCTGGATTTGAGAAAGCGATGGATTAACGGGCACAAAGACTATGTTGGGCATAGCGGTATTGAGTCTGGCAAAATCAGTCTGCGGTAGCGGCAGATAAAGCTTATAGGGAAAGAAGGTATATCGCCAGATATAGCCGATAGTTTTTGCAGCCTGCGTATCCAGATTTTGCAGAGCAAAAATGATTGACATATCTGCAATTTTTGGCCAGGGTTTAGGGGGTATAGTGGTTCGTATTGCAAGAACATTTTTAAGATACTCTTTTGCGTCTTTGCGCCGCTGAACCGATATTCTGTCTGATTCTCCGATGGGGTTATAATATTCGCCTGTTATTTTTGGGATGTGATGGAAATCGGAGAAGAAGGCCAGCCGGCGGGTAATGTCCCAGTCGATAAGAACGTTGAGATTCTCGTTATAAGGGCCGGTTTTTTCAAGCAGGTCGCGGCGGTGCATCAGACAGACGTGAAGGACATGATTAAAGTATAACATCAAAAAGCGATCGAAGTCACGACTGACTTCGATGACCTTGCTTAAAACCTGTCTAGTGCCATCCTGGGAAACCTTACAACAGGTTTTGTAAAAGTCACTATATGCAACCTGGCAATCGGTCTCGTTTTCCAGAGCAGCAACAAGTGTCTGGATATGGTCGGGATAATACAAATCATCATCGTCGAGATAGGCGATGTATTTGCCGCCGGCCCGTGCTAAAGCCTGGTTAAGCGAAAAGGCCTTGCCGCGGTTCTCTTTTCTGTTGATAAATATTAAGCGCCGGTCGCCAAACGAGCTAACAATGTCACTAACATCCTGGCCACCATCATTGATTACGATGACCTCGATATTATCATAAGTCTGGCGTAAGGCGCTGGATAAGGCCTCTGATAAGCATCTCGGCCGGTTGAAAGTCGGAATAAGGACAGTAACAAGAGGCCCAGTTATCCTGTCATAATTTAGTGACATCACAAATACCTAATATTGCCTTTCAAGCTAATCCAGTAGCGAACAAATTCCGCAGCGGGTTTTCTTCGGATAATGGAGACCTTTTGACGCTTTCGTTTTTCAAGTTAGCACCGAATGGAGTTTGGGCCTGTTGAAAATTTATCTGGGCTTCGAGCTGTATAAAAAGGTCGTTAATTTTGTTTAACTGATTGTTCAAGGAGTAATTGTCTTCGACGAATTTGCGATATTTTCTGGGTTCGTAAGTTTCACAGAGAATCTGCTGGCAAAACTGTTCAGAAATATTGAAAAGAAACTCTGATGGGAATATCTGGCTGGCCCCCGGGAAGTTATGGATTACCGGTTTTAAGCCGCAGGCCATTGCCTCCAGCACCCCCATACCCTGGCTTTCGATGATGCTGGTCGAAACGATGTAGTGTTTATCTTTTAGCCAGGAGAAAATATCATCCTGCCAGCCGTCAAAGAATACCACGTCGCGAAGGTCGAGAGCATCGACCATATATTTGAGGTATTGTTCGAGGGCAGCATCCTGAAAAGTGCCGGCGAAAAACAAGCGATAGGCAGGGTCAATGTAGTGCAGCTTCTGCATACACTGCAGGACAAAGGCGGGGTTTTTCACCATTCGCAGGTTGGAAAGAAAGGCGATATTTTTGCCGCGATTGCGCTCTTCAAATGGGAATTTTTCAAGGTTGACGCCATTTGGAATGGTAACTATGGATGTTTGGTTCTGGAGATGAGGGACGCTACGAAAGAGAGCGTCCCTGACAAAGCTATTGCCAACGGTGATAAGGACATCGATAATGGACCAGTTAATTTGTTGAGGCCATTGCTCGTAGGCTTCGTAGCGGTGGAGACGAATGATATTTTTGCAAACTTTTGGCAGCTTTGAAGCGAATACGGGAAGATTAGTGCACCACTCGAACCAGCAGATGTCACTGGATTTTGTCAATTCAAATAGCTGCTGCTCGGTATTGCCGTCAAAGATGCGGACTTCGAAGCGTTGCTTTATGAATTCAATAATGTCGTTAAGAAATCTGCTGCCGTCGCCGCCGCAGAAGAAGGCCACTTTTGGTCTTCTGGAGCGAATTACCTGGAGGATTGATTCAAGGATTGGCTGCTGCGGAAAGACCTTCAGTGAGCGAAGCAACATTTCAATGGCACCAGCTTTATTATCCTGCTTGAGGAATGCGTTGGCAGATCTGTTGAGGACATCTGCGTTAAGGATGCCCATCTGTTCCATATCGTTAAAGAGCTGCACAGCTTCTGCTGGTTTATCTATGGCAAGATAGGCTTCTACCAGATTCCAGATTATCTGGGCACTATCGGGTTGGAGGTTGCGTGCTCTAAGAAAATGGTCTATGGCCTCGTTTGAGCGTCCCAGACAATGGAGGACTGCTCCTATATCATTTAGCGCCTGTGCATCATCGCCAGATGTGCGAATATGCTCCTGCAAACAGACAAGTGCCTGGGGGTATTGGCCGGCTTCAGCAAATTGAAGACCCTTTTGATATAGATTGCGGTTCACAGGCTCACCAGTTTGTATCCGGGGCTGGTTTTCAGTGGTCTGTGGCATCATTTGTTTTGTTTCCCATAGACTTCAAAGTCCGATATAGAAATTTGCTTTCAATAAAAGCCGCATAGGATTTTATTGCAAATTGCGTGCCGTTAAGGGCGACACGAATTTACGTGCAATTCGACGGTTTTAGAAATCGGCTTTGTCCAAATATCAGACATATATGTTGCACACCAAGTCATATTTTGGGCTGTAATTTTGTCCTTTTGTATCAGTCAAGATAATCTAATAGTGATAGAGACATCATTTTTGCGGCTACCGCTAAAGACGCCTGATATAAGGCTTCACGACGAGAAATATCTATGGCGATTTGAGCTATATCGGCCTCCTGGAGACGAGCAGCTTCATCCTCTGCGTTGTATTTTAGATTTTTTAGACTGTCTTCAAGGTCGTCCAAAAAACCGATTTTTGAGCCGACAGAAACGGAGTCCTGAAGCAAAAGATTTCTTACCTCATCCAAAGAGACCAGACAGCTACCTCGTAGCTGCTGGAGCTGGGATTCTGAGAGCTGCCTCTGGTTTTTCAAGACATCGCGTACAGTAATAAGCGTGTTGAATATATCATAAGTGCCCTGTATTCGGACAAGCTCGACACTGGTATTATTTATGCCGGTAGTATCAACGTAAAGGATTCGTCCTGTTCGTGAATCGGTTACAGCCTGGTTGGGGTCGCCACCTATCGGTACAGTTACATAGCTTGCTCCATCGTCTATAGAGAGTTTGAAATTGGTGCCATCGTTAATTACAGTCAGCCAGACGTCGCCGCGAACGCTTGAGGTTCCTGTGCCGGCTGCAGCGCCGCTAACACCTGTAAAAATTGGGTCTGCTCGGTCACTTGAACAGAAGATATTGTCGCCTACGTAAAAAGAAGACGATTTTAGTCCGGGAGCTATTTCAATGTTACGCTCTTGCGTGCTTCCCTGGTAAGTGACATTTGTGATTTCTCCATTGGTGCGCTGGACTACGTAAGGCGCAGAAGCAGTATTGGCTCCACCGAAGATGTACTGATTCATATGTTTGGTATTCGCCAATGCCACTATCTGCTCCAATATATCGTTGATGGCCTCTGCGGTTCTTTCTCGCGTCTGCTGGTCATAAGTGCCGCTGGTTACCTGACTTATTCTTAATTTTGCATCTGAAATATAGGATGTAATGTCATCGATAACAGTGGAAGAAAACTCCAGAGTCCCGATGGCATCGGACAGATTGTCTATGTAATTCTGCAGCGACCTTTCCTGTGAGTTAAGTGAGAGGATATTGTATGCTTCAGATGGGCTGTCTGAGGACCGATTTATCCGCGAGCCTGTGTATGCCTGCTCCTGTAAGCGGATTAATGCCTCGGTGTGTAAATGCAAGGCGAAGTTAACAGTGTTATATATGTTGTTCATTATCCGGCTCCATAAGGTTTCCGGCAATAAACCAAACTGCTTAAAGCATCTCAACAAGAGTCGCAACCGATGATTTAATTGTGTTAAGATATTTGGCCATTGCCTGAAACATCTGCTCGAACAGCAGCATTTGAGTGGCTTCTTCATTGATGTCAACACCGCTTATCTCGTTTTGCTGATTGGCCAGATTCTGGGCTATAGATTCGATATTATCCTGCGTAATTTGTTTGACAGAGGTTTGCTGGCCAATATCAGTAATAAGCTGACGCAAGAACTCCGGCGGCGTCATATTACTTAAAGCGCTTAGGGTCTGTTCCTTCAGGCCTGCCATCCGCAGGACATTGGTATTATCCACCATTTCCGGCCCGAGAGCCGTTGCTATTCGGCCCGGTGAATTGACTATATCCAAACAAAGCATCATATCTATAGCGTTGTGGCCGGAAAAAAACGTGTTCATACCAACTGCAGCTAAAAATCCTGAGGTATCACTGCTGGCAAAGGCATCAACTTCAAAAAAGTCACCGGCGACCAGGTCACCGGCGCTAAGAGATATTTTGATTCCATTCCCTATATCGAGCTTATCACCTGCTGCGTAACCATCGCCGACATTGAGGGTAGCAATTAGCTGGTCGTAAGTATCTTTTACTTCGAGCTGCAAGGTGCCATTACCTACCGAACCATCGCCTACCACAGTGAATCGAAAAGTTGGATTCTCGGCGCCGGTGTAAATGCCCGAGACGGATACAGTCGGCGGCGAAATTCCCGTGAGGTTACTTGCAGTAGGCTCAGGGAGAACAGCAGGTAGAAAATCAAATTTATAGTTTGGCTCTGCCTGTATGCGGAGCCCGGAAGAAACCACCGAAGCGGTAAGGCCGGTGATAGCCGAGATGTCCGAGGCGATAGTTGTTAGCGAATCAGACGATACATCGATATCAATTTCGTGGCGTGTAATTTGGCCTGTGCTCGTGTCGATAACCCTTATATATACTTTGCCGTCACTTAAGGGCGGGACGAAATCGGCCAGATTTTCGCTTGTCATTGCCCAGCCTGTTAGTTCGGTAAAGGAGCCCTCTGAACCCACCCCCTGCACGTGATATTGATTGACCTGCTGGATTATTGTGCTTGCCAGGGCGTCGAGCGAGCTGCGAATTTGGGCCAAAGTATCGTTTTTCAACGACAGCAACCCACCAAGCTCTCCGCCTCGCACGTTTGTATCATAGCTGTATGCGCCCACAGGAGTAATACCCAAGAGACCTTCTTGTAACCCCACTTCCAATTCGATAGCACAGTTGCCGGTGGCGACAGGTATTCCAGCAATGCTGACATCAACGACACCGTAATCACGGGCGCGCGTTTCGAGGGCCACTAATTTGGACAGCATTGTTATGCACAGGTCTCTTTGGTCCCGCAAATTGTTAGCCTGGCTGCCGGATATTTCCATTCTTTCTATCTGGCCGTTGAGCTCAGCAATCTGATTTGACAGTGTGTTGACCTGGCCAACGACATTTTCTGCCTCTAATTTAATCCGGGCATCCAATGTTGCCAGAAATTCACCTAATGTTCTAAATTGAGCAGCCATAGTCCCGGCGGCAGTTATAGCCTGCTTCTGCCAAATAATTTCTCCAGGATGAGCACAGAGGTCCTGCAGTGCATTGAAGAATTCATCTATGGCCAAGTTCAGACCACCTGTTGCTGAAAGCTCGCCGAACGCGTTTTCAACTGTGCGTAGCGTAGCCAGTTCCTTCGACACCTGGCTTAATGATGATTGCTGGCGTAAAATTTCCTGCTCAAGAAGGTTGTCTATCAATCTGGTAATGCCGGCGATTTCGACACCTCCTCCTAAAATGACCGGCCCAACCTGGGATGAATAAGCAGGAGCTAAATCTATTCGCTGGCGGTGATAGCCCTCGGTTGCAGCGTTGGCGATATTATTAGCAATTATATCGAGTGCCTTCTGTGCTGCGCTAAGGCCGCTCATACCTATGGAATAATCCTGCATTATCTTGGCTCCATCAAACCGTAGTTTTCTACAATTGCAAATTTAGAAAAGCCAGGTCAGCTTGCTGTTTTGCTGCTCCGCTGGAGCTGTATGTCAGTGTCCCTGTCTTTCCGAGAGCAAAAATGCTTTTCAGAAGCAGGCTGTTAAATCTGGCACATTCCGAGAGAAGCAAAGTTGTGCTGATGTGCTCTTTCTTGAGCTCTTTAATCAGCAGCTTTAACTTCTCTTTTATCAGAGCTATCCGGTTTTTCTTTTCGTCAGGCAAAACTGCTTCGAGTGCGGATAAAGTCAGTTGTTGAAGGCTGCAGCCGAGAGCATCGGCCAGCTCTTTTCGTATCATCTGACGTTTTAATTCAGCAGCTTTATAGGTATCCGAGTCGGCGTGGATACTCTCAAGCAGTTTGCTCAAGGCAGTGTCATTGCGTTTAATGACGAGGCCGCGAAGCTCATTCAGCCTTGCCAAAGTCTTCTGTAAATGCTCAATATCATTCTGGAGAATAGCCAGTAGCTGCTCAACTTTATCATCTATTTCAATTGAAGCTATTTTCATATACTCGCATCTATGGAGCATTTAGGCGTATTCGTCTGGTCAGGTTTGGCAAGAAATTGATATATATCCTTCCACAATCCTAAACCACCGTCGTTAGCTAACTGGCGTGCCAGGCACAGCCAGAAGATTCCTTGAATCTGCTCGGCAGCTCCATCTTCATCAAAGCCCCAATCGCCGATTGTATTTTTCATTTCATCCAGCAACCTGCTAAGCAAAACGGATTCAAAATCTTTGGCTGTCTGCTTTTTTTCATCCTCCGAAGCAGAGCTAATTTTGTCCGGTTGAAAATTGACGAGCTTACCGGAAGATAGAGTCTCGCTGGAACGGTCAAGCGGAACCGGCGGTAAAACCGGCCCGGTTAATATCAATTTAGTTTCATCCATAAACTTTCCTACATTATCACCAGCTTAGCCTGAAGGACACCAGCTTTCTTGAGGGCATTAAATATCGCTATCAGGTCTCTGGGTGTGGCGCCTATGGCGTTGAGGTTTTTGGCCAGCTCCGAGACCGTAACCGCTCTTGATACGGGAATCAGATACCCTTCCTTTTCCTCAACTCCTATTATCGTTTCAGGGACTCTTTCGGTTGTGCCGGCATCAGAGAAAGGAGCAATCGGTTGAGAAACAATCTCAGTTTCCTTGATTTTTACGACCAGACTACCTTGGGAAATCGCAACGGCGGAAATGCCGACATTTTGGCCGACCACAATTGTGCCGGTTCGCTCGTTAATTACTACAACCGCCGGGACATCGACCTGGACCTGATGCTTTGTAATATCATCGATGAATCCGGCAACATCGCTCTGTCCGATTTCGCCTGGGATTTTGACTTTGATAGTGCCGGCATCAACGACCTCAGTGCTGTTCGGGTAACGCTGGTTAATGACCTTGCTAATCCGCTGGGCAGTTGAAAAATCACTGTTTCTGAGATTGAGGGTAATGACCCTGTTGCCGCCGATGAATTCAACAAATGTAGCCAATTCTTCCTTTTCGACTATTGCGCCGTCAGGAATTCGCCCGACAGTCTGGTGGTTTTTTGTAATCGAGGCCTTTCCACCTTCCGCTGCCCAGCCGCCTATTGAGATTCCTCCTTGAGCAACCGCATAGACCTGGCTGTCGAGGCCCTCCAGAGGCGTGGGCAAAAGCATTCCGCCTTGAAGGCTTTTTGCATCGCCTATGGCAGAGACATCGACGTCGATGTGAGAGCCCTGGCGGTCAAAAGGACCCAGCTCAGCGGTTACCATAACAACGGCGATATTGCCGCCGGTCAGCTCGGCAGGAGACAAGACAAGGCCGGCGTCTCGGAGGATGTTAGTAAGCATTTGCCGTGATAGTGCCGTATTATCGCCGGTATTTGTCAGGCCGATGACCAAACCAATACCTCTGAGCGGATTGCCGCGAAGGCCCTGAATGTCAACGATATCTTTTATCCGCTCACATTGTGCGACCTGGGTTGTATTTAGTGAGATTACAAATATCACCACTAAATGCAGAAAGATGCGTCTATAGTTTGATGAATATGATAGTGAAGATTTCATAAGCCGTTGCTCTCAAAAAATATATGCGCACAAATTCCATAATTAAAATGGGCAGATAATATCGAATATACGGCCGAGCCAACCGGGCTTCGTATATGGTGTCGATACACCTGTGTTCCTGACTACGATACGAAAGTCTGCGACCTGCTCACTCTTAACGGTGTTATCAAATGCAATATCGCTCGGCCTGACTATACCGCTTATCTCAATGACCTGTATGTCGCCGCCGATATTGCGGCCGCGACTTCCCATTACCACGAGGCTGCGGTTTGGCAGAACATCGACGACAACGACAGTAATACGGTCGGTGTATTTGCGCTCGTCTTTGTAATCAGCCTTGCTTTTCAGCTCATTAGTGGATTGGGCTTCCATAGTGAAGCCTGGTATGCGCGGCAGGATATTATGATTGGGAGTAGTAATACCCAGCTCGCCATTAAAAGTGGTTGAGCGTTCAGCCTCTTTCTTCAGGTCTCTTTTGGCTTTGTTATCGACCTTGCTATCTTCGGTAATTTTGATAGTAAGAACGTCACCTATCTGACGGGCCACATCATCAGCATAGAGGGCTTTCATATTTTTATCCCTTTTGGCCCAGATAGAGCCTGCCTGTGAACAGGCGGCAAGGCAAAGCACAAAACCGGTTGCAACTAATACCAAGGTCACTTTATTTCTCATTTCATTTCTCCTTTGGTCAGAGATTTTTGCCGACTTAATTAAGACAAAGCCCCTAAAGAACTGGTTCTACAGTTCCATCTTCATTTACTTTGGCCAGGATTATTCTTTGTGAATCTGCATTTCGGACTTTGATGTATTCACCGGCCCGGCCATTCTCCATAGTCTTTCCGAGCGCTGTAATTAAAAGGCCTGGCTTTTCGATTCGGATGACCACGCTTTGATTGCGTTCAACGACAAACTGACGGGCGGCAGACGCTACCATATTTGCACTAAGCACAGTGTTCGCCGGCAAATTGCGTTTGGCAATAAGTCCAAAAGGAGGCTTCCAATCTGCAGGTTCCGGACTATTTGAAAGGGCGTTTACTATTTTGATGTTCTCGGAGTTTATAACCGAACCAGCGGGGATATCGACCAGAGTTACTGCTGTGCGGCAATTGTATTTGAGACGAAAAGTTACCTCACGGCTGCCTATTTGTTTGCCATCCTGAAGCACAATAATCTGGACTTTGGCCTGATTGCCCGTAGAGCCGTTGACCAGGCGTGGTCGCAACTCAATGCTTTTTCCAGATTCAAGAGCTATCAAATCCTGCGGCACTAAAATCGGCTCAAACCGGCGAACAGAGGCAGCGGAAGGACTATCTTTCAAAAATGCACTTGCACGCGCCACCAAGTCGGTTCCCTTGATAATCTGCTGCTGCTGTTTTACCATAACTTTTTCTGCGCCGACAAATGTTACTACAGATGCAGGGATTCCACTTGAAGCTAATCTGCTCAAGACCGTTGGTCTATCAATGATAACCTCCTGGCCCGGCATAGAAATCCTGCCGAGAAGAGTACCGTTCGCCCTTGTGAGAAGATTTTCACTTCCGCGAATTATGCCAAGCTGACCAAGCGTCAGACAATCGCCTTTAACTATAATCTCTCTGGGCAGGTAAATCTGCAGAGCCAGTCTATCATTTGGGTCGTTAGCTGAGGCCCGGCAAAATGCGCCTAATGCCAATAATGTAACAACCGAAATAATATGGACTGCCTTGTTAAACATAACGCTCCTTACTGACCAATGTTATTAGCTACTCGCAGCATATCATCGCCGGCTTTTATAGCGCGGGAGTTTATCTCGTATGCTCGCTGAGCGGTTATAAGGTTAACCAGCTCTGTTACCATCTGGACATTGGATTTTTCCAGGAATCCCGCCAGAATTGTGCCAAAACCGTTTTCACCTGGTGTGCCGGTTGTAGGTGTGCCGCTGCCTCCGGTTTCAGCTAACAGATTGTCTCCTTCGCTCGATAGACCCGATGGGTTGGGAAATCGCACTAATTGAACATTTCCCACGACCGATGTGGTTCCGGCAGCATCGGTAACATTTACACCGCCATCCTTTTCAATACTTACACTGACAGCATCTATAGGGATTGTAATAGCCGGCTCGATGGAATAGCCGGTTGTGGTTACCAGTTGACCGTTGGCGTTGGTCTGGAGAGCGCCATCACGAGTATATCTTTTGTCACCATTCGGCAGAGTTACCTGAAGGAAACCATCGCCTAAGATAGCAATATCGAGAGGCCGATTGGTGTTCTGAAGCTCACCGGGCGTAAAAACTTTTATCGTTGCTGCAGCACGGACTCCGCCGCCTATTTCAAGACCGCCGGGAGATATTATTCCCGATGCCACCTCCGTGCCGGGCTCTTTCAATTTGTCATAAAGCAAATCCTGAAAATTGATCTGGCTTCGTTTGAAACCGGTGGTGTTGATGTTGGCGAGATTGTTGGCAATCATATCCACCATCATTTGCTGGGCTGTCATTCCGGTCGCCGCAGTAGAAAATGCTTTTAACATAATGTTGTTCTCCTATAAAACAAATTGGTTCCTCAGGCCATAGCAACGCCCATCATACTGCTGGAGGCCTCTTTTTGGGCCGAGATAAGTTTCATATTCGCTTCGTATAGTCGCGTGACCATTATCATATCCACCAATTCATCGATTAGCTTGACGTTGGATGCTTCCTGGTAACCCTGTTTTACGAGCGCCTGCTCAGCAGAAACGGGCCGGACATCGACATCCGGCATCCTGTAACAATTTTCACCGACAGGGGTGAGCTTATTTTCATTGTCTTTGAATTCAACCAATCTGAACTTCCCGATATTGGCGTCACCTGCGGCAAGCCTTCCATCACCCGAAACAATCAGTTGCGAAAGTCCCACATTGGCCGGTATTGTGATTGGCCCGGCTTCGCCGGCTACAATTCGTCCCTGAGAATCTACAATCTGGCCGAGCTGGTTTGTTTGAAATACTCCATTCCGCGTGTAAAGCGGACCCGCAGGGGTCTCAATCACAAAAAATCCTTTACCGTATAAAGCGAAATCAAGCGGCCGACCGGTTTCAATAAGGTTGCCCTGGGAGAAATCCAGCAGAGTATTCAAAGTAACGGTGCCGGTGGACTCTGCAGATGGTGCGGTTTGCTGGGCGTCAAGAGAGCTTGTAAAGGCGTTACATCTGCGTTTGTAGCCGACTGTGCTGACGTTAGCCACGTTGTGTGTAATCAGGTCAAGTTCCTGCATCAATGCAGTAACGCTCGAACTAATCTGTGTTATCGTATCTGCCATTTTAGACCTTCTGGACAGAGGAAAGTTGGGCCGCACTTTCTGCTGCTTCGAGCTTATCGCCGGGTGCATCCGGCGTCCTTTGACCATTTGTTCTGGTCAGCAGAGAAGCTGCGTTAGTAGCACGAATTAGCTCATTGACATCCGAGTCACCCAGGCCGGTCAATTCAACCGCTATTGAGAAACCGTTTTCTATCGGTTTGGTGTGCCTGACTTCACCGACATCTTCTATTATTTTTGCTGTTGCTGCCGAACCTGTTTCTTGGGAACCCGAAGTTTGGTCATTCTCACCATTTAACTTAAATACGACCAATACTCTCTCGCCCATTTTGACGTCCAACGGCAGTTCGATACGTAAGCCTGGACCAGCCAGCTCAGTAACAACAGCAGACACAAATTCAGGCGGTCCCCAGGAGCGCCCGGCAGCACTCAGTTCTTTTTTTGCCCTATCACCATTTAGCGATGCAGCCCTTGCGAAAGGAAATCTTGCGACGAAAGCGGGTTTGTTAACCGGAACACGGGCAAAACGGCGACGATTAACAAATCGAACATCCTCACTGTGATTCAAAACTAAGATGTCGCCATCGCAACTGACTACCGAAGTGTCAAATTCCCAAACTGAGGCACCAAAATAATAACGTGCACGCCAGAACTCACCCGGTGCGGTTTCTACCTGCACTGCTAGTTTAATAGTAAGCTCCACATCATCGTTCCTTATCACCGTAGATTCGATATCAGCCAAGTTGCGAGTTTTACGGCGTGTTATATGGAGCCTTTTACCAACAGGAATTTGCCTGCTGCTGAGCCTTCTTGCTGCGGCTGGCGAACCTACTGCAGTGAGAGACTTTTTCTGAAAGCCGAGCTTTTCACGAAGGAATGACATCTCGTTTTTCAAACGCTCTCCTTCCTGCTGATTTTGCTTTGTAATATTCTCTTCCATCATTCTGGCAGCACCGCTATCGAATGCGTTGGCCATAGTGAAAATCGCCTCGCTTTGCCTAATTCCTGCTTTGCGTGCGACCTGAAGCAAAATTTCACATTCGCGCTTACTTAAACCGCTCTTGCGTGCATATTCATCAAATATACGGGTGCTGGCTCTGCGTGACTGGACTTTGCGATTATAGCTGATAACCACAAGTATCGCGATTAGTATGGTTATGGCAGCCAGCGCAGCCAGGACAAACCAATTGGCATCTATAAAGTTGGTGGCCAATCGGCTGCCCATAGCCTTTAACCGCTCCAATGGCGTAAGTGACAAAGCCACCGTATCGAATGCTGTTGTAATTACGAGTGTCGTTGTCATTTTAAACTTTCAAACATGCTATCATTTTGCGAGCTACGCCAAACACACCTGCAAATTACTAACTGATAAGATTGCTTAACTCCCGCAGTATGTCATTGGCAACCCTGATGGTTCGAGCGTTTGCCTGGAATCCGTTTTGAGCTTGAATCATATTGACGAACTCGGTTGCTATATCGACATTGGACTTTTCCAGCGCCCCTCCGTGAACTGTGCCGGCGCCACCGGTCCGCGCTTGCGTAGCAACGGCCTCACCTGAGTTAGCCGAAGGGATGAAATATCCGCCACCGATGTTCTCCAGACCTGCTGCGTTCTGAAATAGAGATATCTCCAAGGTTGCGATATTCTTTTTAATACCATTGGAGAATGCGCCGATGACCATACCTTCATTATTGACAGAGACCGTAGAAAGCCTACCTGCTCCATATCCATCCTGCTCTCTTGCAACAGCAGTCGAGTTTCCAGCAAACTGCGTTAAACCGTCGAGCTTACCTAACGTACCGAGGTTTAACTGAATAGTTTGAGGACTTGAGATATTATGTGCAAAGGTTATTACAAATTGAGCCGAATCCGAACCACTCAAGCCGGCATAAGAGCCGTCACCGGGGTCAAATGTTATGCCTTCGATGCGTCGCTCCTCCATAGTCATCTGATTGATGTCACCACTAATCGTGGTCAAAACCATATCCCAGACATTAGGGGTATCTGTCCGGACAAAGGCTCCTGACAAAACGTGCTTTCCACCTTGAGAGTCATATACTGCGATATTGGCGTGCTTGACCTCTTCACCGCCAACAGTTGTTATCTCAAAATATCCCGGCACGATAAGTAGGCCATCACCAGAATATGAAAGGCTAATATCAGATTTGGTATAACCACTTTCATTATCGGTTATCCGTATTTTGCCGTTGACCAGGGATGCAGCAGCACCATTAAGAACATTGTTATTCAGATGGTCAATAAGTTCGCCGAGCGTGGTGTCTGGATTGATAGTAAATGTCAGACCGCCGGTAAATGCAGTGCCATCCGGATGATACCCGGCAATGGTAATTGTTCCGGACTCGCCAACGCTTAATTGCCCATCGCTTTCGCCGCCTCCGCTAAATTGGTCGAGCTGGTCAATCTCTGTAGCCGCTGTAGCTACAGCGCCATTATTGTAGGTATAGCCGATATTTGAGGTAACCTCATTGGTTTGAGGTGCGGCAAAGGCCGCATCAGCACTCAAGTTACCGGCGACCACTATTTGCAATGTAGCTTTTGCCGGGATAGCAACGTCATAAGGGACATGAAGATTGCTATTACCAGCAATTTGGAAACCTTCGGCTTCACCTTCCGACCCAATACGCTGGACGCGATAGCCTGTATTTGGGTCAACCAAATTCGAGTCCGCATCGACAGCGAAGGATCCTGCACGGGTGTAAACACTTTGCTGGCCGTCACTCAATACAAAATAACCTTCACCTTCTAGTGCCAAGTCGAGAGGATTGCCGGTATTTACGATGTTACCCTGTATTATATTCGGGCTGATACCACTTACTGAAACGCCGCTGCCCATCTGTTGAGGATTTGTGCCGCCGACATTAGTAGTCGGCTGTGATGCCTTCTTTATCGTTTCGCTAAGAAGCTCTGAGAAGGTTATTCTGCTGGACTTAAAGGCAGTGGTGTTGACATTGGCCAGGTTATTACCGGCTACATCAAGCATTTTCTGATGTGCTTGCAAGCCACTGACTCCGGATGACAATGCAAAAGTCATTTTTGTATCTCCTTAATTTTAGTTTTTAACTGACATCACATCTTCCAAAGCGACCATATAGTCGCCTACGGCCAAAAAGATTTCTCCATCGAAGTTACTGTAAACCTGTTCAACTATGCCACAGACAACCTGATTATCACCTGTCTCGGTTTGCGTAATGAATTCTATATTCTTGCCTATCAGCGAGCCGGCGTAAGAATGCTGGACGGTGGCGAGAATCCTGGCAAAGTTTACATTCATCGATTCGAGCTGCGCCAACTCTGAGAAGTGCGCTAACTGAGTAGCCATTTCGTTATTGTCCAGAGGCTCCAGCGGGTCCTGATTTTTAAGCTGAGTAATCAGGAGCTTCATATAATCCATCTGAATGTTGCTGGCTGTGACTGTTGAGGTCGATGAACTCATAAGTTTTTTAATATCCTTCGTAATCCAAAGCTATATGGCATTTCTTTTGACCTACTACTACATAACGCTACTATGACAAAAACGTTGCAAGCAGTGTGCCACAGTTAGATTACTATTGTTACGGTCGCAGATAACTTCTTGCTGCAGCTACATTAGCGAATCAATAAAATTGAACCAGAAGAAAAGCACTTCCTTTGGAGAACACCGCGAGGGAGACAAATTTTCCTATGTTTGGGAAGATTTTGCCGGTTGTGAAACGAGACTGAGTCAGAGATTATTTTCTTTGTGCTTAGGTTGAGTCGGTGACATCAACAAGTCCTATAAGAAGCAAAACTATTTCACTACGATTTTGGTCATTTAATTGTTTGATTAGTTGAGTCAAAATGTCCTATAACAGTTTCGGATAAGACAGAAGTTTTTGATTTAACAAAGTCAGTGACATTATTGGCCAGTCCCATAAAAGATTAAAGTTGTTTTTATTCATCTGTCGATTTTTCGGTATGGTTTATCCACAAATATTTTAGTGGTAAACCCGAAGACATAAAGAATTCATAGTGGGGGACAACGCTCTATGGTAAGTTTTTGAGCAAGATGAGTTTGTCCAGAATTCTCGTAGTAGGCAAAGAATTCGAGCTTCAAGAGCTGGCTCAGCAGATTGGTCAACAGATTTTCATGGCCGACTGTCTGGCTGACGCTGTCAATCTTACTGAAACAATCACTCCTGATTTGGTTCTTTTTGACCATCATTTTGGACCGGACTTTTTCCGGCAATTCCATAGCGAGACCCATAAAAATTTAATCAATGCTCCTATCATAGTAGTTGGCAGCGAAGATAGTTACGCTAACAGCTCCTCAGAATTTATATGCGCTGGTGCACACTCATACCTGTGCGATAGGCATAATTACAGCCGGCTACAGGAAATCGCAAACCAGATAGAAAGCAAGCTTGGCAATATCGATGCTAAAGTAAATAAAAGCCGTTACTTCGTCGAAGACCTTGCGGCTTCTACCGGTATGGTTGGCCATAGTAAAGCAATCATCGAGACGCTTAAAATGATTAAGCTGGTCGCAAACAGCCAGTGTAATCCGATTCTAATAGCTGGTGAAACAGGCACCGGTAAAGAGCTGGCGGCAAGAGCCATACATTCTCTCAAACATCCAAATCAGGAGTTTGTAGATGTAAATTGCGCATCTCTTACTGAAAACCTGCTGGAGAGTGAGCTTTTTGGTCACGTTAAGGGGGCTTTTACAGGAGCTGACCGTGAAAAAATAGGGCTTTTAGAGTTGGCAGGTTCCGGCACTATTTTCCTCGATGAAATCAGTGAAATTCCACTCGAACTTCAGGCCAAGTTATTGCGCGTGCTTCAGGAAAAGACCTTCCGTAAGGTTGGGGGTATCAAGAATATTGAATCTAATGCCACGATAATAGTCTCAAGTAATCGCAACCTTCTCCAGGAGGTTCGCGCTAACCGCTTTCGGCGAGACCTCTACTACCGGTTAAATATCGTTCCGATTCCCATTGCACCCTTAAGGTCACCGGAACGAAAGGACGACATCGAACTGCTGGCTGAGTATTTTTTGAAAACTTCAACTATATGTCCGGAAAAAAACAACAAAATAATATCACTAACCAAATTTTCCATTGAAGCCCTGCAAAACCATATCTGGCCCGGCAACGTTCGTGAGATGCGTAATGTCATCGACAGAGCAATACTGCTGGAAACAACAGACAAAATAGGATTGAACAGCATAATACTTGACCCGCCAGAATCAGCCCAGCCATCGAACAGCCCAACAATTAGCCAGCTTGATAGCTTTTCACTTGCAAAAGCCGAACAAGAGCTAATCTTCAGCGCTCTGGAAGAAACTAACTGGCAAAAGACAAAGGCTGCGGCGCTTCTGGGTATTACAAGGGCTACCCTCTACGCAAAAGTGAAACAGTATAATATCGAGAGGGATTCGCACTTCACAAGAGAGTCTCAAAGACAATTTCCCACCGCAACCGCCGTTCTACCTGTAACGGTTTCGTGACGATTTTGAGGCTGTTGATTGCTACTTTCGCTTTTTGTCAGAAAATCTGTCGGCACGTATAGAATCCTGACGCCTTTTATAACGCGGACCGCACAATGGGGCAAAGGCAGGTCGATTTTTGGTGCAAAAGCCCTCTAAACCCGCTCAAGACAGTGATTTACCAAATCTGGCACAATTATTGCTTATTTCTTTTGAAGACTTTTTGAAATGCGCACCTGGACTATGCAGATTGCCATTTATCGGCCTTTATCTTTGGGCAAGTTGTGAAATATGGCCGCAAGAAAAAATAAACAGGCTATTATCGAAGAAAGCACCTCGGAGGTCCTGTCGAACGGCGACTTATTTTCAGGCCAGAGCCCTGCACAATTATCGGAGCAGGATGTGTTCGCCGGAGATCAAGATTTCTACAAGCTTCTGACGGATTCAGCTCAAACATCTTCGAAAAAGCTCGGCCTGGATATAAAACCAGGCCAACATACGTTAATCCAGGTTAAGCGTTTTTTAACTCTTCAAAAAATTCTTGTAGGCAGCATTATTGTAATTTCGGTAGCGCTGCTATACACATTATTAAAAACGCCTTCGAGGCATTCTGTTAACGCGGAAGTATCGGATGGAGGAAAAACACCAGCCATAATTAAAACCATAGCGGGTGATTTATCCGCCACACGTATGGCGGATTTACCTCAGGCATCGGACAAGGTAATGGAAAAAGGAGAATCTGTTGTTCAAACACCACAGCCGCTATCTTTGAAAGTCGCGGACACCTTCTATCTGCAAAAAAACTACGACAAAGCTTATACCGCTTACAAGCAGCTCCACCAAAGTGTTCTAACGAGCAATGACGAAGAATTGACCAGAGACTATCTTCAGCTAAGAATGGCTTTGTGCATAGGAAAAACAGCCGATTCAGACCAAGCCGGTCGAATATTTAGAACTCTGCTGCAAAGTTGTTCACCTGCTGTAAGATTGTTCGCAAATTACTATCTGGCCTTGCTCGAAGTAGAAGCCGGACAATACTTGAAAGCACGAAGCAGAGCATACCAGACTATTGCGCTGACCGGAGCAGTAGAGCTTGACAAAAACGGGGCTTTAACAATCCATCGCGACTGCCATTTTATTGCAGCTGAAGCAATAACCAGAAATATCCTGTCACTTTGTAACGCCGACAAAGAGCTTCCGAAAGAATTGTGGAGTCATTCTGATGAATTTGAATCTCTAACTAACTTAGATGAACAGCAACTCCACACGCTTTTGAGCTCAGGCTCAGAACAATTAAGTAAAGGCGTGCTCGGTCCACAAATTCAAAGACTTGAACGGCAAGGCAGCTTCTACTGGTCGGTTACCTGCCAGGGAGCATCAATCGAAGAGCTATTTACGAGGTTTGCCGCCGATGCCGGGATTGATATTTTCTGGGTATTGAACAGGTCAGCAACTACGGAAGGGACAGAAGATTCCTTTCGCAAAAGGCCGGTGTGTATGTGTTTGCCGGCATTAACAATGTTAGAAGTTGTTACTGTTGCAGCCGGCCACGTTGGTTTATTAGGTCGTTTTGATGATAAAAAGATACTAAAAGTTTTTGACCCGGCGGATTACACATCATTATCAGAACACCTCTCTTTACTTATTCCAGAGGCCATTTCGCTCTGGCAGGGATTTCTGCTTGCGTTCCACGATGACCAGCGCATCCCTAATGCTCATTTTGCGCTCGGGCTTCTACAGACACAAAAGGGACAGATGGCTGAGGCCATTGCAGAATACAAGCTGGTAGCCAATCGCTTTTCACAAACACCACTGGCGCCATTCGCGCTATTGAACTCCAGTAAATTGAAAGCCGGTCTTCGTGATTATGCCGGTGCCAGAGAGGATTTAAGACGGCTTGTCGAACAATATCCTGACAACGAGTTCTATGGCCAGGCCTGTTTACAGTTTGCTGATACGACAATGCAGGCCGGACTCTGGGACGAAGCCGTGCGGCTTTATCGCAAAGTCTATAACCTTGGGCTGTCGCAGGAAACACAGATTGCCGCCTCACTGGGAGCAGCCAGATGCTGCTATAAAAAAGAGGACTATGCAGGCGCGGCTGAGTGGTCAACTGGCTATGTTGAGTTGGTTGGAACCAGCAAAACAAGCAATGAGCTGCCCAGGGTATATTTCATTTTAGGCAAAGCAAATCTGGCTCTGGGAAGGCTCCAGGAGGCTTGCGACGCCTTTGAACATACATTGGCGGGGCAGCTCTCGCGAGATGAATATGTGGAAACTATCTCGGCTTTAGTAGAGGCCAAGATTCAGCAAGGGCAGCTTATTGAGGCGCTTGAGGTGCTTGAGAATTTGCGGTCCTGGCAGTTTCCACAACAGCAGTATATCGAGATACTGCTGCTTAGAAGCAAAATCCTTCGCTCAATGGGGCTGGCGGATAAAGCCATTGTAACGCTCGGTGACAGTGCCGAATATCTGACTGACCCACAGCTAAAGGCAAAAGTTTCTTTTGAGTTAGCTGAGTGTTCGGCTGCTAAAGGCAATCTGGAAGAGGCCCGCAGTCAGTTGACCGAGATTCTGGCATTAGTTGAGCCTGGGCCGCTTGCGCACGAGGTTGCCGTGAAACTGGCAGATGTTTGTTTGAAACTTGGCCAAGATGCGCAAACCATCTCAATTTGTTTGCAGTTGTTGGACTCGGAACCATCAGCACAGGTTAAGCAAAAGGCACTAAATATTTTAACAACAGCTTATCAACAACAAAAGAATTATGACAAGGCTGCGCTGGCCCTTTTGGGCCAGTGGGATAAGACCGACACCCTATCGCCAAAAAACAAATAAGAGCAAATGTCCCATGCAAAAAATGATAGAAATAGGAAAGCTAATGCAAATAAACATTATGACAAAAGAATTGCTGATAAAAGTGAGAGACAAGATTAGTGGATCTAAAAATTTTTGGGCACGCACTATGGTTTCGCAATGTTCGATCGGAGTTTTTGCGTTTCTGTTTTTGTCTTTTTGTTTGTCAGCACATCTCTTGAGCGCTGAGGTTCTGGACGTTCAGGTTGTGAAAGATGCCAACAAGGCGGCTATAGTTAGCGAAAAACCGCAACAGAACGGGCCGACTATTGTCGGAAAAACACCGGCCAGCATCGGTAGCCAACTGTGGCGCGACAGAATTATCGCTCCCGAAAACAAAAATGATAACACAAGCAAAGATGAACTAAAGAAGCTGATTGAACAAATTCGGTCAGTTGAATTTAAGCAGCAGAAAATCCCTGAACCGGTGATTGTCGTTAAGCCAGCATCGGCAGCAGAACCGAACAAAGCCTCACTCGGTATTCCTGCAAAAAAAGAGACTGAACCAAATCTGCCATATAAGCCGGTAGCAGACCAGACTTTGCAAATGCTAAAGAGCAAGTCGCAGCATCCCAAGCAGGTGACAAATCCTTTTCAATTAGCAGAGATTTTGTTTTTGAGCGGCCACGTGAAAGAGGCAGCAGCATTTTACCAGGAGGCCCTTAATCGCATAGACCCAAATGATGCGAGCGCAGCCGAAGATAGAGCCTGGATTTTATTCCAGATGGGCAATTGTCTGCGAAAAGATGACCTGCCGGCAGCAACAAAGATGTATAGACAACTGGTCGCAGAACATCCCAATTCACCGTGGACGGAGTTAGCAAAAACAATTGAGAAGTTAGCCGATTGGTATCAGAAAGATAAACCCAAGGAGTTAATCGCAGAATTTAAGCGATAGATTTTAGGAACTTCTGTTAACACGGGCTACGAAATGAAAACCGCTTCACAAGAAGAACAAAGTAAGGCGAAGATGAGCAAAGTCAAGGTTAACAACACAAACCTGCACCAACATCAAGATAATATTGCGAATGTACTGATAGTTGGTGACGATGATGAGTCGATTCGGTTTATGCTTGGAATTCTGGCTCAAAGAGGAATTTGCGGCATCGTCTCTAACGATAAAAAAAGGGCAATTGATTCTATCGAGAATAGCAGTTGTGACCTTGTATTTACTGGCGACAAGATAAGCCGTGGAGCGGACGCCCCCGGCCAGCTGCAGGACGGATTTGAACTACTTGCGAAAATCAAGACAAACTGGCCGGAGCTGCCGGTTATTATGGTGGCGAGCGATGAAAATCAGCAGATGCAACATAAACAACGAACCATTGAAACAGCGGTGAAAGCCATTCGCGAGGGTTGCCGTGACTTTCTAACCAGGCCGCTGGAGGAAGAGAAGATTAACAGCATACTGGATACTCTACTACCAAACCACCGTGTGTCAGCGATAACATCTGCTTATGATGCTACCACTCGTCTTTATCAGATTGTAGGCAAAAGTGCAAAACTAACTCAAGCGGTCGAGTTAGCCAAGAGAGTAGCACCAACATCTGTGCCGGTTTTAATAACCGGCGAAAGCGGAACAGGCAAAGAGCTGATTTCCTACCTTATTCACCAGGAAAGCCGAAGAGCAAATGGGCCGTATATTAAAGTAAATTGCACGGCACTGAGCGATTCGCTTTTAGAGAGCGAGCTTTTTGGTCACGAGAAAGGGGCCTTCACCGGGGCCTATAGCCAGCGTAAAGGTCGATTCGAAATGGCTCATGGCGGAACCTTGCTGCTGGATGAAATTAGCGAAACGCCGATGAGATTTCAGGCCAAGCTGCTGCGAGCGCTCGAGCAGCAAGATTTTGAGCGTGTTGGTGGAAACGAAAATGTCCAAGTCGATGTGCGGGTCATAAGCACAACCAATAAAGATTTATTTCAGGAGGTCCGACAGGGCAGGTTCCGCCAGGACCTTTATTATCGGATAACCGGTGTCAGATTACTTATACCGCCTCTGAGAGAGCGCAAGGAGGATTTGCCGGACTTTGTGTGGCATTTTATCAATCTCTATGCGCGCGAAGGTCAGCGCTGCATCAAAAAAATTGATGATGTGATGATGGGGATTTTTGCCAATTACGATTGGCCCGGCAATGTGCGGCAGTTGCGAAATGCCGTGCGAACATCGCTGATTCTGGGCGCAGGTGAAACTCTCTCTTTAGCAGATGTCTCCTGGCTCTTTGATGAATTGCAGCCCCTTGTGCAGAAAAATTGCAGCGATTTTTCAAAACAAGGGAGCAATTGTGAATCAACCGGTCGGTTACAAAATGGGACATTTGAGGTGCAGAATAGAGTCGAGAGTTCGGGACTTGGAGGAATACCGCTTGAGCAAATAGAGCGACAGGCAATTCTGGAGACTTTGCACCAAACGGCAGGCAACCAGACAAAAGCTGCAAAGGTGCTGGGTATAAGCGACCGGACATTAAGAGACAAAATTCACCGGTATCGAAAAGAAGGCTGTCTCCAGACAATTTAATAGCAATATTCTAATTAAAAGTTGAGGCAAAAATGGCAGATGAAGGCCAGACAAAAGAAAAGGAAAAGCAAGAAGAGCCAAAAACGGAAAAGACCGGCAAAGTGGGTCTAATTAAGCGGTTCCTGCCGTGGATAATACTCGGTGCTGTCGTAATAATCTTTGCCGGCACAGGTTTTGTTCTCGGTCGGGTCCTGGCTGGTCCCGGCACGACCGAGACAGAGCAGTCATCGCAGCAAAACCAGAAAACTCAGGTAGAGAGCCTGAAAGCAGATGATTTAACAAAAGACACGAAAAAAGTTTGGTATTACGACTTAGAGCCTGTCATAGCAAATCTGGATGAGCCAAACGTAACACGTTATGTCCGTGCATCTTTGATTCTGGAGATAGGTCCGGAGATAGACCAGGAAAAGGGAAAAGCCTTCCTTGATGAGAAAAAACCTGTTTTGACAAACTGGCTGGCTATCTATCTTGCCAGTCTAAATCTTGAGGACATTAGAGGCGAAAAGAACTTAAAAGGTATTCAGATGCAAATCCTCGATGCTTTTAATGAAAAACTTTTTCCTGATAGCAAGCCCCGAATCAGCCAGATTCTTTTTAGGGAATTCGCTATACAATGAACGGCCTGGATACTCACAATCTAAGTAAGGAAAAGATACAACAACTTTTAGCGAGCCTGGGTTCAAGGCCCGCCGAAGATGCTACGCAAATAGAGGCCGTGGAATATAACTGGCGCCAGCCTCGTTATTTTAGCGGCGAACAATTAAAATCGCTCAAGGACTTCATAGAAAAAGTAGCCGCAGCATTCGCGGAAAGACTTGCAAGCTTTTCTCACAACACCTTTAACGTGATAGTTTCTTCAACCACTGAACACTGCTGGAATGAATTTCTTATTTCGCCCAAGGAAAGCAAAAAGAACGATTACTACTTAACTTTTGGCAGTGAACATAGAAATCCGTGCGGATTTATTGACTTATCCTCACAAGCCGCAATTGTCCTATCAACGCAATTACTTGGTGACACTGAATCTGAAAACGGCCCCCGGAGGAATTTATCAGAGCTGGAAGAATCGCTTCTTTTAGATACCGCCTCTGCCCTCATAGAGGTTTTTTCCCCGATAAACCGGGGTTGTGGAAAGTATGCATTTCAGCCGGCCAAAAGTTTCGTGCGAGGACAATTACCCCTTGAGCTGCAAGGCACAGAAGAGCTATTCAAAATTGTTTTTGCAATCAAGAAAGCCGATGCGGCTGATAGCTTTGAAATTTGCATTTTAATACTTTGCAGCGAGCTTGAGCGCGCTACAGGAATAACCACAGCAACCGGCGACGAATCATCTGCCAAAAAAATTTCGCAAGCGATTGTTGAGCATATCGAGCGAATACTGGTTCCCGTTGGGGTCAGATTGTCCTCCACTTCCCTGAGCTTTGGGGAAATAATGAATTTGCAGGTCGATGATGTTCTGGTTCTCGATAAGAAAATTGATGAGCCTGTTGAATTACTTGCGGGCAGCCGAACTGTTTGCCGGGGCCGACCTGCAAAATCAGAAGGCGAGTATGCGATGATAATTACAGAACCGCTTTATACTACCTCACAAAATAAGGCGAACTAAAGATTCGTAATCCAAAAGGAAACGAAAATATGGCAAAAACAGATAAAGCAGTTGCCGTTAAAGAGAAAGAAGAGCAAGAAAATAATGTTTCAGAAGCAGACTCAAAAACGCAGGTTCAATCTGTCGAATTTCCCGAGGCTGCCGAGAACGAATCAGTCGGTTCCGGTGGAAGTATTGATATTCTACTCGATATGGATGTCCCCATTACGGTTGCCATAGGCAAAACAGAGATACCTGTTCGGCGGCTTTTGCAGCTCGGACCCGGGTCAGTGTTGAAACTCGGTAAACCGATTGATGAACCGGTAGAGCTATACCTGCGAGACAGCAAATTTGCAACCGGAACTGTGGTGGTCGTGGACGACCACTTTGCTGTGAAAATAAAACAGATTCTCAGCCCCGGTGATTCCGGCGCTAACGTCACCAAGATGGAAAAGAAATCATAATGGCAATCGCAGCACAATCACGTCCAACAACGCTGCTCAATATGCCATCGGCATCTAACAGCAATATCATTTTATCTGTGGGCATGGTGTCGATTCTCGCGACGCTTATTGTGCCGCTGCCGACACCGCTGCTGGATATGCTTCTGGCCTGCAGTCTATCGCTTGCCATAGCCGTTTTGATAGTTACTCTGTCTGCAAAAGAGGCTATTGAACTGTCCGCCTTTCCATCATTGCTGCTTTTTACGACTTTATTTCGCCTCTGCCTTAACGTGGCCTCGACCAGACTGGTACTTTTACAGGGCAACGCCGGCAAAATTATCCAGACGTTCGGAAACTTTGTTGCCGGCGGGAGTCTTATTGTTGGACTGGTGATTTTTTTAATTCTCGTTGTTATACAGTTCATAGTAATCACAAAAGGTGCCGAGCGAATAAGCGAGGTCTCTGCCCGGTTTACACTTGATGCGATGCCCGGCAAACAAATGGCAATTGATGCAGACCTCAATGCCGGAACAATTACCGAAGAGCAGGCCAACGAGCGCAGGGCAAAAATCGTTAAGGAAAGCGAATTCTACGGGGCAATGGACGGCGCCAGTAAATTTATTCGCGGCGAAGCCAAAGCAGGGCTGGTAATCACGGCTGTGAACATAATCGGCGGCATAGCAATGGGCTATTCGCGCGGGATGACGATTGGCGGAGCCGTAAAAACTTACTCGATACTTTCTATCGGCGATGGGCTGGTCAGCCAGATACCATCGGTAATAATCTCCGTAAGCTCCGGATTTCTGGTAAGTAAAATTTCGTCCTACCACAGCGTGGCTCAAGACCTTTCGCAGCAATTTCTCAGGACCAGCCAGCCGCTGTTAATAGCGGCAACGATTATCTGTTCGATGGCACTGGTGCCGGGACTACCCAAGATACCATTCTTATTACTGGGCGGCGGCACTATGCTGATGGCTCGAGTAGCCGGCCGGTCTGAAAAAGAACAAAAGAAACCACAGACAACACTGCAACAAGCCAAAGCCGAAAAACAACCGGTTGAAGAGATGCTCGATATTGACAGAATTTGTGTGCAGGTCGGCGTGCGATTGATTAGTATGGTTGACCCTCGCAAAAACAATACAATTTTCGAGCGAATCGGGGCATTACGGAGAAAATTTGCTCAACAGCTTGGAATCGTCATACCGCTGGTGCGATTACGGGATAACATCAACTTAGAGCCAACCGCATACGAAATTCGAATCTTTGACCATCCGGTAGCAAAAGGACGGCTCGAAACCGATATGTTCCTCGCTATGGATTCTGGCACTGCACAGGCCAAAATAGAAGGTATAGAAACCACCGAGCCTGTTTATGGATTGTCGGCCTTATGGATTACAAAAGCCAATAAAGAAAAGGCCGAATTGAGCGGCTATACCGTGATTGACCCCGAATCGGTCTTCATCACACATTTATCCGAAACGCTTCGCAAACACGCCGACGAATTACTAACCCGCGAAGATGTGCAATTACTTGTCGAGCGGCTCCGTAAAACTCAACCATCATTGATTGGCGAAGTGGTCGGAACAGAAGGACAGGTATCCATCGGCCTGCTTCAACGGGTGCTTAGAAACCTGTTGAAAGACGGAACGCCCATTCGTGAATTAACTACCATCATTGAATCGTTAGGCGAGCATATCTCAAAAACTAAAAATGCTGCTATTTTGACAGAAATGGTTCGAAAATCGTTAAGCAGAACTATCACTGAGCAACATAAAGATGAAAGGGGCAAGATTTCGGCCATCACTATCGACCCGGCACTTGAACACCAGATGACATCAACTTTGCGGCAGGACGCTGAGACAATAACCCTTGCTCTGCCGGCAGAAGCGGCGATGGAGATAAGCAGGAAAATTGCCACTGCCTGGAAGGCAGCGATGGACAAAGGTAAGGACAAAGTGATTTTGTTGTGCGATTCAAGATTACGTTCGCCGCTATCAACGATGTTATCGCGGATAGTGCCGCTATTGCCGGTGGTGGCCTACGATGAAATTGTGCTCGGAACCGAAGTTGAACCGGCAGAAATCATAACGGTCCATCAGGCTGAAGTTATGCAAGTGAAGGAACAAGAGCTTGTTGCCGCCTGAACATAATCTGATTAACGAAAGGAGAGTTAATAGTGCCATTACAGGTCCGGTCAATCGCTATAAGCATTGCAGTAGTATTTTTCTTTGTGTTGAGTTTAGTCAGCTACTTTAGTGGTCTAGCGCCATTTACCTGCTGTAAGCGAGCTTTATTAGGAGCGGTGCTGGCATACATAGTATCGAGCTGGGCTGTAAAGGCGATAAATTCTATCCTGATTAACGCAATGGTTACAAGCCAGATGAAGCAAAAGGAAAAAGAAAGTGGCGGTAAAGACTAAAAGCATTGCACAAGAGCAGCCTCCTGAAGATGCCCCCAGGCATCTGAACAAGGCCGCCACGCGCGCATATTCAGGCCAGAAAAACCAACAGGCCGATAATGAGCAGATAGCCGATTTTCTGCCGATGGTTCATAAAATAGCCCGGCAGGTTGTAACATATCTAAAACCCCCATTATCATTTGAGGACCTGGTCTCAGCAGGGACTGTCGGGCTGGTTAAAGCCGCGAGGGAGTTTGACCCATCTCGCCAGGTCGAATTCAAAACCTATGCCTATATCAGAATCAAAGGCGCCATCCTCGATGAGCTGAGAGGCTGGTCTTTTGTGCCGGCAAATCTAAATAAACGGATTCAGAATGCTTTGCAGTTGAGCCGGAAGATTCTCGAAGAGACAGGGCTGGCGCCTACTGATGAAGAGTTATCTGAAAAACTTGAAATACCTATTGACGAACTTTACAAAACATTCGAAAGCGCCCGCGCTCAGCATTTTGTTTCACTGGACTGGTTCGGAGAGGACGCACCGCCGCTATGCAACTTATTAGCGGCCGCCAATACCGCTACTGCCGACCAGCAGGCTGAACGAGCGGAGCTAATTGACAAATTAGCCGAAGCGATTGAGCACTTGCCCCAAAAGCAGAGGCAAATCATTATCTTTTATTATCAGCAGCATCTGACAATGAAACAGATTGCAGAGGTTTTTGAGATTACGGAATCTCGCGTGAGTCAGCTACACTCAAGTGCGATATTCAATCTTTCTGTAAGATTGAAGGAGTGGAAAGATGCCAGATTATAATTCCAACATAATTAAACCGGTGGAAAATTTGCAAAATATTCCGGGTTTGGTCCCGGCCAAAGACCGCGAGCAGAAAAAACGCCGGCAGCCACAGGAAGAAAATAAGGAAAAATTGCAACAAGAGCCGGGCAAATCTGCCGACGAGCAAAAAGCACGCAAAAAAATTACTAAAAACGAAAATGAGATGGACACTATTGACTATTGCGCATAACCGAATGACCGGCACTTGGCAAAATAGAGAAAGGTCAGGATAATAAATGGCAAAGACGACAGGACACGTTCTAAAAGCGAGCGACGTAAAACTTGAAGGTCAATTATATCTTGAACTGGCAAACACGCAGGGAAAACTGCCAAAAGATAAAAATACAATCTTACCTGCACCACAAATACGTATTGTCGAAAATCAACAGGAATTCGCTGTAATAGAAGTAACCTGCTGGTGCGGGAGAAAAATACATTTGAAATGTGAATACAACGGTTCAGCAGCTTCTGCATAAAAAAGCCAAATGCAAAATTGAACGTTGGGAAGGCCTGTTTAAGTGACTAAACGAATAAAATTATGGAGAAAAACACGATGAAACCTGTGAAAAAAATTACGCTGTTACTGATTTTGTCGCTATCGGTGCTCCTACCATCAGGGTGCTCAGCTCCTCAAGAGCAGGCACGTGGTATTATCTTATCTGACTTAGCCGACGGTCAGAGCGGTTCTGTTGCAAAAAGATTTCAGGAATCTGCCCCACAAAGCCCAACGGCGGTGGACTCCGCGATAGAACTTTCGCAACAATATGCCAAACTATCCGAGGAAGCAGCGGTGCTGCGGCAGCAGAACCAGGACCTTATCACCAAAAATCAGCAGCTCAAAGAACGCGTTACTATTCTTGAGGCGGATTTACAACAAACGCAAAAAGAGCTTAGCGAAGCAAACGACTTTTTAGTCCAGATACGCCTTGAATTGAACAACTGGAAAACTAATGTGCTGGGTTTTCGTGACGAGATGCGCGATGCACAAAAAGCTCAACTGGAAGCCCTGCTGAAAATACTTAAAGCCCTTGGCGGCGAGGTCACCAAAGAATCAGCCCTGCAGGAAGGTCCATCATCTACTGCACCGCCAAACGACAGCGAGTCCGACAAGTCTGGTGAGCCTCAGCCACAGCAAACAGCAGTTTCGGGTGGTTAAAATGAATAATGTGCGAATAGTTTTATTACTTTTACCGGCGGTTTTGTCGGGCTGCAGAAATTATTATTACAAAACTCCTGCAGAAGCGGCAGCCTATTATTATCTAAATCCAACCAAGAACCTGACCAGCGTTGGCAGGGTTGCTCTTGTCGAGCTGGACAACGATTCGAGCTATCCGCAGATTTCCACCGATGTCACGGAGGCCCTTTTCCAGTCGCTGCAAAAGAAACAGGTTTTCGGCCTGACAATCGTTCGCCAGCAGGAACCATCCTGGCGAAGTCTGCAATTAAATCTGGACTCAACATATACCCTTGCTCAGTTATCAGCCATCCGTGAGGCGCTAAAGTGCAATGCGATATTAGTTGGAACTATAACGCAGTATCGGCCTTATCCTCATACTGTAATCGGGCTGCGGCTTAAGCTCCTGGACTTGACAGATGGGCAATTATTATGGGCTCTTGAGCAGGTTTGGGATAGTGGCGATAAAACGACAGAATATCGCATAAAACAATACTTTGAACACCAAAAACGCTCAGGCTTTGCGCCGTTACGGGAAGAGCTGGTGGCAGTTAGCTCGCTTGAATTCGTCAAATTTGTAACTTATGAGGTTGCTGAAACGTTATAGCCCAAAATTCGGTTTTCGCCCAAAAAGGCTGCCTACTTTAGAAAAAATGGCAATTAAGAAAAAAAATGTAAAGTTTTTTAAGAAACTTGCGAAAAGAATAATGAACGAAGAGTTCTGAAAGAAAAGAAACACAATGATAGAGAAGATAAACAACAATAATATTAACGATTTTGTGGAAAAGCCGCCGCCCAATCAGCCAAATCCCGCCGGGCATCTTACCGGTAAAGATGATGATGTCCGCGTGCAGGTTGATTGTGCTTCTCTTATTGAAAAGGCGATGCAGCCCCCACAAACGGATACCGATGCTGTGCAGCAGGCACGAGAGCTTTTGCTGTCCGGGCAGCTTGAAACACCTGAAAATATCCGCCAGGCTGCGGAAAATATCATAAAGTTTGGTGTATAGATTATAAATCTCTAAAAACCGACCACGGAAGGTTAGTTGATGTAATAAAGGGATTTCAAAAACCCGGCGAGGATATGTGTACGCTTGGCACCCCCAAAGTTACTCATCCCTCGCCGCTTTTTATTTGCAAACCAAGCGGAAAAATATAACACGCTGCACAATATCAAACATAACAATCCAAAACACGTCCTATCACATCATCATCCATTGGAATATTGGGCGAACCTGTATGGTTCTTTGAATCGCCGACCTGATTAAATTCAGCCTCATCAACAATAGAATCAGTGATTATGTCAGGCTTATCTTCAACGCTGTTGGTGCGGCGCGGAGAGTCGGCAGTTTTACCGAGAGGAACCGAACTAATAACTCTGCACTGTATTCTCCTGGTCATTTCATCACACCCCATTATGCGTTATTGTATCACAAAAAAGCAGTTAAATCAAGAAAAATCCAGGCAGATGAAGCAATGTGGTATGGGGTTATCTTGCCGGAGGCAGATACTATCGGCGTCAAAAAGAATTATAGGACAGAGGCAGAGAATTTACGATAGATATGCGCAGAATTAGCAGCTAAAATATCTTTTGTTATGATTAAGCTAAGCCGGTTTATACGTTTCAACTTTTGTGAGATGAATCTTATCACTGAGGATTTCAGGTAACGTTGAGGAATCATCGATGCAGATTATCGCCAAATGTCCAAAGTGTGGCGCGGGTTGGCTGCTTGATAGTAACGCCGCCGACCGGAGAATTAAATGCTGTAAGTGCCGCAAGCTATTCAAAGTCCCCAGGCTGGAGGATTTGCCAAAAGCAACCAAAGTAATAAAGCGGGCGAAGGGCACTATTTATGTTGACCAAGAGGGCAAAACATACGGCTAAAAACTACCATCTGCTGACTATTCACAGATTTGGCATCCGGATTTTGTCACATATAAACCAGCGATGAATTATGAAGACGGCGGCGACTTTGGAGGAGCCTCTTTATTATCGGTTTTCGGCTGAAATTTTTTAGCCGGCGTCTTAGACGGCTCGATACCGAGTGTCTTTTCAATCCTCGCTATTCGCCCGGAAAGCTCCATCAAGGTCTTGTCGATGGAATCCAGACTTTTTGCAACGGCTTTGAGGTTTGAATCGAGCCTGATTAAATTCGCCTCGGTTATGTCCATATGCCGTTCCATCAGACGCTCATAAGCATCTATTGCGCGAGCCGCATCGGTTCTATATTCAGGAACGGTAATTTGAGGGCGAATTTCGTAAGTGCTTTGGACCCCCTGAATCGACGCCGAAAACCACACAACTATCCCGCAGGCTGCAAATGCTGCCACAACTGCTATCAAACTCTTTTTGTTTTTCATTGGATTATCTCCGTACTCAAGTTAAAGGCACCCCGCGATATTGTTTTTATCGGCAAAAAGCCAAGTCGAAATATCAAGGATTCAAAAAAGCCGCAGGTGCGATAAAAACCGCTTAAATTTCAACTAATTTTTTCATAAGTGTCTGCAAACGCAAAACTTCTAAAGTGCTGTTAAAATTCATCGAGAATAAACCAGGTAAGTGCTATTAAAGAATAGATAACAAGTTCCTTCATTGCTGACAAAGTTCCCAAAGAACGTTTTGAGAAGTTTGAATTCAGGCTGAACAAATGGCAATACACCAAAAAGAAGCTGGGGCGCAAGTAAAAGACTCTAAACACGCCACCGTTGATTTTCAAGCCGTCACAAAATTATCAGCAGAGTCGTTCAAAACGTTCTGTAACGACATCTCCGGAATGTTCGGCGTGAATATGGATTGTAAAAAACAGCCCCGATTTATCGGGGTTGAATCTCTCGAAGGTCTTAAGAAGCACTTCAAAGAGCCGGTATCAATACATTGTGTAAAAGCCGAGGATACCATCGAGGATATTTTCTATTTAGTATTCGACTGCGGCGGACTATTTACGCTGGCCGGCGTCGTAAATATGCACCCTGGGCAAACGATTTTAAGAGAAATTAAATCCGGGACACTTGAGAGTGCAAAAAATACAAGCAATGTATTAGCAGACGTAGGCCAGGCACTGGTAGGCTCGTGGAACAGGGTTTTCCGCAAAGAATTAAACGGCCATAAAAACTTTATCCAGACAAATGTTTTTGTCGGCAACCCGTGGGATGAATCGGACGAAATAAAATCGATGAGCGGTAAAGAGTTAGTGCTGATTGGCTATGAGATGACGGTTGAGCCATACCCGACTTTCAAATGCGGCGTTATTTTCCCAAAAACAATCTTTGCCGACACGTCTAAACTATCACTGGAACAAACCTCCCCCATCGAAGAAAAAACCGAAAAGGCTGATTTAGATAAAACTGAGCAAAAGAGCACCGGAAAAATAATAGAGAACTCCGAAAACAAGGACAGGCCAATATCTGAAACTATTAAAAAAATGGTCCAGGCCGATGCTGTCCAGTCAGCACAATCAGAGTTACCTCCAACAGCAGAAAAATTGGAACACAATAGGACACCGGCGATGTCGGTTATCTGCGCAAAAGATATAATGCAGAAAAAAGTTATCTGGGGCACTGAAGAGGATAGCGTGCAGCTTCTTTCCACCAGGATGCAACAGCACAATATCAGCTACATTATGATAGGTCAAAATGATTCGTTTGAAGGCATTATATCGATATCGGATCTCAAAAGCGCAACCAGCCCGTATTTACGACCTGAATTTGCAAAATGGCGCCGACCGCTCGATGACGCCACGCTTCAAATCAAGGCCAAGTGGATAATGAGTAAACCCGTCCACACAATAGAACAAGAGACGCCGCTAACGACAATAATGGAAAATATGTGTCAGCTCGGCGTAAGGTGTCTGCCTGTGGTGGACGGGCAAAACAAAGTCCAGGGCTTTGTAACAGTGTTCGATGTTTTCAATGCTCTCTTAAAAGGTGAGGCAAATACTTCACCGAATAGCAAACAGTAACACCGACTTATGCTATTTATGGGCTGCTTTAGCCTTAGTCAATACTGCAAAGCCAAGCATCGCTAAAAGAATTACCGCCGATGTATAGCTTACAATATGAGGGAGCATCCAGCCGGGCCGAGCAACCACTTCAAAATTGACTCCGGCAGCAACATAGTCAAGCAAAATGCCGCTTAAGATAGCACATCCTGCCACCGTTGCCAGATAGATAATTGCTGTTCGTCCGCCTAAAATCTTCCAAATGGTTACAAACGATGCAGCGTTGGTAGCCGGGCCGGTCATAAGAAAGACAAATGCCGCCCCGGGTGTTAATCCCCTTAATATAAGAGCGGCTGCGATTGGCACCGACGCAGTTGCGCACACATAAATCGGGATACCTACAAGCATCATTACCACCATCGCCAGAATACCTGTGCCGAGCTTTTCAGCAAAGTAACCTTCGGGAACTAAAGCGGTAATGGCAGCAGCAATAAATAACCCGATTAACATTGGCCTGCCGATGTCACGCGGGAGGGTGACAAAACTGTGCTTTAGCCCGTTGACAATTCTACCGCTCACCTTGCCGCTTCTACAGCATTCGTCGGAACATTTTGGTATCGGCTGCTCTTCGTTGGGCAATCGCTGCCCGAACATATCAACCAGTATGCCGCCGATAAGGCCGGTTATAAAAGCTACTATTGGTCTGAAAATCGCAAAGATCGGCCCTAAGAGACTAAAAGTTACAAAGATACTATCGACCCCGGTTTGAGGAGTAGAGAGCAAAAACGCTATCGTTGAGCCTTTACTTGCACCATGCTTACGCAGTGACATCGACACAGGGATAACACTGCAAGAGCATAAAGGAAGGGGCACTCCGAGAAGAGACGCCTTTAACACAGGCAGCACCCCCCTGCCGCCCAGATGCCTTTCTACAAGATTCTGGGATACAAGCATCGAAAGAACGCCGGCCATAAAAAAACCAAACAGCAGATACGGCGACATCTCAACCACCGTGTGCCAGAAATCCATAATTATCATTTGAATATAATCAATCATTTTTTACTCATCGCCATAAAGTCTTTAACTTCTGACTGTTTCGGTTTTGCACGCGCTGCCTTGTAAATCAACTGTAACATCTTCAAAAGACATTTTGCTGTCGCTGTGGCTGATAGCCTCGCGCGCAATATGTGTCAGGCCAAAACAGCAGGGAACTTCCATATGAATCACCGTCAGACTATTGAGCTTATTAGCCTTTAGTATTGCCGCAAGCTTCTCAATATAAAAATCCACATCATCCAGCTTCGGACAGCCCACAACAACACTGCGGTCTTTCAGGAACCTATTGTGAAAATCGCCCATCGCAAACGGCACACAGTCCGCCACCAGCAGCAAATCAGCGCCGGCAAAATATGGAGCCATCGGCGAAACCAATTTCAACTGAACCGGCCAGTGACTTAATTGCGAAGGGACTTCCACCTGCGGAGAAAACCTGTTTTTACCTTTTTCTTTAAGCTGGGTAGCTATTGTCCCCGGACATACAAAGGCAGCCTGCATCTTAGCAGTTTTCTCTTTAGCCAGATGCTGCTTCGTCGTATCCTCGTTGAATTCGACAGCTTCTCTTTTCTCAACGGTAATGGCATCCTGCGGACAGTGGCCGATACAGGCGCCGAGGCCATCGCAATAAATATCGCTGACGATTTTTGCCTTACCATCAACTATCTTTAAAGCACCTTCGGCACAGGCAGTTACACACAAGCCGCAGCCGTTGCATTTTTCCTCGTCTATTTTCACAATGTTTCGCAAAACCATTTTATTTCCCGTAACCACTACTCACTGGCGGCCAATCAAACAACAAATTATAAGCTAAGTATTTCAGCCATATCTTTATCCACATTCCCAATCGGTTTTATATTGAATTTATCCACAAGCACATTCAACACAGTCGGACTGACAAACGCAGGCAGACTCGGTCCAATTCGAATGTCTTTGATACCCAGATAAAGCAGCGTCAACAAAATCGCTACCGCCTTCTGCTCAAACCACGACAAAATTAACGAAAGAGGCAGGTCGTTGACGCCGCAGTTAAATGCCTTCGCTAAGGCGACTGCGATTTGAATCGCGGAGTATGCATCATTGCACTGCCCGCAATCCAGCAATCGCGGTATCCCATCGATTGAGCCGAACTGAAGTTTATTAAACCGATATTTGCCGCAGGCCAACGTCAGAATCACGCAATCATTCGGAACTTTCTGCGCAAACTCCGTATAATAGTTTCTGCCCGGTTTTGCTCCGTCGCAGCCGCCGATAAGGAAAAAGTGCCTGATTTTTTTATCTTTGACCAACTGCACAACTTTACCAGTTGCGGAAAAGACCGCGTTGCGTGCAAAACCTATTGTTATAAATTTCTCAGGTGCATCTTTATCAAAACCCGGCTGCGCCATCGCTGCTTTAATCACGGGCGTAAAATCACGATTCGAGATGTGAGCTATACTGGGCCAGCCAACAACGCCTGATGTGAAAATCCTGTTTTTGTAACTGTCTTTGGGTTTTTGAATACAATTGGTCGTCATAAGAATTGCACCTGGGAATTCGTCGAATTCTTTTCGCTGCTCCTGCCAGGCCCCGCCGTAGTTGCCTACCAGGTGCTTATATTTTTTAAGCCCCGGATAAGCATTACATGGCAGCATTTCACCGTGAGTATAGATGTTAATTCCTTTGCCCTGGGTCTGCTTGAGCAGCTCTTCAAGGTCCTTCAAATCGTGCCCTGAGACGACTATACATTTGCCTTTAACCGGCGTAATACGCACATTTGTCGGCTCAGGATGCCCGTATGTATTTGTATGAGCCGAATCCAGCAACTCCATTGCCTTGAGGTTGATTTCGCCGCACTTAAGAGCCTTCTGCAATAGTTCTCCTGTATCGGTGGGGTTTTCAGCAAGAAAATTAAGTGTGTCATAAAATTCTGCATAAATACTTTTATCTTCCTTGCCTAAAATCTGAGCGTGATAAACATACGCCGCCGCTCCTTTAAGGCCGTAAGTAATCAACTCTTGCAGACCTGCTATATCTCCGCCAAGTTTGTCAATACGTCTCTGGATAGAAACTGCCCGCTCCTTCTGGTTCAGCTCATCGACATCATCCATACCCTCACACCAGGCAACAACAGAAACGAGCATTTCAGGTTTTTGGCCGGCCTTTTTCGCAGCATTCTCATACAGCTTTCGTGCATTTTCCCTTATCCCGGCTGCTTGTTCGAGCAACTGCTGAAACCTGTCGGGGTCGAAGTTGACATTTGTCAATGTGCTAAAAAGCGCCTCCATAGTAAATGCGTCAATGTCTGAATCTCTTGCACCTAACTGATAAGCCCTATGGGCATACTGAGAGATGTCTTTTACTGCAAAAATTAGCAAGTCCTGCAGTGCCGCCGTCGCCGGCTCTTTTCCACAAACACCCTGCGCCGAACATCCGGTTCCTTTCGCTGTTTGTTCACACTGATAACAGAACATACTCATAATTAATCCCCTTTTTGATTTACTTTTTTGCCATCTACATTAGTAGAAACCCCTGTGCACTGAGCAGCATATTGACACCATTGCGCACAGCCGAGGTCTATTTTAGGATTGGCCACCATATAGCCGCACTTGTGGCATTTCACGCTCGGCTCATCTTTGAAAAACTCAACCAACTGCCCGCAGCCGGGGCATCTTGCCTCAAAAATATCTTCCGGCTTCCAGAATCTGTTGTCCTGTCCGGGACACTTTACCATTTGTCAATCTCCGATATTCCAGTAAAGGATTGCCGCCTACGCACGAATCATCGTTAATAACATTTTAAATCTATCTTTGGCCGTAACAGCGTGCGGAACATTAGCCGGCATTATGACAATTTCGCCCGTCGATACCTGCACACCTTTACCGCCTATAGTCAGTTGCGCCTGCCCATCAAGAACCTGGACAACCGCATCGTAAGGCGAGGTGTGTTCACTTAGCTTCTGGCCTTTATCAAAGGCAAATAGCGTAATTGTTCCTACAGGCTTATCCAGAATTGTTTTGCTGACCACCGCATCATCCGCGTATTCAATCAATTCTATCAATCGCTGCGCCTTACCAAGACACGCCTTCAATATACCTGCATTCCCCTTTTCGCCGGTCATCTGTTTCTCCCCTTTTTTAGAGTTTTTCTCTGCACACTCCTGCTCTGTGCCAGTTCATTGAGCGTAATACTACCAAGATGACTGCTTACATATCGCTGAAGCTCGACAAGCTTTACCCTCACCGGGCAACTCTTTTGCCTATCACACGCATCTTTACTAAACAGACATCTATTCAATCTGATACGTCCCTGAATTACTTCTATTATGTCAAGCAAACTTATCTTGGATGGCTCTCTGCTTAACCTAAAGCCGCCTTTGGGTCCCATATAGCTCTCAACCAGCCTGGCGCTTTGCAGCTTCTGCATCAGCTTGCAGGCAAGTTGATACGGAATATTCTCTTGTGCTGCTAAAGTCCTGGTTGGCGCGGAACCGTTCCTACAATGCCTGGCCAGATTTACCATTGCACGCAACGCGTAATCGGTATTTCGCCTTATAATATCCATCTTCAAATGGTGGGGTGAAACCCACCCTACAAAAGCTAATCCTTATAAAGGACCGTTAAAACTGACATCTTCCCGTAACAAAAATCCTGTTCTATAATATATAGGACTAATATAGTCTTACTTGTTCACCTTATCAACACAAAAAAATGAAATTTTTTAAAAATTTATCAAAAATTCTGCAAAAACTCTTTTTTTTATCCGAGAAAGTTTATCTGTTAAACTCCATCTCTTATGATACATACGTTGCAGTTCAGCCCTATGATACGCTGATAGCCTCATCCTCTGACATGCGCACGTGTTTTTTAAGGTCTTTTTCAGAAGTAAAGCGGTACTCGTTCTTTCCTTTTAATACTACATCTTTGCTATCTACAATTATCTCGATATCCTGCTTCGGATTTCGCTGACGGATTATATTGGCCAGTAAAAAGGCCTTTTCAAGTCCATCGCCAGTTTTATAATTTGCCACTTCATCCGGCTGGGCAAGCCGCCTACCATCATAAATCGAGGTATTTGTCATTTGCTCAAGCCAGGTGTAAACCTCTTCAAGTGACATAGACTCTACCATTCCAACTGAGACCGGACTGCGCTCTATCGCCGCTTTGATAAATGGTGTCCAATCGCAGCTCTCCATATCCCGATATGCATAAAAAGCAAGGTCCGCGGTGGGATTAGCCGCTCGTATTGATTGCAGATAATCAATAATCTCTTCTCTACTGTGCTCTACAGAGATTTCAATCGGCTTGGATGGCAGAAATATTTTGTCCAAAGCCGGCAGATTAGCCTCGGTATGCACAAAGTCAGCGAGCTTGTTCACAAACTGTTCTGCATCGGGGACAACCGGTTCAATAAATTTTTTCAGGGCTTCTTTACCCTGCTCGTTTCTTACATCAATTTTCTGGTTTCTTATAAACTCTTCGACCTGCTCGCAGCGAATCCTGCCGGCCAGCTCGTATGGAGCAAAGTCCTCATCGGAAACCTCGGCAAGCAACTTGTCGTGCGTCTTGCAGGCGATTTTATAGTCGCTGCCGTGCTCGTAATGAAATAGAATCTCCGCCTGTAAAAATTTCGGCTGTCCGTGACAATCACGACAGAGTTGAAAGTATTTTTGGTACTCCGAGTGAGACCGCAAAAAACTTGCAAAAATCTCAAGCGTCAGGTCGGCTGATAGATACAAACCAAGCCTTTTAATAAAACGTTCGTAACCTGTTTTTTCTATCGTTGCGTCTTTATATAAGCAGTGCACATAGCCGGTCGAATAGGCCACGATTATAACATTTTCGTTACGAAGAGCACGCTGGGCCTTCTCGGAAATCTCTGTGCCGTTAAACCACATCGTTTTGGTAACGAGCCTTCTATTGTTGGTCAAAATCCCATCCTGAATGTCGATAAAATTCTGCGAGTGAAGAGGAGTAAGTATCATAAAGATGTCTTCTAAAGGTATTCGGCAAACTATAAATGCAGCAGCGGCATAAAGGGCCGCAAGGGACACGCACTCGCCGGCGCCGGTCTTGTAGCCTTCCTTGAGGCGAAAGGCGTTCATAGCCTCCACAGTCTCCGTCTTCCAATATGGTATGATGTCACTATTGTATTTATCCAGCCCGAAGTGCTTGCGGATATCGACATCAAAATAATATTTATCACCTTCGTAACCGAATAAGGCGTTGCTTTTAGCAATGTCGTCGGGTGAAATAAAATTCTCAAAGCGCTTTAATTCTCTATCCTTTGTGGTAAGTCCCCAGGTTTCGAGGTCGAGGTTGAAGTCAAATTCATCCATTATAAATTGCCGAAGCCGCATCAACTTCTTATAGCTGCCTTTGCCTTCCAGCTTTTTGAAACAGTCAAGCTCCAGCCACTGCCAGATAATCGGGCTCATAATTTCAGCAAGAAGTAAGGCGTACATCAATTCGGGAAATACAAAGATTTCCATATCCGAAAGCGTCATCGCAGAACTATATTTTTCCAGGTCTCCAGGATTCATTTTCCACCGGCTCCAATTACCACTTAACCAATCACCATTTAACCATCCCAGCCTTCCAAACTTTCCGACAGGATAACAGGATTGACAGGAAAATCAAATTTCAATTTCCCACCACAGAGACCAAAATCGACAAGATAAAAATAAAAAAAAGAGAAAAAAAAAGATAAAAAAAGTCAAAAAATGAGGGTTTTTAACGAAAATTTTGAAAATGGAGCGGTTGGTGACATCGTTAATTTAGATATTATAAGACTAATGCGTTTTTGGCGTAAAAATGAGGGTAAAAATGAGCATTTTTTTACACTTTTTTGTCAAAAATTAGCAACTTTTAGCACTATTTTGCAAAAATGAGTTACTTTTTGAGCGGTTTTAAGCGGTTTTTGAATACCACTTTGGGGGTAGGAAGGAAGGAGGGAGAAAGGACGACAGAAGACAGAAAGCAGAGGACTTTTTACGGTCGGGTTTGCCAGAGAGCAGAGATGGTGTCGGAGAATTTATTTTGGAAGACTTCGATGATTTTTTGTTTTCCGTTTGACAATTGGGCCGGCACTGTATAAGTATATGCGTATGTCCTTATGGACTATATCGTCAAGATGCCTTATGGCATAAAGAATCAAATTTTTTAGACGCTTATTTACACAAAAAGAAACTATTTTTCAAGGCCAGAGGGAGGAGATGGTGTCGGAGAATTTATTTTGGAAGACTTCGATGATATTTTGTTTTCCGTTTGACAATCGGGTCAGCACTATATAAGTATATGCGTATATACTTATGGACTGCCGTTTGGCAGCAGTGTTGTGTTGTGTTGTGTTGTGTTGTGTGAAATGTAATGTTGTGTTATGTGAAATGCTGTGTTGTGTGAAATATGGAGGTTAGCTGTTATGGTTAATGCAGTAAAGCTGGCAAGGATATTTAAGTTGTTTTCGGTTGAGGCGAGGATACTCATTGTGCAAACTCTTAAGCGTCGAGCGCAGTGTGTTACTGAGCTAACATCGCAACTGGGTATATCGCAGGAGGCAACTTCTCAGCATCTTCGAGTTCTAAGAGATGCGGGAATTGTAAAATATCAGAAGAGAGGATTTCATGTTTATTATTCGCTCGATAAACAAAATATGGCTTTCCTGCACAAAGCAGTCAGTGCGTTATATGAACCAGGCAACGCATAAAAAAGATTTTGTAGAGATATATAAGTATATGCGTATATGCGTATATACTTATTGAGTGCTTTAAGAATCATGTTATTTGAATGAGGGAAGGAGTAGATGGATTGATACTGGCTTCCGCCCCGCCTACGGCGGGCAAGCTTCGGCGGACCCTCCGTTTGCTGTTACGAGGAAGCTCACCTCGAGGGCAGGCAAGTCCGCCGAAGGCGGATAAATCGTGTCCAATTCAAGGCATACCGCCTGAAATCTGCGGCGCGACAAACCCGATGTCGTTCTCAATTTGGTTGTTCGCCGTCCTCTGTCTCATGTCTCTCCAAGAATTCAAAGAGATTGTTACTTGTGCCGATTGGGTCTTGGTGTATCTCCGAGCCGGAGTAATGAAGCACTTCATATCCTTCAGATTTTAGAAGGCGATCCCGCTTTCTATCTCTTATGAAAGCAGATTTGCTGCTATGGTACTGGAAACCATCGCACTCAACAATGATTCTGGTCCCCTTATCTCCGGGAACCCAGACAAGCATGTCGGGACGAATTCTTATTCCGTCGATTTTTAGGTCTGGGAAACTCGGTTGCAGTGTAAGATGAAGTCGATCGAACATGCCGAGGTACTTATAGAGGACAAAATGCCGTCCGATCCACTTGCGTTCTTCAGTTTCCATCTTCCCATTTTTCACTTCGCCATCGAGGTATTCATCAACACCAGAAAGAGACCCGTTGCGTTTCTTGTACCAATCGGTGAATTCGAGGAAATTAGCATGGTCACTCCGAAAGTCCTCTATGTCCTGCGGAGTATTCCGGAATGGGGGAGTGATGATGAGTTCAAGGGGATTCGTTTTGATGAACCTGAGGAATAGAGAGTTGATGAAGACCTTCTCGATGGGAGATTCACAGACGGAGAACACTATACTAACCGCCTCCGTAAGGATTAACTTCAGACCAGCATCCAGATACTGAAGGTACGCGTCATCAGGATGGTCCAGTCGTTCTTCCTCTATTGTCTTGCGAATGAAGAGTTCTGCCATCTCCACGAAGCGACTACGGTCCAGAAGGATGTCTCTCAGGTTGTTGGCAGGGTAATCGGGCATGTCTTTGGCTCCTTCGGGTCATGTTCACGCCGAACATAATAATATACAACACGATTCAACCCGTGAGATAGTTAAAGCCGCCACTGTGGGATAAGAAGGAGAAATCCCACGTGGTAAACACATCTCACGGGTTAAACTCTGATTTTATGCTGCTATTATGATAATGTCAATAAGGAATTTCGCTTGAAGCCCGGCAAGAAGCGATTTCCTGCCACAGAGGACACTAAGAAAAAAATAAAAATATTCTGCATAGGTTAAAACCATTTTGCAAAACTGGAATATCGCGTGGTGTTCAACAAATCCTGCAACACCTCAGATAAATGGGGGACATCTGGAGACGCAATTCGTTTGGGAAATAAAATCAGTTATAGAGTCAAATTAATTCTCAACTATTTCTTGTCATTCAATCAAAATGTCAAGAACAGAAATATCCCCAGTTTCTGGAGAACGTATCCGCCGATCGTTAGATTTAAAGATTCTATTTATGGGAATCATAACTATGTTTTGGAAATTTCCCCACATCGATGGGAAAAGAATTATTTCTTTCCGATCACTTTGGTCTACCTTGGACAATGAAGACCCAACTTCGTCACCTACATATCCGAGAAGAATCATCTGCCCGTCAATCCTCTTATGGATTTCAAAATAAGAAGACGAAATAATTTTGTATGAATCGACAATGCTGTTCTTTAGAATATATTCTACATTGCCATCTGAAAATCTTAGATAGTTAGAATAGACAAAAAAATATGTTCCTACAGGAGTTTCTGAAATTGTCCTACCTGTTTCTAACGGTGTAAGTGATCTGACCCCTGTTTATGTACCACATGCGATTAGAGGATTATCCACGTTTTC
>CAYWXK010000020.1:0-77097 GCA_964462515.1 uncultured Pirellulales bacterium
AGGCATTCCTCTCGAAGGCCTTTATCATCGCGCTATTGATAGTGACGCTGATTATTGTGATTCAGTTCAACTCGCTGATGGTGACGCTGGTCATCATGATGACCGTAATTCTTTCGCTCATCGGGGCTCTGTTGGGTCTGCTGGTCTGCAACCTGCCGTTCGGCATAATCATGACGGGCATCGGCGTCATCAGTCTGGCCGGCGTCGTGGTAAATAATGCGATTGTGCTGCTGGACTACACGCGAAAGTTGCAGCAGCGAGGGATGGACTTGGTCTCGGCCGCCGCCGAGGCAGGCGTCACGCGACTGCGGCCCGTGCTCCTGACGGCCGGCACCACGGTCATCGGCCTCATCCCGATGGCAGTCGGCATCTCGTATGATTTCCACACGTTCTCGTGGGCGACCAAGAGCGAGTCCACCCAGTTCTGGCAGAACATGGCGGTAGTGGTGATATTCGGTTTGAGCTTCGCTACTATCCTGACTCTGGTTGTGGTTCCCTCACTCTATGTGATGCTTAGTCGTCTTTCCGTCCGGCTGGGATTCAAAACATCATACGCTGCACGTCCAACGGAAGAATCCATACAGCCTGCCAGTGTCTTGACATACGAACCATCGGCAAAATGATAGAGACCTTTTTTGCCGGCACGACGGCAACCAGATACCGTGCAAAAGGCGATGGGCACTTTGACGAAGTTTGAATCGCCTGGGTCTAAGGATAGGATTAAGAATAATGAATCGCAAACTGCAAAAGAAACCCCGCCTGCCGGACGGGCAGGGGTTTCGACAGATTATGGTGAATAAGAACAGGGCATAGAAAATGAAGATAGTCAGGAGAGTTTTATACTGGATAGTAGCGATTGGGCTGGTGTTTGCCGCGTTCTGGTTCGGCTTTACTCGTAAATCGCCTCACAAGCAGGAGCAGAAGAGAGTTGTTCCAGTTGAGGTCGAGATGGTGAGCACCGGTTCGATAGAGAAGACCATAGAGCTGACCGGCTGGATAAAAGCAAACCAGGTTGTGGATATAGCATCCAAAGTGGCTGGAAGGGTCGAATCTCTGCGGATTGCATCTGAGCAGGGAAATTCTATCCCGGTAGAAGAGGGCGTAGTTGTTAAGAGAGGTCAGCAGCTTGCTGTTATCGACCACGATGTTTATGTTGCACAGGTGGCGGCAGCTCAAGCTACTGTTGATGCACGACAAGTTGAGCTTGCCGATGCTGAGCGCGAAAAGAAACGGATGGTCGCCTTATATGAGGGCGGCTCGGCTACGGAGCAAAGCAGGGACAAAACCGTCACGGCAGCACAGTTGGCGGCGACAAGTCTGGATATGGCCAAAGCAAATTTGGAGCTGGCGCAAATAAACCTGCGAGAGTCCACGATTGTTTCGCCGATTGACGGTGTAGTTACGACTAAACATATCGACGAAGGCAATCTAATTAGGATAGGTGACCGGCTTGTTACCGTTGCTGATATGAAGACCGTAAAGATAATCGTGACTGTTGCGGAAAAATATGGAAGTGAGATTGCTGCCGGGATGCCCGCCAGAATCAAGGTCGATGCATTTGCAGCAAAGATATTTGATGCGAACGTATATTCCGTCTATCCGGCTCTGGACCCCCAGACACATACTACGCAGATAGAGATTCGCCTTGATAATAGCGAAATGCTGCTTAAGCCCGGAATGTTTGCGAGAGTAACTTTGGTTACTCAGGCCAAAAAAGATGTGGTTATTGTTTCTCGTGATGTGGTGCTCGGCGGCAAAATAGATGAGCCTTATATATATGTGGTGGAAGGCAACGTTGCACACAAGCGGGTTGTGAAACTCGGCATTGTTCAATCTGACAGGTGCGAGATAACTGATGGGTTAAAAGCCGGTGAAACTTTGGTGGTCAACGGAATGCACTTTCTGGCCGAAGGCAGTAGTGTTGAGATTGTGCGTTTAGAGGACATAAAATGAAGCTTGCACAATTTTCTGTGAACAGGCCTGTAACTACGGTGATGATATTTATCGCCGGTATTGTTCTCGGTCTTGTGTCGTTGATGAGTTTGGGCATCGATTTGATTCCGGACTTTGAGATACCGGCGGTAAGTGTTATGACTGCTTATGAGGGGGCCGGGCCGGAGGAGATTGAGACACTTATAACTGAGCCGCTCGAAGATGCTTTGAGCACCATTTCCGGCGTGGATGAAGTGATTTCACTGTCAAAAGAGGGTCTGTCGGCAATAACGCTGAGGTTCAAGTGGGGTCAGCACATAGATGAGACCATCAACGATGTTCGCGACAAAATAGACCAGGCCAAGGTGATTATGCCTGAGGAGGCGGATGAGCCGGCCGTCATTAAGTTTGATATTGCTATGTCGCCAATACTGATTATTGCTATTACGGCCCAGGAAAGTTATCCGAACTTGCGGACAATCATTAAAGACAATATTGTTGACCCGCTTAAGCGAGTTAAGGGAGTTGCATCGGCGTTTGAGCGGGGTGGACTCTTAAGGCAGATTCGAATCGATATTGACCATGACAGGCTGACAGCATTGAATTTGTCGGTTACGCAGATAAATGCGGCACTTGCCGCTGCGAATATGAGCATACCCGGCGGCAACATCAAAAGCGGTTACAAGGATTATCTTTTGCGGACGCCCGAGGAATTCACAAGCGCCGAAGAAGCGGCAGAGCTGGTGATTGCACAGCGTAACGGCATAGCGATAAAGCTAAAAGATGTTGCCGATGTGAGGGACTTTTTCGAGGAGCGAACTTATGATGTGCGCATCAACGGAAAGAGGGGAATGGCAATATTTATCCAGAAGCAAAGCGGTGAAAATACCGTGGCAGTAACGCGGGCGGTAAGAGAGGAGCTTGAGCAGATAAAAGGAAATCTGCCACCCGATGTTGAATACAGGGTTGTTATGGATAATTCCGAGTTCATTCTTTCTTCGGTGTATAATCTGCGCGACAACGTTTTCTGGGCGATTGTTTTCGTCGGCTTTGTTATTCTGTTTTTCCTTCGTAATCTGCGGGCAAGTATCATTGTTGCCTTTTCAATTCCGACCTCGCTTGTAATTACGTTTTTCCTGATGTATCTGGCTGGCTACACAATCAATACCACGACACTGGCAGCTCTGGCTGTGGCGGTGGGCGAGGTAGTGGATAACGCCATTGTTGTTGTCGATAACATTCATCGCCATCGCCAGAAAGGCCAGAGACTGATAGAAAGTGCTATTTTCGGAACCAGTGAAGTTGGCGTGGCAGTGATGGCATCAACGCTGACGACGATTGCGATATTTTTGCCTATCGTGTTTATTGGCGGCATCACGAAGATATTTTTCGGCCAGTTTGCAATGATTATGGTGATGGCCCTGGGAGCATCACTGTTCACGGCTATTATGCTGGTGCCGATGCTATGCTCAAAGTTTCTTAAAATGGAAGAAGAAGGCTCCCGAAAATTTGCGATTCGGCTATTTTTTTATGCGGGTGAGAAGGTCCTGACGTGGATTGAAGACATCTATGTGAAATTTCTTAATTGGTCGCTGGTTAACCGCAAAACAGTTCTTGTTTCTTGCGTAGTTATATTTGTTGGTTGTTTAGGTCTGGTGAAATTTGTCGGCAAGGAGTTTTTCCCGGAGGAAGACCAGAACAGGGTAATGGCAAATTTTGAGCTGCCTGTGGGAATGCGTTATGAAAGAACAGGACAGGTTGCAGCGCAGTTTGAGAAGATTGTTGAAAAGAACGTGCCTGAGAAAAGAGACGCTTTTGCACGCTGGGGTGTCTATGGTTCTGCAGCGGGCGGCTACTTTGCCACAACCGAAGAGACTTACAACGGCATTATGTTTATAGGCCTGGTGCCGAAGCTGGAGCGCAAAGCCTCGCCGAGAGATGTAATAGAGCGGCTTCGCAAAATTACCGACAGGATGCCTGGCACGACCGTGCGCTATAGTGCCGAGGACCCGCTGCAGGCAATGGTTTTTGGCGGTGGGGCAAAACTATCTATCGAGCTATATGGTCATAACCTGTCCGATGCGACTGATTATGCTAATGCGGTAAAAGCGGCGATAGAACGTATTGATGGCGTCAGCGATGTTGAAATCAGCAGAAAAGAAGAAAAGCCTGAGCTTAAGATTACCATTGACCGCCAGAAGGCCTCGAAGCTCGGGCTTGATATACGAACTATCGGCAAAACAATTGAGACATTCTTTGCAGGCACGACGGCGACCAGATACAGGGAGAAGGGCGATGAATATAACGTTGAGGTTCGGTTAAGACCTGAAGACCGCACCAAGCCGGAAGATTTGCGGGACGTCCTTGTAACCACGGCCGGCGGTGAGCAAATCAGCCTCGCTAATATCGCGACTATTGAGCAAGGTGAGGGGCTGACAAAGATTGAGCGTAAGGACCAGGCCCGTTATGTTACGGTTTCCGGCGATATTGCGGGCAGAGACCTCGGCTCTATTGTGGCGGATGCAAAGAAGGCGATAGACAAGCTCCCGGCGCCGCCCGGATTTAGCTATAAGTTTGCAGGAGCCGAGAAGGAAAGGAAAGAAGCATTCCGGTGGCTGATTATAGCTACGGCTCTGGGGATGGTGCTGGTCTATATGGTGATGGCCTCGCAGTTTGAGTCATACCGCGACCCCTTCATTATATTTCTGTCGGTGCCGTTCGGCATTGTCGGAGTGGTTGTGGCTCTGGCGATTACCGGTTTTCCAATGAACATTGTAACGTTTATCGCATTGATTTTGCTTGTGGGCCTTGTGGTCAACAACGGGATTGTGCTAATTAGCTTTATCGGGATTCTTCGTCATAGGGGGTACGATACCTACAGAGCAATTATTGAAGGCGGGCGGAGCAGGCTGCGGCCAATCTTAAGCACTACTTTGACTACGCTGCTGGGTCTGGCGCCGCTTATGTTCATCCGAGGAGGGGGCTCCGAAATATGGGTGCCGTTTGCCGTAACCAGCATAGGAGGTATGGCGCTCAGCACGCTTATCACGCTGGTTCTGATGCCGACTCTTTACAGTGTGTTTGAAGGCGTTAAAATTCAAAAATAGCCACGAAGGCACAAGGGCACAAAGAAAAAGGAAAGTTAAAAAATATAAGTGAGTTTTAGTATCCTAGTGCCTTGGTGGCAAAGAGTAAAAAAAGCATAAAATTGCAAAAATGACCAGTGGTCGGTTCGCTAATTGGTGAAAATAGCCACGAAGGCACAAGGGCACAAAGAAAAATGAAAGTTAAAAAATATAAGTGAGTTTTAGTGTCCCGGTGCCTTGGTGGCAAAGGATGATGGCTGATCATGAAGGCTGTTTTAATTGTATATAATGCTGCAATAGATAGCGATGTAAATGAGGCTCTGGAGTCCGCCGGGATTAGCTTTTACACGAAGGCAACCGGTGTTTTAGGCCGTGGCGAGCTAAGTGAGCCGCATTTGAACATAGAGGTCTGGCCGGAAACTAATACTGCCGCTTTTATTGTTACGGATGACCTTAAAGCCAGGCAGATAATGGAGTTAGTGCGGCAAATGCGGCAAAAATTGGGTTCGGAGGGTATTAAAGCATTTATGTGGCAGATAGAGGATGTTACCTGATTAAAATCAAAGATTAAAATCCAAAATGAAAAATTGTTGAATTTCCATAATTTTGATTTTTGCACTTTGATTTTTGATGTATAATATAAAGTTATGGCGACCGCTACTGGACATAAGCCAAACGTTGAAATCGTCTCCAACCCCGAGGGCCTTGCACAAAGATGCGTTGAGCTTTTTGTCGCTGATGCACAAAAGGCGATAAAAGCAAGGAATGTTTTCTATGTTGCCATATCGGGGGGGCATACGCCGATGCGTTTTTTTCAATTGCTTGGTGAGATTCCAAGGGCAAAATCTCCGGCCTGGGAAAAGATACAATTGTTCTGGGTTGATGAGAGGTATGTGCCGCTGGATTCACCCTGGAGCAATTACAAGCTGGCTGCCGACACTTTTTTGACTAAGGTTGCCATCCCTCCGCAGAATGTTCACAGGATTGACACCACATACAGCGATTTGGCGACTGCAGCACGCCATTATGAGCAGACCATTCGCAAAGTTTTTGGTCTGGAAGAAAATCAAACTCCGGCGTTTGACCTGATTGTGCTGGGGATGGGTGCCCAGGGTTATGCCGGGTCACTATTTCCAAACTGTTTCGCACCCTTTGATACTGACGAGTTGGCCTGCGTTGTCTATGCTTTAGACGCCAAACTTAATCGAATAACGCTGACGCATCCGGTTTTACGTGCTGCGTCACATCTGGCGTTGTTGGTGTCGGGAAAAGAAAAGGCGGGCATCCTGAAAGAAGTCCTGACCAGCGAGCCGGATGAAGTCAGGTTCCCCATTCACACCCTTTGGTCTATCCTCGATAAAATCACCTGGCTGGTCGATAGCGAGGCAGCAAAAGCCATATAATTTGCAGAGGTTTGGGCCGGAGGGTAGATTCCCACGTCTTTACAGACGTGGCACTTACTGTTTCAGGCTTCGCCTGTCCAGCAACTCCGTTGCTGGAAACTGCTCTCACCCCCGCCTTCACAGGCGGGGAACTCACGCCGGATTAGAAAAACGACTTCCTTTTCTAACAGGGTTAGCCGGATACGAATCACTGCCTGGCTTTTTCTTCTTTAGCTTTTGCTCCGAACAATAATATCGGAGCGGATATTGCGATGGATGAGTAGGTACCTAAGATAATGCCAAAAAGCATCGCAAAGTTGAAGCCTCGCAATCCCTTGCCTCCGAAGATGTACATTACCGTCACGACCAGAAGTGTAGTAATACCCGTCAGAAGGGTTCTTGAGAGAGTTTCGTTGATACTGTTATTGATAATCTGCGGTGTCAAGGCCACCCCCTTGCGGCGGTTCTCACGAATACGGTCGTAAATGACGATTGTGTCGTTGATTGAGTATCCAAGCAGTGTCAGGAATGCGGCTATCATAGCAAGGTCGATTTTGAAATCCCCGATGAGAAGTTTTTGGCCTATTGTTGTTGCGGCGATGTAAGTGCAGGCGGTAACGACACCGACCGTAACACAAGTATCGTGAAATAATGTGACGATGGCACCGAAGCCGAAACGTAAATCTCCAAATCGAACCCAGATGTAAATCAGCATTGCAATCAGCGACAGGACAATGGCAATCAGTGCCTGCGTTTTTGCCACCTCGCCCACCGATGGGTCTATCTGTGTAACTCTTGGTAGTGACGTTTCCAGCTCGGCTGCGGCCAGAAGTTTGGTTTTCTCATTTTCCGCAAACCGTGTCCACTCATCCTCGGTGAGCTGGCGGAAAGCGGCTTCCGGATGGACACTTATATAAGCGAAGGACTTAACCGGCTGATTTGGCTCAATTGCTGTCAGGTCTGGATTCAATATCTTATAAGAATACCAATTCAGATTACGCATATCAGGTTTGAATCGCAGGTCGTTTATTCTTCGGTCGATTTCTTCGACTGTCGCAGCCCTTTCGATTTCGCAGGCAATTTTTATTCCGCCCACAAAATCCACAAGCTCAGGATAAGAATCGACAAGCTGCTGGATGATTTTCTCCTCCAGCGTAATTTTCGGTCGCAGACTCTGCTGGATTTGAAGCTCCTCTGGAAAGGCCGTCAATATCGCATTGGTAACGATTTCGTCAACCTTCGGTTCTGATATGTTGGCATCCGGGAAAGCGGCCTTCAAAATGTCTGCTACTAAAAACGTGTTCAACTGACTTGTTGTTACGGTAATTGCACTATAATTTGGGTCATTGGGTGTTATGACAACATTGCTTAGTCTGCTGCCTCGTTGTTCTTCGGCCGTTTTGATTGCCGAGGTCAGCTTTTCGATTGCTTGACCCTCGCTTCTGTCTTCGACAGGAAGACGCGGGGGGAAGGTGACTGAGGCCTTAGTCTTATTTGTTTCCGTTGTGATTATCTCATATTCTTTGCCGGATGTTCCGATACTATAGACTGTCGCAGCAGCCAGGGCACGATTACCCGCATCGGCTCCCACCTTGCGGATTTTATCTTCTACATCACCTCTTGTGAGATTGGCCTGGTCTTTTAGATTTATTTGAACTGCTGTTCCGCCGGTAAATTCAATGTCGTATTTGTTATTTTTCGCATCATCCCTTGTCAGAAATATGGTCACGCCACCGATGGTAAGTATTGCTGAAAGTGTAAAGAAGACCGGCCTGTATTTCATCCAGTTTATATTTGGTTTGCGTATCAGGTGCAGCATAACCAGATGGTCTTTTATGATTCGTTTGTTCAAAAGAAAATCAAAGATTGCCCGCGTTACAAACAGAGCGGTGAACAAGCTCGATGCAAGGCCGAGCATAAGGACGATGGCAAAGCCCCTTATATCTTCCGAGCCGACCCAGTAGAGGATTGCAGCGGTCAGAATTGTGGTTATGTTGGAATCAAAAATGGCGCTGAACGCCCTTTCGTAGCCGTTTTTGATGGCTATTCTCAGCGATGAGCCTTTCTGCTGCTCTTCACGGATTCTTTCAAAGATAAGCACGTTGGCATCTACGCTCATACCGATTGTCAGTATGGCGCCTGCGATACCGGGCAATGTAAAGGTCGCCCGAAGCAGGGCCATTATTGCCAGCGTAAACAGAAGGTTCATAAGCAGCGCCACATCTGCGATAGCGCCTCCAAGCGTATAATAAATAGCCATACAAAGGATTACACCGGTAAGGCCGATTAAGCCGGCCTTGATGCCGCGGTCGCGGTTTTCTTCACCGATGGATGGACCGATGGTTCTTATGGAGATCGGCTGTTCGATGAGTCTGGCAGGTAAAGAGCCGGCACTTAGTTTGTTTATCATATCCTCCTGTGCTGTTTGGGTGTAACTGCCTGTTATTATACCCTGTCTGCGAATTCTGGATTGGATTGTAGGCGCTGATATTGCGATTTCATCGAGCAGGATGCACAGCGGCCGGTCGATATTTTTGCCTGTAACGTTAAAGAATAAGCTGCCTCCTTTATCATCCAGTGTAAAACCAATTGCTCTGCGGCCCATCTCATCCTGAGAGGGTCTGGCTCCTTCGAGCTTCCACGCCTTCTGTTTGTCAGGGTTATATAGCAGCGTCTCGTTTTCCCTGTTGCTTGCCAAAACGTATGACTTATCGCCAAATTGGGCGACAACAGAATTTTGTAAATTCCATTCTTTGATATTTTCTATTTCGCACCATAGGTATTTGTTATCTGATGCGTACCTCGGTCCCTTTTCTTTAAGGGTATCAACATATCTTTTCATTTCATCGGCATCGACTTGCGGATGGCCTACGGTAGGCAGTATCCTGAATTCCAGTATGCCGCTGCCTTTCAGCATTCGCTGTAAATCCTTGGGGTCGTCAAGTCTGCCTCTAAAAGGCCGATACTCGTCGAATGCTGCGATGAGATTATTAATTTTGTCCGCCCGGTCGGGAAAATCGGTTTTGAGTTTTTCGAGGGTCTCTTTACGGTCAGGTGACTTGGGAGGCATTTCGAGACAGTAGTCTAACTGGTCAGAAGTCAAATTTAGTTTGTCGATGGTTTTTAATGCGTTTTTATACTGGATGTTCTTGCCGGTCTCGGGGTCGGTCAACTGTTCAACAACTTTGGACCATTGAACGTATGTTTCCACATATTTTGTGAGCAACGGGAGGGTATTCTCGGAGCCGAGGAACTGCTTGAGTGATTCTGTTAGTTGTTGACCGTTAAGTTTGAGCCAATCGCTGATGCGGGATTTTACCTGCTCGAGGTTGATTCCTGCGGCGGATATCGTGTTGTCCATAGTTTCCAGTTCGGCATAGAGGTCGTCTCTTTTATTTTGCAGCTCTTTATACTCGTCGTATGCAAAAGATAAGTCGCTGAGGTTTTTCAGTCTGTCGGATGAGTTTTTTGCAAATGTTTCAAAGTCTTTTGCACGCTCGTCCGCCGGCTTCTTGAGGGTGCGCAGAATAACAGCACGGCTTACATTCTCTGCCAGCACATCGTTGAGAGACCTTTCGTAATTGTAGCGTTTTTGCCGCGCTTCTACGCTTGCCAGGGGCATCTGTATTTCGAACCGTGTATTACCCAGCGGCCGCCATATAAGGTTTTGGATGTTGGCAGGGTCTATCCTTCTTCGCAAGACGAATATCATATTCTCGGCTAATCTATTCGTTTCAGGTTCACTTAGACCGTGTGTATCGATTTCGTAGATAAGGCTCGTTCCTCCTGCCAGGTCTATCCCGGGCTTTAAGGTTTTAGTTGGTGGGTATAAAGTCCACGCTGCCACGACCACCAGGACAATAATTAACGCGAATTTCCAGACCAGCTTCTTTACCATAATTTTCCTCGTATAAATGGTTAATTCTGCCATACGTATGGCAGACTCACTACTCACCAATTACCATACCACTTATCAATCATCAGCTACCAATCACGATTCATCTTTCGACAATTTCTTTCCGATTGCTGAAGCAATAACTTTTATTTTTGTATTGGTGTTCTCATCGACCTTCAAAGTGATTTCATCGTCCTTGATGTCAACAATGGTCCCGATAATTCCACCAATTGTTCGCACCTTGTCGTTTTTTTGCAGCGACTGGAGCATTTGCTTATGCTCCTGTTGTTTTTTCCGAGGAGCTCTAAAAAGCAGAAGATACATTACCGCAAACATCAGGACAAGGACAAGGATATTTCCGTATTCACCAAAGAGTCCTTTTCTTTGCACCGCCTTCGAAGCATTAGGGTCTGCAGTGACCGTTTTTGTTGTAGTTTCCTCGGCAGTAATAGGTTTTGTTACGATGTCTGACGGTGTCTGGTTTGTTTCTGCTTGAGCTAATATGAATACGTTGGCCATCTTTACTTTCCTTTCATCATTGGGCGGATAAAAAATCAAACTGATTAAATGGTGAATAGTGAATTGGTTAATTCCCGTCAGGTCGGGACTAACTACTCACCACTTACGATTCACTATTTATCACTCACCACTCACTTTTTTAGTGAGTCAAAGACTTCATATTTTCTTAATTGCTCATCCGCCCAATTAGCAAATTCGTCTGCTTTTATGGTCTGTCTGATTTTGGCCATCAGCCGCTGGTAAAACCTTAAGTTGTGCAAAGATACCAGAATTGGGCCGAGCATTTCGTCTGAGTTAAAAAAGTGTCTGATGGTGCCGCGGCTAAAGTTCCTGCAGCAGTAGCAATCACAGCCACGTTCGATTGGCTCGATAGCGTTTATATGTGCGGTGTTTCTCATCCGCACCGGGCCGTTTTCGGTAAAAGCAAAGGCGTTTCGGCCGTTTCTTGTCGGAAGGACGCAATCGAACATATCGACGCCGGCCTTTACCGCAGAGATAATGTCCGCCGGCGTCCCGACTCCCATAAGGTAGCGGGGCTTATCTACTGGCAAAAACTGTACTGTATGGACGACCGTCCTTATCATATTGTCATATCCTTCACCAACACTTAGTCCGCCAATAGCATAACCATCAAAATCTAATTTGACAAGTTCGGAGGCGCAGTAAGTTCGTAATTTTTGGTCAATTCCGCCCTGCACAATGGCAAACAACAACTGACTGCTGTTGGAGTGCACTTGTTTGGCTTGTTTTGCCCACAGAATGGTTCTTTGCACAGCTCTTCTCAATTCAGTTGTCTCGACAGGAAAAGGCGTGCACTGGTCGAGGCAGGTTATGATATCGGCGGCAAGCCGGTTCTGCGCATTTATTACAGTATCGGCGGTCAAATATGTTTTTGCCCCATCTATATGGCTGGCAAACTCGACACCGTTATCATCGACTTTGGTCAACGGGCTAAGAGAAAAGATTTGATACCCGCCGCTGTCGGTGATTATAGGTTTGTCCCAGGCCATAAATTTGTGCAGCCCGCCGAGCTTTTCCACTGCATTAATTCCCGGCCGCAGTAGCAGATGATAAGTATTAGCAAGGATGATATCGGCGCCGGTTTCTTTGAGTTGCCCTGGTGTGATTCCCTTTACAGCACCGCAGGTGCCGACCGGCATAAATGCAGGGGTTTCAACCTTTCCGTGGGCTGTCATCAACAATCCCAGCCTGGCAGGATAACGGAGGTCTGTATGGAGGACTTGGAAGTTAGTCATTTCAGTAAAAACTTACGATTTTGGAGGTGGGGTAGTAATAGGCGAGTATTTGTTCTGCTGTTTTGCCCTGCCTTGCCAATGCTTGAGCGCCGCATTGGCACATTCCAACGCCGTGCCCATAGCCTCTGCCCGATAAAAATGCCCATTTACCACCTAATTTTACAATCTGGCAGATAGTGCTTTTGATTTTATTGCCCGTTGGGTTGATTGTTAGTCGCAGGTCTTCGGCTTTCAAAAAGTCGTTTTTGCCGGTCGAGCCAAGTAATCTGACCTCTGTTAATCTTGAGAAATCCTGGTAGCTGCTTTGTTTTGTAGCAATGATGTCTGTAATTTCTCCGAGCTGCTTTAGGGTTGGGTATCTTTGGAATAATCTGGCTGTAACATCGTTGTTGTCGAACTGAACGTCGGGCCAGAAAAAAAAGGCTGATTTAGCTATGTCCTTGCAATAAGGACAAGGAACGCCGACAAGCGGTTCGAAAGAATCACCGAAGACGTGGTTGCTGTTTTCAGTGTGTCCGCCGCAGCTTGAGCTGTAGTAAGCGGGAAAGATGTCTTCATTGTCATTAACTTGTTTACAGACCAAAACCTGACCTTGTGTTTGATTGACCGCCTCCCAGACTTGAGGCGACTCACCTTTAATCCCAAGGTAGAGCTGGTGCGCCTGGGTTTTCTTTATGTCCCAGTTACGGTTGTCGCCGAACTGTCTTTTTATATACAGACAATATGTTCTCGCAGCTATTGCCTGGGCCTTAAGCGCCTCCGGTTCCCAGTAGCTTGGCATCTCAGCTCCCACTACACCGGCCAAGTATGCCTCCATAGGGACAACGTTAATCACATCGAAACAGTTGCTATCCGGCTTGACTGTAAGCCTCAGATTACCCCGGTAGCTGTCGCCATTTAGGCCAAAAATGTGTGGATAATCGGGTGAAATTGTTATCTGGGTACTACTGAAGAGCAGGTCAGCAATGGTAATTCTGCCGCCGGTTAGCTGGATGTAAACGCCGGATTCAGAATTTGAAATTTCAAATTTTAGGTTTTTTATGGCAGGGTTGCCATCGGTGACAGTGCAGGGCGAGGTGGTCTTAAATGTGCAGGATGTAATGTTATCGAGCAGCAGAGCTCGAACCTGAAACTGAGACTCGGTATCTGTCTGTGTCGTAGGTATAGTGACCTTCCGCGGTTTGCAGCCGGCCGGCACATAACAGATGAACAGCAGTGCTGAAAAATCAAAAGTCAAAATGCAAAATGCAAAAATTTTCATATTTATCCACCGCACGTCCGGCGGATTAACATTTTGATATTTGCATTTTGACATCTGGTCAGTCCAGACTTCGCAGAGATAGTCCAAGGTTGGTGAGAGTTCTTTTGATTTCGTTTAAGCTTGTCACACCAAAATTTTTGCAGCCGAGAAGCTCGGCATCGGTTTTGTGTGTCAAATCGCCGATTGTGTGGACATTGAGCCTTTGCAGGCATTTTCGCGAGCGCACGCATAACTGGAGGTCATCCACAGGTTTGTTCAAGATTCCTTCGTCACCTGTGGGAGTACTGCTGGGAGGCTCGGCCTCTGGAGGCGGAATTTCATCTGTTTCCGGAACCATACCGAGACGCAGTCCTTTAGGTTCGAGCAGGGCCCTGATTTCCCTAAGAGAAGTTTCACCGAAGTTTTTGTAGGCTAATAGTTCTGTCTCGGTAGTGTTGATAAGGTCGCCGAGCGTCACAATATTCATTCTTTTAAGGCAATTTCTACTGCGAACAGACAGTTCAAAGTCGGAGATGGGCGTTTCAAAAATCTGATCTTTGTGGGTCTTTTTCTTTTCCTTTTCCTCGTCATAGAACATCGTTTTCGAGCTTTCGATGTCTTTATTAAAGAGGATTGCTCTTTGGTGATTTGGATGGGATTCCAGAACGAAGTCGATACATAGGGAGGCTTCGTCAAACTCGCCCCTATCTTCATAAAGAACAGCTAAATTCAACAGTGCGCTTACATAGATGGGGGAGGTTGACACGACTTGCTGATAGCAACTGATGGCTTGCTCGTCATCGCCAGACAGGTCGCAGCGATAGGCAAGGTGGAAAAGTGCCCTTTGATGATTTGGAGCTAATTCCAGAGTTTTTCTGTAATTTCCCACCGCCTGGTCATATAGACCTTGGGCTTCCTGAAGATGGGCAAGCTGATAATGATATTCGGCACTTACTTTACCGAAATTCGCACAATTTTCCAGTTCCCTGGTTGCGGCATCAAAATTTTTTGCATCACGATATGTAGCAACTTTTTCCAAAGTTACGCTTAATGAGTCGGCTCCGAAATCGAGACTTTTTTGCAGGTTCTCGATTGCCTCGTCGAATTTACCCATTCGCCGAAGTGTATAAGCCAGGTATATGTATTTTTCTTTGCAGTCGGTTGTTTTTCGCAGCATCCCAATTGCCTGGTCGAATCTTGCGAGGATATAAAGGCCGATTCCTACTGCTAAAAGGGCCTTCGGCGAAGTTTTGCCTATATTTGCCTCTACTTGCTGGCTAAAAGATAATTCGTTGCTTTCGCTGCAATGGACTAGCTCCGAAAGCCTCTGGATTTGCCCTAAAGAAGGCAATTGCTCGGCAAACAAGTTTATTTCTAACTGCATTTTCGGTTCCATAGAACTTCCTCCCATAAGTTTTACGATACTTTTTTAACCAATCCTGCACATAGTCAGACATTGTAAGACAAGGCCGGAGATTTGCAATAGTTTTTTTAGCACCCAGCAGGCAGATTGAATCTGGGCCTATTCAGGTATTTCCTTGCCTTTGTGCCACAACCCGACAACAGGAAGACCTCTCCATTTTTTTTGCTGGCATAGAGACTATTATTTCAACTTTATTAGAGCGACCCAGTCTTTATCCGCCGCACGTCTGGCGGATTTATCGCTGTTTGCGGGTGCGTAGCCAATCGTTTTAGTGCCCGGGCCGGTTATTTCTGCGATAGTCCCGCTCTGGAGGATGCCGCCGATACGCGGGTTATACCATTGGACAGAGAAGGTTGCGGAACTCTCGCCCAGGTCAAGGTTTGTGGTGCCGCCGGAGGGTAAATACACTGCATAGACCAGGCCGGGTTTAGCTAAGCAATAATCATCTTTACTTGAGGTTAGCTCATCAGAGTGTGCCATTTCGGCAAAAGGCAGGTGTTGGTGAAAAAACTCCAGTGCATAGCGGGTCAGGTCCCATAAATGGTCGCGGCTGCGCCAGTCTTCGCAATTGAGGTCGTTATTAGGAAAGTTGTAACCGAAATACCATTCGACACCTGCACCGCCGGCCATCAGATTGCCCCATAGATGTTTCTTGCGGATCTCATCGTGCCAGTAGTCATCTTTGTCCGGCTTGACGCCTGTATTAGCTGGGCCGATTTCATCTAAGCAGACAAACCACTGCCGACCTTTGGAAGCCGAGCGGTCAAGCCACTTGATGGTTTCCGCGTGGGTGTCGTTGGTTTGCAGCGACGGCCCTTCAAAATACTCGTATCCTAAAAGTGGAGTATATACCTCGTCATATTTGCCGGGAAATGTATGCACAACAATCGGATGGTCGTATGGGTCGAGGTCCTTGATATATCTTGCAAATGCCTTACGCTGAGCATCGGTGTTGGTATTTTCCTCGCCAAGGTTCCAGACTAACGCCAAATGGTGTGCAAAGCGAGCGACTAATTCGCGATAGTAAAGTTTACGCTGTATGCCGAGTTCGCCACCATCAAGACCCTGGTCGTTTTCTGTTTCCTGGGTAATGATGTGCAGCATCAGGCCTAATTTATCCGTATGTGAAAAGACAATTTCCCACTGGTCGAGCTTGCTGCAGTCGAAGCGATATTTTTCATCTGGATTTATCCAGGGCCAGACGTCTTTGCCGTCGCCGCCGTCGATATTGTAAGGGATAAAATAGACGCTGTTCATACCTTTGGATGCGAGGTAACTTAAGGCGCCGATGATACCTTTACCTCTACCATCTTTCCAGGTTGGGTCACCTGGCTTGAAGTCCTGTATGTGCGGCTCGTAATGGTGCAAAAACTTTTCACCGGAGGCTTCTCCTTCGCGCTTCAACTCGGCGGTATCATAAGTGCCGTCAAAGTCAGCATAAGCAAGAAAGTTTTCAGGGCTGTCTGCGCCGCCTTTTAAGAAATACTCGCCGGTTTCAGCAAATTGAAGGTATCGCTTACCAACATATTTGAGTAATCCTTTGGCCCGGTGGTCTCGTCCGGTTTTATCGGTTGGGCCAACCGTAAAGGAACCTTTAGCATCGTCGAAGGCAAGTTGTAAGCTGGCTTGTGTGTCATCACTTATAGCAATGTCAGGGCCGGTGCGAAATGAAGCCTTAAAGTTCCATTGGCCTGCTTCATCTGGCACAAAATGCACTCGCCATTTATTGCCGGTGGAGGCGCTCGTTTGGCCAGCATTGCCGTCAGCAGCGTAATAACCTGGAACCACATATCGCTTATCACTCTTTTGAAAGGTAACATCCAGACGATAATCGCGGAACGGATTTGGCTCGGCAGTTTCGCTTGTTTCAGGACCCGTGAAAGTAATTGTAACCTTGTGCCACTTTTTTAGCTCTCCGGTGACAACAGCATTTTCGGCAGCAGCCGAAGTCCTGTATTCAGCAACAAATAATACAAAAAGCACGCATAGTAAAATTAGTTTATAGCTGCTCATTTCTCCGAAAACCTCAAAGTGTCTATCCCAGAGTGTCGCTGTTTGTCTTTTTGTCGCTTTTTGCAAACATCTTGTCCCAATCAACCTTTCCTGTAAGCTGCATAACAACAAACAGTGTGCATATACATAGAATAGTAATTGCCAGGCCGGTATAGCCTCTAAAAAAGAAGGTGTATGAAAATACCACAAGATATACAAGCTGCGACAATATAATCTCGGAGAATGTAAAACGTGAGCCTACTACAAGTCGCATATAAGAAACTACCAGCAGCACCGAGACCAGCGAGCAAATCCAGAAGGCAAGGTGGATTGATACGTGGTCAACAAGATACGCCAGAAGCAAATGGAAGCTGAAAAATGCAGTGCCGACAAAAAAATAGTTCATCGGATGGATTTTGATGTTCTTTATGGTAGTGAAGACAAAAAGCAGGAAGAAAAACAAAAACAAAGACACCGGCGCTGCCGAAGTAACCCTGCTCACCCACGGGCCGGGATTGAGTTTTTGCGGCATAATTACCCCTATCCTGGCGCCCGTGAGCAGATTTGAATATTGCCAGCTTAGTTTCCAGCCTTTGCCGCTGCGTTCTTTTTGGGTCGGCGAAATGCTTTGAGCCGGGAAGTCAATCTCTTCAAAGTCGGTTGTTACTACAAGCGAGAAATTCCTTATCGCCTTGACATCGACGCCCATATTGTATGACCATTCGTTCAGGCCTTGAGATTCGTAAGAGATTTCAACATTCTCGTTCTGGCCTGGGGCTAATCGAACCGGTGTCGTGATAATGCCGGACTGTGGTTCTATATCTTTAATTTCCACGCCGCCGATAGTGAGCTTGAAGTTGTCATAGACCGCATTTTTGGCGGGAAGCATAAAATTCAAAAAGACCTCTCTTATCCCTTCGGAGCTGTTTGCAATTCTGTATTTACCGGAAAACTTGACACGATAGGTCGAGTACCACAATAGGCCTTTCTTGCGGTGCTCGAGTTTCAGGTCAGCTTCGATGTCACTGGCATCGAGGGGGGTGTATTCGGCGGTCTTTGGGCTTACGCTTTTTGCCTCGGGCTTTGATAGCGAATAACAAAGCCACGGGGCTTGCTGGTTCTGCGCTGTGCCCCACAACTGGCCTACCGCCTCTCTTAACCTGAAATCTTGGGCCTTGGTCCGCAGCATCGTTGAGCCGGCAAGAATAATCCAGCCGACAGATGTGCAGATGTAAATAAAGGTGATTGCAAGAATTCGCTTGACCATAATTTGAATCCCTTATTCGAGCAAACTGTATTTGCAATAGAACTTTTTGAAATAATTGTTCTACTGCAAGATACCTATTTTTACAGATAGTGTCAAGCTCGAACCAGGGTCATTGATGTGTAATGGCTTTCCCTTCGCTTAATCTTTTGTAAGTAGCACAAACGTCGGCTCTCACTTAATAACACAATCCAGATGACTATTTTAGTCTAAAAAATATATTTTGTGCCATTTTTTGCTGCAGTCTGAAAAAATTTTCCCAAAGGCGCATAAAAAAAGCCGAGCTGGGTAAGCCCGGCCTTGTAGATGACATCCACGTTCACTCAGAACAAATCTTAGCCTGGCACGACTGGCTCAGCAACGGTATAACCTTCGGGAGCTGCAAGCTTGAACAGGTTCTCATCGAGAGGTTCATTCCAGGTGAAATCATAGAAGTCAAGCCAGTCTTGGCTTTTGCCCTCTGCCTCGAACGAGGCTTCCAACAAAACTCGGACTGGTAGTCTGCTTCCGCGGTCCACCCAGACCCTCATCCTGTCTCCCTCCTTGCCAGATAGCTTGGCCTTGACACCCATAAGCTCAACGTCTTTCACAACGTACACGTCGATATTGCGCCCGTCATGTGACTCTTCGCCAATCCGCTCCGCGTTTTCGGGCTTGACATTGCGGAACTGCTCAATGAGATTTGTCTTGGTGACTTCCGACGCGACCCTGTCGTCCACTTTGATTCTCGTAAAAGTCTTGCGGAAATGGTCCAGTTGCAGTCCGTCTTTTTGGGTGAAATCCGTGATGTAACTAAGAAGAGCGGGTAGATTTCTCTGTTGCATCTCTCTTTGTAGTTTCTCTACGTCTTGCACTTGCCCTTCGACTGCCACGAGGTCTCCCCGCAGCTTCTTGCCTTGTATGTACATCTTAAATACCATAGCCGGTTGCGAGCCAAGCTTCTGTTTGTGCATAAAACTTACCGATTCAGCGTTTTTGACATTCTCGATTACTTTGGCAAAAGCCCCCTTGGTTCCACCAATCTGACTTACGACGATAATCACTGCAATTGTAATTACCGCAGCGGCGGCTATTTTCGTAATTGTACTTTTCATAATTATTCTCCATATCTTATGCGGACCGGCAGCTCTCTTTTCTCTGCCTGCCCGCGAGGTTAGCATTTCTACGGCCTCCGGATGCTGCTGTTTCCACTTTTCAAAGTCGGGTTTGGTTGCTTCTGAGCCAATTGCTTTTGCAAGTGCCTCATCAAGCGAGTTTCCATCTTCAAACCGTTCCATAATCATCTCCCGCGAAACCGTTACGTTTTAAGAACTTTGCAATTTTTCGTTTTGCTCTTATAAGACGGCCGTTCACAGCCGATGGTGAAATGTCCAAAACCGAACTTATCTGTGCCTGCGAAAATCCATCGTAGTAACGCAAAACTATTAGTTCTCGCTCTGCAGAGCGTAGCTGCCAGACTGCTTGCCAAACCGCATCCTGTCGTTGCTCTTTAATGTCTGAATCTCCTTTCCTTTGCCAGGAATCCCGTTCTATGATTTTGGCTTTTGCTCTGAGCATCCCTTTTGCCACATTTCTACAAATCCCTGCGAGCCAGGCAGCGAACTTATCTTTACGTTTTAGATTCAGCAAATCCTGGCAGGCAATTACAAATACCTCTTGGGCCGCATCTTGTGCGAGGTGCTTGTCTGCCAGCACCGAGTAGGCCAGCGCCACCATCGAGCTGTGATAACGCTCATAAAGTGCTCCGAAGCTTTCCAGATGGCCATTCTGGGCAGCTTCGACTAATTCCGTATCTGAATTCAGATTCAAAGCAAATCCACCAATTCGTATAAGGTTGCTGTTCGGTTTCTGTTATATAGTGTAATTTTACGCTCAAAATGTGCGCAAAAAATCTGCTTTTCAGTATTTTATTCTGTTTAAGTCAAGTGAGCACAATGCCACAAGGATAGCTAAATCGTCCGGATTGTCACCTGTAATATCGTCACTTTGTAGCTCGCTTGAGCGCTTCTTCGAGGGCTGCGTAGCCCTGTTGTCCTTCTCTGAGGTGAGTAATATTCTTTTTCTTTGCTATCTGCACGAAACGCTCGTAGGTTTCTTGGATTGAGTCAGGCATAGGCCAATCGGCACCGGCAGCCTGGATGTTTTGGCGCATCTCGTCCCAGCGCATCATAAAGGTGTACATAACAGGCAGTTGTGCGACCTGAACGCGAAAGAGCAGATTGGGGTCGTTCTGGGCGGCGGCTTCGGCGGCCTTTAGATGTGACCATCCTTTGTTTAACGTCTCGAAGGAAAGGAATTTTGCCTTGTGCTCCGAGAAGCAGCCCAGCCAATCGCCGCTCGCTTCGACGGCGTTGTGGGTGACATTAAGATATTCTCTGATGTGCGGGGCTGCAGGACCATAATAGCCGTCTATAAATTCGTCAATCAGCTTTTGACCGTCGAGGTTTGGATTCCATAACAACTTTGCCAGCACCCATGCGCGGAGCTCAGCCATCTCGGCGCCGTATGATTGATAAGCGCCCTGCTCGAAAATCCCTTTGACGTTATGGTCCGCGAAGAACTTAACGTTCGGCCCTAAGACTCGCAGGTTTGGATGCGGCATTACGTAATGTCTGAAGTTGGTTGTGTAGTCCCAGATATAGAGCCGGTCGCAAATTTTTGACCAGCCAATAATATCGTCTCGGAATGCCTTGTTTCGCTCATCCGCTAACGGCTTACAGAAGGAACATTCGATGCTGCAAAGCTGCACGATAACATTGTGTCGGGGTTTTGTTATTTTTGGCGGCTTGCGTGTGTATTGGTAAGCCAGCGTGCTGACTGCAACCTGTGGAAATTCCTGCTCGATGTCGGAAGCGATGGCATTGAGGAATCGCAGCATCAATCCGGCGGGGCTGTCCTCTTCTTTTTCAATAGCAGCGCAGTTAGCGCACTGGCAGTTGCCGTGCCAATCATTTTGAGAGACCGAGGCGATTGTGGCAGCAGGATTGTTGCGCAGGCGGTCTTTGAGGTTCTTAACAAGTTCCTTACGCATCTCTTCGTTGGTCAAGCACAACTGAGCGTGCTCGTATGTGCGTTTGCTGTTGATTTCACTGAACCACTCAGGATGGTCTTTGAAGTATTTTTCAGGCGGAATCAATGGATAAAAAGTGTGCACAAATCCTTCGTAGATATGTTTGCCGCCGCGTTTGGCATCAAGACGTGCGGCGTGGCCGTTGCACTTGTTGCGTGCCGCCCAGTCGCCGTCAAAGGCGTCGAACCAGAATGACTCTCGATATTCCAGCGGCGGCACATAGCGAATGTCAAGATTCCCTACCTTAATAGTCGGCTTCTTGGGTATGGTGCTTTCGGTGGATGACCACCAACGGCAGCCAAGATGGTCTTCGAGAAAGGTATAAACAGCGTAGAGTGTGCCGCGAGGCTGGCCGCCTGCTAAAATAAGGTCGTTTCCAACGGTTCGGATTACTATACTGTCTATCCCAAGTCCATCAGTTGGAAAATCGGGACAGGCCAGTTTAGCAGCTTCAGGCCCGATGAGAATACTTGCCTTTCCAGTAACAGGGGAGTTAACAGTCTCGAACTTTGCGCCGGTTATCTGTTGTAAAAAGTAGGCCAGTTCGGCAGCAGCATGTTGCTGGGGTTCAGGAGCATCAGGAGCGATGACTATGGCTGCTTTGGCCTCGCTGTTTTCAGCGACCTTTATCTGGAGTGGTTCTGCCTGAGGCCCGGCAAAATCTTCGCACGCTTTCTGGCATCCGGCGAAGACCAACAGCATACAACCTAAGTAACAGGCAAAACCAAAAATGTAAAATTGTTTCGAGTGTTTGTTTGTTGAAGGTGGATTGTTGTGTTTTTGCGACATACAGAGTGCCTCCTTAAATATACGAGTGAACTAAGCAAGACAAAAAATAAATATGCAAATCAGCCGAAAGCGGCTCAAACTTCAATTTCTCTATGCACACCATAGGATTGATATTATACTTAAAGTGATTTTGAATTTCGAGTTTAGTCTGACAAAAACAGATAAATTTTAACCAATATGAGCGAACTTGGCAAAATTCTTGTAATCGCCGTTTTTTTACTTTGCACTTTCTCAACGGCGTTTGGGCTGGCGGCCCGCCTGATAATGAGCCGCATTGAGAAGGCCGGAACGGTTTTATTCTGGGCCAGGCGGCTAATGTTTATTGCCGCAGCGCTTTCAGTAATTGTGCTGATTTTGCTCACGGTCGCTTTTCTAACCGATGATTTTTCGATAGCCGCCGTTGCACAGTACAGCTCTGCAAAATTGCCTTTTTATTATAAAGTAAGCGCCGTTTGGGCGGGATCAGCAGGGTCGCTGCTATTGTGGTGGGTTTTTGTGCTGGTAGTCTTTGCCTTGTGGCTATTCCGACTTGCCGGCATTCGAAATTTGAGAGAGGACCTGGCATTTAATTCTATTGCTTTATCCATCGGGGCCGGTGTATGTCTGGGTTTTTCGGCGCTTTTGGTATTTATAGCAAAGCCTTTTGCAGCCGTAGAATTCTCAATTGATGAGGGAATGGGGCTTAATCCGCTCTTGCAGAACTTCTGGATGGTTATACACCCGCCCATATTATTTATTGGCTATTCGGCTTTTCTTGTGCCGTTTGTGGCCACTTTAGCTTATGTGCTTTCCAATCGTGAAAATTCACCTTTGGGGAGTGGAATTTATAGGATAATTCGGCGATGGCTGTTGTTTGGAATATGTTTTTTAAGTGCTGGCATCGTTACCGGCGCCAGGTGGTCGTATGTTGAATTGGGGTGGGGGGGATATTGGGCGCACGACCCAGTAGAAAATGCTTCTATTTTGCCCTGGTTTGTGGCGGTGGCTGCCTTGCATAGTATTGCCGGTATGCGTGTGGCTGACAAATTTCGATTGTGGGCAATTGTGCTGGCGCCTGTGCCGTTTATCCTGTGTCTGGTTGGAACATTTATTACCAGAAGCGGCATTCTTTCATCTTTGCATTCTTTTGACCAGTCTGTTATGTCATCTGCACTGTTGGTGTTCATTAGCTGCTGCCTTTTGTTGTGGTTTGCCGGTTCTATTCGGTTTTTTTTTGTGCCCGCTTATAAAAAAGTTGCTTTGCCAAAAGGACAATTTTATCTGGATAAAAGCGAGATACTATTGTGGACAAATATAGTCCTCATTTTGGCCGCAGCGATTGTCGGGATAGCTACATTCTGGCCTGCGATTTCGCGTGTTGTCGGCAGTTCGAGGTTGAGCTTTGCGCCGACTGCTGTATTTTATAATCGCGTATTTACTATCTTAGGGATTATTCTGGTCTTTCTATTGGGGCTTGTTTCGTTATCCGATTTGCTGAGAGGACGCAGCAGCTTCAGGATAATAGTATTGTTGTCTTGTATAGGATTAGCGTGTTTTGGCTGCGTTCTTCTTATAAGTGGGCAGCTTGCGATAAGTTTAGCTTTGGGGATATGTGTCTTTAGCTACTCAAGTATTTTGGTGAAGCTATTGCTTGGTTTGAAGCCCAGAGGCACAGTCGCCAGCCGGATTGCTCATCTGGGTTTATTGCTTCTGGTGATTGCTGTGGGTTTTTCTTGGAACGAGCAAAGTGTTCAGGCGCAATTGACCAAGGGCGAAAAAATTACACTGGGCGGCTATGAATTTGTTTATGACTCGTTTGAGCATAAAGTAGATGGCCAGGTAACCAGTGTTGGACCCCAAATCGTAGTAAAGAAAAATGGCCTGCAAAAAAGACTCTGGCCTCACAGCAGTATATATCCAGGGGTTCGAGATGAAGCCAGGAGCACATCTGAAGTGGCGGTTTATACGGGGTTTATCGAAGATGTTTGCGTTTCGTTTGATGGCATTAGCCCTGATGGCGGCGTGGTAATAACAGCTAAGATAAAGCCATTTATGCTTTGGTTGTGGCTTGCCTGTTCGTTAGTTATCTTCGGCATAGCTCTTGCAGCTTTGGGAGGCAAACGGGCCCGCTTCCAATCCCCAATATCAGAACCCTGACCCCTGACCCACCCCTCTATCTTTGCCTGGAGTTTTTAAGTTGAAATTTATGTCTGCTGCTCTTACAATGTATTGTGCTCAAGATGTGTAAGGAAGGATAAAAGCTAAACTAATGAAGCTGGTATTGAATAGTTTGACTTATCACAATTGCCCTGTAGAGGTTCGTGAGAAGGTTGTTTTTACTCCGCAAGAGAGGCATTTTATGCTCAGGCGGATGCACACTCATCCTGCAATTAGCGAGGCGGTGATACTCCAGACCTGTAATCGGCTTGAGTTCTATACTTACGCAAAAAAAAGTTTCGATTGTAAAGGATTTTTGACGGCCCTTATCGAGAAGGTTAAGCCGAATGCAGGCGATACTTGGAACAAATATAGCCGCCAGAGCACAGGGATGGATGTAGCCGGTCATCTTTTTGAAGTGGCTGCAGGTCTTGACTCGCAGATGCTCGGTGAGAGTCAGGTTTTATCCCAGGTAAAGACTGCTTACACGGAGTCGCTTGAGTGCCGGACAAGTAAAATGGTTTTTCACCGGCTCTTTCACAATGCCTTCCGTGCAGGAAAGGCCGTGCGGACCCTCACTAATATAAATTGCGGTGCGGTTTCAATTGGACTGGCTGCCGTGGAATTGGCCAGAAGGCGCATTGACATACCGGCCGGCACAGCAATGGTGATTGGCGCCGGTGAAAATGCCGAGCTTGTTGCAAAGTATTTACTGAAAGCGGGGATAAGGCGTTTGATTATTGCAAATCGTAATAGACAAAGGGCAAAAATCCTGACATCACGGCTAAAAAAAGGCGATGTTGTCGGTCTGGCTGATATACCCAAAAAATTAGCTGATGTCGATTTGTTGATTAGCTCAACGGCGGCAACGGAGCCGATAGTAACATACAGGGGTGCAAAAAAGAGCCTGTCCCGAAGAAAGAAACCATTGCTGATAATAGATATTGCTGTTCCTCGGGACATAGACCCGAAAGTCAAGCGGTTTGGATGTGTGTCTCTCTATGACATCGATGATTTGAATGAGCAGATATGCTGCAACAGAGAAAAACGCGGCAGGGAAATTCCAAAGGCCCGCTCTATCGTGAGGGAATTTACTAATAATTTTGCAAAGTGGTATGATTCGCTGAACCTTGTGCCGGTGATTTCAAAATTGACACAGAAAGGTCTTGAGCTGGCTGACAGCGAGGCCCGGCGTTATGCAAAAAAATTTGGCAAAGGCAACGGTGATAAATTGAGGTCGTTTGCCGAATCACTGGTTAAGAAAGTGCTGCACGGGCCGATTAGTTTTATTAAAAATGGCGGTGGCGGGCAATTAAGCAACGAGCAGCTCAAGGCAGTTGAATTGATAAACAAGATGTTCCTTTTTAGCCACAAAGACACAAGGTCACAAAGAAATTACAAATTTAAAAAAAACCTGGTGTCTTAGTGCCTTTGTGGCAGATCGCAAGATGAAGGCAGTCGATGAGGAAGGTTTTTATTATTGCAACTCGTGGAGGAGAATTGGCAATTGCTCAAACGGAAATTGTAACCGGCGCTCTAAAAAAAATTTATCCTGATATACAATTCAAAATCAAAAAAATTACTACCAGAGGAGACCGTGACAGGCGCACCGCTTTGTGGGAGCTAAAGGACAGCGGATTTTTTACATCGCAGCTTGAAAATGCCCTGCTGGCAGGCAAAGCCGATTTTGCGGTTCATAGCTTTAAGGATTTACCCACCAGGCACCAAGATGGCCTGACCATTGCAGCAGTATGTGATAGACAATTTGTTGAAGATTGCCTGGTAGCGACCGATGTGGTTGATTCAATTGAGCAGCTTCCGCTCTCGGCAAAGGTTGGCACATCGAGTCTAAGGCGGGTCGCTCAGCTAAAGAGGCTGAGGCCGGACTTAAAGGTGATACCTGTTCGCGGTAATGTCAAGACCCGGATAAAACGGCTTGATAGTGGCGATGTAGATGCGATTATCCTCGCACGGGCGGGAGTAGAAAGACTTGGTCTTGGGCACAGAATTGTATTTTGCTTTGACCCTGCAAAGTTTATCCCGGCGCCGGCACAGGGCGCACTGGCTGTTCAAATAAGAAGTGATGATGTTACTACACGAAAAATTGCTGCTGCGATAGACGACAAAGAGGCCAGAGTAGCCGGCTTTGCAGAAAGGCAGGTCCTGGTAACAATGCAATGTGGATGTCACGCACCCGTTGGGGCCTTTGCAAAAATTACAGGCAGTGATATAGAAATTTACGCCTTTATATCGGATTTGGAAGGCAGAAATTTTATCGAGCGGCAGATAGTCGGCCCCACAAAGAAGTCCAACAAGCTGGCAGAACAAATCGCTAACGACCTTCTCGAAGAAGGCGGCAAAGAAATCCTGCAATCTCAAAATACTTAGAGATTGTCTCAAAACTGTCACCCTGAGCCCCCGTTCTTGCTTTCGCAAGAAAGCACGGGGGCGAAGGGTCTGGCCTGTTAAAAAGAGAGATTCTTCGCGGAGTTTATCCTTGAGCGAAGCGAAGGACTCAGAATGACACGCTATGCTTTGAGATAGTTTCTTATCCCACCGGCTATAATGTAAGGGCTATTGATGTCTGTATTAGTAATGTCTTCTTGCCTATCTCTGTGTCATTCCCGCGAAAGCGGGAATCCAGTCATTTTATCGACGTTTTCTGGACTCCCCCTTAGGGGGAGTGACAGGTCATTACTTTTACGGTCGCCAATAAATACAAAGATTATTGCAATTCGAGGAAGATTTTTATATTATCGTGGCATTGAAAGGCCTGGTTGCGTAGCCAGGCGTTTTATCCGCCTCTGGCGGATTAATATGGGAAATGTCGAATGAAACAGGTCGTTGCTATGGATGGACCGTAGAATATGGGTTCACTAAACATCCAAATGATGCGAGATGAGTACCCGGGTAAATCGGATGCCGAAGCAGCAAAAGCGTTTGCTCAGAAACACGGTTACATCGCAATCGTCCGCTACAAGAATTCGAGTTCTGCCTCGGATTTCACGGACATCGGCATCTGTCAGATGGAGGATCATATCCAAGGGTATTTGCGGAGCCCATATTGCCATGATGCCGGGGTCATATACGACGGGCGTGCCACGGCGTTACGCATCACAGAGGATATCATTCTTAGAGGTCATTGTGAGTTGTGCGGTAAGCGAACGACCCAAGACTCTCTGCAGTTGATGGCTGGGAATGACTTCTATATTTGTCCCAAGTGTGGTTTGATGTTCTGTGACGGTTGCTATGTTCAGTTGCCGCTGACAAGCTCTCCTGGCTATGGCATGTGTCCAAGATGCAGGGTTAAGGTACAGCGTGCGATTCCCGGCTTTTACGGTGAACAATCAGGTGCCACCGGTTGGACCCGTAGAGGTAAGACATTCGAAGAAAGTGATGCAGAGTACGCGGCGAAGCTGGGACCAAATGTAAGTTTTACGCGGGTGTTTTGTTGGGCTGACCTCATCAAAGACAATGAAACAGGCACATTTACCGTTTGTGTATTTGAGGGGAAACCCCATTTGGTTGCTAAGGTATCGGTGCCGGACAGTGATGTTCGGGTTTTGGGCGATAGCATCAAAGCTGGTCGCATTATCTTGCGCACCTCTTTTTATCCTTATCCGACTTATCCGGTCATTTACAACCGAGTTTTTATTGTGGTTGGTGATGGACCGCAACCTGGTAGTTTTAAGGGTATTTTGGTTGAAAGTGCAACCAATTTCACGGAAGCTAATTTTCAACAATGGGCCATAACATTGCGCGGAACTTGCCGACTGTGCATCCACGTTTATACAGAAACAAACGAGGAGTTAGGAAGCGGTGATGTGGAAATATCTCCGGAAGTTGTGAATATGGTTATCCATGATATTGACCAAGCTAATGAATCTCTTAAATCTATTCCTGAAGACAAACAGAATTTTCAAGAAGCTTCTCAAGAGTTTTTCCGCGATCATCCTGAACCGTTCCTCTTCGATACCAATCAGGGAAACGTTGGATGTGAAAAAACCGTAGAGGAAGAACAGAAACAAGACCAACAACCATTTCCAACCAGTCCAGAACAATCAAAAACATCTCACTCTCAAGATGACGATACTGATGCTGCGAGAGCACTTGCTCTGTTGGAAAGTCTCAAAATTTTGGATCTGACGAGTCATCAACTCCCAAATTCTGGGCAACATTCATTTAAGCGAAAATGGTGGCGATGGTTATATCGACGGTTATTGATGCCTTTGTGCATCATATGCTTGGTGCTGCTAGTAATACTGTTGTTGTTATCTGGCATAGCACTAATAGTAATAAATATACGTCTGATAGCTGGGATGATAGCTTTTGGTCTTGTTTTTTCTTTGTTGGTCATGGGAGTTAATTACCTGATTGAGACTCAAGACCTTCGGGAGGCAAAGCGGGATGAGAGAAACGAGGAACGTGCAAAACGTGCAGGAATAAAAAAACAAATCCAGTTGAATAAGGACGTTGAAGAGATTGCGAGCGCGATTAAGGAGCAAATAAGCTCGCAAGAACCCCTCGAGAATGTTCTACTGAAAATTAAGACAAAAGGCTATGAGTATGAGGCTGTTGCGAAGGCAATTTCATCAATCGCCTCATTAAAAGAAACAGAAAAAGGACGTTTATTCGACAAGATGGACTCTGATTCCATCTCGCATATCCTGAACTATTTCAACTATTCAGAAAAAATTACCATACTTCAGCAGATAGAACCAAGGAAAAGAGAAGATGTATTAATAAGGTTCTCTTTGTCTAAAAGATCTCAACTGAATGAAGTGTACCTGTGTGACATTTGCGGAAATACATTTAGACGCGCCAGCCTTGATGAGCACTTTGCGGAGACTGCAAGACAGGCAGCTGCGATCAAAGGTGTAACGTGGATCGGAAAACTCGTCACGTTTGACGGCGATGGAAAAGCCTGGTGCCCTCACTGTTTTAAGGATGCAAACTCAATGCGATCGGGCAGGCGCACCGTTCATGCAGGTGAGAAGAAATCCTACCTACGCCCACCGAATGTTGGGGTTAGCTATCAATGTAAGTGTGGCCGCTACAAGATGTTCAACTGCAAGTCTGTCAACATATTTACTGGTTTGGAGATGATGTGTGAAGACTGTGGTGCAATTCTCTGGGTCCCTCCGACAATCTTTGATCACTCAAAACCCTCTCAACCTGGGGAAGCATCACTTCGCTCTAATTACAGAGGCCAAATGGAGTTTGTGAAATACAGGAAGAGCGAACTGGACCAACAGTTCAAGCAAGGTGCTATTACCGAGCAAGAATACAGAGAAGAACTGAAACGAAGAGGTCTCTGATTGGTGGGGTCAGAACTGGAAATCTGGGGACACCATACCTATTTTATTTGCGTCTGCTTATCTTTTGTTGGAATTTGTTGCTGTGATAATCTGTGACACGAAGTGGCGGTAGATAAGAGCGTCTAACATAATGAAAAAGACACAGATTAACGCTGTTGATTTTAGACACGGATTAACACAGATTTACACTGTTTAAAATTCATTTCTCTGTGTCCTCTGTGTTTTCTGTGGCTAAAAATGAAATAAATTTACTCTGTGGCTAAACTTTTTTTTAAGAGTCTTTAAATCTGTGGTTAAAAAAGGTTTCGTATATCTGGTCGGGGCTGGGCCGGGCAGGGCGGATTTGATTACTATTCGCGGGGCAGAGGTTCTGCGGTCTGCCGACTGCGTAATTTACGATAGGTTAGTTAATCCTTCATTGCTTAAATTAGCTCCCAGGAATGCAGAGGTCATTGCTGCCCCTAAACGCACCGGCAGTGATTCGGTTACTCAGGAAGAAATCAACAAGCTGCTGGTTGAAAAGGCATCCGAAGGGAAAACGGTCGTGCGGCTTAAAGGCGGCGACCCTTCCATCTTTGGCAGATGCGCCGAGGAAGTTGCAACCCTTGCCGAAGCCGGGATTGATTTTGAGATAGTTCCGGGTGTAACGGCCGGCATCGCCGCTGCCGGCTATGCCGGTATCATCCTGACCGACAGACACTTTAGCTCGCAGGTAGTTTTTGTTACAGGCCAGGAGGCTGAAGGAAAACAGCAGAGCAATATCGACTGGAAATGGCTGGCGAAATTTAACGGCACAATAGTTTTTTATATGGGTATGGGTAACCTTGGCTCTATTGCCGCCAGCTTAATTGAAAATGGAATGGCGATAGATACGCCGGCTGCGGTGGTTGCCGATGCTACATTGCCGACCCAAAAAGTTGTCCAAGCTCCACTAAATCGGATAAACCAGAAATGTAAAGAAGAGAAAATCGAGCCGCCGGCCGTTGTGATTATTGGCGCCGCCGCCGACAGCGACCCCAAACTGGACTGGTTCACAAAGAAACCCTTGTTCGGCAAAAATATCGTTGTAACACGAGATACAGAAGGTAATGCCGTTTTTGCAGCGAAAATTATCAGCCGAGGCGGCAATCCGATAGAATTTGCCACAATAAAAATTAAGCCGCTGACAGAAAAAAATGAGTTCTTGCGTGCGCTGGCAAAAATTTCCGATTTTGATTGGTTAATCTTCACCAGCGCCAACGGAGTGAGGATATTTTTTGATGCTTTGCATGCCTTAGGAAAAGACGCAAGGATTTTTAGCTCGGCCAGGATTGCTGCAATAGGTGAGCAAACCGCTGAAAAATTAAGCGAGTTTGGAATAAAAGCGGATTTTGTGCCGGACGTTTTTACAGGTAAGCAGCTCGGCAAGCAGCTTTTGTGTATCGCAGATTTGCGAAGTAAAAAGATTTTGCTTTTACGCTCGCAGCTTGCATCGAATGAGCTTATCGAGATTTTGGAAAAATCCGGCGCCGAAGTTCTCAATACGCCTCTCTATGATATTGTCCAGCAAAAAAGTGAATTTGGCTGGCTAATTGAAAGAATAGGCACGGGCGAGATTGACTGGCTGACGTTTGCAAGTCCATCTGCTACTCAGGCGTTTTTTGAACAGATTTCCAGCCGGATAGTAAATTCGGCTAATGTAAAAATTGCATCGATTGGACCGACGACATCCGAGCAATTGGCAAAACTCGCTGTCAAAGTGGATGTAACTGCTAAAGAACATACAATTGATGGTTTGCTCGATGCGATAGAGAAAAACGAAAAGTGTAAAACGTAAAGCTAAAAACTGTGGAGTTAAAAGTTTTTTGCTTCCATTTTGTACCGCGATGATAAATATATCGAAACTGTATTGTGGACTGGCTGGCCAGTCGGATGATTTGCGGTATGGCCAGGGCGAAGCCCTGGACGTGATCAAGCCCGCCTTCGGCAGGCGGGGAAATTTGTTTGGTCCGGTTATTGCGTATAATTGCACTAAAAAATGCAACCTGCGGTGTTTGCATTGTTACAGTTCATCGGATGAGCGGTGCAATAGTGATGAATTGACTACAACCGAAGCCAAACAGTTGCTATCGCAGCTTGCTGAGGTTAATTGCCCGGTAGTGCTATTTAGCGGCGGCGAGCCTTTGCTGCGTGATGATTTATTCGAGCTGTTGGCGCAAGCGAAGCGATTGAAACTACGAACCGTTATCTCCAGTAACGGGACACTGGTTGATTTGCAGGCCGCCGGAAAACTTGCTGATGCTGGAGTAACTTACGTGGGTATTTCCATTGATGGCACGGAAGAATTCCACGATGCCTTCAGGCAGGTAAAGGGCAGCTTCAAAGCGGCTCTGGCAGGAATCGCAAATTGCAAAAATGCCGGCATAAGAACGGGCCTGCGATTTACCATTACAAAAGCAAACGCCGGACAAATCACCGCCGTCTTTGACATCGCCGCTGCAGAGGGCATCAGGCGTATCTGCTTCTATCATCTGGTCCGCACCGGCAGGGCTAAAGACCTTGAGGAGCAGACCTTGTCCCCAAATCAAACTCGTAGCGTCATTGAGGTTATTATTGAAAAAACAAGCCGGTTCGTCAAAAGAAAGCTTGTTGACGAAGTTCTCACCGTAGGTAATCACGCTGACGGTCCTTATCTTTTAGTAAAAATGCAGAAGGAGAAAAACGAAAATTTTCACAAAGCAATGAAATTTCTACTTGCAAATGGCGGTAACCGCATCGGTGAAAAAATCGGCTGCGTCGGCTGGGATGGTAACGTCTATCCCGACCAGTTCTGGCGTAATTATTCGCTTGGCAATATAAAAGATAAAACCTTCAGGCGACTCTGGGAGGATTCAACGGAACCTGTCCTGAATAAGTTACGAAATAAAAGTAAGTTTGCCGATAAAAGATGTCTTAAATGCAGGTGGTTTGATTTGTGTAAAGGAAACTTCAGATTTTTAGGCGGCAACACTGATGATAAATACTGGCTGAATGAGCCAGCCTGCTATTTGACAGATGAAGAAATAACAGAGTAAAAATTCTAAATGCTAATTTCTAAATCCTAAACAATATTTAATGACCAAAACAACAAGGTTTGAATATTTGAAAATTTGAATTTCAGATTTGTTTCGGATTTAGGATTTAGATATTAGAAATTTTCCGTAGGAGTATGTTATGAGTTTTCCTAAAACAAGGTTACGTCGGCTGCGATGCAGCGAATCTATGCGAAGACTGGTGCGTGAGACTATTTTGAGTGTGGATAATCTGGTATATCCATTGTTTGTCCGCGAAGGCAGAAAGCTAAAAGAGCCGATTAAGTCGATGACTGATTGTTTTCATTTTTCACCGGATACCGTTGCTGCTGAAGCTGCAGAAGTCGCTGCGTTAGGGATGCCGGCTGTCCTTCTTTTCGGTCTGCCTAAACACAAAGACCAAACGGGTTCGCAGGCCTGGGCGGAGGATGGCGTCGTGCAGCGCGCCATAAAGGAAATCAAAAAGCGTGTGCCTCAATTATTGGTTATTACCGATGTCTGCCTTTGCGCTTATACTTCGCACGGCCACTGCGGCGTAGTCAAAAATGAGAAAATTAATAATGACTCGACTTGTGAACTTTTGGCTAAAGTAGCTTTGTCGCACGCCCAGGCTGGTGCCGATGTAGTTGCTCCTTCTGATATGATGGATGGCCGCGTGCGCTATATCCGCGAGGCCCTCGAAGAAAACGGCTTCCACGATGTCGCCGTTATGTCGTATGCAGCAAAGTTTGCCTCTGCGTTCTATGGCCCATTCCGCGATGCCGCCGAATCCGCACCTGCCTTCGGCGACCGCAAGAGCTATCAGATGGATGTGGCAAATGCCCGCCAGGCGATGGCTGAGATTGCGCTCGACATTGAAGAAGGCGCCGACATTGTAATGGTTAAGCCCGCCCTTTGTTTTCTTGATATTATTTATCGCGCAAAGCAGCGTTTTGATTGCCCGATAGCTGCGTATAACGTCAGTGGCGAATATATGATGTTAAACTCCGCCGCCGAAAAGGGTCTATTAGATAAAGAAGCCGCAATGCTGGAGATGCTCACATCCATCAAACGTGCCGGCGCTGATATAATCATCACATACTTCGCCAAAGAAATGGCAAAAAAGTAGTTCGTGGGTAATAATCAGCGATAGATAGTCGTTGGTTGTTAGTGTTTAGCCCCGCAATCCTGCCCTCGAAAGTCGTAATCGAGGGTTATTGCGGGGTTTTTGTGTTGTGAATGTTGAACGCGAAAAACACCCAGAAAGTTCTTGCCCTTTGGACTATAATTGTTGTATAAGTTATTGTTTTGGAGTGATGTGGACTGTAGGTCCTAAAATAAGCTTTTTGGAGATTTAAGAAGTGGTTGATACTAACGAGATTCGCAATGTTGTTCTTTTGGGACACGGCGGAAGCGGTAAAACCTCTTTAACCGAGGCAATCCTGCACAAAACCGGCGTAACGAGCCGGCTTGGAAGCGTCGATGAGCAAACAAGTATCTGCGACTACTACGATGAAGAAAAAGAACACCAGCATTCAATAAAATCAAGCGTGGTCCATACCAATTACAAAGGCAAGCTCATCAACATCATTGATACGCCCGGCTCGCCCGACTTTATAGGTCCTGCTATAACAGCGATACCGGCCGCAGAAACAGCACTGGTCGTCATCAGCGCAGCAGCAGGAATAGAAACCAACACCCGCAAAATGTTTGAATTGGTCGCAAAGGCTAACAAGCCTCGACTTATCGTCATAAATAAAATGGATGCCGAAAACGTTTCCTTCTCAGACCTCTTAAAATATATTAAGGAGACTTTTGGGCCTCACTGCCGCTGCGCCAATTTGCCTGCTGCGGATAGAGCATCCGTTATTGATTGTATTGAAAATAAAACAGGCACCTCGCCCCTTATGGATGTCGGCAGGGCCCATACCGAGTTGATAGAAAGCGTCATCGAGGCAGATGACCAGCTTATGGAAAGTTACCTCGGCGGTGAAGAAATACCGGCCGAAAAAATTGTATCCGTTTTTGTAGAGGCTCTTAAAATCGGCACACTTATTCCAATAGTCTTCACCGATGCCCGCAAAGAAATCGGGATAAGTGAGCTGTTGGATATTATCGTAAAATATACACCGTCACCTGTTAAGGCAAAAGCCGTCCAGCTCAAAGACGGGGACGCCGTAACAGAACTGAAGCCCGACCCTGCCGGCCCGTTGGCTGGTTTGGTCTTCCGTGTCGGCTTTGACCCCCGCTCAAATATGAAATACTCTGCCATCCGCATCTTCAGCGGCACACTGAAGTCAGACACGTCTCTTTTACGTAACGATGAGAGAAAAACTATCCGGCCAGGCCATATCCTGAAACCTCAGGCAGGCGAAAACGAAGAAATCGAGACAGGCGCAGCAGGCGACATCGTGGCACTGGCTAAAATCGAAGAGCTTAAAATCGGCGACCTCATCCATGATGGTAAAGTGGCCGGCAAGTTCAATCTCCCGCCAACGCCTGAACCGATGTTTTCTCTTGCTATCGAGCCGGCTGCCAGAGGCGATGAGCAGAAAATCGGCTCTGCACTTGAGAAACTTTGCGATGAAGACCCCTGCTTTAAGGTAAAGCGCGAGCAGCAAACAAAAGAATTGGTCATCAGCGGCCTCGGCGATTTGCATTTGCGAATAATGCTCGAAAAAATGAAAAATCGCTCCAAGCTGTCGATAGTTTCAAAAGAGCCGAAGATTCCCTACCGGGAGACGATTACCGCCAAAGCCGATGGTCATTACCGCCATAAAAAGCAGACCGGCGGAGCAGGACAATTCGGCGAGGTCTATCTGCGTGTCGAGCCGGCGGAGCGCAACTCCGACCCGCCGCTGCAGTTTAGCTGGGATATTTTCGGCGCCTCAATTCCTGGACAATATGAGCCGGCTGTATTCAAAGGGGTTAACGATGTAATGCAAAGCGGCATCGTCGCAGGGTTCCCAATACAGGACATAAAAGTTTCCGTTTATGACGGTAAAAGCCATCCTGTGGATTCAAAGGAAATAGCATTTAGATTGGCAGGCAAGGGGGCATTTGCGGACGCCGTTGGAAAAGCAAAGCCGGTTCTGCTTGAGCCGATTGTGAATACAGAGATTACCGTGCCGGGAGAAAATGTCGGTGACATTGCCGGTGACCTTGCTTCAAAACGCGGAAGGGTGCTCGGGCAGGAAATGCTGCCGGGTAACTTTATCGTTATCAAAGCGCAGGTGCCGTTGGCGGAAGTTACACAATACAACAGCCAGCTCAAAAGTGTTACCGGCGGGCGCGGCAGCTACTCGATGACGTTCAGCCATTATGAAATTGTGCCGCCCAACATCCAGCAGCAAATCGTCGCCGCCTACGGAAAACAAAAAGAAAAGGAAAGTGAATAAGACTCGTATTTCGTATTGTGTATCTCAAGCTTAATGTCGTTGCGAGTCCCGACTTGTCGGGAAAATGTACCAATTAACCACTCACCAATTAACTAATTTTCTCAGCGGGCCTTTGTGCTCTCCCTTCGGTCCGAGCATTCAGGGTCGAGGACTGCGGTTAACGAGAAATGCAGGTTAGCGGAGCTTAGAGACCAAAAGAATAACCATAATTAAGAAGAAGACTGCCGACATCACACTTAGCACCAATATCGCCATCCGATACTTTGCTATGGTCTCTTCCGTATAGACCTTTTCCTCTGTGACCTCGACGGCATCTCCTTTGCCCAACTGCTGGAGCATTGAGACGTCAAACCGCTTGTGTGCCTGGAGCGGCGGCTGGCCGGTGCGAAGGGCCTGCAAATCCATCAATAACTCCTCCACGTTTTTGTAGCGGTTTTCCCTTCGCTTGGCCATCATAATCTCGATCACCTCAGAGACTCCAGCCGACAGCGATGTATTTATATGGTCGGGCGGGACCAGCGGCTCCCTGAGGTGCTTTCTCATAACGTCGGCAGAATCCTCAGCCATAAACGGCACACGGCCTGTTACCATATGATAGAAAGTCGCACCAAGACCATAGATGTCGGCCCTCCCGTCGATATCAAGTTTGCCGCGAATTTGCTCAGGCGAGATGTAGTATGGCGTCCCGTAAGCCTTGCCCGCCTCGGTCTGGGCTGCTTCGATATCCGTCGTCTCGCGCGCCAAACCCATATCGGCAAGTTTAACAGCGCCGTCTTTACTTATCATTATATTTTTGGGCTTGACATCACGATGAATAAGGCCGCGGGCGTGGGCATGAGCAAGTGCGTGAGCAACCTCAATGATTATATCGAGAGCCTCCTTCTCGCTGCAAATCTTTCCTGCCGTCAAATCATCCGCCACAGTTTTACCATCGACAAACTCCATCACGAAATAATGGTAACCCCCCGCCTCTCCAACGTCGATGGCCTGCACAATATTTGGATGGTTTAGCTTGGCAGCGGCCTGGCCCTCTTTATAAAACCGCTCCACGTATTCAGGATTTTCAGTGAAGCGTTTAGGCAAAACCTTTATCGCAACCATCCGGTTGAGGCTCAATTGCTTGGCCCTATAGACTACCGCCATTGCACCGGCGCCGAGGCGACCGAGTATCTTATAACCGGGAATCTGGTGGTCCGCTGTCTTGCTTTCTTTTACATTTTTCTTTAATCTTTCGGCCTGGCCGGGGGTAATATACCCAAGCTCCACCATAAGCTCCTTAAGCGTCATAGGATTTATCCGGCGGCGGGATTCCAGCTCATCGAGCGAACGCTGGAGCTCCTCGTCTGTGCAGAAGCTCTGGTCAACCGCCATTTTACCGAATACCGTGTCGTAATTTGTCTCGTTTGCCATTAAAAATCCCTAAGCTGAACCATCGACCCCACTCTGAGGAACCAATCTACATCCTATAACAAAGCCATCTGCTGTCCATTATGAAATTGTAAAAACTATTGTCAAAGAAAAAATTTGTTTCCGGACGCAAAAACATCACTTAAAAAATCGACTTTTTTGGTCTTTGAGTTTAGCTGTTTTTCCGGGAGCTTCTCATCCCACCCAAAACCAGCTTGTTTTTACTATTGACTGGCACTCAAATCCCGCTAAACTAATTTTTTTCAAACATTAAGTTTATTTAGAGAAATGAACTTCAAGGAGGTAACAGTTGCCTTACAACTGCGTAGTTCTGATTAAGCAAGTTCCTGATACCAAAAGGATTACAGGTCAGGTGATGAACGATGACGGCACCGTCAGGCGTTCTGCATTGCTGGCCATTTTCAATCCCGAAGACCTCAATGCCCTCGAGCTGGCTTTGCAGATTAAGGACAAATTCGGCGGCCATATCACAGTTATAACAATGGGACTGCCGACAGCAAGCACAATTCTTCGCGATGCTCTGTTCCGTGGTGCTGACGAAGCAATTCTGATAACGGATGCCGGATGCGCAGGCAGTGATACACTGGCAACCAGCTATATCCTGAGCTGTGCCGTCAAAAAAATCGATTATGACATCGTCCTTTGCGGCAGGCAGGCCATCGACGGTGATACCGCACAGGTCGGGCCGCAGTTGGCTGAGAAACTCGGCATCCCGCAAATTACCTATATTGAGGAGCTAATTGAACTATCCGGCAGAACCATAACGGCTCAGCGAAATATCGGAAACGGCTGGCAGCAGGTCAGGACTAAACTGCCGGTCCTGCTGACCGTAACTGGCGAGGCAAATGAGCCGAGGGTCGCCGCTGCAAAAAAAATGATGAAGTATAAAAATGCAATGACGCCGATTGAAGTTGAAAAAGAAGTCAGAAGCCCGAAATCAGAGCCCCGAACGTCAGTGAGGGGTGCAGACCAGATTGAGCAGAAATGTAGTGAGTTGAGCAACAAAGGGTTGTTAATTAAACAGTGGGATTTAGACTTTATCGGGGCGGACTTGAGTTGGTGCGGCTTAAGCGGCTCACCAACCAAAGTCCATCGGATCCAAAGCGTTGTCCTTACTACAAAAGAAAGCAAAACTATTGAGCCGAATGACGAAGGAATCCTGAATATGATACATGAATTGATTGAGGATAAAATTATATCGTGAAGCAAAAACTAAAAAAGCGGTTAGCTGAGATTTTCAAAAAGAAGATGGTTGATTTTGCTTACCTTTTCGGCTCTCAGGCAAAAGGCAGGACGGGGCCGTTAAGCGATATTGACATTGCGGTATATTTTGACGAAAAAGTCCCTTCTAATGAGCGTTTTGACACAAGGATGGAATTGCTGGGTGAGCTGATGGATTTGTTCAAAACCAACGATATCGATTTAGTCGTTCTCAATGACGCGCCGCCTCTTTTATCCGACAGAATTTTGAAGGATGGAATTCTTATCTTCTCTGAAAACGACAAAATACGACTTGATTATGAAGTAAAAACAACGCTCAAATATCTTGACTGGAAACCTTACTTAACCAAATATACGGAGGAAATTTTTGGACGGGATGTAGCCGATGGTAGATAAGGAAAAATTAGCCAAATACATTCAAGAATTAGAAGGATATCTAAGCCACCTCGATGAACTTCAGAAACATCCTATTGATGAATTCATTTCTGACTGGAGAATCTTCAGTCTGGTTGACCGACAATTGCACCTAACTCTTGAGTCATTTTTGACCATCGGAGAAATGATTATCGCCGAGTTCGCCTTTGACAAGCCTGATACTTACGCCGATATTCCAAGAATTTTATTTGAGAATAAAGTTATCTCAAAACGCCTCAACGACCAATTAATTGATTTAGCACGCTTTAGAAACGTGCTGGTTCACGATTATTTGTCCCTCGACCACGAGAAAGTGTACCAGCATATACAAAAAGACCCCAAAATCATCAGGGAATTTATTAAAGAGGTCAAGAAATTTGTATCTATGAAATAATTTAACAAAGCGCATCGGATTTAAAGTGTTGTCCTCACCACAAAAGAAACCAAAAACATCGAGCCAACACAGGATGGAATCACAAATTTGATACATGAGTTGATTGAAGATAAGATAATAGCATAGATTGTTTGAGTTTTTATGGCAAATGTCAATAGACCAGGTGAGGTTTGGGTTTTTGCCGAGCAGCATAACGGCCAATTAGAGGATACGCCGCTTGAGCTTCTGGGAAAGGCCCGTCGACTGGCTGACACGCTCAGCGTGAAATTAGCCGCAATACTTTTAGGCGACAACGTTAAAGAACTCGCGACTAAACTTACGCATTATGGAGCCGATAAGGTATATCTGGTTGAGCATCCATTGCTGACAGCTTACCAGGCAACCAGCTTCGCTAAAGTAATGTCCGGTCTAATAAATAAACATAAGCCCCAGATTGTGCTTTATGGAGCAACAACCACAGGACGGGACTTGGCGCCGCGAATTGCAAGTGCAATAAAGGCAGGTCTTACCGCCGACTGCACCGACCTGCAAATCGGCGACCATACAACGGCAGCAGATAAAAAATTGCATAAGAACTTGCTGTTTCAGATAAGGCCCGCATTCGGCGGAAACATAATCGCAACAATTATAAACCTCGAACGCTGGCCTCAAATGGCAACCGTCCGTGAAGGCGTAATGCCTATGCCGGCTCCTGATGTTACACGCCGGGGCGAGATTATTACAGAAAGCGTCAAGCTGACCGCACAGGATTTACCGCTCGAAATTCTCCAGGAGCATAAACGCCCAAAGAAGGTCAACCTCAAAGCCGCAAGGATTATCGTTGCAGGCGGAGCAGGCGTGGGCAGCAAAGAGAGCTTCGAACTTATCTGGGATCTGGCAAATTGTCTCGGTGCAGCGCCGGCAGGTTCCAGAGCAGCGGTTGACTTAGGTTTTATCGACAGCGACCATCAGGTCGGGCAGACCGGCACAACGGTGCGGCCTGCTCTTTATATAGCAGTCGGCATCAGCGGCGCAATTCAGCACCAGGCCGGAATGTCCCAGAGTCAAAAAATTATCGCAATAAATAATGACCCGGATGCTCCGATTTTTAACATCTCACATTACAAGATAGCCGGCGACCTGAACAAAGTCGTGCCCCTGATGATAAAGGCAATCAAAGAAAAACCAATTTAGCCACGAAGGCACAAAGTTACAAAACCTAAAATAAATATATTAAAATCTTCGTGTCTTGGTGTCTTAGTGGCAAAAAGGAAATGAACTGTGGGAAATTTTTACAGAGATAACAGCGATATACAATTTTTGCTGCGACATATAGACGCAGGTAAATTGGCAGCAATCTGCGAAGAGAATTTTAGATTCGCCGGCGATTTTGACTACGCCCCAGCTAACGCTGATGAAGCGGTGCAGAATTATAATATGGTTCTGGATTCGCTGGGCCAATTGAGTGCGGATTTTATTGCCCCGCGTGCCGAAAGTGTAGATAGAGAAGGTAATATTCTTAACGAAGATGGTTCGGTAACGTATGCAAAGGGAATCCACGAGTCCATTGAGAAACTTGCCCAGGCGGAGGTTATGGGCTTTACACTCCCCTATCGGTTCGGCGGCTTGAATTTCCCGAATCTTATCTACTCGATGGCCATCGAGATTGTCTCGCGGGCCGATGCCTCGCTTATGAATATATTCGGCCTGCAGGGAATCGCCGAGACAATCAACGCCTTTGCTTCGGAGGAAATAAAACAAAAATATCTCTACGATTTTGCCGCCGGCAAATTAACAGGCTCAATGGTTCTCACCGAGCCGGACGCCGGCTCAGATTTGCAGGCAGTCAAGCTCCGAGCATTTCAGGACCAGAATGGTCAGTGGTATCTGCACGGCGTAAAGAGATTTATAACCAATGGCTGCGGCGATGTGCTTTTGGTATTGGCCCGCAGCGAACCGGATAGGGCCGGCGGACTGGGCTTGAGTCTATTTGTTGGCGATAGAGGCCCAACCGTTCACATCCGTCGGCTGGAAAATAAGCTCGGCATCCACGGCTCGCCAACTTGTGAAATATTCTTTGATAATACCCCCTGCCGGCTTATCGGCGAACGCCAGCGCGGACTTGTAACTTATGTTATGAGTCTGATGAATGGTGCGCGCATCGGCATCGCGGCCCAATCGGTTGGCATTGCAGAAGCCGCCTTTCGCGTAGCCCGCGATTACGCCGCGACAAGACACCAGTTCGGCGTGGCGATTGAAAAGCTGCCGGCAGTCCGCGATATGCTGCTCGATACCAAAATTGCTATCGAAGCCGGTCGAGCTCTTTTGTATGAGACATCGCGAGTCGTAGATATAGACATTGGATTCTCCAAACGGCTTGAACTAAACCCGCCCGAAGATAAAGACCAGGCCAGACAGCTTAAAGAAGATGCACGAAAATACAAAAGATATGCGGGAATGCTGACGCCGATGAGCAAATACTATTGTTCCGAGATGTGCAACAGAGTCGCTTACGACTCTATTCAGGTCCTCGGCGGCAGCGGCTATATGCAGGACTATCCTGTTGAACGCCACGCCCGCGATGCTCGAATCACAACTATTTACGAGGGGACAAGCCAGTTGCAGATAGTCGCTGCGGTCCGCGGCGTTTGCAGCGGCTCAGCAGAGAAATTTATCACTGAGCTCGCCGAGCAAAGCTACGATGACCGGGTGAAAGATTTGCTTGAAAAACTTTCTAAAGGAACAGAGCAGCTAAAAGAGGCAATCGCATTCGTAAAAGAGCAGGGCACAGAATATATGGACCTCTATGGCAGAGCGTTGGTTGATACAGCAATTGATTTGATTAATGGGTATCTGCTGTGCGGCCAGGCCGGCACAAAAGTAGATATGCCTGTTGCCGCTGCCCAAGACAGCTCCGGCAATAAACAGCAGGCGATTCCTATTAAAGAGCGTAAGACAATGGTCGCCCGCAGGTATATTACCAAAAATGCCCCAAAGATTGCGGCTTTATGTGAACTGATACGCAGCGGTGACAAGTCAACATTTAACGATTATGTAACCATAATTGGACCTGCGACTTCTGAGTAGAGGCAAACTATGTTAAGAGCTGTTATATTTGATTTCGACGGCGTAATAACGGATTCGGAAATCCTGCACTTTCGAGCCTTCAATCGCGTATTAGCTCGGTTCAGTGTCGAGATAACAATGAGGGATTATTATAAAACATATCTCGGCCTGACGGACGTGGATTGTTTCAATCTGCTTATCAGTGAAGGTCAGCTTAAAACCACCAAAGATAAAATCGAAGACCTCTTAAAACAGAAAAACGAGGTATTCCAGGAGCTGGCGAAAACCGAAGGCAGGATAATCGAGGGCGTTCACGATTTTCTAAAGATGCTCGAGCAGAACAATATACCAATGGCGATTTGTTCAGGGGCATTGCGCCCGGAAATAGAGTTGATACTTGAGGAAGCCAATCTCCGACATTTTTTTGAAGTGATAGTCTCAGCAGAACAGGTAAAAAAAGGTAAGCCCAGCCCGGATGGGTTTTTGCTGACGTTGCGCAAATTCAATAAGGGCCGTCAAACTCCCATAACAGGTACTCAATGCGTGGTAATAGAGGATTCACACTGGGGCTTGCAGGCAGCTAAAGCAGCAGGAATGCACACCATCGCCGTAACAAATTCTTACGATGCCCGGCAACTGGCTCTCGCAGAAAAAATAATAGCCCGCCTCAGTGACCTGACGATGAACGATTTACAACAGCTCTGCACCTGATTGGTTTTACGGTTCGGCTTATTGTCGCCTGCTATCTATTTATCTTCAATGTGCCGGGACCTACAACTTTGGCTTTGATTTTGCCGGTTTTCAGGTTGTATTCGATTCCATCAACGAGTGTGCCATTGAAATAGCAGGATTGGCCCCCCGGAACACCTGGCGGGTCGCCTGTAACCTTCATTATAGACTGGACGTGGTCGTAGAATAGCTTGCCGCCTGCGAATTGATTCTTTTCATCTTCGTATGTTACTCCTCCTGAAGCAGTTACCGTTGAAAGTTCGGTCTGTCCGCCTTCGGCTGCCACAAGGTCGGCTTCTATATGATTCGCGGTGGCCACAATTTGCTCGCCATACTTGCCTTTAATTATGGGGATGTAATCAATGAGTAGTGTCCCTTGCGACCTGGCATCTGCAACCATCCGGTTCGAGGAGACAAAATATTTTAACGTATCAAAATTCTGCACAAACACATAACACGGGCGGCGCAAACTAAACCCGCCCGGTCCAACGTTAGACTCTGAAACGCCGGAATTATCTATCTTTATTACCCCGGGCCCAATAGCCCAAAAGAGCTCTCTTTCGGCATCATAATCAACCCTTCGACACTTTAGCTCGATACCGCCAAGCAGCTTCTTTCCCGACATCTTGACTGTGGCGAGCCGGACCACCCCGCCCGTAGCGGTCAGATACTTAACCCCGGAGGTAAGAGTAGAGGACTTGTCATTTGCATCCTTGGGCAAATTTACCGTAAGAACAGGCGCTGTGAGGACGTATCTCTCCTGGACATTCGGGTCTTCCCGCAGCATCGCACATACACAATCACCCTCGAAGATTACCTGATTTGGCGCTGCCAAAAACTTAGCTTGTTTTCGAGCGTTCAATTGTGCTGGCAGCACATTTTTCCTGTTTCCTACCCCATTAAAATCATCCACATAAAAAGTCAGCTCCACCGGGCCGGCGGCAACAATATCCGGCGGACCGCCGGATTCATCTTTCGGCAGGTTCACGGTAAGCGTTGGTGCGGAAAGTGTGTAATCCCGCTGCTCGTTTGGGTCACCTTGCGGCATTACGCACAGGCAATCACCCTCAAAGATGACTTGATTCGAGGCCGGCAGAAACCTGGTCTGTTTCTGAGCGGTTATCTTTACCGGGACAGCCCTTGTCCTGCTCTCGGCGCCTGTTGCATTACTTGTATAGAACGTAAGTATCGACGAACCATCGGCTACAGCGCTTTCAGTAGATGCATCGTAATCGATTCTTCGAGCAACAAAAATGGTCCGTCGCCGACCATCATCAATGTCCCTCAGAACACTATCACTAACAGAAACTGGTTGCTCCTCGGGCTTATCAGAGTTTTCTTGCGTTCCGAAAGAATCCGTTGGCGCAACAATAATACCGCCGTCACAGGTTACTACAATATCTACAACCCGTTCAGGCGGTTTATTTGGCTCGACTGTCCTCGCCTGCCTGCTTTCTTGCCCGCTGCCCCGTCTTGCGACGGTAGCCGCAGGTGCAGGTGAAAGCGATAAGGGAGGGGTCTGCATTCCAACATTATTTGTGTCGGCTGTCCTGGCCGCATCGGATTTCCCGGTTGAGGCCCTTGACCAGAAAATATTGTTAATGAAAAGTTTTTCATCGGCAAAAATTAACTGCTCAGCGCTGTCAATAACAACGTTCTTGCTGCATACGCATCTATAGTATTCGCCTGCTTTTTGCTGGTCCTGCTGCTGCTCAATCGCCTGTGATGTTGCTGCCTCCTTCGAATCAGCACGCCGGTCTTTTGGGGATGCAGCCGCGCTATTAGCATCGCCCGGCCTGTCGGATTTTATAATTGGACTCGAAGGTGAAGCGGCCTGGGAGCTTTTTATATGCAAACTTTTCAAATCAACTATTCTAAGATACTCCAGCCGCTGCAACTGGTCGTTATAGATAACCTCCAGGCCCCTCCCTAACATTTGCACATCTTCAGAGACAAATTTAACCGGCCCAGCCGTTGAAAATTGTGTCTTTTCACCTAAAAAAGCAACATCATCAAGATAAAGCATACTTTCTTTAATGGTGCCTGACTCTTCCGGCAAAATGTGCACAACTACATTTCCGGTAAATGTCGCATCCTTCGGAGTAGGTTTGCCGGCGGCGCTCTCAATCTCAACTTCGCCTTTGTCGGCCGTTACATAACAAGTAAAGGTAGGCTGAAAAATTTTCAGATATGGCTTTTCAATCTCCCACCGGTCTTTTTCCTCGTGCAGAAGCTCCTCAAACCCAAATTCTCTGTCAACTTCTTTGTCTTTATTGCGATGTAGAAACTTCGGCCTCTTAAGTGTGCGGACCCCAACATCGCCAATCTTGCCGACTTCTTCGTCAAATGTTCCGGCGTTGCTGTCGCCGGCATTATCAAGAATTCGTTCCCCGGCATCGACATCGAGCGGAGGCGTTCTGCTAATGTGACTGTAAAGCAAATATATTCCAAGCACGCCGCCAAATGACAGTGCTGCTATAAATAGTTTTCTCAACCCAAACTTCACAAAAACCTCATCGAGTCCCACACCAATGGTGGGCCTGTCGAACCATTGGTGCGGGACTATCCGAATACTTTTATTGTTACGACATCCTGCACATCTATTAGCCCGACAGGCCTGTCTTGCGCATCAACCACCGGCAGCTCATCAATTCTATACTTATGAAATATAGCAGTTGCCTGGGCAGCGAGAGCATCGGCCCTTATTTTTTTGCAATTCGCTGTCATAACACTGCCGGCCTTGCACTCAAACATCCGGGGCCCTCGTTTTGACATCAGTCGTCTTAAATCGCCATCGGTGATTATCCCGGCCAATCTGCCATCTTCATCTACAATCATCACAGCCCCGTGACGTTTTATGGCTTTGGTCTTCTTTAGCATCTGTTTTATCGTGTCGTCAGCCCCCGCTATCGGCAGCTTCTCTCCCGGCTTAAACATCATTGACTGCTCGACGGTCATCAGCTTTGCACCGAGCGAGCCTCCGGGGTGAAATCGGACATAATCCTCAACGCTGAAATTACGGGCCTTCATAACGGTAAAGGCAAGGGCGTCGCCAACTGCCAGCATACAGGCGGTCGAGACGCTTGGAGCTATGCCGAGAGGACATGCCTCGGACATCTTGCCCATACACAGCACCACGTCACTATGTTTGCTCAGGGTCGAATCGCTGTCGCCGGTTATTGCTATCAATTGAATCCCCAATTGCTTGACGAGGTTTATCAGCCGAATCACTTCGTCGGTTTCGCCGCCATAGCTTAACACAATAACTATATCATTTTTGCGTAAGCGACCGAGGTCGCCATGCACAGCTTCGGCAGGATGGAGGAAATGACTCGGCGTGCCCGTCGATGCTAAAGTAGCGCTTATCTTTCGACCGATTATGCCTGCTTTGCCGATGCCGCTGACTATGCACGAGCCGCTGCAATTGTAAATCATTTCGGCAGCCCTGGCAAATGAGGCATCAATAATCGGCGAAATAGACCTTATCGCCTCGCCCTCCGCTTCGATAACCCTTCGTGCATAATCGAGGTCAAATTCCACTTATTGCCTCCATAAGTAGAAGTGTAAATGCGTCAATGCGCTAACTCATTCACTTATCTACCCATCCACTCTGCCATCAATCTTAATTCTCACAACTTCACCACACTACCCCGCTCGTTATAACAGAGTAGCTGGTGTTTTCCGCCGGTATATTCCGGCGAGGAATGAATAATCACTCGTTTATCGTTAAGCTGTTCTACTTGCGCGATTGCCGTCCTTTTTTCATTTTGCAGATAGTCGGCGACCTCCGATGATACAAATAGCTCAATGCGTTTTATCTGCTCTTTAGATGCCGATAAATTCAGCAGCCGAATGACCTCGATAGCCATTGACTCCTGGCTTTTGACAATACCAGTACCTCCGCAATTAGGACATGCTGAATGGGTGCTGGACTGCAGCGAAGGCCGCATCCGTTGACGTGTCATTTCTATTACGCCGAACCTGCTCATTCCTAATATCCTTGTGCGAGCACGGTCGGTTCTGACAGCCAGGCGAAAAACTTTCTCCACCTCCTTACGATGTTTTGGATTATGCATATCAATAAAATCGCAAATTATCAGCCCGCCCATGTCGCGTAATCTAAGTTGACGCGCTATTTCACGTGCGGATTCTACGTTACTTTCATAAGCGGTTTCTTCCGCACTTTTCTGTTTGCCGGACCGTCCGCTATTGACATCTATCGATACTAACGCCTCTGTCTGCTCAATCACGATTGAGCCGCCGCTTTTAAGTTCAACCCTGCGAGATTGTATCTTGGCTATTTCCTCTTCAATTTTATATTTATGAAAAAGAGGGACCTTGCCATCATAATATGTTGCTGTCCGCCTCAAGCGAGGTATTGCTATGGAAAAAAAGTCCTTGATTCTACGCACGACAGATTCCGAGTCGCAGATTATCTTGCTTATCCTGCTGTTAAAGACATCTCTCATCGTCCTGATAACCAGGTCTGATTCCTGATAGAGTTCGCCGGGTGCCTTTTCACTTTCTATCCGTTTTTCGATAGCCCACCATAATCGCATCAGATACCTCAAGTCGTTTTGTATGTCCCTTTTTGAGCATCCCTGGCCCGCTGTTCTGATAATGAATCCCTGCGACTTAGGCGGGTTGGCTTGCTCAAAAATCTGGCGAAGTCTTTTTCGCTCATCTTCATCTTCAATCTTGTGTGAAACACCGTACTTGCGCATCCAGGGCATCATAATCAGATACTTGCCAGGCAAAGCAAGGTATGTGCTCAAAGTCGGCCCTTTGGTTTTCATACCTTCTTTTGTTACCTGGACAACAATTTCCTCTCCCTTGCGAAGACAGTTCTGAATGGGCGGCCGTTCGCCCATAGACCTGCGCCGGCCTATTACTTCGGTCTGGTCATTGCCGGCAAAACATCGCGGATGAAGGTCACTGATATGAAGAAATCCATTTCTGCCTGTGCCAATATCTATAAATGCCGCCTGTATTCCGGACTCTATGTTCACCACCCTGCCCTTATAAACATTGCCGACGTGGCTGCCAACACTGGCTCTTTCAACATATAACTCTTCAAGCGCCCCATCTTCGACTACCGCCACCCTACACTCCTCACTCTCAGCCACATTTATAAGCATCTCTCTTGCCATTGTTCTATCTCCTTGTTCGTTTTTCGTCGCTAATCGTTCGTCCCTCGTCCATCTTCCGTCATCTGTCTTCCGTCATCCGTCTCCTGCCATTGCACACTGGTGCGTCTAATCGGCCCAGCCAGCTTCTCCATATCCAGCGCCAGCAACTTCAAAATCTCTTCGACTCGTATCGAACCACGCGGCGTGATTTTGCATTCAACGACTATACACGAATTATTTATCACAATCGATTTCAAAAAATCTCTAACATCTATATTTTTGAATTTCAAACCTTTAGCATCCAGTTGTCTGGTAACATTAAGACTCTCGCTTGCCAGCAATTGTTTGGCCCTGTCCTTTAGCTGCTGCCCAATATACTCATCCCGCACCGGTAGTATGTATGTAACTAAACGAGGCCAAAATGCAGCATCAGTTTTTGAGATAGTTGCCGAAAGTAACCCAAATCCATCAGGCAAATGTTTAGAAAGCTCGGCCTTAAAAACCTCTGCATCAAAACACGATTCTGCTGGCATTGATTGATTAGCAGTTGTCCGACATCCTCGCACTTTAAGACACAGTAATTCATCGTCAGATTCGACCCCGACACTTCTCGGCAAAGGCAAAGACAATTTCGGATGAGGATTGAAACCTTGTGTATATTGGAGTTCTGTTCCAGCCCGAACACAGGCCCGCTGAAAAACCCTGAGCGTTTCAGCGTGCGACAGAAATATCGAGCTCCCTCCTATCCTGAATTTCACTACCAGTAAGATTGCTTCATCCGTAACTGCTATGTGCTATCTCCTTACTAACATCTTGCATATACATTTACTACTCTGCGAAGTCCCTTTATAGGGACGTAGCACGAGTTAGATTATGCCCACCTTTGCCCGAAAAACAAGCATTTTCAATCAAATGCGCAGGCCGAAGCGAAATGGAGGTCCTGAGTCTGCTTGTAGCAGACGAAGGTTCTGCCTCTCATAAGCTCCCAAATTCGTTAAAAAGTGATGCTGCTTCAGACCCAAAAATGGAAATTTCTAAAATTTTTTTTATTCCTTCTCCCACAACGACTTACGCAAATTCAGGGCTCCAAACATAGCAGAATTTTCGTTAAATTCGTGCCTATTTGTTTTTTACATCTTGTTTTGAATTTTGCGTTTTGGTCATTTGGATTTGTTTCGGATTTAGGATTTCGAGTTTAGGATTTCTCTTCTCTGTGCCTGCCCTTCGTAGCGATAGCGAAGAAGGGTCATTCCCGCGAAACTTCCCACGAGCACTGTCAGGGGAGTCGAGGGAATTTACCAATCACTATTGACCATTCACTAATTCTCTAAATCACAGTCTTTCAAGAATCGCCTCTGACTCTTTCACTTTCGGGTCCAATATCTCTTTTCTGCATTTGATTGCTCTTTTGAGCCACTGCTGCGCTTCTTTCTTATCCTCCCTGGCCAATGCTATTTCCCCCAATAAATGTGCTGCATCACCTTCCGCCCACCGGTATTTCATACCGCTGGCCTTTTCGTATGCCGATTTCGCGTTCGTTTCTGATTTCCCAACCTCTTTTTGCGCCAAAAACGCCTTTGCCAATACTATCTCCGCATCCGGCTCATATAGCCGAAACCCCGTCCGCCCGCAAATCTTCAAAACTTGCTCAGCATCGCTAATTGCATCTTCATATTTTTTCATATCTAAGCATAAACTGCCTCGCTCCAGCAACGCCTCGATTTCAAGCGCTGGCTGACCAACCTCGCGCGCAATCTCAAGCGCATCTTGAAGATGTTCCTCCGCTTGCCTTTTATCTCCCTTTATCCTCTCTATTGCACCTAACAAACGCAAACATCTACATATGTCGTTTAGCCAATTTTGACTTTGACAAATCTTAATATTTTCCTGGGTAAGTTCAAATGCCTGATCAATTTCATTAATTGATATTAGAAAATCAGCATAGAAAGTCCCTCTTTTACTATAAAGCCAAACCTCACTGACTTTCCTTTCAAGCTCATCTGCTTTTCTAAACCATCTCTCCGTCTCTTTGGTGTTGCCCAAGAGATGAAGTAGATGTGCAAGATAGGCGTTTGAATACAAAATATACTCATCAGACCTTGCCTTTTCTGCCAAATCAAGTGCTTTCTGGGCACTATCAAGTCCTGATTCAAGCTCACCGGTTTGAAATTGAAGTTCAGCTAAGTTTTGATAGCCCACGGAGGCATTTTCCCAATCTTCTGCCTCAATATCCATCTGGAGTCCTGCCAAAAATAGCTCCTCCGCCTCCTTTGCCCGGCCCGTAGAAAGAAGTGCCAGTCCGGCTGTATTGAGCAGCCAGCTCTGGGCGCTCCTTTTACCTACAAGCGGTATCTGTGAAAGGTCGCCTTCTGGAAAGAAGGTTTTGGCAAGAGATAGGACAGTCTCCCAAGCACCAAGTTTATAAACCAAAAATCCTTCTCGTCCTCGATTGACCCTTTCATAATAAACATCATCAAACACCTCATCATAAAGTCCCGCTGCACAGCCGTGATAAACCTGCTCAAATAATGGCTGCATCTCATCCAACGTCTCAGGCCTCTCCGGTGCATATCCGCCAATGTAATGGTAGATTTGTTTATGACATAATCTCTTGTCCTCTTTTTCAAATATGGAATCAAAGTAGTTCTTTATCAATGGATGTGTGGCGTAGGTCCCGTCCTTGTCCTTCGAAATAAGCCGCCTGTCAACTAAGTTATCTACCATTCGCTTAAATGCAAATTCGTTCATTTCTCTCAATGCCTGATTCATCTGGGTCTGCATCTCAGCCCGAAATACTCCGTCAAAGTCTTCCTCACGCACCGCTCTTCTAAACAAGGAAAATATCTTCATAAATGCACTTTGTTCTTCATTGAGTTGTTTCGCATACCATAGAAATATTCGGTGTGCCTTACCGCCTGCCTCTTTATCCGAATAAAATGGCGGTATCTCCTTTGCCTTTGTTATATCGCCTCCAAAATCCTCGACAAGATACCCGGCCAAGAGTGTCAAGCTCAATGCATGTCCATCATATTCCTTTATAACCGAATCTATCTCTTCTTGCTTTCCCTTAACCCCTATCTTTTCAAATAAATTCCGCCCATCCTCGATACTTAACCGTTCCACCTCTACCTTTTGATAAACAGTCCCCTCATAGTGTTTAATATCTGTAAGTGGATACCGCGTAGTTATAAGACACAATCCATTGCCTTTTGTATCTGCCAAATATTTCAGCATTTCGGCGAATTCCCGATGTTCCATACAGCCGAATTCTTCTCCGCTCGTCTGGCCTTTCTGCATCTCTTCAAGCCCATCTAATATGATTAAATATTCTCCCCGGCCGATATATTCTTTTATCCTGTCAACCTTTTCCCACGTGCCTCTTATGTTCTCCGGCTCAATTTGTCCGCCGCTTACATATCGTAGTAGCGCATTGAGAAATTGCTCTAAATACGCATTTCTATAAAATCCCCACCAGAATATCCCATCAGGCCGAATCTTATTAGCTTCTAAGCTATCGTACCACTTCCTCACAAGCGCCGATTTTCCTACACCGCCCCAGCCGATAAACGCCCCAATCTGTACCTCTGGATTTTTGTACCACTCAGTAATGGTTTCCAGCATTTCAGTACGGCCAACAAAATTTGGCTCAGGCGGGGTTTGGTTGTGGAGGCTTGCTTTAAAAACCTTTTTCTTTTCAAACCTCTCTTCAATTTTTTTCTTCTCTTCAATAAGAGAATTTACATCAAAGAGTATCTTCTTCCACAAATCTATATTATTTTCGTATTTTTTGTATGGAACTTTGTATTTTTCTACTTCTTTTGTCGATGTGATTACAGAGGTTACATATGTAAGCAAGGGTTTTTTATTTTCTATTGCCCATTTTAACTCCTTATCCACCCATTTGGAATATCGACTCCCCAATATTACCACAACCACGTCACTTTTCATAATTGCTTCTTTTATGCCAATTTCTGGTTTGTATTTAGAAGTAAAGATATCTTCTGCCATCATGGGTTTATGCCCAAGTTGAATGATTGCTCGTTTCACTGCAGACAATTCTCCTTCGCAATCTTTGAGAGAAGAACTAATAAATATATTTAATGTTTTCATGTTTGATTACTCATGTTATTACCAATCACTTTCAATTTTAATTTTATCTTTTGCAAACATTCATTAAGTCTACAAATATAACCACTCAACCAAATCCATTTATAGATGCAGTCATTATCCCATTCGGAGGTAAAAATTAGCATTTGATTATAGTCGCCCATTGCATCATTAAGCTTTTCTTCAAGTAAATCTTGGATCGTTTGTAAGCAATTTCCTTCATTAATATCGATCTTAAATTTTTTAATATTTAAAGAGAATACATTTACACTTTTACGGTGCGTAGTTGGTATGTCCTTAATACCCATACTTTTCATGATATTTTCAATTTCTTCAGATTTAAAACAGATCTCTTTTACTTCCTTCTCCTTTTCAGGAAGTTTTTCCATATCAATTATAGCAATAGTACCATTTTCTTTTAACATACTGTTAATTTTTGCTATGAGTTGGATAATATCAATTGGATCGAATTCGTGAATGAAATTTAAAACAAAAATTATATCGTAAAGTTCATTTTTATTTGGTTGATAATCAAGTATTTTACCAACTGTAAACCTCGGTTTTTCTTTCCATCTAATTGGTTCACTTTTTGATTCTGTATATTTCAGTTGCTCTATATACTTATCGTTTTGATCTATCCCATGATAAGATATTTTATCTGCTTGGTTTTTAAAGTTAATCCTTAATACAGCTAAGATTACACCGGTACCGCAACCTACATCTAAAATTGAAATGTCGCCTTCTTTGAGTTTATAATCAATCAGTTGAATTGCAAGGTCTTCACGCAACGTGTCTCGTGCCATTTTACTTATACTACTAGGAGGTTGTAGATATTTTCGAACCTTGTCAATAAGCTCTAAATCATCCATTTCTTACCTCTTTGAGATTATCGGTCTTCTCTGAGGAACATATGGATTACCAACGTCTTTATCATAGACATTGTATATCTCAATCACTACTCCATGCTTTACCTCAAATTTACCCAGATAATGAAATAGCCTTTCGTATTCCTCTTTCACCTCAGACAATGCCTCAGCGACTACTTTAGAGGCCAAGATATGTCCAGCATCTCCACAGTCCATCACCCTGTTAGCAAGGTTAATCCCACCACCAACTAAATTTGGCTGTTTGCTTATGTCCTCCACCAGATAGACTGGACCTGTATGTATTCCCATCCGTAAGGGTATTTGTACCCCCTTTGACTTGGTGGCTATCTGGCAAGCAGTTAATAGAGGGGATTCTGGATTTTCAAGAAAGGCAATGGCCATCCCATCACCAGTAGGAAGTATCAGTCGTCTCTCCTTTGCCCGATATCCTATAAATGAAGTCCCCATGACAATCTGATTAAGCTGCTCAATGGTTCCTAATTGCTGATTAGCTCTGAGTTTTGAGTAGCCAACGATATCCATAAAGAGGATATGAGCTGTTTTTAACTCTGGCTGTTCGATTCCCGGTGCTTCTTTCAGTCGTTCTTCGAGCGTAAGACCCTTGGCGCAAAGACTAACCCATCTGTCCTTGTACATTTTAAGTTGTTCTATATTGTACATCGTGCGTATTCGGTGTATCTTCACGTGGCACGTCGGGCAAACGACCATAAGATTTTCTTCTGTATCAGGTCCATCCTCGTTGATGGGTACAATGTGATGGATATCCGTAATATCTTCATGTTGAGGACAGAGGCAACAACGATGCATTGCATCGACTAATAGCTTATTTCTAATCTTTTTGTCTATGCGTTTCCGTTTTTTTGCCATCTCAATTCTTCTCGCATTCTTATATTTTCTCACATTCTATCATCTTTTGTCACTTTAATCAACAAAATTCCCCACAAGTCAAAACTTGTCATGCCTGCTCTGCGACTTGTCCGGCGTCCTGTCCTCCGCAGCAGCGGCAAAACCACTGCCGCTGCGAAGGGTGGAATTCGGAAGCATAAGCGAAGGCGTAAGCATCGAGTATCCAGTATCCAGCATCGAGTATCAAGTATCGAGAATCGAGTATCCACTCACCAATTAGAATGCCTCAGGCAGAATCTTCCTGGTGGTGCTTCGCAAAAAATTTGAAATTTGCCTTTCAGAATTCATACCAAGCACCTTCCGCGCAATGCTGTTGCACTGTTCAATCGTAACAGACCGAATAATCTGTTTTATCTCAGGCAGCATAGGCGACGCAAGAGAAACTGTTCTAATCCCCATCCCCAACAGCAGCATAATAAATTCCGGGTCCGACGCAACCTCACCGCAAACAGCTACGTCTATTTGTGCCTTATACGCATCCTGGCAAACCATCCTGATAAGTCGCAACACCGCCGGGTCCGCAGATGAATACAATGTAGAGACCAATTCGTTGCCTCTATCTACAGCCAGCGTATATTGCGTAAGGTCGTTTGTCCCGATACTGAAGAAATCGACGTCCCTGGCAAGGGTATAGGCTGTTAGAGCTGCCGATGGCGTTTCTATCATAATCCCCAACTGAATGTTTTTGTTATATGCTATAGAGCCTTCATCGAGGTCTTCCATAACGTCGTGTAAAACAAACTTGGCTTGCTTTAGCTCCTGCACACTTGTAATCAACGGAAACATCACCCTCACGTCGCCTTGAACCGAAGCCCGCAGAATCGCACGCAGTTGCGTTTCAAACATCGTAAGGTGTTGCAGACAAAATCTGATTGACCTTAGCCCCAAAAAAGGATTTGGTTCGGGAGCGAAACGCTTGCTTTGAGTGTATTTATCCGCCCCAAGGTCTATAGTCCTTATGACCACAGGCCTGTCTTTCATTATCGCCATCGTTGCAGCATAAGCTTGATAATGCTCTTCTTCGGTTGGCTCGGTTTGTCGGTTTAGATATAAAAACTCCGTGCGATATAAACCGATTCCATCCCCACCTCTTTCCAAAACGCTCTGGGCCTCCTCTGGAAATTCAATGTTGCCCAACAATGTAATTCTCACACCATCGCGTGTCTGGGCCGGCTCTCCCCTTATAGCATCAAGCCTGTGCTCAAGCTCTTCAAATTCTTGGGCATACTGTTGATACTGCCGGACGGTCTGGTCGTCGGGGTTGACGATGACAATCCCTCGGTTGCCGTCAACAATAACGGTATCGTCGGGGCCGACAATATCGGTAAGGTCTTCAAGTGCTACAACGGCTGGAATCCCCAGGGCCCGGGCAACGATAGCAGTGTGGCTTGTTCGTCCACCCGCATCCGTAGCCATTCCTTTGACAAATCGCTTATCAAAGCCGGCAGTCTGAGTAGGGCTAAGCTCTCGAGCAACTATAACAACCTGCTCATTGAGATGCCCAACATCTTCATGCTTTTTGCCGACAAGCTGTTTCAGTAAACGTCTTTCAATATCGTAAATATCTGCGGCTCGCTCGCTTATGTAGGCATCTTTTACCGCACTAAAATCCGACGCAATTTTTTTCAACACGGTAGATACTGCATACTCTGCCGTTACCAATTCGCAGCGAATTAAATCCGCTATCTTTCTCCGCAATTTATTGTCATGCAAGAAACGCAAATGAACGGCAAAAATATCTTTTATCTTACCCTGCGGTTTCTTGTCGTATGCTGCTGCAAGAGCGGTCAACCGGTCAATTGCCCCCTTAAAGGCATTCTTAACGCGTTCAATCTCCGTTCGTCGCTGTGAGGGCTTTATTGAGCGGCGAGGAATTCGATAATCTTCAGAATCAATAGTCAATGACCTGGCAATGGAAATGCCGGGCGAAACTGCTATCCCCTTTTTTATCTCCATCGCACACTTCTGCCAAATTCTAACATTTTTTCCGCCCGCCGGGCGGAGGTTCACCAAACATCTTTTCCTCCACAAGCTCTCGCAAGGCTTTGGCCGCCTTCTGAGCATCCGCGCCTTCTGCCTTTATCTTCAGCTTGGTCCCACATGTGGCAGCGAGCATGGACATCTGCATAATACTCTTGCCGTCCGCGGTGTTCTGGCCGCTGCTGACGGTAACGTCACTATTAAACTGGCTGGCAATATCAACAAATTGCATTGCCGGACGCATATGAAGCCCCTCTGCGTTCTTAATCTCAACTTCGACCTGACAAGCTGTTTTGCCCGCCGAATCTTCGATTCGCATCTTCAAGCCTCAGCCCTCCACCTTACATTTTTCCGGCTATAAAAATGGATTTTCATCGGCCTCCTTGAGAAGGTCTTCAATCTGCTCGGCCTTCTGACATCGCCTCAGGAACTTGCGAAACTTCTCCTGCTGCAAATGCCTGAATACTTTTTCCATGGCCTGCAAATGTTTGTCAGGGCTATCAAGAGGGCTAATCAAAAGTATTATCGTGTAAACCGGTTGTTTGTCGAGAGACGAGAAGTCAATGCCGGCACTACTTTGCCCAACCACAGCAACTACATTTTTGACAGCGCTATGTTTGACGTGAGGGACGGCAACTCCCTTGCCCATCCCTGTGCTTGCTTCCTTTTCCCTTTTAATCACTGCTTTGATAATCTCTTCACGGTTGCCCTTGCCGAGCCTGCCGGCTCCGTCGAGTGCCGAAATAAGCTCTTTTATTACACCGTCACGGTCCCGTGCTTGCAGTTCGGGAATCGTTACCTCAAAACAAACAAAATCTGCAAAATTCATTTTATCTATCCAGAACTACTCGGTTAGCTTCGTCTATCTAACCAAACCCAAATACACCGGCCACAGTGGGATACCCCACGTGGTATCCTATACTAAAGCTACTGTAATTTCACACCACCTTTATATTTGTTGTCTCGCTCCTTACCCTTTATTCTCATAAGCTGCCTTTCAAGCTTATGGACAGCCAGGTCAATGCAGCGATAAACATCCTGGTCTGTCTGGCTGACAACAAAGACCTTGCGATGCCCGGCTCTTGTAATTATTTCTACATTGGCACTGCCGTCTTTGCTGCCGCCGACAATCACCTCGACATGGTTAATACTGTCGTAATACCTGGGAAGCTTAGAAGTCTTCTCTCGTGCGTGCTCTATAACGTCTTCCGGCAGGTCGATATGTTTGCCACTAATTGTAAATCGCAAGTTCTTTCTCCTTGTCTGTTCTCGTTCAAAAGCCCGGTCTATTTATCCATTACTTTCTGCAACTCACTAATTCGGCCACAGGAGAACAAAAAACCACACCTTTTTCAGAGCAATATAGGTTAATTTACAGACTTATTATAGTCAATAAAAAATGTCTAAAAGTTAGGGTTTTTTAATTTATAGCCACAGAGGGCACAGAGAATAGAGATTGGTTAATTAGTTAATTGGTAATTGGTTAAATGAAGGCAAAAGAGATAAAAGGCAAATGAAATAAGGGCTTGTTTATTGTATGGACCCTTGTTTTGGAGGTAGCAGATATGGTATGATTGAACCGGATTAAGATATACAGAAAGAATTAGAAGTGGCGAAATGAAAGGCGGCGAACATACGTTGGCCTGGGTGTGGGACAGGAGCGCAGTAAGTGAGACAGGTAGTTATAGAAAATCCGGTTCTTAATTCGCCTTATGTCGAACCGATACGGCACTGGAAGTTCACTGACGAAGGGATAACAGACGAGATTGTCGAGGGACGAAGGATAAGCTCGTATTTCGTTCCGGTGCCTCAGCCGCGAAGGCGAGGAAAAGACAAGCAGCTCGTGTTAGATACGGAATGGACGAAGGACCGCGAAAAGGAGAACGACACCATAAACCGGGTGCGAGGACGGGTGGCTCTGTGGCGAGAGGGTGGGTATATCCACATAACGAGGACGACGCGCCGTCTATTGGAGTATTGGAAGAATCCGGAAAGGGAGAACAAGCTGTTCTTCTGCCAGATAGAGGCGGTTGAGACGGCGATATATATAGCGGAGGCGGCGAGCAAGTGCGGTGATGCGTGGATTGAGAATGACCTGAGGCAGGAGAACGACAACTGCAATCCTGGTCTTTACCGGATTGCGTTCAAAATGGCGACCGGCAGCGGCAAGACGGTTGTAATGGCGATGCTGATAGCGTGGCAGACGCTGAACAAGCTTGCGAACAGCCAGGATGCTCGTTTTTCGGATGCGTTTTTGATTATCACTCCTGGGATTACAATTCGAGACCGTCTGCGTGTGCTTTTGCCGAACGACCCAAACAACTACTATAAGCAACGTGATTTGTTGCCGGCGGATGTGATGGGAGAGCTTGACAGGGCGAAGATTATCATTACAAATTTTCACGGATTTCTGCGGCGAGAGAAGATAACAGCAGCGAAGATAACCAAAGAGATTGTTGCACCTGATGACAAAGAGAGATTTCTTGAAACGCCCGACGAAATGGTGCGGCGTGTCTGTCGGGAGCTGGGGAACAAGAAGAATATCGTGGTCATCAATGACGAGGCGCACCACTGTTACCGACACAAGCCGGATGGAGAAGAAGTCAAACTTGCAGGGGACGACAAGGAAGAGGCGGAAAGACGCGAGAAGGCGGCGAGGGTATGGATATCCGGGCTTGAGGCGGTGAAGGGAAAAACAGGGATAAAGGTTATCTATGACCTGTCTGCGACGCCGTTTTTCCTGAGAGGGTCGGGATATAACGAGGGGACGCTTTTTCCGTGGGTGGTGTCGGACTTTTCGCTGATTGACGCGATAGAGTGCGGGATTGTGAAGGTGCCGCGAGTGCCGGTTGCGGATGATTCGATGACCGGCGACCAGCCGACCTATCGTAACATTTGGGTTCGGATTCGTGAGCACCTTCCGAGGAAGGGACGCAGAAAAGAGGCGGTTACAGGTGAGCCGAAGCTGCCTGCTGAGCTGCAGGGCGCTTTGCACAGTTTGTATGGGAATTACGAGAAACGCTACAGGGAGTGGGAGCAAAACAGGGATTTGCAGGCAGTTGGGACGCCGCCTGTTTTTATCGTGGTGTGTAACAATACGAACGTCTCGAAACTGGTGTTTGACTGGATAGCGGGCTGGGAAAAGAAACTGGATGAGGAGTCAACGGTTATTGTGCCGGGCGCTCTACCGATATTCAGTAACGTAAAAAACGGGCAGTGGACGAGTCGGCCGAACACGGTTCTTATAGACAGCGAGCAGTTGGAGTCGGGCGAGGCGATGAGTCCGGAATTCAAGAAAATGGCCGCGATGGAGATTGAGGAGTTCAAGGCGGAATATCGGATTCGTTTTCCCGGTCGAGACCCGGAAAAGCTGACGGACGAGGATTTGCTGCGAGAGGTAATGAACACGGTGGGGAAAAGGGGCAGATTGGGCGAGAACGTGAAGTGCGTGGTGTCGGTGTCGATGCTGACGGAGGGGTGGGACGCCAACACGGTAAGTCACATACTTGGGGTCAGGGCGTTCAGCACGCAGTTACTTTGCGAGCAGGTTATAGGCAGAGGGCTGCGGAGGACGAATTACGTGGCAGGCGCGGATGGGAAGTTCGACCCGCAGTATGCGGAGGTTTATGGCGTTCCGTTCTCATTCATTCCGTGCGCAGGTTCGAGCACACAGACAAAACCGGGACCTGCGCCGACGCACATTCGCGCATTGCCGGAGAGAATCGGCTGTGAAATAACATTCCCGCGCGTATCCGGCTATCGTTATGAACTGCCTGCAGAAAAATTGCAGGCCGAGTTCACGGAAGACTCGAAATACGTATTATCAACGGCGGATATACCATCAAAGACGGAAATTGCACCGATAATCGGCAAGATGGAAATTCATACACTGGATGACTTGAAGAAACATCGAGAACAGGAAATCATATTTTGGACGTCAAAACTTATATTAGAGAAATACTTTTTGGACAATGACGGAAATATCAAACAGTGGCTGTTCCCGCAACTTTTGGGAATAACCAGACAATGGATAAAACAGTGTGTTACTTGCAAAGATAATACGTTTGTTCAGATGCTGCTTTTGAAGGAATTTATGTATGATGCCGCCGACCGGATATACAGGTCGGTTGTTGCCGGCACACAGGGCGAAAAGACGCTCAAGCCGATTTTGCAGCCATACAATACAGTTGGCTCAACAAGGTATGTGGACTTTGACACGACAAGGCCGGTTTATGCAACTAACCCGGCGTATTGCCACGTTTCACATGTTGTCGCCGATACGGAGTCCTGGGAGCAGAAAATGGCTCAGGCACTTGAGGAGCTTGGCGATGAAAAACTTTTAATTTCTTACGTCAAGAACCAGCAGCTTGGCTTTTACATTCCCTATACTGTTGCCGGTGAAGAACACAACTATATGCCCGACTTTATCGCACGTCTCGATGATGGCCACGGACGTGAAGACCTGCTCAATCTTATTATTGAGGTTAGCGGCCAAAGGGACAAAGATAAAGACGCCAAGGTTTCGACGGCGAGGGGTCTGTGGGTGCCGGCCGTGAATAATCACGGCGAATTTGGCCGATGGGCGTTTATTGAAATCGCAGACCCATGGGACGCGAAAAACGTAATAAAGGCGGCCGTGAAAAGAATCTGAAATTTGAAATTTCAAATCTCAAATGAAAGGATAATTGGCGATGAAGTATGAGCGATTTGAAGACCTTCCGGTCTGGCAGGCAGCCATTGACCTGGCCAAGCGGGTGTATGACCTGACGCGAGACAGATTCTTTGCGCAGAGCGGAGACCTCAGTGGCCAGCTTCGGAGGGCATCACTATCGGTTTCAAATAATATTGCAGAAGGATTCGAACGCGGCTCAACGGCCGAACTGCTGGCCTTTCTTTATATCGCACGAGGGTCGTGCGGAGAGACTCGCTCTATGCTTCTTTTTACAGAACGCTTCCCCGAAGCCGCTCATCTCAAATCTTTAGCTGAATCATGTTCCCGCCAGATACGCGCCTGGGCGGACAACCTCCAGAACAGCGACATCAAAGGACAGCGGCACCTTACCGACAGTTCGAAAGAGCAGTATCAGGCACAGCGTCGGGCGGATGTCTTCATTCGCCATATCGACGAAGTTGTTCGGCGGGCACGGCCGCAGGATTATCCGGAAGCAGAAGAATGAAGGGGTTCTCAAATCTAAAATCTGAGCTCTGAAATCTTAAATCTGATCTCTGAACTCTTGGCTTTGAAATCTTAAATCTGAAATCTTAGCTTTGAAATCTGAAATCTTAAATCTGAAGGGTCAGGCAATAAAATGGCTGCAAAGAAAGACAAACGGGTTTCGATAGAGTCGGTCAAGCACAAGGATAAACGCAGTAATATTCCCACTGAGGAATTGCGCGGCTTTGTCAAAGAAGATGAGGCCAGGCCGAAGGATGTAAAGTATCCGGGATTGCTTTATGCCAGAGACCCATCCCTTGACCCGCAGCTTGTCTGGAAGGGTAAAGACCAGCAGGACCAGGAGGAATTGGTTGTGCCGGCTGTGCCGGTCTATATTCAGGAGAAGATTCACCCGCAGGCACTCATCGAGGACGTCCGCGCACAGGCAAAAAAGGATAAACCGCCGGAACAACTCAATCTCTTCGCCGACTTTAACGGCATCGAATTTGAGCAGATGATCGAATTTTATCAGCACGAAGCCAACTGGTCGAACAGGATGATTCTGGGCGATTCGCTTTTGGTGATGACATCGCTTGCTGAAAAAGAGGGGCTAAAAGGCAAGGTTCAGATGATTTATATAGACCCGCCTTACGGGATAGAGTTCGGCTCCAACTGGCAGGTCTCCACCCGCAAGCGCGATGTAAAAGACGGCAAGGTCGAAGATGCGACTCGCCAGCCGGAACAAATCCGCGCATTTCGTGATACGTGGAAATTGGGGATACATTCTTATCTTGCTTATTGGCGAGACCGCCTCACTGTCGCGCGAGAACTCCTCACCGAGACAGGCAGCGTTTTCGTTCAGATCGGCGATGAAAACGTCCACCTCGTTCGTTGCCTTATGGATGAAGTGTTTGGAAGTGAGAATTTTGTAAGCTTAATAACCTTCAGAAAGAAAACAATGCCTTTAGGCGCCAAAACTCTTGAAGGTATGTCAGATTATTTATTGTGGTATTCAAAAGAATACGAGCGGGTAAAATATAGACAGTTATATTTCAGCATTAACTTCGAAGGCGATTTTATTTGGAAATTTGTAGAGTTAAAAAACGGTTTAAGAAGAAATTTAACCTTAGAGGAAATAAATAATCATAAATTATTGCCAGAAGAGTCTAAAATATATCGTCTTGTTTCAATGTCACCTCCAACTTTTAGTCCACAGGCTGTATATGATTATGAAATGAATGGAAAAATATACAAACCTTCTGGAAAAGGTTGTTGGCTGACCACAAAAGCCAAGATGGATATACTGGCAAAAAATAATAGACTGCAAGAAATAGGAAATACACTCAACTACGTATTATTTGGAGAAGACTTTCCCTATCGAAAGATGACTAATTTATGGGAAGATACTGTTGGTCCTTCTAAACGAAATTATATTGTTGAAACATCTGAGAATGTAATCCATAGATGTATTCTTATGACAACTGACCCTGGAGATTTGGTATTGGACCCGACCTGTGGGAGTGGGACGACGGCGTATGTAGCGGAGCAGTGGGGCAGGCGATGGATAACCATTGACACAAGCCGCGTCGCCCTGGCTCTCGCCCGAACACGGCTGATGGCTGCCAAATATCCTTACTACATCCTCGCCGACTCGCCGGAAGGCATTCAAAAAGAGGCGGAGATAACGGGACAAACGCCACCGCCATATAAGACCTCCGGCGATATTAAAAAGGGCTTTGTCTATCAGCGCGTCCCGCACGTGACGCTTAAATCCATCGCCAACAACCCCGACATTAAAGAGGGGATGAGCCGCAAGGAGATTGACGACAGTATCGCCGCAAATGCCGATACTGAATTGCTCTACGACAAGCCGTATGTGGACAACAAGCGCATTCGCGTTACAGGGCCATTAACGGTGGAGAGTTTGTCGCCGCATCGAACAATCAGCGTCGAAGAAAAGAAATCTCTTGCCGAGGTCGGCAAAGAGGGCTGGACGATGAAAATGGTCGGTGCAGCACAATTTGGAAACATTATCATCGAGAATCTCAAAAAGGCAGGTGTCCAGAATACTATAAAGAACGAACGGCTCAAATTCGACCGGCTGGAGGTTCGCGCAGGCGTCTGGATTCACGCAGAGGGCGAATACACCGAGAAAGATGGCAAGAGTCGTCGCGTGGCAGTTTGTATCGGCCCGGAGCACGGAACGGTTGGGCCGGAACTGGTCAGGGAGGCAGCGAAAGAAGCGGTGCAGGGGATTGGTTATGATTTGCTGCTTGTGTGTGGTTTTGCATTTGACCCGCACGTTTCGGAAGAGGCCAAAAGGTACGGCAGGCTCACCGTCCTGCCGACGAGAATCAACGCCGATTTGCAGATGGGCGATGAGTTTCTCAAAAAGACCGGCGCGGGGAATTTGTTTATGGTATTCGGAGAGCCGGACCTCGAGGTGCGCAGAGTCGGCGATGGGAAGATTGAGGTGGAGATTAAGGGTCTTGATATTTACGACCCGACAACGGGACAGATTCGCAGCAACAGCACGGACGACATTGCGTGCTGGTTTATTGACACTAACTACAACGGCGAGAGTTTCTTCGTCCGCCACGCCTATTTTACCGGTGCCGACAATCCTTATGACAAGTTGAAGCGTGCCCTTCGCGCAGAGGTTGATGAGTCGGCCTGGTCGATGTTGTATTCAACGAAAAGCCGACCGTTCGACCCGCCCGAAACCGGCAAAATCGCCGTCAAGGTTATAAACCATTATGGCGACGAGGTTCTTAATGTGTACGAGGTTAGTGCGGCCAGGGTGTAGTTTTTATCCGCAATAAAAAATACTTAACACTCTGTGACCTCTATGGCTAAATTTTTTTATGATATCGTTAGATTTTTATTGAATAAATAGGCATAATTTGGTATAATATTGATAATTGGGGAAGGCCCCCCAAACGGGTTCGCGGAGTCCCGCACGCTAAGGAACAGCAGTTCCACGAATTGGCCCGAATATTTCAGGAATTTTGCGAAAATGCGACTTAACCTTTTTAATAACAAATACTTATATCTCTGTGTTCTCTGCGTGCTCTGTGGCCAAAAAATATACATCTACTCTGTGGCTATGAGTAAATTATGCAAAACAAAGCCAATTTGCTGGATACTCAAATGAACGTAACATCGGCCCATATAACCAGTTACCAATTACCAGTAACCAATTACCAATATGCAAAACAAACCCAAACAAAGCCAATTTGCTATAGCAACAAAATGAACACAACCTTCTTATTAACAAAGGATTATGAATAAATAACTATGAACAATGAACCAATAAAAACAAACCCAATTTCCGAAGAGTCAAAAATGAGTTTAACCCATTATATGACAAAGTAATATGAAAATAAATCAGGACTTTTGACAATGGAAAAACAAACCCAATCAAACCCAATTTATAGTGAGCCTGCCTGCACTGAGCAAGGTCGAAGTGTCGAACCTACCTGTAGTGAGCTTGCCTGCACTGAGCAAGGTCGAAGTGTCGAACCTACCTGTAGTGAGCTTGTCGAACCTATTGCAAACCCAGCGGTCTATCTTTGAGGAATTCAGGCCGAAAAGATTTCCGGAAGGGAAAGCAATTATTGTAAATTTATGAGTAAACTTAAAACCACGGCGGCTGGCCAAATGCCTTCTCGGCCTGACGGCCAACGAAATCGCCATTGTTGAGTGAAATAGTAAAGACCTCAAAAAAAATCCTTAGCTTTGAGAAAAGTCTTCTGGCAAGCCGGCTATTGTGGCGGGCAAGTGTGCGCCAACCAGATGTATCACCGCCCCCGGCAGGGAAGCAATCATCCATACAATCCGCTGGCATAAAACTAGCGCCAATGCTGCCTCAGCCCCAACCCCGGCAAGCTGAATAAATAGATAAGCAAGTATCCCTTCTACCACTACTGCGCCGCCAATGCTAACCGGTATTGCGCCCAAAGCCCAACTGAGCGGGAAGAAAACGTAATAATATATGATGCCAACCTTGATGCCCAGATTTCTTCCGAGAAGCCAAAAGCCTGTTATCGTCAGAAGCTGTAAAAAGAACGTCAAGCCAAATACCGAGAGGATTGCCAGCGGTTTACGGCAGTAAAGAACAACTGCGTCCTTGAAGCTCTCCAGAAGCTTTTTACAGCGTATTTGAATAAACAGCCAGCTATTTTTCAGTAACAGGCGGCCCCGTCTGTGTAACAGCAGGCTGCAAAAGACTGCTACCAATACAATAGCCACCCATAAAATAGTTTGTTGGTATTTAACAAATGATTGCGGCAAACTACCCTTGAAGTCGAGAACCACTTCGGCACTTTGACGCCGCAGGAAAAACAGGTAGAAAAAAACAGCAATTATCAGCGAGCCAAGTAATCCGACAACCCTATCGACAAAGACACTTAAAACGGCGTGAAATTTTTTATCGGTATGCCTGGTAACATACCAGGCCCGCAGCAAATCTCCGCCTACGGCACCGGGCATAAAATTATTATAAAAAAGCCCTAAAAAATGGAGTCTGACCGCCGGCCATAAGTCTATAAAGATTGACTGTGTTCTCAGCAATAACCACCAGCGGAAAGCTATCATCAGTTGGCAGACGACAAAGATACCTAATACTGCTGCAAAAACCCCCAGATTCATTCGATGAAAAACTGCTGTTAAATTGCTCAACCTCTGTCCCCTTGACAGCCAGATTGCCGCCCAAGTAATTCCAGCAGCAACCACTACAATTCGCACAAGAACAAATATATACTTTTTTTTCTGAGTTTCGGTCTGGGGCATTGCAGCAGTTTGCCTTAAAAAAACTTGTTTTAGCAAATAATAACCTGTAAAACATCTTCTGGCAAGACGCTAAAAATCAATTTTAGGAGACTCGACAGGTGGCTAAAAAGCAAAGTATTGAAGAAGGACGGGAATTTAACCCAAAATTCGATAAAAATGGCCTGATACCGGCAATCGCCCAGGATGCAAAGACCGGGCAGGTCTTAATGATGGCCTATATGAATCGCCGGGCGCTGGATTTAACGATTCAGACAGGCTGTGCCGTGTATTTTAGCCGGACAAGGCGGAAACTATGGAAAAAAGGCGAAGAAAGCGGCCATATCCAGAAAGTGCAGCAGATACTTGTCGATTGCGATCAGGACTGCCTGCTTCTAAAAGTTACAGTCGATGCCGGCCAATGCCACACCGGCTACCAATCCTGCTTCTATCGAGCCTTGAAAAAAGGCAGCGGCAAAACCCCGTTAGAAACGGAGAAGAAAAGTCATAGGACGTTAGAGAGTCATACTGGAAAGGTACTTTCTAACGGGGTAAAGCTAAAATTTATTGCAAAAAAGGCCTATAACCCGGCGAAGGTTTATAAAAAAGCGAAATCCGGTTCGATAAACTCACCATAAACCGCCGCTCAAATCAATCCCGATATTGCCAGCGTTAATGTGACCTTCAGGCGGGCGCGGAAACCCAAACCCAAGCAAGAACCTCATCCCGAGCTCGATTATACCCCTACGATTTTTCTTTGTCTTTCAACAAAAACACTAGTATAATGGCTTATATTGTAGAATAACTAATACTATGGGAGGCATTGAGATAAAATGCAATTAGAATCAATTACTTATGAACTTGTCCCTCTTGTCGTTGAAATTCCGTCTGCGGTCAGGTAACGACCAGCCAACTTTACGCAACAACCTCCTATTTGTCAATCCTTCACGCGAGGTGGAACAGATTTTTGAATTGGTTGGGCGTAAATATGGGAAGACAAGAGGTGACATTGAGGCAATCTGTAGTAAGATAGAGCAAAGCGATATCCAAGCGATTTTGGCGAGCAACCGATGCCAATCCTTCAAAGGATTTTATACAGACATCATATCATCCTGTTGCCCCGCGGCTTGAAATTCCGACTTGCCCTGCGAAGCCCTGCCGTTTAGGGCGAAGTGGGGAGCGCAGTCGAACGAGTGGGAATCCAGCCCCCCAATTTACCAATCGATTAGTCCTCTAATTCTCTCTATATTACCCATTCCGCGCTTTTTCACAAAAAATCCTTGATTTTTCATCCAATAAATAGTATAATTATAAACCGTAGCAGCGGAAAATAATAATGCTATACAAAAAATCTGCCGAATGAAGGCGGAACGGAGAAACTATGAACTCTAAACTGAAGGATGCTAAAATGAAAACCCGTATTTATCCTCTAATAGCGTTCTTCATACTTTTTTCTTCGTCCTTCGCACCTACCGCCCTTGCCGGCTCAATACTTGGCTGGGGCTGGAATGATTATGGTCAGGCGACGCCGCCATATGGCAATGATTTTATCGCTATCGCCGCAGGAGGAGAGGGTCATAGTGTTGCGCTAAGGTCGAATGGCAGTATTGTCGGCTGGGGCTGCGATTATGATTGGTGTGGAAACTGGGCTGGTCAGGCCCTGCCTCCCGGAAACAACTTTATCGCTATCGCTGCAGGCGGGGAGCATTTTCTTGCCCTTCGCTCGGATGGGACTATTGTCGGCTGGGGCTGCGATTATGATTGGTGGGGAAACTGGGTTGGTCAGGCCACGCCGCCTGCCGGAAACAACTTTATCGCCATAGCCGCAGGAGAGTGGCATTCTCTTGCCCTTCGCTCGGATGGCAGTATTGTCGGCTGGGGCGACAATGATTACGGTCAGGCGACACCGCCTGATGGAAATAATTACATCGCCATAGCCGCAGGATTGTCTCATTCTCTTGCCCTTTGCTCCGATGGCAGTATTGTCAGCTGGGGCAGTCAGGTGACACCGCCTGACGGAGATAATTACATCGCCATAGCCACAGGAGGGGAGCATTCTCTTGCCCTTCGCTCGGATGGCAGTATTGTCGGCTGGGGCAGTCAGGTGACAACGCCTGACGGAGATAATTACATCACCATAGCCGCAGGAGGGGGGCATTCTCTTGCCCTTCGCTCCGATGGCAGTATTGTCGGCTGGGGCGACAATTATTTTGGTCAGGCGACACCACCAGATGAAAATAATTACATCGCTATCGCCGCAGGAGAGTGGCATAGTCTTGCCATAAAACAGGGTTGTCAGTACGAACTTGCAGGCGACTTAAATGATGATCGCAAGGTTGATTTTTATGACTTCGCTCAGATGGCACAAGATTGGTTAATCGATTTTAACTTTTTAGACTTGGATGTAATGACGGAGAACTGGTTAATCGACTGCAATATAGACCCGAACAACCCTGCCTGCTATGATTTTGGGCCAATTTGGCATGACAAGCCAGGTCTGTCTGCCCGCGTCCGACGCCCGTTGTGCGTGTATAATGACAAAGTGTATATGGGAGGCATTACGTCGTATGGTCTCGAAAGTTGGGATGGCTCACAAATCAGCAAGGCAGCCAAGGTCGGGTCATTGACCACGGGTTTGTCTTTTTTATGGCCCCTGACTCTTGACGGCAACATAGGTATAATAGACAAGAACTACATTTTAACTGGTATTGGTGCAGTTACTTTTACCGGAGCAGGCCTGAATAATATGACTGCAGGAGGCAGTTTTAGTGGAACAACGGCATTGAGATACAAAATAGAAATTGATGGGACAGGAACGCCAGACGCTTTTAAGTGGAGTGATGATGGAGGGACGAGTTGGGATGCAAATGCGGTAGCAATTACCGGCTCTGCTCAAACTCTTAATAATGGTGTAACTGTAACATTTGCCACGACTACGGGTCATACTGTGGGGAACTATTGGACGCTTCTTAACGGCAAATCCCGGATAGAAATTACTTCCAATCCCGACACTACGGATTTTACCGATGTGACGCCGGTCGGGTTTAGCATTAACGAACAGGCGCTTCACCGCAGTTTCATAGACTGCGGGTTTATTGGTGACTGGAATGGCGGGAAGAGAGTTCTGCTCTGGTTTGAATACACCTTAACCGATGCTACATCACAGGCCTGGTATTCGGATGATAACGGCTTAACCTGGACTAAGTTTTTCAATGCGGCAGCAGCTATAGTACATTTTCACGGGGGAATATTTGTTAAGGGTGTCGGCGCAAAGGATGGGCGTCTGTATGTTTTTACAGGAGACTCTGCTTCAGCCGCTTCGATTTTAATTTGCGATGATGTAAATGACCTCTTGACTAACTCTGGCACATGGTTCGGCTCGACTCATTGGGCACTTGGTTCCGGCAACCGCACTGGTTGGTCGCCGAACGGCGATTATGTTCTCGGCTGGAACGACCAAAAATGGCGAACTGTCGATATGGTTAGTGATGGAGAATACGGCTATTGGATTCCAGATGCCAAGAATTACTATGATATTGCCGTCTATAGAGTCAAACATTCCACGAAAGTTGTTGAAACATTGGCAAAATATCCGACTGTAATCGGAGCCGGATGGATTGGTCTTTGCACTTCAAAGGGACAAGTTTTATTTACAACTTATAGTTGGTCAACCGGCAAGGGTTTTACTACTGGCACGGACGAATTTGTGCGGCTTTATTATCTTACAGCAGGCGGGGTTGCCGAAATAGCCCGATGGAGACACGCTGGTTATAATCCTTTTGTAAGTCCAGTCATATATCCGCCTTCTAATGAACCGGCTTTTTTCCAGCAATTCTTTGAATATAAGGGAAATTTGTATTTGGGTAGTGACAGAGTTGAAGGAGTCAACTTTGACTTGTTGGGCTGTAAAATCAGACCTTATGTCACTAAGGTTGGCGAGATTGATGAAAAGATGTTGTCAATGCGGCGGTCCAGATATGAAATATATCAAGACGACCCACCTGCCTTAATTGACAATCCAGTCAATGACCACGATTTTTCAATTTGGAACGGCGATAAATACACGAGTTGGGAAGTCCACGGAGAAACGTGGACTCGGGATACTAATATCGTCGAACCAGGTTTTACTTATAGCGCCAAATGTGTAGTAGAATCAGGCACTCCGTATTTGCGTCAGACCATAACTAATACTGCAATTTTGAATTCACTAAAAGGTTATTACTGCATATTATTAGTCAAAGTTAGGGTGGCCAGCGGAGCGACTGCAACCTTTCTGCCAAACATAGTCATTCAAAAGGTGTTAGGTGCCAATCCCGAACAATGGTTCTCTCCCCATTTGGAGTTTTGTATTAACAATACAAACTCAAATACTGCTTATGCCGATGACAAGTGGCACGAAATTTGGCTTTCCACTTTTATTCCAACGGACATTACGTATATGCGTATTTGGTTGCAGGCGAATGATAATAGTGGCAAAACAGGAACTGTATATTTTTCCAATATTAGAATTCAAAGAGGCAGTAATCCTTTTTGGCAAATGATAACGTGGAAGCAACAAGCTCCATGATGAAAGGATAATAAATTTTGAGGTAATATCGTTTTAGAATAAAATGAATTGATTCTATAGATAAGGGGAAAAATGAGCGTCGTTGTTGCCAAAATTTCCTGCTGTTTTTATTAACGATGGAGCAGGAATACCACTTAAATGACTACGACATGCATCACGCAAATATTCAATAATGCTCCGCCCCTGCAAGCGGCAGGTAGCACACGCCGTGAGTATACGCTCCACATAGCGAGCACCTCGTTCGCTCTGTGTGCCGAAACTGCTCAGGATGGTGAGCAGAGTCGAACCATTAACTAATCCACCAATCAACTAATTCGCTAATTAACTAATCTTCTGATATCCTGTTTTCCTACTCCTCTTCTTCTCTCGTCCATTCTTTTCGTCTGCCTTGCCTCTTGTTTTGGCCAGCTTAGAAATGAAACGGTTAAACATATCTGTAAAAACTATCTTTTTTGGCTTAAAAATACGCCAGAATATCCCTTAGCTGGTGTACCAAAAGTCATCTCAAAGATTAACTGGCAAATTGGTATTCCGGGAGTTAAACGGATACTGACCGGTCCGTAATTACATAGCTCCAACTGGATAGCCCCCTCAAATCCAGCGTGTATTGTTGGTGCAGTAACATGTATCGCTAAACCAAGCCTGGCTAATGAACTTTTTCCCTCAATCCTCGCAGCGATTCTTGAATGATTTGGAAGGCTAATTGTTTCGTGCGTCCACGCTAGAACAAAAGCATAAGGCTCTAATACATAACCTTTAGATGAGATATTTATTTTTTTGGTATATTTGTCCCGAAATTTAGGATATTTAAACTTTGGTCCTGGTGTAATGATTTCCCCCCGTGTTTTTTTAATTTGATCGAACGACCACAACCGAAGCTGGTTTGATAAAGTTAGATCAACAGAAGTCGAACTATACCTGACCGCGTTCGGTTTTGGCTTTATATTAATTTGCTGGTGAGCTAAAAATATTTGGATTTCGCGGTCGGTTAGTATCATTTTATTTATTGAGTATTTGGTTTTTTGTCACCCAAACTCTCCAATTTCCCGAAGATGTTTCCTGGGGTAATTCAATTAAAACATTGTTTTTATCCCTAGCTACTTCGTCTGCGAAAATATGATTACGTCCAGTGTGGATAGAATTTAAAACGACTTCAGCACGAGGCCCTCCTGCTGTCGTAATATAGGCAACACACTCAGACTTCATAGCCCCCAACACAATCTTTGCTTTTACCCTACACATTGGAAATCCTTTCACTTTTAGAGATTAAAATAACAATAGTAAAAGTTTTTGTTAAAAAAATTTTCTTTTTTAGCCCTTTATTTTTCGGAATAGATAGTAGGAATAGTGGAATTGTTGAAAAAAACATCCCTGCTCGCCAAACAAATAGTGGCCGTTTATTTTTTCTCCGGCGAAGATTTTTTAATCCGCCACAGGCGGATGAATTTTTTTAAATTTTGATTCTCTGCAACCTGATTTTGTGAAACAAATAACCCGCCGTGCCGTCAAGATGCCTGACGGCAAAAGGGCGGGTTAAATATCAGGATTTGGTGTGCAGAGCACACCCTACCGAGGGGAATTGGTGGAGCAAGCCCCACCCTACGTTTTTTTGCGGGAATGACCCTACTTCGCCCAAAACGGCGGGGCTTCCGACTTCGCTAAAGCTACGCCGGACAGGTCGCGGGGCAGGCAGGACCGGCAAAAGGTAATGAGGAAATCAGGGTATCAGGAAGCAGAGTATCAGGATATCAGGAATCGGGGGTCGGGAGGCGGAAGGCAGAAGACGGAAGACCCTTCACCTCGCTTCGCTCGCTCAGGGCAAGCGGGAGGGGAATGGCGGGATGTCAGACAGCGGTTTGGACGAGTTTTTGGAGTCCATTCCCAAAAGCCGTTCAAGCTCTTCGATGCGTTTTTCTAATTGAACAATCTTGTTTTCCAACTGCTTAATATATGCGTCCTTGTCCATAAGATTGTTATAGGACAAAGACAGTTTACTAAAGTGTAATTCAATTACTCGAAATATGGTGAACGCTTACCGAAATTCTAAGCCCGAAACTTGAAACAAGTTGCCCTGCCCATGGGTGGTAAAAAATAAGCCCCAGCCACAGGTGCTGGGGCTAACCGAAAGGGTTTTGTGTTGAAGTATTCAAATTGATATTATTCCAAATATGCCCAAAATCGTTGGATATATGGTAACCTGGACAACGTATGGAAGCTGGCTTCCGGGCGATAAAAGAGGATATGTCGATAATGGCAAAATCCTGTCAGGCAACATTAAAATCCTCCAAAGAAATAGAAAAAGACAAAAAGCACCCGTTGTTAAATTGAATGCGCAGGAAAGGGAAATCGTCAAACAGACCATTTACGCCGAGGCAGAAAAAATCGACTATAAGATTGAGGCTTTGGCGGTTTATTCAAATCATATCCATCTGTTGGCACTGCCTCATACAGAATCCATCGAAGAGGTCGTCGGAAGATACAAGAGCGCGACCACACGTGCCCTCTGGCAACGAGGCCGTAAGGGCCGTGTCTGGACAAAAGGTTACGACAAACGCTTCTGTTTTTCCGAACCAGAACTTGCCGCCAGAATCAGGTACGTTCAAAATCACCACGATTAGCCCTGCCACCTGTGGGCAGGGCAATTTGTCTCTTTTACCCTGTGCGATTGTGTTTTTGTGCGCTTATGATCTTTCGCACCTTTCGGTTTCTGCTGGTTTTTCTTGAACGCGGTAAGTTTAATGCGGAGGTTTTTGTTGGATAGGGCGAGGATTTGGACGGCTAAAATGGCGGCGTTTTTGGCGCCTGCTTTTCCAATAGCCACAGTTGCCACGGGGACGCCGGGCGGCATCTGGATTGTGCTCAGTAAGGCATCGATTCCTTCCAGTCCGCTCCTTGAAATCAACGGCACACCGATAACCGGCAGGGTTGTTCTCGCTGCCAGGGCTCCGGCTAAATGAGCAGCCATTCCAGCAGCGGCTATGATGACTTTTATGCCCTTTTTGGCAGTATTTGTAGCAAATTCGGCGGCGATTTTGGGGGTGCGATGAGCCGAGATTACCCGCACAATCGGCTCAATACCAAAGAACCTTAGCTGCTCGATGCAGCCTTGCATTACCTCCATATCACTTTCCGAGCCCATCACAACTGCTACCGGTGATGTTTTTTTTGATACCATTGTTTTTTCTTTACAAGAGGTTATAATAATCCACAGTTTCAATCTGCCCATATATCTTCTGACGAAGACAGAAGCGGGGGCGGATGCGATAATGATAACAGGCCAATGGACTGAATGCAAGATAATTAGGGGTGGGAAATGCAGACAAGAAAGCCAATTGTTGCAGGCCAGTTTTATCCTGGTCAATACGATTCCTGCGTGGATGAAATTAACGAGTGCCTCGAGGAACACACCGTAACCGATGTTCTGCCGGAGATAATAGTAGCAGGCATCGTCCCGCACGCCGGCTGGACATTCAGCGGCGGCCTGGCGGCACTGGTGTTCTCAACTATAAAGCAGCAGCACGACAAGATTCATACCTTTGTGATATTCGGTGCAACGCACGGCTATTTCGGCAGATTGCCGGCCGTTTATGATTCCGGCAGTTGGACAACACCACTCGGCGAGGTCTCCATTGATGAGGAGCTGGCCGAGGCTGTATTGAAAACCGGCAAGGCCGTCAGCGACCCTGCTGCCCACAGGTCCGAGCACAGTATCGAGGTGCAGGTGCCGTTTATACAGTATCTGTTTGCCGGCGCAAAGATATTGCCTATTTTGGTCCCGCCAAGGGAGCAGGCGATAGAACTTGGCACAAGTATTGCCGACATTATCGACCGGCAGGAGCAGAAGAAAATCATTTGCGTTGGCTCGACCGATCTGACTCATTACGGCCCGCGCTACGGTTTTACGCCGATGGGGGCGGGCCTGGAAGGATTGCAATGGGCGGACAAAATCAACGACCAGAGGTTTATTGATTTGGCCCTCAAGCTCGACCCGGAAACAATGCTTACCAGCGCTGCTGAAAATGGTAATGCCTGCGGCCCCGGCGCAGCAGCCGCTACAGTGGCTTTAGCCAAAGGATTAGGCAAGACCGAAGGCTTGCTTTTGGCACATACAAGTAGTAACGAAGTAATGCTTCGCAAGATGGGCACCACAGGCCCGGATAGTGTCGGCTATGCCGCTATAGTCTTCTGATTTTTCCTTTAGATAGCTATAATATTTGGCATAAAAAGTATTGATTAGTTTTCTAATGTATTGATAATGTTTGCACGGGGTAACGGATTCGATTAAATTTGTTTGACAGTTAATTTTTGATGCTTAGGCAATGATAAACTGTTTCGAGTCGGCATACAAAACAAGGCAGTTTGCGATGAACACTGAACCCTAAAAAGGAAAGGATACTTGTTATGCTTTACACTATCGCTGTTGTTCTGATTGTATTGTGGCTCCTGGGGCTGCTCACTTCCTACACCATGCATGGTTTCATTCACGTTCTTCTGGTAATCGCCATCGTGGTCGTCTTGCTTAGAATCATTCGCGGACAAAAACTCTTGTGAATTTGAAGAAATGTACCTAAGTAGAAACGCATAATGTTTAGTTATGTATGGCCTATTCTCCTGGCGTGCTACCGCCTGCGGCAGGCAATAACGCTTTAATCTACAATGACTTATGGATATTCAGTTATGGGCGACTCAATGAATCTTTTTGTGTTTCTACTTAGCAAAAATTCCATAACTTTTTTGTTGCTTAACGGGGAGAAGTTCATTAACCTAATGAAATATGAAGTCTTAGCAGTGTTGATTATTGGGGTATATGGGAAATCCCGAGTAATATGAAATTACGACCAATTCACAATTATTAAGGTTCACATGGAGGCGTAACATGAAATTAAGACAAATTTGCAACTTTGTATTAGTAGTAGCCGTATCTGCCTTTTTGGCACTTCTGGTTTTTATGAGCGGATGCCACGGAGCCCAGGGTAGTATCGGCAGGCAGTAGAGTGCTTCGGCGCTCCATTTTCTAAATTGCAAAGACCAAATAGAAAGAATGTCACTTTTGAAGTAGGCGGGCCGTTTTGCTGTACTATGACGATAATCAGTAAAGCATCGGCATGAAATTAAGACAAATTCACAATTATTAAGGTTCAAAGGGAGATGTAACATGAAATTCCGACAAATTTGCAACTTTGTATTAGTAGTAGCCGTATCTGCCTTTTTGGCACTTCTGGTTTTTATGAGCGGATGCCAGGGTAGTATTGGCAAAGGGTAGTATTGGCAAACAGTAGAGTGCTTCGGCGCTCCATTTTCTAAATTGCAAAGACCGGACTATAGCCGTAGTATATTTCAAAGGGCCAGAGTCAGGGACATAATCTTGTGCCTTACGCACGACTGTCAGTGTTCCTGTGGTCTGTTGCTGCGCGGGCACCAGACGTGACGGCAATGTGTCGTGAGATGTGAGCAGACGGGCATTAGAACTATTTGTTGTTCAACGTCTTGCAAAAAATGTTCTTCCGCCTGGATATGCTTTTCGGGTTTAAAATAACAAAGTCTGATCCATTCAGTATCAGCAAGTAAGCTATGCGCCTGTATTTGCGGACATACCAATTCGCCTCGCTGCTGGGGGTTTGCATCGCTTTGCTCGTTTGTGGCGGGTGCGCCGCGCTGGCGGGAAATCCAGCGAAGGACGGGCCGCGCCAGGTCGGCGCAACGGACGTCAACCAGCCGATCGGGTCGGCGGAGCTTGACGAGCTGACCCGCGCCTTCGCCGACCGCTACGTCGGTCTGCTCTATTCCGCCTGCGATGCCCTGAAGAAGGATAACCCCGATCCGGTGCAGCGCCGCGAAGCGCAGGTGCTGATGGTGGACTGTGCCACGAACATTTACGACATTGCCAGCAACGCCGACGCATTCACCCGCATGCTCGACATGGTGGTCGTGACTACGCTGGTTAGTCAAGTGTGGATCGACGACGACAGGGGCGCGGAGGTATTCGCGGGCCGCGAAGAGTTGCTGATCCGGGCTTTGCACCACGGCCGAGTGGAGGCTTGGGCGCTGGCTGCCCAAGTGCTCAGGCCCGACCAGATCGACCTGCTGGACTACCTGCTCTGGGACTGGCGGCGGCACAACCCCGACATGGTCCGAGCGTCGTTTGTCCGCTTCTCCAACTTTGCCATCGGCCGCGGTAAGTCCGCCAACGCCGAGGTGCTCGCTGCCAGCGGGTTGTACGCCAATGTCGGGCGGCAGGGCCAGGCGGTCGCTGAGGCCCGCCTGCTCACGGAGCGGATGTTCTACATGCTCAAACGCGAACCCACCCTGTTGCGTTGGCAGGTGGATACGCTGAAGGAGGACATCTTCAACGCCCTCGACAACCGCATGAAGCAGGCAGATGCGACGGTCGCCAATGTGAGGGCCACCGTAGGCGAGGTGAACGGGGTCGTCACCTCCCTGGGCCAGACGAGCAACTCGCTCAACGAGATGCTGAAGACGGCGGACGGTCTGATCGCCCGGTATGATAGTGTGGACAGGAAGCCGTCTCGCCCGTTCGACATCCGCGAGTACACGGAGGCGGTGAAGGAACTGGCAGTGGCCGTGGGAAAGATGAACGATATGCTCAAGTCGTCGAACGAATTGCTCGGATCATCGGAA
>CAYWXK010000021.1:0-70347 GCA_964462515.1 uncultured Pirellulales bacterium
TGGCTTAAATTTTTCCAAGTTTAACCTCAAGACAAAATTGTTTGGGCAACATCCTAAACAAAAAGCACTTTGGGGGAGAGAAAGCTTGAAAAAAATTACAGAGGGCAGCCTTCCCACCACCTTCTTTATTACTTGTAATGTATCAAATCAAAGAAGAAATGTCAAATAAATTTCTACTATTTTATCATCTGAGCCTATAAAATCCCAAGTTTCATAAAAAAGGATAGGCTTATAGCCAAAACCGGCTGATTTATCAAGTATTTCAGAACACAAAACATCATTTTTAAGGACAGTAAAAACTTCTTATTTTGACCGCCAGTGTAAATTGAAACAGATATTATCGTCTAAATCCTTCAGGGCGGAGAAATCCAGCGGACTTCAAAAGTATCTTTATCCACGAGCATCTTATCCGATAATTTATCCTCGATACCCTCGATATATTCGACGACGAATTCATCATCCCTTTCCTCAACAATCCTGATTCTACGAGGTATGCATGGTCCTCTTTCACGGTCAAGGAATCCTTTCGCAGCACTTCTCGCCGTGTCACATATATTCCAGGATCGTTTGTCTATTCTCTTATAAGGAGGAACTGAATTGCACTCTTCTTCCATAACAATCAGGGCTGGCTTCACTGTTGTGTCCAGCCAAAAGCGAAATACATTGCCTTTGCTATATGAAAATTCCCCTCCTTTCACGACAATACCGGACTCCGGAGTCGGCCAGTTGTAGTAATCTACGAATGTTAAACGGTCATCCGTCCATTTGCCCCTTGTTACCTCTATGATTTCCCAGTTAATTACCTTCCAATTATATACCCAGTTTCCTTTGACAGTTCTGGCGTAATCTTTAATCTCTTTGCAACGTGCAAGAAGACAAACGTTTTCTTTGGACCAAGGTTCCCAACGGTCAAAATAAATGTGCGCATCTTTAGGTAACCGTGCATTTACAGATACTGGCGGCCGGGGTGGATAGCAGCCCCCTACGAAAAAAATAATAATTGCCAATGCACTATGAACTACAGTCCTAATCATATACGCCCTCCCTGATAATATTTCTTTGACTATAAGGCCACAATATTTTTCTATTCAAAAAATTCTACAAAAAACGCAAGTTTTATTTTCAGCAGATTATGCTATATTATATATGTTGTTTCGCTCTATTGACATTCTAAAACCAGAAAGGATGAAAACAATGCTGTTCAACAAACAAATCCAGTGCTTAATTTTGATTGTGTATATTTTTGCGGCAGGTCTATTTACAGGATGTTCTTTGAAGCAGGTTCAAAACGTCAGACTCCAAAAGCCCTCTGATAATTTACGCACCTCCGAAAAGGATATGCAATGGTGGCGGGAGAGCAGATTCGGACTTTTTATTCACTGGGGTCCGGTCAGCCTAAAGGGAACAGAGATTGGGTGGTCTCGCGGCAGAGAAATACCGGTTGAGGTCTATGACAATCTTTATAAAGAATTCGACCCGGCAAAATTCGACGCAGCCGAGTGGGTAAGAATTGCAAAAGCAGCAGGCACAAAATATATCGTAATCACCTCCAAGCACCACGATGGTTTCGCCATCTTCGACTCCAAATACACCGACTACGATATTATGTCCACGCCATTCAAGCGAGATGTGATAAAAGAGCTAGCGCGAGAGTGCAAAAGACAGAAAATCAAGCTATGTTTTTATCATTCCATAATAGACTGGCACCATCCTGACTATCTGCCTCGCGGGGCGGGTGACAAACGCCCCACCGCTGATGCCGTCTTCGAGCGATATGTAATTTATATGAAGAATCAGCTCAGTGAGCTTCTGACAAACTACGGCCCAATCGGCATCTTGTGGTTCGATGGCGAGTGGGACCCGACCTGGACGCCGGAACACGGCACGGCACTTTACGCCTTTGTCAAAAGTTTTCAGCCGCACATCATTATCAACAACCGTGTCGGCAAAGGCAGAGCTGGTATGGAAGGCACTACCGAAAAAGGCGAATTCCCCGGCGATTACGACACGCCCGAACAGCAAATCGGCAAATTCAACAACGACCGTCCGTGGGAGAGTTGTATAACAATCTGTCAGCAGTGGGCGTGGAAACCCAACGACCAGTTGAAGTCACTTAAAGAGTGCATCCACACCCTTGTCAATGCTGCAGGCGGAGACGGCAATTTACTTCTGAATGTCGGCCCTATGCCGGATGGGCGTATCGAACCGAGGCAGGTCGAACGGCTAAAAGAGATGGGTGATTGGCTCAAAAAATACGGCCAGAGTATTTATTCGACCCGCGGTGGGCCATTCAAGCCGGGCTCGTGGGGTGCGAGCACGCATAAAAAGAATACCATTTACCTGCACATTTTGAACTGGTCGGATGATACAATCACCCTGCCGGCTATTCCCAAAAAGATTATCGCAAGCTCTGTTTTGACCGGCGGCAAAGCTGTCGTCAAACAGACGAAAGAAACTATCGAAATCTCTGTGCCGAAGACCTCTCGCGATTCTCTCGACACTATTATTATGCTGAAGCTTGATGGGTCAGCCGGTGACATACCTGCGTGCGATGTTTCACCGGAATCACTAACTGCGGGAAAAAAGGCAACTGCATCCAACGTTTTTGAAAATAGGACTGAACACAATCCTGATAAAGCAGTTGACGATGACCTTTCGACCCGCTGGGCAACGGACTACGGCATCAAACAGGCCTGGCTCGAAGTTGACCTCGGAAAACCTGTGACATTTAACCGCGTCAAGATAAGTGAGGCTTACGAGAGAGTAGAGGAATTCGAGCTGCAATATAAAGATGGCGACCGGTGGCAAACGTTTCTTCGAGACACAAAGATTGGCCCGGAATTCTCAAAACAGTTCGACCCCGTTACAGGGCAAGATATTCGTCTAAACATTCTCAAGGCGACTGAAGGTCCGACGATATGGGAGTTTGGGGTCTTTGCACCAAAGAAATGATAGTGGCGATGCCTGCCTGTCAGCAACTCTTGTATCGTGCTGCAAATCCATATAAAAAATCCACAAAGTGTGGTTATAAAGTGAGGCCGTCTATTCTGGATTTAAGCTCTCCGGTTTTACGATAATCGGTCATATCCGGAGCCAGGGCTGTTATCGTGATAAATCCTTCTGTCAGCAAAGCTGCATCGGTAGGGACATCGTCTGCACGGTGCGGCCCGCCGGTCAACTGAAAGACGGTCTGACCCTGCTCATTTTTTTGCGGGATATAGGACTCGTCGAAATCTTTTGTCGATTGAGGAACGACCCTTACACCTTTCGGCTGGCCCTTGGAGAGCTGAGGGATATTGACATTTATTACTTCGCCGCTTTTGACGGGCATAAGTGCTTTGAGGATTTTTGCACAATAAGTTGCAGCTTTCTCATAGTCCATCTGCTCATCACGGGAGAGACTCAACGCGACAGCGGGGATTTTTAAGAAGGCGCCTTCCATCGCAGCGGCCACGGTGCCGGAATAATATACGTTTATACCTGCATTTGAGCCGTTGTTTATTCCTGCAACGAGCAGGTCTATTGGGCCTTCGTGAAGCTGCATACAGGCGAGCTTGACACAGTCGGCAGGCGAGCCCTGGACGCTAAAACCAGTGAAGCAGCCGTTAATATCAACTTTATTACATACCACGGGGCTGTGGAACGTTACGCTGTGGCTGGCGCCGGAGCGGCTTTCAGCCGGCGCAACAACCATCACATCGCCGAACTTGACCAGCTCTTTATAAATCGCAGCCAGCCCCGGCGCAAAAATGCCGTCATCGTTTGTTAGTAATATCTTCATACCTTCGTCTCCACAGGCCAAATTGTAACCGCCGACAAAGCGTGTGTCAATTGACAGCTTCGCGGTATATTGTATCCTGGTTTTCCCATATAAAGTCGTGCATTAGAAACGTTACACTGACCCTCTAACCTTGATAATATTGGAGCATACGAGTAATATAAACAATGATGCTCAGTAATAATTCTGATAATGTAAGTAATGTTAAGCATATTTTTCGTGCGTTGCGGCATAGAAATTATCGTCTCTTTTTTGGCGGTCAGAGTATATCTCTGGTCGGCACTTGGATGCAGCAGGCAGCAATGAGCTGGCTGGTGTATCGCCTCACTAATTCCGCATTTTTGCTTGGCATTGTCGGATTCTCGGGACAAATTCCCGCCTTCTTTTTAACGCCTTTCGCTGGAGTCATATCTGACCGGCATAATCGACATCGTGTTTTAATTGTCACCCAAACACTGGCAATGTTACAGGCGTTAATACTCTCAACGCTTGTCCTTACCAATCGTATAACAGTAGGGCAAATCGTGGCGTTAAGCATATTTCTTGGTTTAGTGAATTCTTTTGATATTCCTGTTCGGCAGGCATTTGTTGTGGAAATGATAGAAGAAAGGGAGCACCTCAGTAACGCAATAGCATTAAACTCCTCTATGGTCAATGCGGCGAGGTTAGTCGGGCCACCTCTCGCCGGCATCCTTATTGCCGCCTTCGGAGAGGGTATATGTTTTTTGTTAAATGGCGTTAGTTATATTGCGGTTATTGGCTCTTTATTGGCGATGAAAATCGCCCCGAGGAAAATAAAACCACCTGATACTCACGTTTTGCATGAATTAAAAGAAGGTTTTATCTACGCCTTTAACTTTAAGCCCATCAGATTTATTCTCATCCTTCTGGCTCTGGTTAGTTTAATGGGCGTGCCGTATCAGGTGTTAATGCCTGTCTTTGCAAGAGATATTTTTCATGGAGGGTCAATAACCTTTGGCTTTCTAACGGCGATGTCCGGCATTGGCGCTTTAACGGGCGCTATTTATCTTGCGGGCAGAAAAAGCGTCATCGGTTTGGGTAAGATAATTCCGTTGGCCTCCGGTTTTTTTGGGTTGGGAGTTATTGCGTTTGCATTATCCAGAACTCTGTGGTTTTCAATGGCAGTGATGTGCATGACCGGCTTTGCAATGATGGTTCAGATGGCAGCCAGTAACACGGTCTTGCAGACCATTGTCGAAGAAGACAAACGCGGCAGGATTATGGGCTTGTTCACGATGGCGTTTATGGGGATGGTGCCTTTTGGAAATTTGTTAGCCGGAAGTTTAGCCAGCAAGATAGGAGCACCGAATACTTTATTGCTCGGCGGAATATGTTGTATTATAGGTGCACTTATGTTTGTTAGAAAGCTTCCATCGCTGCGGGAGAAAATCCGCCCCATATACATCCAAAAAGGCATCATCTCGGAAGTAAATTAGGAAATGGCATATTATTTGAAAATTTCTTTTCCAATCGTCTTTTTTAAGCATTCGAAATGTTCAATTACCAAATAGATATCCAATATAATGTTTGACTATGGAGAAGTATTCGCTGGATAAAAATGGACTTGGCAATGCCTGCCGTTTTCAGGCGTTCCAAAACCCCTAAAATCGAAAATAGCAAATTGTCAATATTGATTGCCTCTTGCAAATTATTTGGCAGGGTTTACACTAATGGCCTATGGGAAAGAAATCTAAATCAAATTCCAGGAAAACTCCAGCGAGCGGCAAACCATCCTCTCTAATCGATACCCGGGTCATTTATTGCGGCGATAACCTTGACCAGTTGAAAAAATTCCCCGATGGATGCGTTGACCTTATCTATATCGACCCGCCTTTTAACTCTAATCGCAATTATGAGGTCTTTTGGGGTGAGACAAAGGAAAAACGTTCATTCGAAGACCGCCACGCCTCAACGCAGGCATATATCGACTTTATGCGTCCCCTCCGGCGGGCAATCTCAATTTCCCAAATTATTAGAATGCCCCTTAAAATTTATTCCCCTGACTTAATGCGATTGCATTGTTCGCAGAGCATCTGGCAGTTTTCGGAAATTGTTTTTCCTCCTTCATGCCAAGGCTTGATATGATCAGCTTGCATTTCTTCTATTTCAAAATGCTTTCCTTTTTCTGGACATCTTGCATTTGCGCAAATACCTTTTTGTCTTTCGTAGGCTTCTCTTTTCTGGTTGTTGGAAAAAGTTCTAATGTTTAAAGCCTTTTCACTGCCAGTCAAAAGATATTCGTAAATGCCCGACTTTTTCGTCACATCTTCGTCTTGCATCAATACGACGATTTTTTTCTCCAATTTTTTGGAGTCAAAATTCCTGTCTTTGTTTTCATTATAAAGGTTGCCCCATGCTACGTCTTTCATTTCCTTGCGGTAATTCGTAAACGTCTTTCTTACCCATGCGATAACATCCTGAAAGTATTGCCACAATTCGTCGGCATTTTTTACATGCTGATGCTTGGCCATATAATTTTCTATTTTGCCGTCATTAATCCACGAAAGCGAGGTTTCTAAGTACTCCTGCCGTATTGGTGAACCACTAACTAATTGTCCGCCGTCGTTTGCCAATAAATATGCCACACAATTTGTTTTACTAAATTTCAATTTAGCGTCGGAGAGCCACGGCCCGGTATAAACCGCGTTGCGGATTTCCTGATCGGTCAATTTTTCCCCGGCAATGTTGATAATCCTGAACCAGTCCAGCCGCTCTTTGTCCGTGCCTTCGCAGAAATAAATCATCAGCTCGTAATCCAAAATATGGTCCTGTTCCTCCTTGGTCAGGTTATGGAAATATCTTTCGTTCAGCGAAAAATCGCCATTCACATATTGGCCAATACTGATAGTACGCTGTTGGCCGTCCAGCACTTCATAGCCGCCGTCTTCTCTAATCATCCAATACATCACATTTAGCGGAAAATCTTTGGTGACGGTATTGATGACTGCATCGCGCTGTTTGTCTTTGTAAATAAACTCCCTTTGATATTTCGGTCGAATATCAAGTTTGCCATTATAAGCGACCACGCCCTCTTCGGCGCTGTCTTTGTATCCGGCAAGCACTTCGCGTATCGGGATTCGATGTAATTCAATTTTCATTTATTTTTTTACCTTCTTATTTTTTACAATAATTCTAAAATAGGAATATTTTCCGTTTATAGATAAATCTTTATCATCGTTGCCTTTTCGAAACCTCACTATTTTAAACTGTTCAGGATTATATTTATCGATAAAAGTGATTGGTACGCCGATATATCCAGGATAATCATAAGGAATGTCTGTGTATTTGTTTACATTGATTGCATCATAGTTATCATATTTTGGATACTCCTCGGGTGTATATTTTTTGTAAAGAATAATGTCCTGCTTATGTTTTTCAACTTCAAGATTTGTAAACCAACACGATGTCGAGACTCGCGCAATTTTTTTGCCGACTTTGTCAATATGATGAAAATGTTTCCAATGGTCTGGCACTACAAAAAACATGCCGACATTAAAGTTGGTGTAGCCAGTGCGGAACTTATCTTCTTTAATTAACTTAAAAATCTCTTTATACGTTAGGGCATTTGTATTGCCTATAATCAAAAACTTTTTTTCATATTTCACAAGCTGGGCGACATACTCGCGGAATAGTGTAAATGGCGGATTAGTCACGACTACATCGGCTTGCTTAATTAGCTCGATACATTCATCACTGCGGAAATCGCCATTTCCATTTAAGGGGGTTGCAGTGTTTTTGTCGTGTTTTAGTAAATACTTTACATCGTCGAGGTTTATCGCGCCATTTCTGTTGGTATCCGTCACTTCTTTGATTTCGATTTTAAACGGCTCTTTGCCCGACGGCTTCAGCCCTTCCACCTCAAACAGCGGTAACTGCCCGCCGACTATCGGCGATTTGACGTAACTCGTGGTGATAAGTTTTTTAAGTCCCAGCGAGTTGAAATTGGCAGCAAAATATTTAAAGAAGTTGCTCTCAAAAGGATCGTCGCAGTTGCAATACACTACTTTGCCACGAAACTGATCTTTGTAGTGTTTTAGCTCCTTTTCAATATCAACAAGTTGAGTATAAAACTCGTCCTTCTTGGAATCTTTAGCAGAATGCAGGTTTTTGTTTGATGATGATTTGGCCATATTGTTTTTTGAAACTCTCCGGCATTCCGGAATTTATCATTCTTTCATGCGTGTCTCTATTTTATGATAATTGAAATCAGCCATCCACATATTTTAATATTATTGTCTTTTATTAAGATGTCAACCGCAAATTAAAGGGGACATTCTACTTTTTGCAATTCTAAACCATAATCGGCAACCTTGTTTATATCGACAAATTAAGAAAATGAAAATAAAACCCACCCGACGAAATCGCCATTGTTGAAAAATCCGTATAATCCGTGGTTAATTTCTTTATGTCTTAGTGCCTTCGTGGCAACCCCCCCCAAAAAATCCAACAAACAAAACCAAAAACTTCTGCTATTTTCACCCAACCCTGAGTTTCAGTCGTTTGAACTTTGGTTATTCAAATCTTTGCCTGAGTTTGTTTGCTCGGCTTATCGTAAGGAAGTCCCTCTCTTTGGGACTTCGGCGGACGAAGCAAAAGGGCATCGCAGATACTCGTATCGAGAATGACCTCGGCTGAGTACGCCAAAGCCGAGCAAACCCCTTCGTGTCTTTGAGTTTTTGTGGCTACTAATCCGTGTGAATCTGTGCAATCTGTGGTTACTTTTGTGTTTTTTTGCGGCTAAACTCTCCACGTAATCTGCGGTTAATTTCTTTGTGTCTTCGAGTCCTCGTGGCAAACCCAAAAAACTTTTGCCTAAAAAAACAGATTTTTATTGAATAAATAGGCATAATCTGGTATAATACACACATGATTGGAGGGAATGACTCCCGTCAGGAACGGAAAGAACGCGGAGCCCCGCACGCTAAGGAACAGCCCGCCCTGAGCGCAAGTCGAAGGGCCTGTCCTGCTTGTCCTGAGCTTGTCGAAGGGAGCGGCCTGTGGTGAGCAAACCTGTCTTGAGCGTATTTATACTGAGCGTAGCCGAAGTAGTCGAAAGAGTCGAACCAAGTCGAAGGGCAGACCCAGTCGAATAATCTACTAAACCTTGTTTATAGCATTTGAAAATTTGATTTTAGGATTTGTTTAGGATTTAGAGTTTAGGATTTAGGATTTTTCGCTGTTGTCCACCTTTAGCGGAAGCTCCGATCGACCAAAAGCGAACGATTTATGCAAAACAAACCCAATTTCCTAAACACCCAAATGAACACAACCTTCTTATTAACAAAGGATTACGAACAAATAACTATGAACCATGAACCCAAAAAACAAAGCCAAACAAAGCCAATTTGCTGAATGTTCAAATGAACACAACCTTCTTATTAACAAAGCATTATGAAAATAAACGACCTTGCAGGCGCGGTGAAAAACAAACCCAATCAAAGCCAAACAAAGCCGTGACCTTTCAAAATGGGGTATCCTGCTGCGACAGTGTGCCAGCACGGCGAGCACGAGTGAGCACAGTTGAATGGCCAGGTTTTGAATGTAGAATGGTTGGTTATGGAGAAATATTCAACAGACAAAAACTGTTTTGTTATGAGCAGAGACGAGGTTCGGGCGTTTGACAGGTGGGCGATAGAGACGCTCGGAATACCCGGCACAGTCCTGATGGAAAACGCAGGTCGCAGTTGCGCGGAACTCGTTAAAGAGAAGTTAAAACACATTCCTTCTCCGAAGGTCTGCATATTCTGCGGCACTGGAAACAACGGTGGCGATGGATACGTAATCGCCAGACACCTTATAAACAGCGGTTTTAAGGTTGCCGTGATTTTGTGCGGCGAGCGAGATAAGGTCAAAGGTGATGCGAAGATAAACCTTGATGTTTTAGAACGGCTGGGTCAGCCGATTGAACAGTTGAGCATTAAAGATAGCAACATCGCTGACCGTGTCAAAGATTTTGCAGCGGGCGCTGATATGGTCGTTGATGCACTTTTCGGCACCGGTTTGAGCGGGCAGTTGAGCGATGAATATAAAATTCTGATAGAAAGCATAAATGCTCTAAATTGCCCCATCCTTGCGGTGGATATTCCATCAGGGCTTGATTGCGACACGGGTGGGCCGCTCGGCGCAGCTATCAGGGCGAAATACACGGTAACATTTGTTGCAGTCAAAAAAGGATTTACTTTATCAAGCAGCGCAGCTCAATGGACGGGGGAAGTTTTTATCGCTTCGATTGGAATCGAACCGCAAAAGTGCATTTGACATAATGCGGATAGCTATTAAATGGCGCCGGCCCGGTTTATCTGGCCTTTATAGCCGATAAAATAGAGGAATCTTTCATAGTTAAAGATAGGAATCCAGAGCATCTGAGCTCGTTTCTGGGCCTCTTTGTAGAAGTCAAGTCGCTGGGCAGAAGCCTCATACTTTTGCGCTGCCCTGGGGTCTATCTCCAGATCTTCGGGGGTCGGCTTTTTGATGGTCTGGGGCTGGCTGCCGAGAACCAGATAGTCGGTGCCGACAGAAACAGTATCGGTGGTTTTGCCGCCCCATTTCTCAATGAGCGTCTTTATCCTGTCGGCGGCGTCGGGTTCAACGGCGCCATCGCCATTGAGGTCAAAGTCGCCGGCGATAACAAAAACATTCGCCTTATCACTATCCCAGATTAGATTTGCAACGATGTCACCCTGCAGGATGGGCCTGTTTATCTCCGAGCGAAGAATACGAGCCGATGAAAAGTTTTTCGCAACGTCGAACACTTCAATTTCAGCCTTTCCTTTACCATCCTTGGGAATAGATGCGGCTCTATCATAAACTGAAAAGGTCAGGCCCTGATAAACATGCTTATCAATTCCGATGTTCAGATGAACTACTTTAGCCTGGTCATCAACCAGCAGTATTTCGCCGTCGCTTTTGAATGCTGTGATTTCGCGGTCCGGCGGAGGCTTAACCTTCGCAAGCTCTTCCTGGGCGCGTTTCAACATATCCACGGTCGTCTCCAGCTCTGCTTTGGTTTTGAAAATCTCGTCGCTCAGGTTTTTGACATTACTTTTTTCCTGGTCAAGCTGAGCCATAAGGGTTTGGACCTGCTGGTCGGCGGTCTGCTGCATCAGGAGTTTAAGCTCATTATAATTTTTCTCAATTTCGTTCACCTGCTTTTGCAATTTGTCTTTTTCTGCTAACAGGACCCGCTCTTTGTCGAAATTGGCTGCCATCGCATCATCAAACCGGTCCTGCAGCTCTTTGAGCTGCTGCTGCAGATTAGCTACCGAATTTTTGGTATTGTCCAGCTCTGCTTTCAAGCCCCGAATTATTCGCACAAGCCCTGCTGCATTTGGGTCGGCGGGGACGATATTAATATACTGTTGAGCAAGTTTGAGCGCACTGACTGTCTCCATAGTGGCATTTCGGACCTTCACTTCCGCCGAGGTTGCCTGGGGCACACCGCCAACTACCATAGATACTGTCTGGTCAAGATAATCCGCCATCATAGCCAGCCAGCTTTTACCGCTTTGTTTTGTTCCGACTATATTTCCCAGTGCCTGTATTTGGCTGGCAGTGGCCAACTCATCGATATTGTCCTGCAGACCGGCCGCTGTGGTCCTATATTCTTCGGATTTGACATAATAGATAACGGCAACGGTTGCGGCGGCGATGAAAAGACCCACAAAGGTTACCAGGCTATATAGCATAGCGCTACTTTGCTGCCTTTTGGCTGGTGGCATAGTATATACTCCTTATTAAAAATCACCCATAAAGCCCATCTTTAGATGATATTATTATCGCCTGAAAACCCTTTTAAGTCAACAAAAAAAACGCTTCCACAGCCGTTTTTATAGCCCTGCGACGGGGTATCGGCTGAGGTCGTTCCTGGAGGCAGGGCCATTAAGGCTGTTAAATCAAAGTCTATCCAGAAGCAGCGGCAACTGGGTAAGCTCGTTTATGACATATTTGGCAGCGGCAACGGCTTCCTGTGTAGATTCTGTATGGATGCGAGCGGGACGGATTAGCTGGATGGTCAAAATGCCCAATTTACCTGGGGCGATAAAGTCCTTGGCCGGATTATCGGCCACGTAAGCCACATTTTGCGGCTTTACGTTTAAGGTCTGCAACAGCTTTTCAAAGCCGACCGGCGAGGGCTTCCAGAATTGCCTGCCAAGCTCCTCCGTATAAATTATACACCTAAAATACTTCTCAATTCCCAATGCCTGAACCTTTAGTTTTTGGGCCGGCAGAAAACCATCAGTTAGGAGTGCTAACGTGTATTTGCCGCTTAACTGATTAAGAGTATCCCGGCTGTCCTGAGGTAATTTTATTTTTGGCCTATGGTTGCGATAGACCTCTACCAGTTTTGCAATGAGCTTTTCATTAAAACTGACCCCAACCTTATCGAGACCGGAGTTAAATGTCTTTGTGCGGTTACCGGCAACAAACTCTTTCCAAAAGGCATCGGAAATTCGCTCCGCAGACGGCGTATCCGCTAAACTTGATAGAAACTGGGCGACAGCGGCAAAACCGCTTTTACAATACTCGACTTCATCGTAGAGCGTGTCATCTAAATCAAAAACGACAGTCGTTATCATAGTTCATAACTCGTGATTCGCGGTTCGTATTTCGTAATTTGCGTGTTGTATCCTGCGGCTGGTCTTTTGCAACAAGATACATGCAATATCCTATACACTACACGACAATCACAGTATAATTTTAAGCGTTATTGGATTAAATGTCGATGTTTTTAGCCGGTGAAAGTTATTGGTGATTGTCGATTGGCAATTTGATGCCGGCGGCCGTGGCCAGAATAGAAAGGTAAAGCTATGAAATTTTTGCAGATAATGCGGCCTGCGCACTGGACCAAAAATGTATTTGTATTCGCGGCCCTCATATTCGGGAAAAAACTCTTCGGCCCGATTGATGAGGTGCTTTTAGCTGTTGGCAGCGCCGCCGGCGGTTTTTTCTGCTTCTGCCTGGCAGCATCGGCTATCTATATTTTTAACGACATAATTGATATTAAAACCGATAGTCTTCACCCCGAAAAACGCAACAGGCCCATCGCAACAGGTTCTGTGAGCATCGCTTCGGCGGCTGTGATGTCGATACTGTGCGCGGCCGTGGCGCTATTTAGCAGCTTTATGCTTGGCGGGATGTTCGCATTTGTAGTCCTGATGTATATTGTGCTAATGGTTCTCTATTCGCTGCTACTAAAAAGGATAATGATTTTAGACTGTGTGGTCATATCAATCGGATTTTGCCTTCGTGCGATTGCAGGGGCGATTGTGGTGGGCGTATTTATCTCACCCTGGCTGATTATTTGCACGTTCGCCTTGTGTTTATTTCTGGCCTTCAGCAAGCGTCGCGGCGAGATAGTCCACCTTGGCGAAGACAGCGAGTTATTTCGTAAGACGTTGGCAGGCTATACGCCGGAGCTACTGGCACACATGTTAGATGTTACCAGCGGCCTGGCGGTAGTATGTTTTCTACTTTATGCGATGGATGACAGGACATTTCGGATTTTTGGCACTAACAATCTTGTCTATACTACGCCGCTTGTTTTGTATTGCATTTTCCGTTTCAGCGCCTTGATACAAAAGGGCAGGTTCTCAGACCCGCTGCAGCTTATTCTAAAGGATGCGCCGTTTCAGCTTGGCTTTGTGCTCTGGGTTCTGTCCTGCATAGCTATTATTTACGCCGACAAGCTGGATATTGGTATCGGGCGGATTTGGGCATACTAACAGGAGACAGGGGGGGATCAGTGGGTAGTGAAGGGAATCACGAATTGATGATGGAATGAAAGATAAATGGGAAGGCAGAGGTTACAGAAGGTTCTGGCTGCGGCGGGTGTCGATTCTCGCAGAAAGTGCGAGGAGTTGATACTTAACGGCGCAGTTTCCGTAAACTTTGAGGTGGTAGATACGCTGCCTGCCTTTGTTGACCCGCAAACGGACGTCATCACTGTAAACGGCAAAAGAATTCGCACCGAACAGAAAGTTTATTTTCTTTTGAATAAGCCAAAGGGCGTGATTTGCACCAATTTCGACCCTCAAGGCAGGAAAAGGGCAATAGACCTTGTCCCATGCCAGCAGAGAATCTTTTGCGTCGGCAGACTCGATATTGATACGACCGGGCTAATTATCCTAACCAACGACAGCAGCCTGACAAACAGATTAACGCATCCAAGATACGAGGTGCCTAAAATCTACGTCGTCAGGGTCAAGGGATACATTGATGATGCAGCGCTCGAGCGGCTTAAAAAAGGGGTCTGGCTGGCTGAGGGCAAAACCGGCGAGGCATCCGTGCAAATTCTAAACCGGCGGCGTGATGAGTCGTTAATTGAGATTACCATTCGACAGGGACTTAATCGGCAGATTCGCAGAATGTTAACGAGGGTGGGATTGCCAGTAAGGTCGCTTAAAAGAACGCGAATCGGCTCAATCACAGACCGAGGACTTGGTGTTGGCAGGTTCAGACCATTAACTAAAGCCGAAGTGCAATACCTTAAGAAAGCAACATCTCACCAATGATGAAGCACGAGCCACGAACATCACCGCCAAGCGGATTGCCAGAGCCACACATCGGCGAAATATGCAAAGTCTTTTAAGTTGACCTGGCCATCGAGATTAAAATCCGCCACATTAGTATAAAGGCCCGGCTCCCATATAACATTGCAATTACCTGAAAGGCCGCCCTGCGGGATGACGTAACCGCCCTTGATATGGATTGTGCCATTGCAGGTCGTCTGGCCGGTTTGGCAGTTTAACCGTCCATCCATCTTGTTCATAATATGCCAAATTCGCGCATAAAGTCAAGAAAATTGCGGTTTTTGCGAGATTTTGGGTAAAATGCGGTTTAGGCCTTGCAATTTTGGAGTAAAACAATATATTTAGTGCGAAAGTGTACAAGAGCATAAGTGCAAAGGTCCAAAAGTTGACTTACGAACCTTGTGAAGGAGCAAATTAGATGCCAAGAGTATGTTATTTTACAGGGAAAAAAACGATATTTGGTAAAAGCATAATCCGGCGTGGAAAAGCCAAGTATCTCGGCGGTGTCGGCAGGAAAATTACCGGCATTACCAACAGAAAGTTTAAGCCGAACCTGCAGAAGGTTCGGGTTATTGTCAACGGCAAGGCACGCCGAATCAGGGTCTCCGCCAAGGCCATACGGATGGGGCTTGTTCAGAAACGGCCGAAGCGGAACTACAAGCCTGCCGAAAAAACAAATGCTTAAAAGCGATTTTACACAGAGGCTTTTTATAGCGAGGCGGAGTTGCGCCTCGCTTTTAGTTTAGGCAAGAGCTAAAAATGGACAAGAAAATTGACCAGGCACTTGTAAGAAAGGTTGCGAAATTGTCGCGTTTAGAACTGACCGAGGCAGAGGTTGAAGAATTTACAGGTCAATTAAGTGCGATTCTTGAATATATGGCCAAGCTCAATGAGCTGGATACCACCAATGTTGAACCGCTGGCACATTGTCTGCCGATTAGCAATGTCTTGCGTGAGGACCAAGTCAAAGAGTCGCTCGGAACCGAGACGACATTAGCCAATGCGCCGCAGCGGGATGGCGATTTCTTCAAGGTGCCTAAGATACTGGATGAAACTTCCGGTGCATAGAAATCGAAAAAGTATGTCTAAACCCAATTTGGAGGTTTTCAGCAATGAAAGCAAGTTATTTGGCGTATGCCACGATTGTGTCCCTGATTTTAATTGGTTGTGCGAAGATGGAGCCAGCTAAAATGAAAAATCAGCCGGTTTTAGCACCCGGTCAATATCCGCAGGTGTTTGAAAAAACGATAAACAAAACTTTAAGATGTCAGTATCTGTTATTTTTGCCTGAGGGATATGGCCAGAAGAAACAGCGATGGCCTGTGATTCTATTTTTGCACGGAGCCGGCGAACGCGGCAGCGATTTGAACCTGGTAAAGAAACACGGCCCGCCTAAGATAGTCGAAGAGCGAAAAGATTTCCCCTTTATTGTTATTTCTCCACAGTGTCCGGCGAGTGATTGGTGGACGGAGAAGAACGATGTGCTGATAAACCTGCTGGATGATGTTGTAGCCAGGTACAGTGTAGATAAAGAGAGGATTTACCTGACGGGTCTGAGTATGGGCGGATTCGAGACGTGGGCATTGGCTGCTGCGTATCCGGAGCATTTTGCGGCGATTGCACCTATCTGCGGCGGAGGCAAAAGATTTATGGCGGAAAGAATTAAAGACGTGCCTGTCTGGGCATTTCACGGTGCAAAGGACAACCTTGTCCCGCTCAAGGAATCCGAAGAAATGGTCAATGCGATAAAGGAGCGCGGCGGCGATGCAAAGCTAACGGTCTATCCCGAAGCCGGCCATGATTCCTGGACAGAAACTTATAATAACCAAGCGCTCTACGATTGGTTTATGCAACATCGAAAGAAAAGTGCGAAATGACTTTTAACCTGTGGCAATGATGAACATAAGCGCAAAAGAGCTGCGTGATAAGATTCTTGCAGGCCAGATAAAAAGCGTCGATGCAACAAAAGCGGTTTTCGAGCAGATAGAGAAGCTCGAACCGATTATCGGTTCTTTTATCAGCACTTTTCGCCAGGCCGCGATGGAAAAGGCAGCAGAGGTTGACCAGCGGGTAGCTGCCGGAAAAGAGATTGGAGAGCTTGCGGGTGTGCCGGTTGCGATAAAAGACAATATGTGCACAACTTTTGGGGCTACTACCTGCGCTTCAAAGATACTTGAGAATTTCCACTCGCCCTATAATGCGACGGTTGTCGAAAAATTACTTGCCGCTGATGCGGTGATAGTCGGCAAAACAAATATGGATGAGTTTGCGATGGGTTCGAGCACAGAAAATTCTGCCCTGAAGCGGACGGTCAATCCGTGGGACACCGGTTGTGTGCCGGGCGGCAGCAGCGGCGGTTCTGCTGCCGCAGTTGCGGCGGGTATGTGTTTTGCTGCCCTCGGCTCGGACACGGGCGGTTCGATTCGCCTGCCGGCCAGTTTCTGTGGAGTGGTCGGCCTAAAGCCGACATACGGCAGGGTTTCACGATTTGGACTTGTGGCATACGGTTCGAGCCTGGACCAAATCGGCCCAATAACGCAGACGGTAAATGATTGTGCGCTAATGATGAATGTTATCACCGGACACGACTCAGCCGACAGCACAAGTGTCGATGAGGTGGTCGCTCCTGTTTGCAATTACCTGGCGAAACTTGATGAGCCGGTGGAAAAACTTAAAATTGCCATTGTGCCAAAATTTAATAGCGGCGCAGAAGAGCAGGTTCAAAAGGCCCTTTATGAGGCAATAGACGTTTATAAGAAACTCGGGGCGGAAATTATAGAAATCGATATGCCTTATCTTGATTATGCTATTGCTGCTTATTACATAATAGCAACCGCTGAGGCGTCGAGTAATCTGGCCCGCTATGACGGGGTGCATTATGGGTATCGCAGCGATAATGCGACAGACTATATCGAGGTCTATACCAAATCGCGGGCGGAGGCATTTGGCAAAGAGGTCAAAAGACGAATAATGCTGGGGACATACGCACTATCGAGCGGCTATTACGATGCCTATTACTTGAAAGCCCTCAAGGTCAGAAACTTAATTCGCGGTGACTTCAATAAAGCGTTTGAGAAGTGCGATTGCATTATGATGCCGGTTGCGCCAACGACTGCTTTCAAGATTGGCGAGAAGATTGACGACCCGCTGAAGATGTATCTTTCGGATGTCTATACCATAGCGGCCAATTTAGCCGGCATCCCTGCTATTACTATCCCGTGCGGGTTTGATGATAAGGAGCTGCCGATTGGTTTGCAGATACTCAGCCCGGCTTTTACCGAGGATAAGCTGCTGCGAATAGCAAGGATGTTTGAGAAAGAGACAAACTGGCACAAAAGAAAATTCAAAATGCAAAACTAAAAAATCAAAATTGTGGAAGAACAATTTTTATAATGGCCGAGATGCAATACAAGCTCATTGTGGGTTTGGAGATTCACGTGGAATTATGCACGAGGAGCAAGATGTTTTGCGGCTGTGCGGTCGAGTTTGGTGCGCAGGCCAACAGCAGGGTCTGTCCGGTCTGCCTCGGTATGCCCGGCGTTCTGCCGGTGATGAACAAGCAGGCGATTGAATACGCTGCTTTAGTAGCGATGGCCCTTAACTGCAAGATATCTAACTTCACAAAGTGGGACAGAAAAAGCTATTACTATCCTGATTTGCCGAAAAATTATCAGATAAGCCAGTATGATTTGCCGCTCGGTAAAAACGGCTTTATTGAGATACCACTTATAGGAGACAGAAGACAGAAGACAGAAGGCAGAAGTGAAAAGCAAGATAAAAAACCAACCGACCAGGTGCAGACGAAACGAATCAGGATAATCAGGGCGCACCTCGAAGAGGATGCGGGCAAAAACCTGCACGAGACCGGCAATTTTTCGCAGGTGGATTTGAATAGAGCAGGCACGCCGCTGTTAGAGATTGTTACAGAACCGGACATAAATAGCGGCGCAGAAGCGCGAGAATTAGCGATGGAATTGCAGCGGCTTGTCAGATATTTAGGCGTATCTGAAGCCGATATGCAAAAAGGCCATATGAGATTTGAGCCGAACGTCAATCTGTTTATAACTAAAGATGGCCGAGAATACAAAACGCCCATAGTTGAGATTAAAAATCTAAACAGCTTCCGTGCGCTGGAACGCAGCATCGACTACGAAGAGCAAAGACAGTTAGATGAATTTCTTGAAACGGGCAAAGTGATGGAAGCGGGAACCAAAACCACACGCGGCTGGGATGATGAAAGAGAAGTAACCGTTCTACAGAGAGAAAAGGAAGAGGCCCACGATTACAGATACTTTCCGGACCCCGACCTTGTGCCGGTGGAATTTACAGAAAAATGGCTGTCAGATATCCGGGCAAGATTGTGCGAACTGCCGTTCAAAAAGCAGATACGTTACATCAGCGAGTATAAATTAAGCGATTACGATGCAGGGGTTTTGACGGCTGAACGCCCGACAGCCGAGTTTTTTGAGGCGGTTGTTGCCGCCGGTGCCGACCCCAAACGGGTTTGTAATCTGCTGACGCAGGTCGGACTGAAATTGGCCAAGGAGTCGGGGTGCAGTCTTAACCAATTAGGCATAGAAGCTGACGATGTGGCGGAATTAGTGCAAATGATTGCCTCCGGCCAGGTCAGCGCAACTGCGGGAAATACGATATTAGAGAAAATGGTGAAAATGGGCGAAAAGGCCGCTACAATAGCAAAAGAATGTAATCTAATTCAGGAAAGCGATGCCAGCCAATTAGAGGCGATAGTTGAGCGGGTTCTTGCGGAGAACCCTAAAGCCGTCAGCGACATAACCGGCGGGGGCAAAAAAAGCGATAAGGCAAGGAGTTTTCTGCTGGGGCAGGTTATTCAAAAAACCAAAGGCCAGGCAAACCCAAAGGTTGTTTCTGAAATAATTTTAAAAAAATTGTCTTGACATTTCGCCTAATCCCTCTCCAAAATAAGGCCATTAGAAGCTAACAAATCGTTCAAAGGAAACCTCGTTAGAAAATAACGGGGTAAATAAACAAGTAACCAGAGCTACCTTGCTATAGTTACAAGCTCGGGCTGAGCAGTTCTTGGGGCGGGAGAGCGCAAGGAGGCGCGATTTGGATGCGGGTAAAAAGGAGATTACGGGGGAAATTCAGGCGTTGTGCCAGCGTGTAGGTAAATTAGAACAAGTCAGTCAAGACTTAGCCAAGCCCAAAAATATAGAGGATGAGTTAGATAAAGCCTGGCGTGAGTGGGAAACCACCTTCGATGCGACAAAAGATTCGATTATTCTCACCGACAGCGACTTCAAAATCGTTCAGGCCAATCTCGCAACATCTGTGCTTTTCGGCAAGAATCTCGACGAGATAATTGGGAGAACCTGCTGGAAGTTAATTCACGGCAGCGACAAACCACCAAAAAATTGTCCACTCATAAAAGCAAAAGACACAAAAACTCACCAGGAAATTGAGCTTTATCTATCTGAAAAAGGTATCTGGGTGGAGACCTCGGTAAGCCCTATACTTAACCGGGAGGGCAACATAAATGGCGTCATTCATATCTTAAAAGATATCACTGAACACAAAAAAGCAGACGATGCGCGTCTCAGCTTAGAGACAGAGCTAAAAGATATTCTCGATAATACGCCGGTCGGAATATATCGAACCACTCCTGATGGCCGCATCTTTTTGGCAAATCCGGCCCTCGTCCGAATGCTCGGATATTCGTCCTTTGAGGAACTTGCTGTGCGGAATCTGGAGAAAGAGGGATTTGAGCCGCAATACCCTCGCTCAATGTTCAAAGAACGCATTGAAAAGGATGGTCAGATTGTCGGCCTTGAGTCCAACTGGATAAGACGTGACGGCACTAGCGCAACTATTGTTGAAACCGCATGGGTGGTTCGTGATAAACAAGGAAGGACGCTATACTATGAAGGTATAGTTCAGGACATCACGGAGCGCAAACACGCAGACCAGTTGCTGCGAAAAGAAAAAGATAGGGCACAGAAATATCTTGATGTTGCGGCGGTTATACTGGTAGCCATCGACACCGAGCAAAGGGTCGGCTTGATAAATAAAAAAGGGTGCGAAATTTTAGGCTACAGCGAAGAAGAGATTATAGCAAAAAACTGGTTCGATAATTTTCTACCGAAAAGAATTAAGGAGGAGATGAAAGGAGTATTCAATAAGCTGTTGTGTGGTGAGGCTGATGCTCCTGAATATTATGAAAACCCTGTCTTGACCAAAGATGGCGAAGAAAGACTGATTGCCTGGCACAACACGGCACTAAGGGACGATAAGGGCAAAGTGATCGCGGCTCTGGGTTCGGGAGAAGACATCACCGAGCACAAGAAGGCGGAGGAGGCGCTGCGCGATAGTGAGGAAAAATACAGAGACCTCTTTGAGAATGCCAGAGAAGCAATAATTACGCTGGACCTGAGGGGCAACATAACCGGCGTAAATAAGCTGGCTGAAGAATACGGGTTCAAAAGAGAAGAGTTGATAGAAAAGAACTTTATTGATTTTGTTTTGGAAAAATCCAGGCCCAAAGCTACTGAGGATTTTGAGAGGTTAGCTCAGGGCAATTCAGTCTATGGTGAAATGGAAATAGTTACACCAATAGGTTACAGGACTGTTGAGTACAGGGACAACCCGATAATGCGTGGAGGAAAGATTGTCGGTGTCCAAGCGATTTTAACCGATATTACAGGGCGCAAACGTGCAGAAGAAGAGATTGCAATGCTCGCAAGATTCCCTGAGGAAAACCCTAACCCTATCCTGCGTGTCTCATCGGAAGGGATTGTGCTTTACAGTAACAAACCTGCGCTTGTTTTACTGGAGGCCTGGGGCTGTCGGGTCGGCCAATCTCTACCAACCCACTTGCATCGATTCATTTTAGGTGCGCTTAAGAGCGGGCAGGCCCACGAAGTCGAGATTGAATGTGGCGACCGCCTATTCTCCATCAGGCTTGTGCCTATTGTTGGTTCCAACTATATCAACATTTATGGCCGTGAAGTTACCATCGAAAAACTTGCCAAACAGAAACTTATCGATGACCAGGTGAAGCTTAAATCATTGGCCTCGCAGTTGACACTGGCCGAAGAGCGTGAGAGACGCCGCTTAGCCGGCGAGCTGCACGACCGCATAAGCCAGTCTCTTGCCATTTCTAAAATCAAGTTAGAGGCCCTGCGCAAGAGCGGTTACGGAGAGAAGCTTGATAAGGCACTGGAGGAGATTTGCAACTCGATTGGTCAGACAATTCAAGATACCAGGACTTTAACATTCGACATCGGCAATCCGATATTGTATGAGTTAGGTTTCGAGACGGCTGTGAGCCACTGGCTGACCGAGCAAATCCAGAACAAACACAAAATCAAGACCGAATTCAAAGATGATGGAGAGGATAAACTTTTAGATGATGACATTCGCATTCTTTTGTTCCGCAGTGTGCGCGAGCTGCTTATCAACGTCGTCAAGCACGCCCGTGCGAGCAAGGTAAAAGTTTCTATCCGCAAAGTTGACAATCATATATGCGTCGAAGTCGAGGATAATGGGATTGGGTTCGAGGCCGAGAAACCTGCAGCCGTTCCAGCCAAAACAAATGGATTTGGGCTTTTTAGTATCCGCCATCGGCTGGAAGATTTGGGCGGCCATCTTGAAATCGAATCCAAACCAGGCCGCGGATGCAAGGTTACGATGACCGCCCTACTAAAACAAAAGGAGACTGCCGATGGCAGAAACAGAGCAACTAATTAGAGAAACAGGAATCGATGCATTAGGCAGCGTCCTGTGGGGCACACACTTTTGCCTATTTTACAGGACCAAACAAGACCTGCTTAACATCCTTGTTCCTTACTTCAAAGCAGGATTAGAGAATAACGAATTCTGTATGTGGGTTACTTCGGACCCTCTCAACCCGACGCAGGCCAAAAGCGCTATGAAAGAAGCTATGCCCGATTTCGACGAATATTTAAGAAAGGGGCAAATAGAAATCCTCCCCTACGACCAATGGTATCTGGAGGCAGACGATTTCAACCAGCAACGGACGCTAAAAAAGTGGAACGACAAACTCACCGGAGCTCTTACCAATGGATATGCCGGTATGAGGATAACAGGCAATACAACGTGGCTTGACCAGAAACTCTGGAATGGTTTTATAAATTACGAGCACCAGATAAATGAGACAATAGAGAGGTATCGGATGATTGTTGTTTGCACATACTGCCTTGACAAGTGCGGACCGGCTGAAATCGTGCAGGTTGTCAATACCCATCAACTGGCTCTCATCGAACGGGCACACCAATGGGAGCTTATAAAAAACTCTGAGCGTATAAGGGCGGAAAAAAGGTCCCGCCAGTATCAGGCCCACCTTAAATCTCTGGCGTCCGAATTGTCGCTGGCAGAGGAGCGTGAAAGGCACCAAATTGCAACTATGCTGCACGACAAGATAAGTCAATCTCTGATTGTTTCCAAAATCAAATTAGAGGCAATGCGCAAATCCGGTTTCGGCCTCAACCTCGATAAGGCGCTTGAGGATATCTGCAACTCGCTGGGCCGGGTGATTCAAGATACAAGGACTTTAACATTCGACCTGAGTAACCCGGTGTTATACGAGTTAGGTTTTGAGACAGCGGTGGCGGAATGGCTTACAAACGAAATTCAGGCAAAATGTAGTATTTCGACTGAGTTTGAGGATGACGGCCAGGATAAACCGCTAAATGATAATATCCGGGTCTTTTTATTCCGTGACGTGCGAGAGCTTCTTATCAACGTTGTCAAACACGCCCACGCAAAGAATGTGAAAGTTTCTATCAGAAAAACAGGCAACGCCATCTCTATTACCGTGCAGGATGATGGTGTCGGTTTTGACCCTGCAGAAGTTACATATTCAGCAATCAAAAAGGGTGAATTCGGGCTTTTCGGTATTCGGGAGCACCTGGAGCAGTCGGGAGGCCAGCTTGAAATCGAGTCTGCATCCGGGCAGGGATGCAAGGTTACGATGACCACCTCGCTAAAAACTGATGGAGATAAAAAATGACTATAAAAATTTTGTTAGCCGATGACCACGGAATCGTGCGAGAAGGTCTGCGTTTTCTGCTTGAGAAAGAAGCCGACATCAAGGTAGTCGGCGAAGCTGAAGACGGTCTAAAGGCGCTTGAGCTTGTGCGCCAGCTTCTGCCTGACATCGTTATTATGGATATAACTATGCCGAATCTGAACGGAGTCGATGCCACACGTCAAATAATCAACGAATTTCCTAAAGTAAAAGTGATAGCCCTGTCGATGCACTTCGATAGGATGTTCGTGGTGAGTATGCTCAAGGCCGGTGCATCGGGCTATGTTTTGAAAGAATGTCTTTCCGATGAGCTGGTCGAAGCGGTGCGAACCGTATATGGGGGCGAATGGTATATCAGCCGTAAAATTACCGGCTTAGTAATGGGGGACTATGTAAATCGACTGCTTGAGTCAACCGAGTCGCCGTTAGATACACTTACAGATAAAGAACGGCAGGTGCTTCAACTGATAGTTGAGGGCAAGAGCACCAAGGATATTGCCGGCAAGTTATACGTAAGCGGCAAGGCTATCGAGGCGACCAGGCATAAAATTATGGAAAAACTGGATGTGCACAGCATACCTGAGCTTGTTATAAAAAGCATCCAGGGCGGCCTTATTTATTTGCAGCGCTGATGGCTTGAGTTCAAACTACATGTCTGCCAAAGGCCGCCAAAAGTCTTCTTATGGGGGTTTTAGCCGTTTGGGGGGAAGATGATAGCATGTTGTCCGTCCTATAAATAGATTTTGGGCAGTCCTATAATAGGATTTGCAATGCCTATATTTAGGAAAATCCTATGGGACTTCCTGTTTTATATGCCCGATAAAAAGAGTGATAACAAATATACCGCCGATTGAAATATAGGCTGATTCAGGTAAGAGAAAAGAAGCGTCTGTTTGGGGACAATTATCTATAACTGGGGGGCGCCAATCCACTCCCGCAGCTTTCTGCGAAAGCAGAAGCGGGAGCGGATTGGTAGAAGCTGCCTCGCCGAGGAATTTTTTAGGCAGTGATAAGCCGATAGTATCTTAAAGGTTAGCCGGGATTGGCTCGCCCCCTTTTTCTCCTATGCACTTATTCACTTATGCTCCTGTGCTCCTCATTTTTTCAGGATTTTACTTTCCGTTCCTGCGACCAATCTTTTTATATTCTCACGATGGCGTATGATGACCATCAAGGGTATCGCTGCTGCCATAATAAGCAGCAGCCACAAATTCACTAAGTCCCAGTCCGGAGACAGGACTATCGCCAGGAAAAGGACGAGGGGGAATGCAATAGAAGCGGTGATAGAAGCCAAGGAAACGTATCGCCACAATAGGACTACCAATATCCATATTGCAACAGCGACCAGCGCACAAATCGTATAATAAGGCCAAAGGCCGAGCGCCACACCGAAACTTGTTGCGACGCCTTTGCCGCCGCGAAATTTTAAGTATATCGGGAATATGTGGCCCAGGATAGCAGCGCAGCCTACTGCCAGCCAGAGCGCCAGTAAAACAGCCTGATTAGTTTCTTTAGATAACAAAGATGTTTTAATAAGAAACATTGCTGCCAGCATCGGGATTAGGCCTTTAAGCACATCTAATATAAAGCAGATATATGCCCATTTTTTGCCAAGTGCTCGGGCGACGTTTGTAGCGCCGATGTTGCCCGAGCCTATCGCGCGCAGGTCCTTGCCATAAGCTCTGGCGATAAGCAGCCCAAAAGGTATCGAGCCAAGCAGATATGCGGCTATAATAAGGAATGCAAAAAACGTATATATCATTTTTGTTGCTTCCTTTTCGATATAGATTCATAAACTATCTTCAACTGCCTGGCAACACTTTTGATGAAAATTTTTTCCATAAGATTATCAGCGACAATTGCTGCCGACGCCTTTCGGATATTATCCGTATCCGTAAAATAAATGACAGCTTCCGCCAATGCCGTAACATCTTCGGGCATATCGAGAACTATTCCGTGACGATTGTGAACGAATAAATCGGCTGCGCCATTAAATCTGGTTGTTATCACAGGTTTGCCGGCTGCAAGCGCTTCGAGGATGTATCTGCTGGATGGGTCATAGAAGGTAGGCAGAACGGCGACATTTATTATCGACAAAATGTTTTGAATGTCCTTGATATGACCTAAGAAAATGATGTTCTTGTGGATACCAAGTTTTTCTGCCATTCGGCGGTATTTTCCTATTTTATCGTTACCGGCCACTATTAAGTATGCGTGCTGCTGTGTTTTGCGTTGCGATGCCAATTGCATTGCTTTTATTAAGACGGCCAATCCTTTTAATCTAAAATTATTCGCCACGAAAAGGAAAAGCACAGGATTGTCCGTTTCTTTTAGGCCCAGTTGGCTTAGTATTTTTATGCGGAGCTTTTGAGCCTCCTCCAGATTGATTTGCCTGTCAACATTTACGCCGTTATGAATAACCACAATACGCTCGTCCCTGACGGCATAATGCCGTTTGAATTGCTGCGCGACATACTGCGAGAGCGCGGCAATTATTGGGCCATCAGGATTTTTACACAGCTTGCGCTCGGCTCGCTGAAGGATTGTTCGGCGCAGATTAGTAAAGGCGGTCAGCTTCTTATAGGATTCTATGAATTTATTCTGGTAACTGGCGGCATTACGTAAAATTGATTCGGCATACGACCCGCCGCGAGGCTGATAAATATCTATAAAATCATAAGGCAAGACACTGTGAATAATGTCATATCGGTTTTCAGATAGATGTCTTTTTAATGCCTCTTTGAAGATAAAATACCCCGTGCGTTTGCCGGGTTTATCCTGACATAGAATATGGATATTTTTGTTATCCGGCTGTCCCTTTGCAGCGAGGATGTCAACTTCCAGACCGAGCTGCGACAAGGCGCCTGCCAGCTCGAACATTGACCGTTCTGCTCCTCCAAGGCTCGTTTCAGCCCGCTCAATTATAATCGCAACTTTCTTCATTGTGAACCGGAGATAAGTTTGCTCACTTTGCAAAAGGCGCAATCCTGCCATACTTAATATCGTGGCGTGCCATCGATTCTGCCTTATTTATTACTTTATGTATAAATACTTTGTCGTCTTTTGTCAGCTTGTTTCTGCCAAGATAAGCAAGATAAAAACGCAAACGGTCGGTCTTTGAAAAATACCTTGCGGGAGCAGAATAATACAACTGGGCAATGTCTTTTATCAGAAATCGCCGGCGGAGCAAAACGGGCCTAAAGGCCCTTGCCAAGTCTATCAGATAAAAAATACCATTGTCGCTATAGTATATATGTGAAAAATAGAGGTCGCGATGGCGATAATTTGTGTCGTGAAACTTTTTTATAAAAGATGCTAATTGAGCAATAAAGCTTCTGCGCAGCTTCAAATTTTTTCCTTTAACAGGGCCATTAAAACATACGGGCAATTTCCGCTCCAGAGATTCGGCATTCGGGAGCTTTTCAGTTATGATAAAGCTTCTTTTCTCAAAAAAACTGCCTCGCTGCTGGCCATAAGCGACGGTTTTAGGGGTGTTTATGCCGGCCATTATCAATTCGTTTGCCGTTTCATATTCCAGAAAACCACAGCTTTGCCGTCTGTGTGTCGAAAGCCAGTTTTTTAGCTGGACATAAATCGGCGGACTGTCGTATCGCTTGAGGAAAAGTGTTTTTGTCAGGCCATCCTGCGGTAAATTTATTTCAAATTGTCCCCGGGTGCGAAATTGAGCAAGGTTATTTTTGGTCAGGTTCTTTACTTTATCAAAAGAAAAGACGGCATCTACCGAATTCAGGCTGATATTCTCGAAGGCCTGCTCGAAGTCTTCACTAACAAAAAACGACCTGGAAACTTCGATGAATCTTTGGTTAGCCATTTTCTATCCGTCATTATCATACAGGAAATAATCGGATAATACGCCCATAAACCGATTATATTTAATGGCGTAATGTGATACGCCTTTTTCGACGTGGTATTGAGAATATTGCCTGTCTTGTTCATGCAGATTGTCGAATACATTGCGCCATTGTTCTTCGTCCATCGCCAGTATTTTCTGAACCTTTTGGGCGTAAAAATCGGCACAGGGCAAATTAGAATAAGCGTTGACAAACCACGGCAAAATACTGCCGATTTTTTTCAGCAGCAGATTGTGTTCCGGGCCGAATTCCAGACAGGATTGGTCCGTAAAGTTTTTCATCTTCTCCATTTTTTCAAGGTTAATATATCCGCCGTCGAGACCGATTTGATAGGCCTGCGTGCCTGGAAAGGGAAAAAAGTACGTCCAGCGAAATCGCCCGGGTTTGGCTGCGGCGGTCAGCTTTATGGTCTCAAAAAGATTATCATGGCTTTCATACGGAAAACCGATTATGAGGAATATGGAGCTGTGCATACTGTAATCGGCGACGGTCTTGATTGCCTCGATGATTTTTTCGTTGCTTGTGTGACGATTGAGGATCTTGTCCCTGATTGACGGGCTGCCGGATTCCACGCCGAATTTTACAATCTTACAGTTTGCCTCAGCTAAAAAGCGGCTACAATCACCGTCAAAAAAGCCGACGTGCGCGTTGACAACGAACGGTATTTTTGAAACTTTCTTGTAAGCTTCGCAAAATTCCTTTACATATCGCTTATCAAATGTAAAAAGGTCGTCATCGAATATAAACATCCGGATGTTATGATAATTTTTCTGCAGGAACTCAATTTCCTGGATAACCTCATCGACGCCGAATCGGCGTATGTAATTAAGCCGGCTGAAGCTGCACCTAAGATCGGTTTTGTATGTCTTAACCATCACGTGGTTGAAACAGTATGTGCAGGAGAAGGGGCAGCCGCGAGAAGTCATCAGGCCAACCCAACCGTGTTTGGCGTCAATAAGTCTTTGGAAATCCATACTCTGATAATCTTTGGGCGGCAATCTTGCCAGGTCCGGCAAGGGTCGTACCGGATTTATTTTGATTTGACCGTCATATATCAGTGCAAGGTTGCAAAGGTTTTCTATGGCTTGGCCGTGTTGGAGTTTCTCAATGAATTCCGGAAAGGCTTCATCACATTCACCTCGAAAGACGTAGTCGAAAAGGCCTGTTTTCAATATTTCCTTTGCACCAGATAAGGCATGAATACCCCCGACTACAAAAGGAACGTTAAATTTTTTTCGGGCCCATCGAGCAAGCATCTGCGTGTAGGGCCATTGGTTGGTTACTACCGAAAAGGCAAGTATATCTGGCTTTTCGTTTGCAATTCGCCCGTTAAATTGTTCCTCGCTTGGCAACGGCTCGATGTCTTCGCATAACTGCCAGAAAGCAACTTGATGACCGGCCTTTTTCAGGACGGATATAATATGCGATACGCCGTAATTAAAGCCTAATTGTGAGTCTGCTGAAGGATAAATGAAAAATATTTTCATAATATATATAATTTTTTTTAAGCAGAGTTACAAACAGATGTATATCAGCTTTCCAAAGCTGTTTTAGCCTGCTTTTCGCCGTGACCAGACGTACGTATTTCCTGGATTTTAGGAGGATGTTTAATAGTTGGTCGTGTTGCAGAGGTAATTTCTTCAATTATTCGGGAAATGACTTCATCTGTATCAATATGCCGGTGATTGGATAGCATATCAATGTGTACTATTCTGCATTTGGTATTTCCACAGGCGCTCCATCGTGTGATAAAGTTCATATTGTTGATGCCTGCAAATACTGTCAAGGTCGGCGTTTCGGCGGCGGCGGCAATATGCTGGCAAGCAGAATCATAGCCAATGAATTCGTCACACCGGGCAATAAGGGCTGCAATTTCACCAATATCACACTGGATATTTATGATTCCGTGTGCAAATTTCGGATACTTAGAATCTGAAAAACAAAAGCTCGCAGTTTTGAAGCCCAAGTTTTGCAGACCCAAAATTACAGAAGTGCTTCTGGAAAATTCTTCTTCGCCGAATCCTTTGTCAAGAAGCACGACTGTTTGTGGGCAATTCAAAATTTCTTGGAGCAGTTTCCTCTCAAAGTCGATATCAAGTCGTTTACGAGGATTTTCCCCGACGCCGAAATTTACAGCGATGAGCTTTTTGCATCCTGCAGCACGAAGGCCGTTAGCTATTTCCTCGGCTCGACATCTTGTGGGCGATGGCAGCCAAACCTTTGGATAGCAAAAATCTTGTATACCAAAAACTTTATCCATCCATTGGTTCGTCAGCTCGGCCATAGATTTGTTTTGCAAAGATGAAACGCAACTGCGACTGTTAAAAAGAAGATAGTTGTCCCCGTTTGTCAGTGGTAAGACTCCAAGCTGAGAGATACGCGAATCCGGGTCAATCAATAAAGTATAGTTTTCACTTCCCGGCGGCATTTCCTCGGCAAGAATATCTAATGCGCCAAACCAGCTTGAGAAACGTTCAAACAGTCCTCCTCTGCGCACATAAGCAAGCGGTCGTATTCGGATTTGGGTATTGCCCGCGAAAATACCTGAAAGTTTACTGCTGCCGATAATAACAATTTCAATATGAGGGAACATTTTCACAAGGCGCTGAATCATCACGCTTAGAATCGCGACGTCGGCTCCGACAGTCACGCGGGACAGAAGAATGATTTTTTTAGGCGGCCTGCCGGCGTCGTAGATATAATTGCGGCGCTCGATAAGCATTGCCCGACAATAAATATCCTCGAAGGATACAATTCCAAAGCCGGTCAGCCTTTTATCCAGTGATTTTCCCTGAGATGTGTTTCTGCAGCAGGTAATGACCTGTGACATAACCCTGCTGTAGATTTCTGTCGGCATGTCCTGGTAATCATCGCATAATGTTTCCACGATAATTTCAAAAAGGGCCGATGCTGCCTCGTTGTTAAGCTCTTCATTCAATGATGATGTTGCCATTTCGCACAGCAGGTCAATATACTCGCTTTCATAAGAGCCACTCTTGTAATATCTGTCAATAAATGACAAAGCAATCTGTCGTGATAGTCCCGACACAGCCACTTGTGGGCAGTAACCCTGTTTGAGGTTAATCCATTTTTCTCGATATACTTTTGGTTCCATATCAGGCCGTCCTTTTTAGAAGTTTCGTTGCCGCCGTAAAGACCTCCTGCGTGGTTATTTGTATCATACACTGATGTTTTTTTGAGCAGACCTTCTTATGGCAGGGAGAGCAATCAAGCTCTTTTCTGATTACAATTGTATGCTCAAGATTGGATGCGGTGTAATGCGGGTCTGTCGGACCCATAACGACGACGACCGGAGTGTCAAAAGCTACGGCGTAATGCCGAGGGCCGGTGTCGTTAGTTATAAGCAGATTGCATCTACGCACCAAAGGTTTTAATAGTTCAAGGTCTATATTATCCTGATATGTGTCGATGATGTCTGCACGACTATTTTCGAGAATAGCATGGGTAATACTCTGCTCGCCCAGGCCAGAAAAAAGTAGAATTTTTGCGTCGAATTTTTTTTCGCACAGGTCCGCAAGCTCGGCGAAATATTCAGCGGGCCAGCATTTGGATGAACCGAAACTGGCGCCGGGGTTTAGTCCTATGACAATATCTTTTTCCCGAATACCGTATTTTTGGATAAGTAATTCGCCGCGTTTGCGAATTTCCTGGCCGATAAAAAGCCTCGGCTTTATTCTATCCGGTATTTTCAGGTCGAGCCAGCGACAGATTTCCAGATAATATTCAGTCATAGGAAGGGGAACAATACTATGATTATGACGAACAGGCTTGGGTCCATCTTTCAGAAATATTGCCCGAAAATTTCTGCGGTAGCCGTATATATTTTTAGCTCCTGCCAGCCATAATCCGAGGATTGAACGGATAGAGTTGGGCAAAACGATGGCTGTGTCTGCTTTGCAGGTTTTTAATTGTTTAACCATCCGCCAAAATCCCGACAATGATTTATCATCGCAGTCGATAAAACCGTCGAACCAAGGACCATCTCTGAGGATTCCCTGCTTGTTTTTTTTCAGCAGGCCGATGATTTTGGTTTGAGGAAAATTTTCTCGAAGACAATCCAGCACAGGGGTAGCCATAACAATATCACCCACCCAGTTTGGGCAGCGAACAATGATTGTTTCGACGCTGTTACTAATATTTTTCATTTTTTCAATAACAATTGCGCAGCGTATCCAGCTTTATGAACGTTTATCTTCGCTCCTGCATAATGTAAAAAGTTAGTGCCATCAACTGAAGGACTGCAGCAAATCCGAGCAAAATCATAATCGAATTATCCTTTCGAGCCGGGCTTAATAGAAACAATATCGTAAGCAAAAGGCAAAACAGGACACCTATTTGCACAATCCCTGATAGGAATCTGGGTATGGAAAATTCTTTGCCGAACATTTCGGTCCGCTGCATTTTTCTGAGCTGTTCAAGAATCGCCTGAAGCAACTGGATGGTCTGGTTATCAGGAGCTTCTTGCCCGCCAAAGCCTGCCTGCATTTGAGCAGGCTCAGATTGAGGTAATTGTTCAATATCCTGAGAAACTGTCTGCTCAGCTTGCAAAACGGACTCAGTATCCTGTGAAACAAGATCTTCAACCTGTGAACCTGGCTCTGTAATCTGTGAAACAGGTTCTTCAAACCTTGAAAGAGGCTCAGCAACTTGCGAAACAGGTTCTACATCTTGCAAAACAGGCTCAGCATCCTGTGAAACGGATTTCTCAACTTGCAAAGGAGGCTCAGCAACTTGTGAAACAGGTTCCTCAACCTGTGAAAGAGGCTCAACAGTTTGCGAAACAGGTTCAGTAACCTCTTGAAGCGATTCAGTCGGATTTGATAAGTCTGGCTGAACTTTGGTTGCCACATCACTAAAGGAACGATGGTGCCTTTTTATGATGTTTACCGCCTCTCTGATATTCACGGCCTTGTAGTCTGAATCCGGCAGTGGCGCCTCAAGCTGCCGGGAGTGCAAATAGTTGTTTATCAGTATAGTCTTACAGCCGGCCTGCACACCGGCCTCGACGTCGCGGCCGCTGTTGCCAATACACCAGGATTGGCCAAGGTCAATGTCAATCTGTTCAGCGGCGGCCAGTAACATCCCAGGGCTTGGTTTTCTCCAGTTGCTTTCCTTACGGTATTTTGGGATAACACCATCGGGATGGTATGGACAGTAATAAATGCGGTCTAAAAAAACGCCCTTTTCGGCGAGCAACTGCATCAGCCGGTCGTGAATCTTATTAAGAGCATCTTCGGTAATAATTCCTCGCGCAACCCCGGATTGATTGGTAACAACAACCAGCTTATATCCCATAACTTTAAGCTCAGCCAGAGCTTCAGCAACACCATCAAGCAGCTTTACCTGGTCGGGATGATTGATATAGCCGGGGTCCTCAATCAAAGTGTCATCACGGTCTAAAAATATCGCTTTATTGGACATTTTTTATCCAAAACTATTTTTTGCAGAAATTCTGCTCTACCAGGTCACAAATAATATGATAGGCAAGCTGGTGCATCTCCTGGCTGCGGGCTGTTGAATCGGAGTCGGCACAAAAACATATATCCGCGATTTGCTCCAGCCTACTATTAGATTTACCTGTAAAGGCCAGAACACAGGCACCTTTCTGTCCGGCTAATCGGGCGGCTTTAATAATGTTGGGTGAGCTGCCGCTGGTTGAAAATGCCCACAGGATGTCGCCTTCCGCAACAAGGGCCTCCACCTGCCGGGCAAAAACATCTTCATAAGAATAATCGTTGGCAATAGAAGTAAGTATGGAAGTGTCCGTGGAAAGCGCTACGGCTGCCAGAGCTTTTCGCTCTCTTTTGAACCTGCCCACAAATTCGGCTGCTATATGCTGAGCATCCGCGGCGGAGCCGCCGTTGCCACAAAGGTAAACTGTCTTGTCTTTTTTCAATGCCTGTATTATTGCCTCAGCGGCAGCGACAATTGCCTCTACGCCGTTTTTTCGAAAATTAGTAAGTAATTTCTCGTGCGCTTCTATAGTCTTTGCAATCAGTTTTTTGGCGATTTTACTCATCTGGATTTTGTTTTCAGCGACTTAATCTTCTCGATTGTTGCGGTTGAGCTTTTGCCTTCCACCAGAGGCGCAAGGACGACCTTGCCGCCATAAGATTCGACAAATTCGCGGCCGACGACGCCTTTCTGTGCCCAGTCCTGGCCCTTCACCAATATATCCGGTTGGACTTTGTTGAGTAAGTTAAGGGGGTCTGGCTCATCGAAGACAGTGATGTAATCGACCGTTTCCAATGCAGCGAGGACGGCAGCCCTGTCGTATTGATTGTTTATTGGCCGCTCAGGCCCTTTTATAATTCTTACCGAGCTATCGCTATTTAATCCGACAACAACTATGTCACCCTGCTGTTTGCAGAATTTAAGAAATTCGATATGACCTCTATGCACGACATCAAAACAGCCGTTTGTAAAAACCACGACTTCTTTTTGCCTGCGGCGCCAGGAAAGCTCTTCAAGTAAAGATTCAACCGAGCGGACCTTGCCGCTTTTGCTGCGATTTTGACTGACAAGCTCGTTAATAACCTCTTCAATAGTTACCGTCGAGGTGCCGAATTTCTCCACCTCAATTCCGCCGGTTATATTGGCCAGTTGCACTGCGGTTTTATAATCACAGCCCGCCGCCAGAGTCACTGCGAGTGTCGCCAGGACCATATCACCTGCTCCGGTAACATCATAAACGCTGCGCGGCCTGGTGGGAACGATTTCATTTATGCCTTCTGTCTTCAGATATGCACCATCCTTATCAAGCGTGATTACCACTGCTCCGAGCTTCAACCTCTGGGCAAGCTGCTGGGCTGCTTTGGCTGCCGTCTCTGCGTTTGTTACCTCAAAACCGACCACCATAGAAGTTTCCTGACGGTTCGGCGTAATGACAGCAGCACCGGCATATTTTGAATAGTCACTGACGCGAGCAGGGTCAACCAAAACTTTTTTGTTAGCAACCGCCGCCCACTGTATCATTTGTTTGCAGACAGACGGGGTGAACAAACCTTTGTTATAATCCTGCAGACAAACAATATCGGCCTGCGACAAACTATTTTTGTAGAGATGCAAAATCTCTTCATACTGCCGGTCGGAAAATGGTTCAGCGGATTCCACGTCCATCCTGAATAGCTGCTGGCGATGACGATGCTGTGCCAGGCCTATCAGCCTTTGCTTGGCAATAGTAGGACGGTCGGTAACTTTCAGAAGTCCGCCGGTGTCGGCACCAATTTCTGACAGTTTCTCCTTGAGGATGCTGCCATTTTGGTCGTCTCCGATAACGCCCAGACAAAAGGGCAGCCCTTTTAAGGCCGCAACGTCTGCAGCTACAGAGGCGGCCCCGCCGCAGCGATATTCTGTCTGGGTAACCTTCAATACCGGCACCGGAGCCTCAGGACTAATCCGCAAGGCGTCACCATAGACATAAACATCAAGCATAAAATCGCCGACCACAAGAACCTTCGGCGAGCCAAGGTTTGTTACCGTTTTTAGCAATTTTTCATACATTTTTGACCCTTGTGCACCTTCCAAACTCTGCCTTTTTCTTTACTTTTTGAGGATTTTACCAGATAACACGTCCTCAATCAAGCCTTTTAATCTGTCTTTGCCGGATAGAAATTTTAGCTCAACAGCCAGATATACAAGGGAAATATCCTCTTTAGTGAGAATCAAGTGGCGGATTTTGGTCCAGTCCTTCTGGGTGGTCAGAATTAAGTTTGCCCCACAGACTCTCGCTTGTTCACGGATATTAGAAATATCGGCATCAGTGTAATGATGGTGGTCGTTGTAAATCTTCGAGCCGACCAGTTGAACATTGATACTTTTAACCGTATTCAAGAAGGCCTGTGGATTGCCTACTCCGCAGAAAGCAAAGATTCGCCGACCCTTTAGGGAGTCGATAGCGATTTCTTTGTTATCTGCAAGTTTCGCACAAACAGGTTCGTGCATCGACCTTGCAACTATCATATTGGGATTTATCTGTTGCAGTTTCTCTTCAATCTTATGTAATTCAGCCTGTTGAACCTGGTCGGAGCGTGTAATAACAACGGCATCGGCCCGCTTGAGTGATGAAACAGGCTCGCGCAATAAGCCTGCCGGCAGCATTCTGCCATAGCCGAATGGACAGGTCGCATCGATTGTTACTATATCCAGGTCTCTATGCAATCGGCGATGTTGAAATCCATCGTCCATAATCAGCACCTTCGCCCCGAACTTGTTGATAGCTTCAATAGCACCCGCAACACGGTCGGGATTGACAATGACCTTTGCCTGTGGACAGCTTTCGGCCAAAATGGCCGGCTCATCAATACTCGATGCTCGATACTCGATGCTCGATGCTCGATTGTGCCGGCGTGTTCTATAACCTCTGGTTAATATGGCACACCGGATTCCTTTTTGTTGTAAAAATTTACATAGCCAGATTACAAGCGGCGTCTTTCCCGTTCCGCCAACCGTTATGTTACCGATGCTGAAAATGGTCGCATTCAAATGACGAGTTTTCAGCCAGCCTTTAGAATATAGAAAGTTTCGCACAGCTATAATGGCTGTATAACCTGCCGCAGCGATTTGCAGAAAGAACAGCAAAACCACTCCCACTGCCCCCCTGCTTTCACCTGAAATCAGTTTTCTGTAAGTTTCCTGGTTCAACTGTAATGCCCTTTTATAAGTAACTGTTTCCCGTGACAAGGACATATAATTTACACTTAAATCCTGTTTTTTGCCACAAAAAAAGCTGTTCTGGCAAAGCAGCAAAAAAATTATTATTTTGTTGTTGCATAGCCCTGGTTTTATGCTATAATGTATAATAACAGGGTTATTCTTTCATCTCTCAAGGGTATCTCCTGGCAGATTAAAATGAGAGGTATTATTTTATGTGCTCTGGAAACAGAGCCAAGGAGAAGTACAGTGAGTACAGGTAAAGTAAAATGGTTTAACGCAAGTAAGGGCTATGGATTTATCACTCCGGATGGCGGCGGCGAAGATTTGTTCGTCCATCATTCAGAGATAAAGACCTCCGGTTACGCGAATCTCGATGAAGGCCAAGTGGTCCGGTTCGAGATTGGCCAGGGCAAAAAAGGCCCCTGCGCCACCAACGTAGCACCCGCCTAACGAAGGTCAAAGCGTTCAAAAACCAGCAGGCCCCGCACAACTGCGGGGCCTGTTTTATTTCATCAAAACTCGGTGGTTTTCTCTTCGTTCTCCGCAACCTCGCCGGTAAAAATTCAAAAGTAGCGGTAACCTGCGGCCACAGAAATTTAATTTTTAACAAACGGTGTTAATCTGTGTAAACCCGTGTCCGACTTGTTTTGAATTTATAGTTTCGGTCATTTGGATTTGTTTCGGGTTTCGGATTTCGATATTCGGATTTTCTTCTTTGATTTTGTGTCTTGGTGTCTTTGTGGCATTCTCGGCGGTAAAACTTTTGCCTTTTTATCCGCCGGAGGCGGATTTACTTTTGCCTTTTTACTTTTTCTATGATTGCGTCAGCCATTTCTTTTGTGCCGACGGCGGTCCGGTCTCCGCGGTCCTCTTTCATATCATAAGTTACGCTTTTGCCCTCGGCGATTACCGCAGCGACGGCGTTCTCAAGCTTGTCTGCTTCTTTTGTTTTGCCAAGATGCCGGAGCATAAGAACGCCGCTGAGTATCAATGCTGTCGGATTGACTTTATTTTGGCCTTTGTATTTTGGTGCGCTGCCGTGCGTGGCCTCGAATATGGCCGTCTTATCGCCGATGTTTGCACCGGGCGCAACGCCAAGTCCGCCGACTAAACCGGCACATAAATCACTTATGATGTCACCATACAGATTCGGCAGCACAATCACATCGTAAAGCTCCGGCTTTTGAACCAACTGCATACACATATTGTCAACGATGCGGTCCTCAAATTCGATGTCGGGATAATTCTGTGCTACCTGCCGGCTTACCTCAAGCCACAATCCATCCGTGAATTTCATAATGTTGGCCTTATGGACGCTTGTTACTTTTTTTCGCCCCATTTTGCGGGTGTAATCAAACGCAAAACGCACGATTCTCTCTGTAGCCCCGACGGAAATGGGCTTTATGCTTATGCCGGAGTCCTCGCTTATCCTGCGTTTGCTGTGTTTGTTTAGCCAGTCGATGATTTCAGCCGTGTCGTCGCCGCCTTTCTGGAATTCGATGCCGGCGTAAAGGTCTTCGGTATTTTCGCGCACAATCACAAGGTCGATATCGGAATACTTACTCCGCACGCCCTTGTAGCTTTTGCACGGCCGCAGACACGCATATAAATCGAGCGTCTGACGAAGATGCACGTTGACGCTTCTATAACCTTTTCCGACCGGCGTGGTAATAGGCCCTTTTAGGGCAATGCCGTTTCGCTTAATCGATTCAAGCGTTGAATCCGGCAGAACCGCTCCAAGTCGCTCCAGCACATCCGTGCCGGCTTCGGCCACATCCCATTCAATCCCTGCACCCGTGGCGTCTATACACCTCTTTGCGGCTTCTACAACTTCTGGCCCCGTTCCATCGCCGGGTATCAAAGTAACTTTTGTCATTTTCAACACTCCAAATTATTTATCAAGTCCTATGGTATCCTGTAACAAAAAAAGTGTCAATGATAGCGTTTTCATATCGAGCTTATGCGAAAGTTGCTTGATTAAAGGGCTTTGTTATAATAAGGCCGCTCAAGTGGAGCTAAAAGATAATTACGCCAGAGCTATTGTGAAAGGAACAAACCACGATGGAAAGGTATAAACCCGACACAACCCACCAAGATAAGGCGGCACCAGTCGCGTGGAAAACTTTACGGCAAAGCAGCTATTCAATTTTCTTAACAGGAATAACGCTTTTGTTTTCTGTTTGTTTAGCCGGACAAGGAGAGAAAACAGATGTTGCGGGATTTGGGGAGATTAAAAAGTGGGATGCAAAAGGAAAAGATTACGGCGTTCTCTGGGAGGACTCACGCGACATATTCAGAGTAGTTGTCAAGTTCGCTGACGCCAATAATCTGCCGCAAAAAGAAAATGTCCATTTAGAATACTGGCAATCGACCTGGCCAAGAAGCCGAATCCCAAGAGATCAACCTTCAGGTGCAGGCAGTTCCGGCTGGCTAAACGTAGGCGACTGGTTCCAGGGTAAATGGAAAACAGCCGACACAAACCTCCAAACCGATAGCGCCACATATACCTTCAACTTTAATCCTCTTAATGAAAAAGAGTTCACGGATATGAAGGATTTTTCAGTCCCCTACCGCTCAACATTGAAGCTGCGTCTTGTCTGCGATAAGCCGCTTCCTAAAATCGAGACATTCGAGGCCTATACGGATTCGACCTGGGAGACTTTAGAGTTTGAGGTTGAATGGGGTGCAACGGCAAAAGACAAGATACAAACCTGGGATGGGAAACTTGAGGTCTTCAACGGGATAATTCGGGAAATTAAGCCGATTGGGTCTCAAAGCGAAGTCAAGGTCGAGCAGAATCATAACTGGACATCAAAAGCCCAGAATAAAATGGATGGTATCCGTTCCGAAATTCTCTATGCAAAAACAAACGCTTACAATTCTTTTGATGAGACGATTGTAACGGTGAGGACGGCCTGCGAGAGCTTTTCGTTTGCTGCTGCGGATTTAATCAAGTTCGGCCATATCTTTATCCCTGACTTTGGCGTTATCATTCGTAAGGCCGGCGACGACACAAGTTACCGGGCAGCAGAACAGGAATGGCAAAAAAATAAGAATAAAAATATCTATACAGCGGTTTCTACGATGCCAGAGCAGACCCTGACGCGGGCCTGGAATGATATGCCGATAAAAGAGCCTTTCTATATTCCACTGTGCTTTGAAGGAGGCAGACAGCATTTCGGGATAGAGCCTGCTGGCAGTATATTTTGCCAGCGCTACTGGCTGTCACGCATTGCCGGCAAAGATACAAAACGCTGCCTGTATGAAGGCGACTCAATTAAATATAGATTCGGCTTAGATAATGCAAAGTTAATTGAGCGGGGGACTGTCGATGGCTATTTGCCGATGATTACAGCAACCTGGGAACGCGATGGCGTTCGCTATCGTCAGAGTGCTTTTGTCGTGCCTTTTGATGGGGTTCCAAAAAAAGGTGAGCGAATTTACGCTGATGATACCCTTATATTAATGGTGAGATTTCAAATAGAGCGTATAGACAATATAGAGTGCGAGGCAAAACTTGATTTAGATGTTGTTACGACAAGCCCAGAGCAACTGACCATCAATGATGGATTGATTTCGGTTGCGGATATTGAGCCAAAGCGATTACGAATGCTTGTCAGCTCCGTCAACCCTGCAAACAGCTATTCACTTGAAAGACAGGATAAAAAGATTATCTATCGAGCTAAACTTACTGCAAGCAAACCAAAGCGGACATTCGATGTCGCCCTTCCGTTTATCACACTTACCGAGAAAGAAGAGTGGGCAAAGCTGCGAACTATCAAGTTTGATAAGGTGTTTAAGGATGTTTGCTCATACTGGCAAAAGCGTGCCCAGGAAAGCGCACGGATTATTACGCCTGAGCCAATGATAAATGATTATTATAAGGCCCACATTTCACATCTATTGCTTAATACCGAGCGAGAGGTCGGAGACAGCGACCGCTATATGGCCAAGGTCGGGACATTCAGGTATGGGGTATTCAGCAACGAATCCTGTATGATGGTTAGTGACCTCGACCGGCGCGGATACCACAGAAGAGCCGAGCAGGCACTTGAGACCTGGCTGCATTACCAGAGCATAGTTGCTCTGCCGGGTTCATATTCAAGTGCGGAAGGTGAGTTCTATGGCGCCGGCGGATATGAGGATGGCGGTTATAATCAGCACCACGGATTTGTCCTGTGGTGCCTCGGCGAGCATTATTGGTACACGCGGGATGTAGAATGGCTAAAGCGGGCTGCGCCAAAGATAATAAAGGGGTGCGAATGGATTATTCGCGAGCGAAACCGCACAATCGCCGAGGCGGACAAGTCTGCGATTCAAAAAATCGAGCGAGGATTGTTACCCGCCGGCAGTCTGGAGGACATAAGGGATTGGCGATGCTGGCTATCGACAAACGTTTATTCCTGGTGGGGAATGAATAATGCAGCGGCTGCACTAAATGATGCAGGGATTCCGCAAGGCAGGCGCTTATTAGATGAGGCGGCTGCGTATCGTGAGGATATTCTTACCGCCTTTACAGAAGCGATGCAGCGGACGCCTGTTGTCAGATTACGTGATGGCAGTTGGATACCTCATATACCGCCTGAGGTGCACCGCCGGGGCCGGACATTCGGCTGGATAACCGAAACGCTCGAAGGCCCGATACATTTAGTTGCCTGTGGAATTCTTGACCCCTGCGACAGGCGCTCTACCTGGATAATGAAAGATTACGAGGACAATCTTTGCATTTCCGAACAATACGGCTTTAACCTAACCGGCGAAGAATTTGAACGCTACTGGTTCAGCCGGGGCGCGGTATCAATCCAGCCGAACCTGCTCTGGATGGTCCCGTATCTATTGCGAGATGAGCCAAAGCATTTTTTGCGCACATATTTTAACGGCTTTGCGATGTGCTATTTCCCGGATACACGAATGATGACCGAATGGGTCCGCAAGCTGGGCACTATGGCCGGCGACCACTACAAATCCTCCGATGAAGCCAACTCAACCTATTGGCTGCGATTGATGTTCATTCAGGAAAGAGCTAATGAGCTTATACTCGGTGCAGCTATTCCTCGATATTGGCTTTCCGATGGAAATAAAATCGGCATCGAAAACGCCGGCACGTATTTCGGCCCGATGTCGGTCAGTTATGAATCTAAAGTCAGCAAAGGCCGAATCGAGGCGACTCTGGAACCGCCGCGCAGAAATCCACCTAAGAAAATCTTTATTCGTTTCCGCCACCCAGAAGGTAAAAAGATAACCCGCTGTGAACTCAACGGCAAAGCGTACAAAAACTTCGACATAGAAAAAGAATGGGTTGTGCTGACAGACTGTCCCCGGAAAACTACTCATATTACCGCCTATTACAATTGAGCATTCGTCCTTCTATAAGAGAATCTGAAAATCTCAGCGAAAAATCCTCTTTCAATTTCCTGCGATTTTTGGTAATAAAAGAACATAAGAGCACAAGAGCCAGGCATGGTGTGCTCATCACACCGTTTCAATTTTAATAAACGGTGTTAATCTGTGTAAATCTGTGTCTAAAAATATGAAACTGATTGTCCAAAAATCTCGGCTAAAAGGTGAGGTTTTGATGCCGGCCTCCAAGTCGCACACAATCCGCGCCGTTGCGATTGCATCATTAGCCAGCGGCCAGAGTATTATCCGCGATCCGCTGGACTCAGATGATGCGCGGGCAGCAGTCGCCTGCTATCGAGCGCTGGGAGCAAAAATTGATACAACTGAGCCTAATCGCTGGAAAGTTACAGGTACTGGCGGCAAAGTAACCGCACCAGGTGAAATTATAGATGTTCTTAATTCCGGCACGACACTGCGGATAGGGATGGGTTCGGCTGCCCTGGCTGGACCCGGCCAGACGACGACTTTTACCGGCGATGCACAAACCCAGACCCGGCCAATAGGAGCTTTAATGGAGTCGCTGGGACAATTGGGGGCAAAATGCAAAAGCCTAAATAACAATGATAGAGCGCCTGTCGAGGTAACAGGGAAACTTGTAGGAGGGAAAACCAGTATCGCTGCATTTACAAGCCAGTATCTATCGAGCCTGCTATTGTGCACGCCTCTCGCTCAAAAAGATACCGAAATTGATGTTACGCTTCTCAATGAGCCAGGCTATGTGCAAATGACACTCGATTGGCTTGATAAACAAAAAATAAAATACCAAAACCAGGAATTGCGGTATTTTAGAATCAAGGCCAACCAAAGCTACAAGGCTTTTGATGAAGCAATCCCTGCTGATTTTTCCAGCGCTACATTTTTCTTGTGTGCCGCAGCATTATTCGGGGATGAAGTTACCCTCTCGGGACTGGACTTTTCAGACAGCCAGCCGGATAAAGCGGTGGTCGATTACCTAAAGGCAATGGGCGCCGATATCAGTGTAGGGCCAAATTCAATAACGGTTAAAGCTGCCCCTCTGAAAGGTGTTGAAATAGATATGAACCAGACGCCGGATGCCCTGCCTGCTATGGCTGTTACCGCAGCTTTTGCAGAAGGGACAACAAAGTTCCTAAATGTTCCGCAGGCGAGAGCTAAAGAGACCGACCGAATCAAATGTATGGCCGAAGAGCTAAAAAAAATGGGGGCAGATGTCGAAGAATTGCCCGATGGGCTTATAGTTCGACACAGCAAATTAAAGCCGGCCTCACTTGACGGCAGAAGCGACCACCGAATCGTTATGGCACTATCTATCGCGGGACTGGGACTGGATAAACAAATAAGTATTGACACCGCCGAGACAATGAACGTTACGTTCCCTAATTTCGTAGAGCTGATGCAAAGCCTCGGCGCAAAAATGGAAGTAACTGATTAACGAATCAATGATTGTCAGGTAACTTTTCAATCTAATGACTATTTAGGAGTTCTGTAAAATGTTAGGATGTCAGATTGGACGATTTTTTCAGGTAACGGTCGCGGGCGGCTCTTATCAGGAAGGCCTGACCAGCGTAATACAGGGAACGCCGCCGGGGATACAACTAAGCGAGCAGGAAATCTATGGAGATTTACTTTTGCGCAAACCCGGGGCCGATGAGCTATCCAGCCCGCGGAAGGAGCCGGACCTGCCGATTATCTATTCGGGGCTAAATGCCGCCGACACAATTGAGAACGCCGGCAACAAAAACCACACCAACGGCACGCCCCTGACTATTTTGATTCCGAACTTAGACCGCGATTTTATTCATATTAAGCAATACCAGGACACCAATCGCACGCCCCGCCCGGGCCACTCTTCATACGCATCTTTTATAAAATATGGTCCCGATGACGATGCTATCGGCGCCGGTTTTTTTAGCGGCCGCTATACATCAACAATCGTAGCAGCCGGAAGCATCGCCAAAAAAGTTCTAAAAAAATTCGGCATCGAAGTATTCGGCTATGTCAAGGAGATTGCCGGTGTGCGATGCCCCGATGTCCCTCACGAACACGCTCTTAAATACACCAATAATTACAAAAGGATGCGGCGAGACCTTGACCCATTCTATCAGGAAATTTACGTCAAGGGCCGTGTTACGATGGATATGAGGTTTCTGGAAAAGGCCGCAATCTTCGCCCAGATTGAAAAAGAAATCGATGCCATTCGCGATAAGGCCCCCAGACTCCAGGCCTCCGAGGTCAGGGGTAAATACGGCGTTCATCCGATACTAAATTCGCCCGATATAAATGCCGCCCAGGCAATGGTCGATGCCTGCAACAGAATTGCCGGCAAAGGCGATTCGGCCGGCGGCGTAGTTGAAGTGGTCGTAACCGGCACCCCTATTGGACTTGGTGAGCCGGTCTTTTATAAGCTCGATGCAGAACTTGGCAGAATGCTCGGTATCGGGGCAGTCAAGGGCGTTGAAGTTGGGGCCGGCTTTGCCGTCAAGGATATGACCGGCAGCCAGAATAACGACCAGATGAAAGCAGAAAAGGGCAAAGTAATTTTTGAGTCAAATAACGCCGGCGGAATTACAGGGGGACTATCTACAGGAGAGCCTATCATTGTCCGGCTTACAATCAAGCCCACGCCCACAATTGCCAGGCCGCAGAAGACAATCGACAAATATACGTTAGACAATAAAGAATTGGCTGCTATCACAAGGCGCGACCCAACGATTGTCGCTCGAATATGGCCTGTCGCCGAAAACTACACGGCTATTGTGATGCTCGACCATTTACTTATGCACCTCGGCTACCAGGCACTAAGGGAAAAGGAAAGCACCCTCTAACAAGCAACACGAATTAAGTCTGTCTTGGCAGATTCCGTAACCATTATTAAGGAGGTGACCGGAGCACGGCTGGCCACGGCGGGTCAGAAGGCGCGGTCTCGTTACGGTAGAGGTCACGGACCTTGACAACCCACTCGGTATATACGTTGATACCGCCGAGTTGAACAATATATGTAGGACTGGTCTGCCATACACTACTAAAGCGTGGGTCATTCGTGCAGACGAAATTATACTCAACAAAACCGCTCGCGTCTGTAGCCGGTAATGCTCTCATCGTAGCCCAGTAAGGATTGGTCCCACCACGATAGAATTTCAGCGGTCTGCCATCATAGTTGTTTGCATCCAAAGCTGTATCCCATTGAGCGGGGTTGGGAGTTGGAGCAGTTATATCCGGCGTTAGCAAGGTCGTTGCATAAGCGATAATTGACCAGGCAGTTTCGTTCTTATTTTCCGAATTATCTCTGGCTTTAACCCTGTAGCCGTAGGAAGTATTGGGGTCAAGATTGACATCTATAAATTGAGTGCCGCTTTGCCAGACGATATTGTTACCGGCCGGGTCACGCGTTATGTTCCAGAAGCCATAGCTTACACCGCTATCATCGTAGGCAACGGTAGATTCCATCATAATCGAGTTTTGTCCGGTTGCGGTAGGCGGCGTAGCCCAGGTAGGAGCAGGTGCAGGCGGCGTGTTGTCAACGCCGGCAAAGCGAATAACAGACCATTCGGTCTCGTTGCCTATCTCGTCGCGGGCTTTAACTCTATAGCCATATCTATAACCCGCTGTCAGACCCGTATCTGTATATGCTCTGCCGGCCTGCCAGCCGCTGTCACTGCCGCCTTTGTCACGGCCATAGACGCACTCGAAGTAGTACTCAACATTCCAGCCCCAGAAGTCGAATGCAGTTTGCGCAATCATTCTGATTGATGTCGCTGAGGCCAAATAAGGCTCAATCTCCCACTCGGCCGGGTCAGGAATCGGCGCTTCGGTATCCGCAACCAGCCAGCATTCAGCGAAGGATGCCAGGTCTTTGAGGTTCACAAACCTGTCAAACGTAAGGTCTGCGCCATTGCACCAGCCATTGAGGTCTGAACAACCGGAATTGAGCCATCTTGAAGCAAGTATCGCAAAGTCTTTGAAGTTGATAACGCCATCATAAACCAGGTCGCAGAACCTGCACGGCTCGAACGTCCTGTAATGGTAGCCCATATCAACCTTACCGCGCTCAAGCTCTCCATCGGTGCGAGTTGTGTATCCGACGATTTCTCCGATTGGCGTAACGTATCTAATCAATTCCAGATTACCCGCATAGTCGCTGCCCGCATCGACGCACGGACTATTTTGAGTCTGGTTCGGGTCACCGACAGAGGTCTGGCTGAGATAGTAATTGCCGAACGGCCCGAGCACAAACAGCGGGTCTGTGTCGATGTTCCTGCCATTGTTAACCCAATCGGTGGGGTTGCTCGGTTCAAGCTTGCAACCCTTGTCAACATAAACGCCCGCCCAGCCGCCTTTAACGTCACTGTATTTGACGGTAAGGGTTGCAGGTCTTCGGTCATATTCAAAGCCCGTTCCTACCGCGAGCTGTTGGCCTAACAGGGCATAGTTGTTCCAGAAGATGCTGTTATTAACATCGCAAAGGCTTTCATACGAGCAATACAGCCCGCCGCCAAAGCCGGTGCGGCCCGCTTGCCCGCCCTCGCCCGAGGCAGCATTGCCAACAAACGTGCAGTTTGAGACGACCGGGTTGGCAGACCAGTTGACGGAAATTCCACCGCCGTCCCTGCCCGCTGTGTTGTTGGCTATCAGGCAGTTTTTAATCAGCGGCGAATTCGAGTCTCCGAACAGATACACGCCGCCGCCGGAACCGGTGGCAATATTGTAGGTAATATTGCAGTCTCGAATTAGGGTATCAGTAGAGAAGCAGTAGATACCGGCGCCGGCACCAAACCTGAATGTGTTGGGGTCGTTAGGATCGACTATCGCATTGGGGTCGGCCGCCGGAGAAGCGATATTACGCTGGACATCGCATCCAACAATCGTGGCTGCGCCATCGGTTGAGCACAAGCCGCCGCCAACATAGGATGAATTAGCGGCGAAATTGCAGTCCACAATATCCAGGGTCGATGCGACTCCATAGACGCCGCCGCCGACAGATGCGGAATTGTTAGCTATGTTGCAGTCAACAAGTGTGGCCCAGACATTACCCATAGCGTTAGCATCATAAAGATTACTATCGAAGAAGTAGCTTAAATAATAGCTGTAAGTATGATAGTAATAATAATCACCGTAATAATCTTCGTAGCCGGTCTTGCTGCCATCGAAGCACACGCCGCCGCCGTAGCCGCTGTACTCGCCATTCTGATATGTGGTTCGGTTAGCCTGCAGGTTACAGTTTTCAAATGTTGATGAAGAACCGGTATCGCAATAGATACCTGCACCGTAGCTTGGAATATTATAGTTTCTTCTCGGCTGCTGCTGGATACCGCTGGGCACGTTGTTGCCGCCAACGCCGCTTACGCTGCCCTGCGTAACACTGTTACTGAACGTGCAATCAGTGAATTTAGGCGTGGACAGCATACCACAATATATGCCGCCGCCGTATGAACTGAACAGCTCTGGGTCAGGCTGGCAGGGGTCGGCGTATGTCAGGCCGCCGTAGCCACCCATCCCGTATTCTGAGCCGCCGTTACCGCCGTTACCTCCATTGCCGCCGACTGCCCGACAGTTGTTGACAATGCAGTTTATGAACGTCGGGCTTGTTGCCACGTCGCAATATACGCCGGCCCCGGCAGCCCGCCCCGGCACGCCGCCATTGCCGCCACCGGCTCTGGCGCCGCCGTCCGCCCCATTGCCGCCGTTACCGGCTGTTGCCACGCAGTTATTGATTATGCAGTTTCGGATGATTGGGCTGCTTCCCCATCTCAGTAAGACCGGCCTGTAGTATTCCCACCAGTTCGGGTCGTTAATAATATCGTTAATATCTTCCGGATAATCATAGTAATACTCGAAGACGTCGCCGATATAAATACCAGCTCCTCCGGCATAACCGCCATTGCCGCCGTTTCCGCCGTCCTGGTCGTCGCCGCCAGCATTACCGCCGCTGGCATCACCGGCAGTGACAGAGCAGTTTATGATAACACAATTCGATACGATGTGATTACCGATGATGGTAATAGCAGAATTGCTAAATACGGAGCCGTTACCTGTGAAAGCACCCTCCGCCGTATCCAGATACATGTAAGGTAAATTATCACTGCCTTCGATACCACGAGCACCATCACCCTCTGGGCCGGGAGAATCTATCGCGAAAGTATGCGAGTTCATAATGGTAATACCGTTCAGCACGCACCTGCCGCCGGGAGCACCAATAAGATGGATGCCGCCATCGAGCTCGTTGGCACAATCTATGATTGTAGATAATATAACATTCGGGTCATCAGGATTGGTGCCGGTAATTGTGATATTTTTGCCCATTACTGTATAGCCGGTGCCTGCGTATCTGCCGCTGTGAAGGACAATAATATCGCCTTCTCTGGCGTCATTTATCGCCTGCTGGATCCCAAGGTAGGTGTATCGACCATCGGTGGACACGTTCAAAATACGCGGGATAGCCGGCTCGAATTCCAAAACAACGACTCTGTTGCCATACATAGTGACGCTGTTGAGCACGCTAACCGAAGAATCATTGTTGGTGCCGGTCCATCTTCGGACACGGTAGTTAGGGGCAGGTATTGCCTTCAAACTCACCAGTTCGCCGGGGGTATAATAGTTGATTTCCGGCGCCTGATTAGGCTCAACCGTGCCGTTACCGATAACAATTATCTCCAGCGTGTATTGAACAGGCGGGCCTGTAAAGAACGGATAGTGATAACCCATATCCGCATAGCCAATGTCAAACTGGTTCAATATGCTTGTGGTTATCAGGCCCAAATTATATGTAGTCTGGAGAGTCCCGAGGATGTATTGCTCGCCGGCGTTGACACAGGGGCTGGTCTGAGGCTGACCGGCCTGCATCTGGCTGAGGTAGAAATCGCCCAGACCTCCGCTTGCCCACAGCGGGTTGTCATCTATATTACCATCGCCATCGTCGCCATTCTCGATGCACGAATATGTTGCCTCGCAGTTATAGAGGTCGTCACCGGCCGAGTATTGGTCGCCCCATACGCCCCACATACCGCCGCTGCGGCCTATGATGCAGTTACTTATCACCGGGTCAGAATCACGGCAGGCGATTCCACCCTTTGGATTGGGATATAGACCGCCGTCACCATAATCCAGACCGTCATTGTATGCGATTGTGCAAAGCGTAATGGTCGCATCTGAATCATATAGATATATTGCGCCGCCAATGTCACCTGATATGTTATACGTAATTAAGCAGTTGATAATTACAGGAGCAGCACCGGCCTGACAATAGATACCTCCGCCGAACCCGCCTGCGTTGTTGTAGGTTATCTCGGTATTGGTGATAACCGGCGAGCCATTGGTGCAATAAATGGCACCGCCGTCACCGGTAGCTCTGTTATTAATAATCTTGCAGTTGGTTATTCTCGGCGATACTGCGTCGATCAGCATGGCGCCGCCAAATTGGGCAGAACCATTGGTAATAGTAAAGCCATCAACTATATAATTCGGGTCTTCATTGCTGTCAAATATAAAGGCCCGGCCTAACATTTGACAATTGATGATGCATTCTTCGGAGCCGTTCTCGCTTCGAACCGTTATCGGCCTAAAATCATTCGGCTCCAATCCTGCCTTAAGGTCAATATTGTAGTTACCTGTGCCCGTATAGATACCGTCAGAAACCACAACGCTATAGAAAGGTCCTGCTGCGTTAATTGCATCCTGTATCGTGGGGAATGGGCTGCGGCGGTCAAGAATCATCCTGGCATCATACAAATTGATGATATTCTGACCTATCAATGCGAACTCGACCGCCACAAATACATTAGCACCACGGACCGTTACAGTATTGTTCGGCTCCTTGGACGCATCGTTATCGGTTCCATACCAGGCCTTGACTCGGTAATTCGGGTCGGGTGTCGCAAGTAAGGCTATTATCTCGCCATCGTAGAATGAGCCATTATTCGGCTCGACTATGCCGTGCGGACCATCGCCTCTGTCAATTACGAACGCACGGAAATTATACTTAGGAGCCGGCTCGAACGAAACCGTAACGTGCTTGTCCTGGGTCATAGTAACAGTGTTGATACGGTCGGTGGAAATATCATCATTGGTGCCTGTCCATTTCTTCACCTTGTAGCCAATATCCGGCACCGCCCTGAGAGTTACTACATTGCTGCCGAAACCTTTATAGATAACAGCCGAATTGGGGTCAACAAACCCGTGTTTCTTATGGTCATTCGGGTCCTCAAGCACAGTAACAGTCAAATGATACCCAATAAGCCCGCGCCTGTAGTGGTAGCCCATATCAACGATGCTAACGTCATTGACGCCATCGGTTCTGGTGGTATATGTGCTTAGCCTAATATCGGGGTCACCGGCCTGGGCGCTTCCTACATCAACGCAGGGGCTTGCTCTCAATTGACCGGAAGCTATCTGACTTAGGTAATAACCAGCAGCGAATAACGGGTCTTTGGCGATATTATGACTGGCCGGCTCCCAACTATTACTGTCGGCATTCCACCAATCAAGTTTGCAACCATCCTCAACATAGACGGACGCCGGAGGCTTTCCAATCAATTGTATCGCTTCCATAACGGCGTCAACCAGCTCGGCGGAACTGGCTGCATCAATTACCGCCCCTCCTGTCCCCTCAGCTAAAATGCTAAAATACGATGTTGTTATCGTGTCGCCATCAACCGGAATCGCGAACACTTTTACCCCGCCTGCAGTAGCGGCTGCAATCACAGTAGCCGCTCTGTATCCTGTAGTGGGCTCAGGGTCGTGTGGTGGGGCATCACCAATAAGAATGATTACCCTACTTACATCCGAGCCGGTGCGCCAGCTTCCAAGCGAGTTGGCATCGATGCAATGCATCAACGCCGAATAGACCGATTCTCTCCAGTCCATACCGAAGCCCAGACCCAATGCGTTAATACCCGCCCGCACCAGTGCCGGGTTCGTTTCAAAGCTAAGGTCGTCGTTATACGGATAATCAATACCTGGACTGCCATAAGGCATCTGTGGAATATCACGATAGTCAACCACAGCAATTCTATAATCCTGACTCTTGGCCGCAATCTGATTGATGATTTCTGTGGCCGATACCTTAACGGCGTCAATGTCATCCCACATACTGGCAGTTGTGTCTATGCAGAAAATGACATCGAGCTTTGTCGGTGGCTGAACAAAATTAGGCTCCGGCTGAATGTCGCTGTATGTAATATTCAATCTCGATGGCCTCGGCCCATATTCATCACCGCTTCCCACCGCAATTTGAGAACCATCGATACCGATGTTACCCCAGATGATTGAATCAATAACAACGGTATTGCTGTCGTAAGAGCAATACAGACCGCCGCCATATCCTACGGCGCCGGTAACCTCATTGTCGGCTATCGTGCAGTCGGAAATTATCGGCTCTGCGTACCAGTTGACGGAAATGCCGCCGCCGTCGCGTGCGGCAACGTTACCTGTGAACAAACAGTTATGCAGCAGAGGCGAGAATGCTATCTGCTGGTCGCTGCCGGCCAAATAAATACCGCCGCCTGAGCCGGTCGCCTCGTTGTCCATAAAGACACTGTCGCTAATATCGACTATCGAGGACAGGCAATGATAACCGCCGCCTAATCCATATATTATACCGGGGTCAAACGGTATAGGTATATTGGGGTCGTTAGGTTCTTGCACAGGTTCAATAAATGCGCGGTTCCCGGCGATAATAGAACCGGTGATTGTGCCTGTCGAATCTACCGAGTACAGGCCTCCTCCGTGGTAGGCGTTGCAATTCGTGATGTTACAATCGACAATCGTCACCGTTGAGTTAGACCACCACATCGCGCCGCCGATGCAGGCGTTGCTGTCGCTAATGGCGCAGTTTACAAACTTCAGCGCACAATCATCCTCAAATGCAACGGCACCACCGTAGCTAACCATAACATCATCGGGAAGAGGAACGGTATTGATATCGGCAAAACTATCGGTAATAGTGCAGTTTATAAACTCCGGGTTGCTGCGCCGGCCCGCATAAATCGTGCCGCCGAAGTTCTCGATATCGAGGTTTCTGTCTGGAATCGTGATGGAGGTTATCCAATAGCCAGGCGTGCCGCCAACACCACAGTCGCCACCGTAGCTACGGCTGTTCCTGAACAGACAGTTTATGAACTTAGGCGAGCTGTCAACCTCAATATACACAGCACCGCCATAACCGCTGTATTTCCAGTAATCCTTGAAGTAACCAGGGACTCCAACCTCATAGAACAGCCTCGGAGCACTATTGACCTCGTATGGACCGTAATCCCAGCCATCCCACCAGTACCAGTAAGGATAAGTCATTGGGCCGGTTTCAATGGAATCAGACCACTCCCAGTTACCACCCCTGCCGCCTGCGCCTACTGGGGGACCGTTACCGCCATCGCCGCCGTTGCCGCCCTGGACGAAACAATTCACAAAACTGCAGTCCATAAATGTCGGATTGCTGCTGTATCCTATATATGCAGCCCCGCCATAAGCCCATCCCGCCCAGCCGCCGTCATGACCGATAGGATTGTCGTCATCGCCCCGTCCTCCATCGCCGCCCATGACGGAGCAGTCTGTAAAGGTGCAGTTCTGGACAGCAGGCGAACCGTTATAAATTAACATTGCACCGCCGACAATACTAGTGCCGTTCTGCCCGTCATCCAGTATTATCGTTGGGTTTCCTCCGTCCGAACCTACCAACCTGCATTCGGTGAAGTTGCAGTTCCGCACCGTAGGCGAGCATGAATATATGTCCATACCGCCTCTTCGGATGGTAAGGCCGTCAATTATCGCCTCGGAGTCAAGCGTAGTAACAAGGATACGGAACGTATCTAAAACCGTCGCTCGCACGCACACAGGGTCATCAGGATTGGTGCTGGTAAGAGTAATGCCCTTGTTAACCCTGATAATCCTGATGCCCATAAACGGATAAGCAGGCGTATATGTGCCGGTCGGGATGATAACAACATCACCGGTCTGGGCCGCATCAACTGCATGCTGAATAGTGGTGTAATTGGGGTCACTTCCGACAACAATGGTTCTGGGCTGGTTAAACCAGACGGTAACATCTCTGTCGGAAGTCATAATAACGGAATTTGTGAGAGCTTTCGAGCTATCATCGAGGGTTCCTGTCCAGGCTGCAACACGGTAACCTGCCTCCGGAATAGCTGTTATCGGCACCAGCATACCAGCATAGTAAATACCACTGGTCGGCTTAACCCAGCCGTGCCCATCCGTTACCCTTGCAGTCAACCGATACTTATGTAAAGCTCGATGGTCAAGATAGTGGAAACCAATGTCAACAACGGCATTATCAGCGATACCATCAACACGTGTTGTATATGCTTGCATGCCAACATTGTGGGCTGAATCACTGCCGGCGTTAAAGGCCGGACTGTTACGAGTCTGACCTGCTGCAATCTGACTGAGATAATAGCTGCCCAACGGTCCGGTTAAGAACAATGGGTCTCCAACTTTGTTTGTAACATCAATATCAGGACCGGCAAGCGTGCTGGTCTGCCTGGTAATAGTATCATAGACCCCATAGTCGCCATCTTGGTTTCCATAGAACAGACAATACCTTACAATTGGGTCTCCAAAATCTTCTTCTGCTATTGCGTGGTTGTTGCAATGCTGGAATATCGAGTCGGTAACAACCGGCGCCGAAGCCCAATCACAGAATATTGCGCCGCCCAGCTCTCCTGCGCTATTGTCGCCAAAGGTGCAATTCTGGATTTGCGGAGTCGCAAAAAGGTTAGCAGAAATAGCACCGCCGTCAAAGCTTGACGTGTTACCTGTCATCAGGCAGTTCTTGACCAGGTGATTAACAAACCCGCCAAAGAAATTGATAGCTCCGCCGGAACCGTTGATACCTCCTACCTTATTATCGGAAATCCTAAAGTTTTCTATCCTTGTGTGCGTATCCACGAGGGCTGCAGCGCCGCCGATGGCCAAACTGGTGCTCATATCCGGCGGTTCTCCTACTCCATAATAAACGTTGTAGAATGCATCATAAGAGTAGGGAGTATCATAAGTAGAACCATAGCCCCAAAAACCCCAGCTGTAAGGCCCACCCACATAGTAGTAAGGAGCATACGAAACGCCTCTATCCATGTTGATGCCGCTGCCGCCTAAGGCCGAATTACCGTTCATAGTCCCACCAATTAAATCGATGGTCCCACTCGACACGAATAATGCCCCGCCGCACCTCGCTGTATTATTTATAAAGTAACAATCGGTAAAGACAGCATTGAAGTCCTGGAAGCAGATGGCACCACCCCATCCGGTCGTGCCTTCGATAGCCTTATTGCTGGTAAATTGACAGGACTTGAAGTTCAGGTTCAATGTAGTGTTTATATTGGGGTCATTGGCGTCATAAAATGCCCCTACGGCACCACCGTTTTGGCCAGCCACGTTACCGCCGAATACGCAGTTAATGAAGTTAGCATCACCATCGCAATCAACCGCACCGCCATTATAGAAAGCAGCGTTTCCATAGAAGCCGGTATTTCTGATGCTCACACCATTACAATCAGGCCCGATATAGACAGCACCGCCGCCTGTTTCATAGTCTATTTCGGTATAGGCCAGATAGAATGGGTAATAATATGGATATACATAAGGATAGTAATAATAGTAATAGTCATAGTAATCCGCCGGATAGTAATAGTAAGTATTACCAAACCCGTAGGCGCCACTTCGGTCGGAGAGCTGGTTATTTTTAAACAGGCAGTTATTGACATCCACAATGTTTCTACCTTCAATATAGACAGCTCCGCCGAGGTTGCCTGTGAATGTGCAGTTAGTAAGAGTTGTTGTATTATTACGCTTCGAGAATAAAGCACCACCTCTGATATAGACGGAAATATCTTCTTCAAAAGCAAATCTGGCAGGATAGAATTCGAAGGCCTTGTTGTCGGTGAATACGCAATCAACAAAGTTTGCATCTGCGCCGGCGTAGTAAGCCGCACCGCCGGCTATACCACCGCGTGCAACGGCATATCCGATATAGCCATCGTCGGCAGGTCCGCCATTGTCCGCAGGAAGGGCCTGACCAGTACCTCTCGCACCACCCGGACCACCATCGCCTGTGGTAGCGACGTTATTGATGAAGTTGCAGTCTCTGATTACGGGGACACTTCCAAATTCACAATAAATTCCGCCACCCATACCATCGCCAATGGCACTGCCGCCGTTGCCGCCCCAGCTTTCCCACCCGCTGGAACTATCACCACCGTCTCCACCAAACCCGCCGCAGCCGCCTTTAGCAAAGTTATCTTTAATGGTGCAGTCAATAATGACCGGGCAACTGCCGTTGCGACAGGCAATAGCGCCACCATAACCACTTCCGAAGCCGGCACCGCCGTTACCACCCCATTGCCCATGATTAGTCTGGTACGTCTGAGTCGCTCCCGGAGGCAGGTAAGTCCACTGCGGGAATGCCGCAGAAGTCGATATACCAATAGCACCGTCACCACCGTGAGCACCGGTAACCGTGCAGTTTGTTATCACGCAATTTTTAATTGTCGGGGAGCTGGCGTTTTCACAAAGGATGCCGCCGCCGTAAGCATCGCCAGTAGCATTCCGGCCACGCTCTGCCCGCGGTGGAGGCGGGGTAGCAATCGGCGTCCCCTCATAAGGAATAGGAGTCTGCAACCCGTAACGTCCGGCCAATCCCTTGGCAGCTCTCATATAGCCATTTCTTATAGTAAATCCTGTTACAATTGTGTTGGGGTCTTCGCCGCTACGGAAGTGGAACGCACGTCGTGGGGTGAATAGACTGCCCTGGCAATCAATAATCGTGTTCGCTATAACCTGCGGGTCATCCGGGTCGGTTGACATTAAAGTAATACTCTTACCCTGGAAGTCAATGCCATTGGGGTCGGTTACGTAATGGACTCCTTTAGTTACGATAATATTGGTGTCACCGAAGCCGGCGGCATTGACCGCCTCTTCAATCGTGCTGTATTCGAGCGGGACAAACATGTTGCGCGTAATAGCCCGCTCAAACTCGACACGCACCACCTTGTCGCCATCTATCGTGACCATATTGGTCTTCTTGTTCCAGGATGGGTCTTTGTTGGTACCGCTCCAACTTTTGACTCGGTATCCTTCACCTGGAAACGCAGTTAACCGAAGGACACTCCCGCCATAGTATTTGTATGTATAAACACCATTAGCGGGGTCATACAAATCACTGCTCGGGTCAACTGCATTGGGGTCAACTACAACAGAACCAGGACCAACAATTATAATGACTAATTCATATTTGGGGCCGGTAAGCGGATAATGGAACCCCAGGTTCACAATGCCAGAATCAGGAACCAGATCGCTTCGGGTGGTAAGCTCATCCATACCGAGGGCGCTTGCCAGGTCGCTTCCGATATCGATGCAGGAGCTATCAACTAATTGCAGATGTCCGGCGCCGATTTGACTCAAGTAGTACTCGCCCAGAGGCCCCGGCACAAAGTTCGGGTCTTCACCAATGTTATGGGTGTTCAGGTCGAAGCAGTTGGGGTCCCAGCTAAATGGATTGTCCGGCTCATTAGGCTCCCAGCCCTCGAGCGTGCAACCTTCTTCAACATAGATTGGCGGATAGTATGGCCTTATGTCAGCAAAAGAGCCATACTGGATAAATACCGCTGAGTCAAGAGCAGTATCGCCTGCGTCGGCAATTGCCAGCTTAATATGATGGATGCCGGAACCAATATTCAACGCCTGGGCAGTAAATACGTTTGTGAAACCATCGTATTCAAACGGGAAGGCCTGCACGCCTCCAAGGTCGCTGAGGTCATTATTGTTGAATAGCTCCGGATGAGAAGCATTCACTCCGAATGGATTACCACCGTTGACATTATTGATTGAAACCGGCGTACTCGTGCCGGGTATCAGTGCGACATTCTCACCATCCAGGAAGAACCCGAATACATCGTTAAAAGGACTATATACAAATTCATTATACTCATCGGAAGCAAAAACGAAGTTAAAAAACAGGTCGCCGCCTTTACTGACAAAATCAAACTCGAGTACAGTTGCATCATAAGTTCTATATCCTGGAATAAGAGCAGTCAGGTCATTGTCACCGGGCAGGAGGTTAGACGCACTCGCATAATCACTTGCGTTATATCCCGGCTGGGCCAGGTTGGCGCCCGGCGCCAGGCGTGAATCACCGCATGTCATGATGATTCCCGACTCCATACCAATGCCCGCTGCCAGTCCGCCGATAAATGTTCCTGCCGCATTCGGACCGCCTCTATAAGTAGCATTGCTCACCGTGATGCCGCGACCGAGAATCGTATCCACTAAAGCCTTAGGGTCGTTTGTAGCCGTAACGTTCAGAACAGGACTGAGGCCCCACTGCATCATATTTGGCCCAATCATAGTTCTGGGGTCATAGTATGGACCTATATCGGTGTAAGTAACTTTTACCTGCGAAGGTAACGGATAGGCCTCGTCTCCGCTGGCTACAGCAATTGCGGCGCCTTTGGCGCTGACGTTGTGCCAAATAATCGTATCGACGACCTCGACATTGCTTTCATAAGATACATACAAGCCGCCGCCGAAAGCCGTGCCTATATTATCAACCAGCGAGCTGTTGGAGATTCGTAACCGATTCTGCCAGTTAGAAGAGATAGCTCCACCGTCTTTTACGGCAGAGTTGTAAAACAGCAAGCAATTCTTAACTGTCGTTAAGTTTTCTTCGCCATCAGCAAGGTATATACCGCCGCCTGATGTTGTGGCCCTATTATGGCTGATTCGACAATCCTGAATCGATGTCGGGCCTGCAAACGAATAGATACCGCCGCCCTGAGCAAAGCCGGACCTGTCTTCGTTTCTAACAACAATAATGATGTTCGGGTCGTTCGGGTCAGGAACATAAGTATAGGTTACGATAATTCTGGCGGCCTCATTGTAACTAATCGTGCAGCCTTTGATTTCTGCCTTGGGTGAATACAAACTAAACACACCGCCGCCGCGAACGGCTGTGTTGAAAGCGATATTGCAATCTGCAATCGACAGGTTATTTGCCTCGGTAAAGTATATTCCACCACCATCCTCGACCGCATTGTTGTCTAAAACTGCCGTGTTGTAAACCGTGCCCTGGCAGTTCGGGTCAAAATACAAGGCGCCACCATAGTCAGCCATGTTATCTGAGAAGTTGCAGTCTCTAACCGTCAGTTGATTGTTCAGATACCACAGGATTGCACCACCGTCTTCGGCAACGCTATTTCCAACAAAATTGCAGTCATTAACTTCCGATGTGCAGCCCATCGTATAGCAAATTGCACCGCCGCCGCCGATAGCTGCTATATTGTTTTCAAACAGGCATCGCTCGACCAGAGATATGCTGTCAGTGCCGTGACAGAGACCGCCGCCGTTGAAGCTGGCATAGTTGTCGATAAAGTTGCAATCGGTAATTGCTGCATAGCTGCCTGTGTTGCAGTAAATCGCTCCACCGGAACCGCCATACGCAAAGCAATTAGTAATTGTGCAATCTTCAAACGTGGCTGTGCTGTTGACGTCAATCCATACGCCGCCGCCGTTTCCTAACAAGGCTGTGCAATCGCTGATATTAACATTGCGGAAGGTCGGGTGGCTGTTTGCATCGACAAATATCGCACCGCCGTCATTGAGGAAAGTTTCACAGTTGCTTATCACTACATTGACAATAATCGGACTGCTGTCAGACTCAATGTATATAGCACCGCCTGGCTGCTCATAAACGCTGCCGTTGACTATTGTAAAGCCGTTAAGGACCGTGTTGGCATCCGTGCCTCTGGTAAATGTAATGGCACGGTCGATAAGTTGACAATCAATAATCGTTTGCTCAACAACAGTAGAATCATCGGGTTTAGCGCTGACCAATCTGAGGTCTTTACCCTGGAAGTTGATGCCGCCGTCGTAAGTCCCGGCTGCAACCACAAGTGTATCGCCGTTTTCTGCGGTGCTGATAGCACGCTTAATAGCGTCGCCTCCGCCCGATACCTGAATTTTCTTAGGCAGTCTGAACTTGGCCCTGATGACCAGGTCAGAGTTCACAATTATCTCAAAGTCCTTTTCAACAGAAAGCCGCCTGTCATTAACATCATACCAGCCCTTCAGGAAATATCCTTCGTCGGGATGCGCCTTTAAGGAAAGCTGCGTCCCTGCATAATATAGCGCGCTATCCGGTTCAACCGTGCCGTGAATGCCAGGGTCGTTGAGGTCCTCTACTATAACGATAGTAACCTGATATTTATCAACGCCCTTACTGTAGTGGTAACCCATATCAACAAGACTAGAACTACGGTCATAAATACCATCTATCCGCGTCGTGTATGTGTCCATACCGACTTCTCTTGCCAGAGCGCTGCCTCCATCAACACAGTTGCTCTCAATCACCTGGCCGGCCGCCATCTGACTTAAGTAGTAACCAAAGATAAAGTTCGGGTCTTCTTCAATGTTGAAGCTGTTGGGCCACATTGTATGGTCCCAGCCCCAATAGTTATTGGTATTGGGCGCCCTCCAACCATTCAGCACACAATCTTTTTCAACATAAATCGGCGGACCTGCAAAACCGCCAATCAACGCCCCAAGATTAACCCTCGGCTTGGTTATCGCAACCTTCGTATCGGTAACAGGGTCGCCGGTCCTAATTAATAATGTCTTGACCTCGCCGGGTGTCAGATACCTTCTTATCTTAGCTAAAGCAGCAGACTGCAAATCTGCAACACAACCAGCCGCAAATGGACAAGATGAGCTTGTCCCTGCAAAGGTTGGGAAATAATCACCAGGGTCATAGCCGGCAGCCCCAACAAGGTCCGTGGTGAACATCGGGTCTGCAGGTGCAAGAATATCCAGAATATCAGCCGTATCCGAATACCCCGATACCTGGTCGGTCGTATCATTTACCCCACCAACAGAAATCACTTTCGACATCGCCGATGGCCAGCTTATGCCCCATCCAGGGAACCCATCGTTCCCTGAAGCTGCCATCACCGTAATACCTACTGCCACAGCCGTATCCGCCGCAGCAGTAAACGCCGGTGAGTAAGCATCACCTTCACCGGCATCATTGAACGGAAGTCCCCACATACCCCAGCTATTGCTTATCACCTTAATCGGATATGCAGGATTGTCGTTGCGGTGCGTTATGCACCAATCCCACGCACCAAGTAATGCATCATCAAAGAAATAGCCCGCATTGTCGGGACTTGCCTTGAGGGCATACAGCTTCGCTCCAGGGGCAACACCTCCTATATAGTCACCATATACACCCAGATTCCCTGCTGCTATACCGGCACAGCACGTCCCGTGCGCCTCACCAACAGGCATCGGGTCAGGGTCATTTTCTCCGGTATCGTAACCGCCGATAACCTTACTATTCGGGAAACGGCCGCCGCCAAGCATCGGATGAGTATAATCAATACCGGTATCAACAATCGCGATGGCCACCCCTTTGCCGTCATAGACCCGGCGAGCATCGAGTGCATTTGCCAGAGGAATAGCCTGCCTCAGCATAGGCTCCACTCGCCTGACCGGCTCAATATGCGCTACCAGCGGGTTCTTGAGCAGCTTCTCAAGACCGGCCCTGGTAATCTCGCCGGCAAATCCAGTTATATTCGCATAACGGTATCGTAAAGTGAGCTCATCAGCCGTAAGCGTCGATAGAACCGCCGACTGCCGCTTTGCTATCTCGTCCCGCAGCCGACTAACCGACTGCGGCGAATCCCAATCAGTCGCACCTTTCAACTCAAAAGGCTCAGGCAGACTAACGATTACCTTTGCTCTCGCCTGACCGGCATCAAATTCACTATAAATCGCCTGGCCATCTACAAGAACTGTATTCGGACCGCTCCGACCAGAACCATCGCCAAATGCACTATCGGAATCAAGAATTATAAACGCATTCGGGTCATACGCAGGCCCAATGTCACTATAAGTAACCATTAGCCCACCGGTCGCAGGATAACTCTCATATCCGCTGGCGACCGCAACCTGCGAACCATTCGTAGCTACATTATTCCAGATAATCGAATCAATAATTTCAGCATTACTTCCATACGAGAGGGCTAGGCCTGCACCGTAAGAATCCATCCCCGCAAGCGTATTTTTGCTAATAGTGCAATTTGAAACAACCAATTCATTGTACCAGCTGCAGGAAACACCTGCCCCGTCTCTGGTGGCCTCATTGCCTGTTATAAGACAGTTATTCAGTATTGCCGGCTCATCAGCGCTGCCGGATGCATACACACCGCCACCTGAGTAGGCGGCGTAATTGTCACTAATCTGGCTGTCACTAAGCCACATCGGCACCGAGGCAAAATGGATACCGCCGCCCTCGCCGCCGGGCAGAACGGCGCTGTTGCCAATAAACCGGCATCTTGTTATTGTCGCAGCAAGACTATCAGTAGAGTATATACCGCCGCCCTTGAATGCCGTATTGTTGACAAAGTTAGAGTCGGTAATTACTGTGTTGACATCATCCATCCAATACAAACCACCGCCGACCGTAGCAAAATTACTGCTGAAGTTGCAATCGGCAATCGTCATTGACTTGGCCTCGATGTAGCAAATTCCGCCGCCATAGCTAATATAAGGACTCAGGCGATAAGACGGCAATGTCAGGTTATTCGGCTCATTGACGTCAACAGCATAGTTGCCTGTTAAATCGCATCCTGAGAATGCCAGAATTGTGCCTTCATCGCCGAATACACCCGCCCCATAGCTCTCTATCGCGTATGCGAAGCGAGGCATAACTCGGGTTACTCGCCCTATTCCACCTCTACCGCTCATACCACCTTCAATGGTATTGTTACCGAATGTGCAATTCTCAAAGGTAATTCTAGCCGCGGGACCGCAATATACGCCGCCGCCGTAAGCGCTATTCTTCCAGTATTCACCGAGATACCCGCCACCTAAACCTGGAAGGCCATACACCCCTGCCTGTCCACCGTCGCCGCCGTCCCCGGCGTCCCCGGCAACAGCCGAGCAATCGATAAACCGACAATTGGAAACGGTTACTATCGCTTTCTTACTAAAGTATATTCCACTACCGTATGTCTTATCGCTTTCGCCACCTTGTCCACCATTGCCGCCGGCACCATTATTGCCTGCGTTACCACCGTCGCCGGCATCACCAGCATCGCCGCCGGTCGCAAAGCAGCTAATAATATTGCAATCCTCAATCTTCGGTCGGCCGAAGTCCCCTATGTAAATCCCGCCGCCGTATGCCCCGCCAGCATCGCCGCCATTTCCGCCGTTTCCGCCGGTTCCGTCGTCGTCGCCAGTTCCGCCGTTGCCGCCATTGCCCGCGGCAGCCCCAACCACCTGGCAATTAGAAATCGTGCAATGACGTATAGTCGGCCTACTGGAAGGCTCGCAATAAATGCCGCCGCCGTAAGCGCTGCCGCCGATGCCGCCATTACCGCCACTACCGCCATTTTCACCATCAGCACCATTATTTCCGCCGCTGGCGTTGCCGGCACGAATATAGCAGTTGTCAATAATGCAGTTGACAATAGTGGGGCTGGCGCCCGTCATTATGTATATACCGCCGCCGTATGTGTCCAAACCATCGTAACCATCATCACCCGGGTCCGGCGGACTCAGTCGTCCTGATACGAACCACCTGCAGTTGGCAATAGTTATACCGTTTAGAACGGTATCCGGCCCGCAGTTGGAGGTGAAAACAATCCCGCGGTCAACATAACCTGCTCCATCAATGACCGTAGCTGCAACCGTGCAGGGGTCATCGGGATTACTACTGGTTATCGTAATGGCTTTACCAGAAACCAGAATACTTTCCCCGTAGTAGCGGCCTTTGTTGATGACAATCACATCACCGTCATTGGCAGCATCCACCGCCTGCTGGATTAAAGTATAGTCGCCAGGCACTTTAATGACTGTAGGCTGCTCAAATGTGACGGTAACGGTCCTGTCTGAATACATCGTAACCGTATTGATAAGAGCAGTCGATAAATCATCATCGGTTCCTATCCATCGGACACGGTAGCCCGGGTCAACTATCGCCGTCAGTGTCACCACAGTATATTTATTGAAAAGCCCGCCGGCCGGCACGACACTGCCGTGCTTACCTATGACGTTCACCGTTAATCGACATTGACCGGCCGCAGTCGGATAATGCAGACCCATATCGACTTTGCCCGTATCCTTTATGCCGTTGGACGCTGTGCTATAGTCACTGAGGCCAAGGTCAACCGCCAAAGCACTTCCTTTATCAACGCACGGGCTGTTAGAACTCTGCCCTGCCGCCACCTGACTGAGATAATAGACACCATAAGACTGATAAGGCTGGACAAAAAGTGGGTCGGCATTAATGTTACCATTTAGCCAATTTAGTGTCCGTCCCGGCACCCTATAGATGGATTGCGGACTTTGCCCGCCCTGAATATCGCTATATGAAACCGTAAGGGTAGCAGGTCTTTGTATATAAACCGGGTCATCCTCACTGCCGAGTGCAATCTGGTTGCCGTTAGGAGCCGTGTTGCCCCACAGAATGCTGTCAATCAGAGTTGTGTAGCTTTCGTATGAGCAGGATAAACCGCCGCCCCTCGCACGGTCTGGATTTTGCGGGTAGTCGGCTTTATTGTCAACAATCGTGCAGTTGGAAATAGTCGGCATCGCAAACCAGTATGAGACAATGCCGCCGCCGTCCAGAAAAGCCGAGTTGCCTTTCACCAGGCAGTTTTTAAGCACCGGCTCGCAGGGGTCTCCGCCGAAATACACGCCGCCGCCTGACCCTGATGCCGAGTTGTTGGTTATGAAGCAGTTTTCAATCTCCGCACCGGATGACCAGCAGAACATCCCGCCGCCGCCCCCGAAAAACTCAGCGTAACCATAGTAATCGTAATAAGTCGTATATCCAACCTGAGTCAGCGGAATCACACCTTCTCTGGCTTTATTGGCCGCGATGGAGCAGCCAACTATCCTTGGTGCGCCGAAACTGAAGTATAGGCCTCCGCCGTGGTCCGCCGTATTTTCGTTAATAACCGATTCGACTATCGCTACCTCTGCACCATTGTTATACCAATACAGACCACCTCCGTATGCCGCCTCATTTCTGGCAAAGTGGCTCTGTGTAACTATCGCATCGGTGCCCGAAGCCCAGAATACTCCCCCGCCGGCGCTATAAGCAAGATTACCCGCAAATGAACTATCTTTGATGTCCAGGTAACCATTATACGCACAACACAAACCACTGCCACTGCCGGCAGCTATATTGTCGGTGTAGTTACAGTCGTTGACCTCTACCGTGCACTCGTTGTCAAAGAACTGACCGCCGCCATTACCTCCGGTGTTGCCGATAAAATTGCAGCGATTCATTTGCGCCCTGCAGAACGGCAAATAACATTCGCCGCCGCCTTCATAATACTCTTCAGATGCATTATAGCTTATGGTGCAGTTGGTAAGTATAGCTACGCTGTTGACATCATAATAATTGCCGCCGCCGAAGCCCGAAGTGAAGCTGTAACCACCGTAGCCATCAAAACCTTCCACGCCGTCACGACCGTCCTGACCGGCGGCACCACCGGCACCCCTTGTTCCCTCAGGGTCGCCAATACCGCCATTGCCGCCGTTGCCGCCATTGCCGCCTACACTACCGCCGTTACCGCCATTGCCGGCATTCCCACCGGCATACGAGTATGCTGAAGCAATCGTATAAGTAGTGCAATAACTGATAATAGAATCCGAAACATCGGTCTGGCAGTTTTCACCGTAGAATATAGCGCCCGCCCACGACCTGGCGCCGTTCATACCCATATTGCCGCCGTCGCCGCCGCGCCCGCCATTTCCGCCAATCCCGTCAACGCCGTCAGCGCCGTCGTTACCATCGGGAGTGCCGGTGCCCCCAGCGCCGCCATCCGCCCCCGTGCCGGCATCACCGGCGTTACCGCCACTGCCGCCAATGCCGCCACGATTACCTATACCTTGTTTTGTGCTGCAATTTTGAATTGTAAGATAACGTATGGTCGGATGGCAATTAGGGCCGAAGTATATCGCACCTCCTAAAGCCTCACCACCCTCACCGCCGTCACCGCCTCTTCCGCCGGCGCCGCCGGCGCCGCCGGCGCCGCCATCGCCGCCATCACCGCCATCGCCGCCTGCTCCCTGCGCACCGCCGTTTATACCATCGCCACCATTCTGGCCGGCCTGGCCCGGCTGACCATTTTGACCATCCTGACCATCCGGTCCGTCCTGACCCTGGCCACCAAAACCACTCTCACCAGCGAGAGCGTGGCAGTTGATAATGGTAACGTTCAGTATCAAAGGACTGCTGTTGGCGTCGAAGTATAGAGCACCTCCATACGCGTCGCCACCGTCACCACCCGTGCGCCCTGGCAGACCATTTACACTTATACCCGGCAAGCCCGGAAGGCCGTCCGCCCCATCCTGACCATTCACACCATTTATCGGGGCATTAGGGTCGGTAGCGTATAATAACTCAAAGCACATGTCCCACGGCTTGCCGCCAAACTTAATCTGCTCAAAAGACAAGCTTCCTCCGAGGGGGTCATGACGGAAACGAAGCGCGCCACCACCTTGCGGAAAATCAGGGTTGAGCTTGCGAGTCTCCCAGCCCAATTGCTGGGCCGGGGGAGCTTGATCATAAATTGCCTCGATGCTCAACCAGTAGATTCCACTATCACCCGGCTGAGACCAATTGGGATCCAGCGAACAATCGAATATAAATTTCCTTATCTTATTTGGGTCGGCAGGGTCATTGGGGTCCACCTCCCAACCGCACGGGTCAACCGCGACATCAGCATAAGGGATTTGAATTTGATACAAAGCTCCCCGATTCACGTCCGGATGATTGAATTTATAGACGGGGTCGTTGGGCTCGTTAGCCCAGATCGATATCCTGAAGCTGTCCGGAAGGTCAGCAGTTGGCTCATCTTGCTGGATATAGTTTCTAAAAGACCCCCACCAGCGAATCCTGGTGAAGGGCAGGTTGCTATCGCATAAAAAGTCGTCCGCCACTGCCGACCTGAGTGGCGGGAACTGCTGGTTCTCTTCGTTCCAGCCCTCGAAGTAGTCCGGCAGCGCAATATTATAAGGTATGGGCGGCTGCGACCACTTGGTTATAACTATGTAGTTCGGTTCAGGCGGCGGTGGGTCCGGCATCGGGTCGAGCGGCGGCAGCGGGTCAAGTCTATCCGGCGGGGCTGGAGGTGGGTCATACAGACGACCGGCATCCTGGCCTTTAACGCCGCGAGCTACAACATCTCTGATTACCAAATGAGCTAAAGTAGGACCGCTACCATTCAAGCATGCTATCGCCCCTCCAAAATCGTTAGGGCCGTCTATCCCAATGCCATCTGTGTCATCATCATCACCCCACGGGTCAATGGGACCCGGGTCTCCTATCCCTAAAAGCGTAAAGCCTTCTATAACCGCATCCCGGCCCTGCCCGCCCTGGAGTATAAAAGCCGGCGGCCCTGAGCTTCCAAGGGACTGCGAGCCTGTCCGAATAATCGTGGAAGCAACACAGCAGGGGTCATCAGGATGTTCACTGGAGATGACAATTGTCTTATTGCCCAAATCATTACCACCAGGGTAGCTCCCAGCCGAAACAATAATCCTGTCACCATGACTGTAAGCTGCCCAAATTGCTGCCGGAATACTGCCGTATTGCCCGGGCACATGTAAACTCCTCGGTTGTCTAAACGATACGCTAACATCCTTATCCGAATCCATCGTCACGGTATTTGTATTAGCCCATAAGTTATCATTATCGGTGCCTGTCCACTGGTCAACGATGTAGCCCGGGTCCGGCGTTGCCACAAGTGTCACCACCGTCCCTTCAAGATATTTCTGTCCTCTTCTATGATATGGCGTGATTGTTCCGTGCCCGCCGATAACACTTGTCCGCAGAGTATAGAAAGGAATTGCTTCAAACTCAATCGCAACATTGGCATCCGCAACTATCGTAACAGTGTTGTTAGGCTCTGTTGATGCATCGTTGTCGGTTCCTATCCATCTCTTTATTCGATAATTCGGGGCGGGGTATGCCCTTAGCCTCACTATCGCATATTGCGGATAAGTGCCGCTGTTGGGGTCAACGTAGCCGCGCGCGTCATTGGGGTCAACAGGCACATCATTGCCATCAACGACAGTAACTTTCAAATTGAAATACTTAGGCGGTAACGGAGCATAGTGAGCACCTATATCAACCCTTCCCGAATCCTTAACACCGTCCGTCCTTGTAGTAAGTGTGAGTAACTTCTTCCTCAAAGCAGCAACGGTATTAGGGTCACCGGCATCCACGCAGGGGCTGTTCCTAAGCTGCCCGGCCGCAGTCTGACTTAAATAATAATCCCCGAGCGGGCCCCTCGCAAACAACGGCTCGGAATAAATATTGCCCACACCTGCATCTCCATCCTCAATACAGGAATACTTGGCCAGACAGCCATACAGGTCATCGCCGTTGCCCCAGAGGATGCAGTTGGTAATCGTCGGGTAAGAGTCGTGATATGCAAAGATACCGCTGGTTTTCGGTATATTGGGGTCGTCAACAACTATAGTGCAGTTGGTAATCGTCGGAGATGAGTACTCTAAATCAATCCCCCCGCTGTCATAAAGCGCCGAGTTGTTGACAATGACACAATTAAAGATGCTCGGGCTGGCATAATAGCACGCTATTGCGCCGCCGACATTATCCGCGAAATTATTACTGATAAAACAATTAGAAATTGCCGGAGAGCTCTCCTCGCAGTTTATACCGCCGCCAACACCGGCGATTGTGGAAGTCTCGTTATTTATAATATTGCAGTCCTTGATTGTCGGCGAAGCGCGATAACAATCTATTCCCGCTCCAAAGTAGCGCGCGAAATTATCGGTAATATTGCAGTTTGTAATTGTAGGCGATGACCCATCACACTCGATGCCTCCACCATAATCGGCGTTACCCCAGGTAATAGTAAAGCCCTTCAAAACAGAGTTAGCGCCTTCGCCGCTCGCAAATCTCACCACAGAATCTTCACCTAATATTCCCAGAATGATTGTATTGTCGGGGCTGATGTTCGGGTCGCTCGGCTTCTTTATATTACCGCTGCGAAGCGTTATCGCCTTGCCCTTAAAGTCAATATTCTCGACAAACAAACTGTTCGCCTCGGCAATAAGCGTGTCCCCATTATTGGCGTCGTCAATAGCCGCTTGAATGGCATCATACAAACTGTTCGGGTCATTGGGGTTATCCTTGATATTCAAAACCTTACCCGGTTTCCCACTCGGCAACAGTGTTAATGAGTTGTAAAGATTAAGACGTCCGCCCGTAAGGCAAAGCCCCGCCAACGCAGGCTTCGGTTCAGCCGCCCTAAAAAGAATGCCCTTTATAACCCCGTACGGAAATGCCGGATAGCGCGACCAGAACAGTGCAGAGGCGCCTGAGACGTATGGAGCAGACATCGACGAACCATCCAGCATCCCATAGCTGGTAGGCAGACCCAGAAGATTCATAGCCGGCGTCTCGTATGTCGGTAAGGTGCTCAGAATACCCTCACCTGGTGCGCCTATATCAACCGAAGTCGCCCCATAATTGGAGAAAGACGATATCCTATCACGGTCATCTGTAGCCAGCACAGAAATGATGTTGTCTAAATTATAGCTTGCCGGATACATCGGAATGATGTCATTGTCACTGGAGCTGTTCCCCGCCGCCGCCACGAACAACACCCCTGCATCCCTGGCACGAGCAATAGCAAGTCTAAGGCTTTCGGCGGATTCCTCTCCACCCCACGAGGCATTTATGACATTGGCGCCCATATCCACTGCATAGCCAATCGCCTCAACTGCGGCATCCAGATATACACCGTAGATGTCGCCAACCTTTAATGCCATAATACTGACGTCCCAGCAAGTGCCTGCGACACCAGTATCATTATTAGTGACCGCGCCTATAATTCCGGCACAGTGCGTGCCGTGAAAGAGGTCATCAGTAGGGTCACCATCGCCATCTACAAAATCGTAGCCATAGATATCATCCACATATCCATCGAAGTCATCATCAACGTTGGGCACGCCGTTAACCTCAAAGATGTTGACCCACATATTATCTTTCAGGTCAGGATGATTACAATCAACCCCCGAATCGACTAAAGCCACGATAACGCCGTCGCTGCCGGTTTCAATATTCCACGCCTCCGGCGCATCAATATCCGCATCACGTGTCCCGCCGGTCTGGCCTGTGTTATTCAGACCCCACTGGTCCCTGAAATTCGGGTCGTTAGGAATAACAAGAAACCTATACTTGTAGTTTGGCTCAGCATACAAAATATTAGCCGACTGGTTAAACCGTATAAGGCCGTCCAGAACCGTCGTCCCCTCGGGCAGCTTTACAAGAGATAAGCCAGGAACAACGCGGTCATACCCCTTGGACACAGTAGCGCCGCTAACAACAGATTCCGAAACCGCGTTTCTTATTGCACGCCTCGTTAGCGGGCCAACTAACCCTGCACCCCCGACTTGTTGGGGCTGAATACCTGTGTCAGCAAAGCGAACAATCAATTCACCCGGCTTATAGGCTGTAGCCTTTTCCTGCACCAAGCCATAAAAAGGAAAAGTGGGCAACCCACCCGCCGTTGAAAAACTCGCCACGGACAGCAAAACTATTAAGCTAATCAGAACCTGCCGTCTCATCCTTCTATTTCCGAAAAACTACTTACTCTTGTCATTGCCCCCTACGATTCCAACACACCACACATCTTATACTTATTATAATCTGGTCGATTAAAATAACATAGCTAAAAACCTTATAACAGGTTAAATTTTACGTCCCGCTTTCCATCGTGGCAAGCGCTTCACTCTCTCGCTCCTCCTGCAAAATAATAGTCGGCTTAACCAATATCAGCAATATCTTCTCGTCCTTAATCCTGCTGCGGCTGCTGAATAACCTCCCAAGGATAGGTATTTTGCTTAACACCGGAACTCCCGCCTCTTTCTCAATCTCGGCCGACATCTTCTGACCACCTAATAGTAATGTCCCGCCATCAGGCACACTCACTCTTGTCATAACCTGCGATGTCTCTGTTTCAGGTAGTTGAACAGGAAGTTCTGCAACCCTATCCCCAACAACTACCGGTGTGCTGTAATTACCCATCCTGAGCAGCTCATTGAGCGTAACAGTTATATTCAGCAACACATTTTTCTTGTCCGACATAATAATCGGAGTAATGGTAAGATATGTGCCATACGTGAACTGCTGCGGTTGGGGCGCCTCATATTGGTCCGCCGCTCCAGCAGGCCAGGTAGGTATCAAGGTTCGCACAACATCAGCAGGCAAAGTGAACCACCCAAGGTCTTGTATCGATAAACTGGCCGTCTCGCCGTTCAGCACTGTCGCCCTTGGCGCTGTCATTGTCTTTGCATCCGTCCGGGCCTGCGTTGCCCGAAGAATGAAAGCAACCTGCAAATCATCCAGGATAGAACCATAACCTCCTGAAATTGTAGCAGCCGCTGTTGGTAAACTACCCGATAACTTCGTCGCCTCTGGTTGTGTAGCCAAAACTGAACCTTGCTCGACGAGAACCTGACCCCATTTTCCGCCAAGCCTATATGTAAAATCTACATCCAGCCCAATATCTTCAAGGAAGGTCTCACTTACCAACAGGAATCTGGCCTCAATAGACACCTGATTCCCAATTGCCTTGCGCAAATTGTTCAAGAGGTCTTCTATCCTCTTGTGAAGCTCAGGTGTTTGCAGGATTGCAAGTTTCTTTGGCTGACTCTGTGGATAAAAAGTTATTGTCCCATATCCCGTACCCCACGTGAAACCGGTCTGGTCGTCCGGAGCCCAGTCTTCCTCTGTTCCAATAACATTCTCAATCATAAAAGCCATGTCAAGCGCTCTCATCTGCTCTCCACCGCCGCCGTAGCCGCCCATACCGCCGCCATAACCGCCCATACCGCCGCCATAACCACCCATACCGCCGCCGCCATAGCCACCCATACCGCCGCCATAGCCACCGCCACCATAACCACCGCCACCATAACCACCGCCGCCGTAGCCACCCATTCCGCCGCCGCCGCCGTAGCCACCCATTCCGCCGCCGCCGTAGCCACCCATTCCGCCGCCGCCGTAGCCACCCATTCCGCCGC
>CAYWXK010000021.1:70447-75688 GCA_964462515.1 uncultured Pirellulales bacterium
CGTAGCCACCCATTCCGCCGCCGCCGTAGCCACCCATACCGCCGCCATAACCACCCATACCGCCGCCGTAACCACCCATCCCCCCCATTCCCATCCCCCCCATTCCCATCATCCCCATTCCCATCCCCATAAAGTTGGCCGGCTGACCTAATAAATCCGTAACATCATAAACCCGCGGCTCCAGCTTGCTCGGAAGTGATTGCACCGGGCCTATAGTAATCGCACCATTCTTAACCACAAACCCAATCTCTGCAAAAGCCCCCGCAACAGTTACCAGCAAATTCTCTAATCCAGCCCCCAGCCGAACCGCCGGCTGCCCATCCATATTTATCTGAGTATTGCGGTCAACCTGAGCAATATCCTGCAAATCTCGCCAATCCGGATATATCACCAACGGTGGGTCAACGGCATGCTTTATCACTTCTATCGCCTCACTAAACGGCATCATCGGCGTCAATTGCGAAAGGTCAACAACCTTATCCAACTGCTCATATACTGCTACATCGGCTGGGTCCATTCCGATTGGCTTGTCCGGCTGTCGCGTCGGTTTTTGAACAATCTCACGCCAATTCTTGGCATACGTCAGCTCTTCAGCGAATGGAATCCCGGATTCGTCTGTCTTAAGCAAAATATCAGCTCTCTGCTTATCCCCCTCCTTTTTCACCTCCAATTGCCTCCGGAAGTAAATCATATCCTCCAGCGTGTCTTTAAGTATCAGCGCCTCCTGATTCTGCGGGTCAATAGCAAGCAGGCTTTCCAATTGCCCCAGCGCTGCCTCGTAACGCTGTTGCTTCTGATAGGTCAACGCATTCTGCATCAACTCCTTTATCCTTCTATTCCTATCAATCTCCATCTGCTCTCTAAACTTGTGCTGTGCCTCTATTGCCGCCTCACGCTTTCCTTCTTCATCCTGCTGAGCCTTCTGGCTCTCCTCGCTGGTTATCTCTTCTTTAAGACCCGTTAACGCAGCGGCATATTGCTTGGAAAGCTCCTCCCCCAGATACATCTGATTAACACTCACAGCAATTTCTGCTGTCGCAACTACCTCCTTGGCCTTACCAAAGTCGCCCTGCTTCACACAATTTCGCGCTTTAGCTATGGCATCGTTGACAATTGCTCGGGTGTGACCACGGACGATACTGGTTTTGCGTTTAATCACCTCGATGTAAGGCTCCTCAGTTTCCGGCGCCGCAGGAATCCCTGGCTCCACAAGCCCTGGTGCAGCCTCATCCGATGCTTTTTCTACTTTTAACGCACCTCGCTCGCTTAAAAGCTTATCAATGTCCTGCAGATAATCCTGTATTTTCTTTTCGCCTGTTGCCGTCAATAAACCGCTCTGTGCAACCTTCAGGAACCCTACACGTGCCCTCTCAAATTCGCCATTATAATAATGCTCTACACTCTGCTTATAAAGCTCCGCAACCTGTTCCCTCTTATCAACACCCTCTTTTGCAACAGGATGCCTGGCTTTTTCAGCCAAAGCCTTGTCTATTTTGTCCACATAACCCTGTAAAGTCTTTACCATTGCCGGTGGGATTAAGCCGCTCTCAATAACCTTTACAAAACCCTCGCGCGCCTTCGCAAACTCACCTGCGCGGTAAAGTTTCATACTATTCTCATAAAGTGCAACGACCTTTTTCTGCTCCGCTGCTGTGCCCACTTTTCCAGGTTCGGCTTTAGGTTTAATCCTTTCGACTCTCGGCTTTATCTCGTTGGGTTCAACCGTGACCGTTTCCTTTCCCCCGACTTCTTCAACAGTTACCTTAGCCTCCGCCAACTGGGCATCTATTTGTTTAAGGGCTTCAGCGATTTGTTCCTTTTCGTTGGCCGTCAGGAATTTAGTATCTTTGATTTGTTCGAGCGATGCCTTGGCCTTATCCAGCTCATTTCGTGAGATTAACTGCATAACAGTTTGGTATGTTTCTACGATGCGCTTTCTCTCTTCGATAGCTACCCGTGTCTGTGCCAGAAGCTGTGCTACTTGTTGTCGCTCAGCAGCACCCAAATACTCCTGGTAGCCCTGGGCCATAAGAAATGTTTTTTCCGCTTGCTCGAAGAAACCTTTTTCGAATTGTTCCGTCCCTACACGAATATAGTTCTGGACTATCTGCCGGATAACTTTGTCCCTATCAACCCCATTTTCCTGGGACAGAGTAATCTGTGACAGACCGACCGCCAGCAACAAAAGCGCTGCCAAAACTATCCATAGAGACCTTGTGCTACAGGCTCTAATAAAACAGTTTGGTTTGCTCAAAGCTAACCTCCTGCCTAAGAGAAACACCCTCGTAAGCAAAATAAACTAACTTTACAGCCAGTCTCTACCAACCTCTAATATAGAGATTAGAATAGACTTTATACTACTTTAGTCTATAAAAAATTAGTTTTTTTTTCAAGTGAAAAATTTGATTTTCATACCCCTGGCCTATAATATTCAATCTACATACTCTGCCAAAATAGATATTATAGGAAAACAGGGCAAAATAATCGTCTAAAAAAACGCCTTTTATTAGGTCATAATAAGCCTTTTGAAAAAACTTTCAAGATACAAGCACCCAAAATAGCCCGGACAATGTTGAAAAAACCTTTCATTTTAGCCCTCGAAACTTCAAGCAGAATTGGCTCGGTTGCAATAGCCTGCGGCGAAAATTTACTTGCCGAAGCAACCTTCTCCGGCCCTCTGCGACACAGCCCGGAGACCTTCCCTGCCATCAGCAGCCTGCTCGAGCGCTTCGGCAAAAAACCTCACGAAATCGAACACATCTATATTTCGGCTGGCCCCGGCAGCTTCACAGGCCTGAGAATCGCTGTCACTATTGCAAAGACAATGCACCTGGCCAACGCCACAAAAATTGTCGCTGTTGACAGCCTCGACGTAATCGCCGCCAACATAATCAATCTCACCCAACAAACCACCAGTCACGAACAACGAGCAACAAGCTACGAAAAAATCGCTGCTATCCTCGATGCCAAACGCAACCAATTCTTCATCGCCGTTTATGAGCATCGCACACATCACAATCATTCGTCATCCCTGCGTAACCAGGAATCCACAATTCACGAGCCACAGGCCACAGGCCACGGAATCTGGCAAAAAATTTTACCAGATTCCTTAATGAGTGCACCAGAATTTCTCGAAAATTTTGCCACCGGTGACCAGCCAATCTGGCTGCTCGGCGATGGATTGCTTTTCCACAAAGATAAATTCAAAGCCGATGGCGTCCGATTTCTTGATGAAAAATACTGGAGCCCGCGAGCCGAAAAAGTCCACTTGCTCGGCTGGCAGTTGGCCCAATCAGGACAATTCGCCGACCCGCTTACTCTAACCCCTAATTATCTACTCCGCCTTGATATTAAAATTAAACCTCGTTAGCACCAAATTAGCCGCCGATACCAACAACCAAATAGGACAATGGGTCAGCGCAACGGAGCTATCTTTAATTTTCTTGCAAGTTTCGGCTATTGGTTGTAAAGTAGGCGGAAATTTATTATAAAAATCTTTTGGAATTGCATCTTGCTACACTGTAATTAGGGCGATTAGCTCAGCCGGTAGAGCAGCTGACTCTTAATCAGCGGGTCGCAGGTCCGATTCCTGCATCGCCCATTATCGTTTTGGTTGTTGCCAGATGGTGACATCCTGTCACTTGCATTGCCTAATTGTCTGTCCAACAAGATGTTATTGCCGTCAGTGTTATCCCGACCAGTGCAACCTTGGTGACTTTCGGAAGTGACATCCGTTGCCAGATGGTTGCTGTCAAAGTAAGTAGTTTTTGCAAGTTTTTTGTAAGCTGGTTTGTAAGCACTTTCGTCTGCATTTATAGGCAAATCGTCAGTCCCACTTTTTAGAGCAACAGCACTTTGCCTTTTGTTTCCGCCTTTAATGTTTGGCAAATCAGGCAATTTCTCAAGTGCTGCTCTCTCATCGTATAGCTGAACGTGAGTATAAGTATCCATCGTCAAAGTTATTGTGCTATGCCTTGCCAGACTTTGAGCAACTTTAGGCGATACACCGCCTTGGGATAGGTTGCTGATAAACGTATGCCTCAAGGCGTGAAAATCGGCAACCCTGCCCGCTTTGTCAATATAGTCTATGCCAGCTATCTCAAAATCCTTACGTAGCATCTCTGCTGTTTTAACCTTATCAAGGTTCGGAAAAATCTTTGCGTTCATCGGCTCGTTACGTTCAGTCTGCCATTGTGTAAAAAGCCCAGCTACATCAGGCCGTAGCGGTAGCGTATCGTCCCTGCGATGTTTGCTGTAAGCTGCCAGAACCGTTACAGAAGGCGTAGAATCGTTCAGGTTAAACGATTGCCACGTAAGGGATGCTAATTCACCTGCCCGCAAGCCGGTATTTAGAGCAAGGGTATAAAGCATAGCTCGTTCTTGACCGCTCATTAGGTGATGTTCAGGACTATCGGCAGTCGCTTCTATAAGCCGATTGATTTCGTCTATGTTCAAAGCCCTGCGTTTTCTGCGTATATCGGTCTGTGTGTTCAGCCCTTTTAGGTATGCCAACGGATTCTCTGCCGTCCGATTATCGGCTACAAGCCAAGAGCAAAACTGCTTTAGTGTTTTTAGATAATAGTTACAGGTTCGGTGGCTTGAGCCGGTGCGTTTTAGCTCTCCTATAAACCTTTGGACTGACGAAGCTGTAATATCTGCAATATACGCAAAACCACAGGACTTAAAAACAATCTCAAGCTGATTAACAACCTGCTGAATATACTTAGCTGTTATACCTCTGCCAGTCAGACAGTTACCAAAATCTTTTAGATGTTCGGTCAGAGGTCTTTTGCGGTGGTCTTTATATCTGTCGATGATACCCGCATCAGCAAGTTCCGCTTCCTTCTCCAGCTTCGCCGCCAGTTGAGCAGTAGCGGTCTTATCCTTAAATCCTTTTACACGCTTCCGAGTTTCCCCAGCAGCCTTATAGTCGATATACCAGTATTGCGACTGCTTGCGGATAGTTTTGCCGCTCTCGTCCTTTACTGTGTATCTCTGATGAAAAATGCTTGCCATAATATCACCTTGCCTTTATTTTATTGGTTTCAATTCAAGCCCCAGCACTTTTGCCAGTTTTGCTGCCGCTGGTAGTGTTAAAGACCTTTTTCCATTTACAAAATAGCTCAACTGCGCTTCTGAAAGCTTCGCTTTTTCGGCAATTCGGTAGCGGCTTATTTTCGATTCGATAAGCGCCCGCTTTAACTGCTTTTCTATGTCGTTGGCCATTTGCCTCATATATCA
>CAYWXK010000022.1:0-67556 GCA_964462515.1 uncultured Pirellulales bacterium
TTCGATTTGGATTCATCCTAATTTACCCCCTCCCACCTATAACTGACGGATTACCCAAAAAACCGCTTTTTTATTGACTTTGGGGCTGGATAGTAGGATATGGATATAAATCTGGGTTGGGTGTAAGAGACCGCGCGTTTCTTTTAATTCCCGAGCCGGCTACGATTGCCTTGTTTAGCTTCGGGATGTTATGCCTTAGAAAACGGTGTAAGAAGTAGATGCGTAAATATGCAGGTAGGACAATCAACTAAGAAAGGCTATCGTGCTGCGGTGGCTTCCATTTCAAATAGTAAATCAGCTCGACAGATATCGCAAATTGTTGTCACCAACGGCCAGGGAAGGTCGCCCTTTAAGCTGTTGAATATCTTCTCGACCTCGGTTGTCTTGCAATAGGCGACAGCGTGCACGACATCTTCATCCCGACAGTGCATATCCGCAAGGACGGCGCGGACGTTATCTATCGTTGTATTTATTTGACCCATAGGGTCGTCAATGTGGGTGGTGGCACCGCTGGCATCGATAGAGGCAGTTCCGGAGACAAATACCGTTTCTGTGCTTGGCGTGATTGCGCGTGAGGCCCGCGAGAAAGCTGAACCATACTCCAGTGCACACTGTTGTTTTCCCACCGCTGGAAGGAACTGAGGCGAACCTTTTGGTTCCAACACTGCTATCAAGTCCATTGCACACTTACTGCCGTCAGCAGAACTCAGGCCAATGCCGGTACTGGCGGGCATTGATTGACGGCTGCCCTTGCCGATGAGGTTTCTTTCGGTGAAGAATTCGTTTCTGACCTGGTTGAAGTCGTCATACCAGGAAAGGATATCTTTGAGCCATACCCACGTGCGTGCCACCGAAAAGAAGGTTGCCTTGAATTGTTTGAGGGCGGACTCCGCCTTTTCGAGGCAGGCGCGGGCCTGGTCGGTTGGTTGTGTGAACTGTGGGGCAGAGATACCGGATAGCGTAAGGAGGGTATGGCTGTTGGTGCGAAGCATTCGGCCACAGGGCTTTCCATCTATGGTGATGACTTGCGGCTTATCTTCACAGATAATAGCGTAAACCTGAGAGCCGGCGAAGGGGCCGGTTGTTCCTTCTTTGCCGACCAGCCAGCTTGGCGAAACTCCATCGTCAAGGTCTGCATAAACTTTTGAGCGGGCTTGCCGAATGGTTTCGATTGATTCGTGGGAGGCGTAGATTCGTTCTTGAAGGATGTGAGCTTTTTTCGAACGCAGTGTATTCCAGATGGCTGTAAACAGTTGGTCTGCCTGGTCCTGGAGCGGCAGGGCCTTTTCAGGCGTGGCCGAGATATAGATTTCAGCGGCCACAGGTGATTCGATAATTCGTGTATTGAGGTTCACAGTCATTACTTTTATTTAGGCTTTTGCACAATCCTTCCTTACTCTAATCTATATACTCATAATCTATCGGCTGTTTGCCACAACTATTATATTCAGGAGGAGTTAAATAAACTATATTTTGACATCGTTGATACAAGAGCCGGGCTTAACTAAATTGGAGTTTTTTGTAAAGCGTTTAATAAAACTTAATGCCAAAGCGGTCTAATGTCCGATAAGAATATGTAGTAAGAGTTACCTCACACCAATTGCCGATAAACCATTTTTTCTTTAATCCGGAGGCGTTAGTTAATTAACTGTCCAATCCCTCGACTCTGCTCGGGATGGTGAGCCTGTCGAACCATTGGTGAGGGGTGGATAAGTGGGGCTCAAATCTAATTCGAATTTGCCGAAGGCAGGTTATGGTTCAGTCTGAAGAATGTCCGATATATAATGTTGGAAGTTTTATGATTGCCTGACATAATTTGGGTATAGGCCGATGAAAACATTACGAAATGCGTTTTATTTATTTATTGTGGCGGTAGTGCTTGCAGGTTGCAAACACCAAACCTTACCACAACTGCGTAACCTGAGAGATTCATCATCGAAAGACGAAAAGACAATTATCTCGGATTCTGTGCGCAAAGCGCTGGCGGAGTTTAATCGAGGCGCTGCCCTTCTCGAACAATACAGGTATGCAGACGCAGCAAAGGCTTTTGAGGCGGCGCTGAATCTTGCGCCTGACTGGAATGCCGCACGATTCAATCTGGGACTGGCATACTTTAATATGCAGGAGCAGGAACGTGCTGAAGTTTCTGTTGAGAGTGCGCGAAAGGCGTTTGAAGAGGTGCTGCAGTCAGAGCCTAATCATCTGTCTGCGCGTTTTTGTCTTGGGCTTTACTACCAGCATATTGGGCAGAATGAAAAGTCGTTAGAGTGTTTTCGTATGGTCCACCAGGCTGACCCAGCAGATATGCACGTTGCATACAAATATGCAGAGGTCCTTATCAGCCTTAACCAGCAAGAGCAGGCTGCGCAGATACTTGAGGGGATTGTTGCGCGAGACCCCGGTTTTATTTCTGTGCTATATAGACTTGCGATGCTGTATCAGCGTTCAAAACAGGCGGATAAAGCAAAGCCGCTTTTTGCACGCTTCAGGGAACTAAATGAGTTGGAACTTACCGGCGGTAGTTTTACTGTCCTGAAGGCCTACGGGACGGTAGGAAAATATTACCTGGCGATTGGCGTAGATAATCTGCCGCTGCCGGTGGCCCAGACTCCTATTTATCCGCCAGACGTTCGGCGGATTAAGCGCATCATTTTTTCTCCTGAAGTGAATTCTCTGAATGCCAAAATTTCAGATTGGAAATATGGCGACAGCGGTATTGATATTTCAGGCGTTGCTGCGGGGGACGTTGACTGCGATGGGGACATTGACCTTTGTATTACCGGCCTTGAGCCAAATGGGACAACGGCTTTATGGTTAAACGATGGGGCCGGCAGGTTTTCAAAACGTGCTGTTTTAGCTCAGAAGGGTATCTCGCCCTGCTTCGGTGATGTTGACAACGATGGCGACCTTGATTTGTGGCTTGGGTGCGCAGGGGCGGACCTTTATTTTGAGAATGATGGGAAAGGTAATTTCACAAAGAGTCAAAATGATTCACTTGTCCGCCATACGTCCGACGCAGCGGTTACTACTTGTGCGAGGCTGTTTGATTTTGACAGCGATGGAGACTTGGATTTTTTCGCCTGCCGCACGATGCCAAATACGCTGCGGCAGGTGAGTCTGTATAACAATAACAGAGACGGCTCCTTCGAGGATGTTGGTGAGAAGCTTGGGATTGCCTTCGATAAGACGGCTGTTGCCGGAATAGTATATGATGATTTTGACAACGACCGCGATTTGGATTTGGTGCTTCCTGGTGCAGGTGATAAGGAAATTGTTATCTGGGCTAACGACCGATTCTGGAAATATCATATACTCGATGGTGCGGCAACAGGTCTTTCGGCGAAAGATATATTGAGCGCTACGTCAGGCGACCCGGACAAGGATGGAGACCGCGACCTGTTGGTGTTTAGCAGGAAGGGTCCACAGCTTTTTATTAATGAAGGCGGAATGCGTTTTAGTTTGCATCAGAATTTTGCCGACCGTTTTGGTCGGTTGGGCGGAACCGGCGGACAGTTTGCGGATATGGATAACGACGGCGATTTGGACATTGTTATTGCAGATGCGCTGCGGCCTGGTGGGGGGCGTGGGCCTGCGCTTTTGGTAAATGATTGGCCTCGCGACCGTTTCATTGATGTTTTCCAGAGCGACCCGGGGAATCTTTTATCAGCTATCAAGTTTGAAGGCAATGCCAGTTGTGTAGTGGCTGATTTTACCGGTGATGGAAGGTGCGATATATTTTTAGCCCCTATTGGGGATAAGCCGATGCTCATTGAAAACAGAACTGCTGGCGGGCACTGGATTCAAATTGACCTTGCGGGGACTCGCGAAGCGGATGGGAAATCCCGCTCGAATAACTCGGCGATAGGGGCTCGTGTGGAGATTAAGACCGGTAACGTTTCTCAACAATATGTGGTAAGTGTGCCATCGGGGCTGGCGGCGATGCCCCCTTATCGGATTCACGCCGGCTTAGCTGACAACACCAAGGTGGAGTGGCTGCGGATAATTTGGCCTGATGCTGTGTTGCAGGCGGAACTGGAGATTCCTGCTGACCAAACGATAACTATTGCTGAGCTGCAGCGAAAGACTTCTTCGTGCCCACATCTTTTTGGCTGGAATGGCTCTCATTTTGAGTTCGTATCTGACTTTGGCGGTATGGGAGGAATCGGATACCTTCTTGCACCGGGAGTGTATTCTAAACCAGATCCAACAGAGTATGTGCCTGTTCCTAATCTTCAGCCGCTTGAAGGGGAATATGTGCTGCAGATACTCGAACCTATTGAGGAGGCTGTTTATGTTGACCAGGTGAAACTGATTGCGGTGGACCATCCTGTGGGGACAGAGGTTTGGCCGAATGAGATGATGGCTGTTAATGCGCCTCCGCCGGCTTTTGAACTTTTCTGTTTCAAAGACTCGATTGAGCCGATACGTGCCATCGACCATCGCGGCGTCGATGTTACTGAAGCAATAACAAAAATCGACCGGAATTATGCCGGGGCGACAAATCCGGACCGCCGATGGACGGGCTTTGCAGAGGAGCATCTTGTTGAGCTTGATTTTGGCGAACGCCTTAGAGCGGTGTTGCCTGAATCACGGCTGGTGCTTTTTCTTTATGGGTGGGTTGAGTATCCTTATTCTTCGACAAACTTTGCTGCCAGCCAGGCCAAACTGCAGTTGAAAGCTCCCAGCATTTGTGTTTTTCGTGATGGAGAGTGGATAGAGGTTTTTGATGAGGTTGGCTATCCGGGTGGTATCCAGCATATGATGACACTCGATGTAACAGGCAAGATTTTGCCCGGCGACAAGCAGATACGAATAAGCAGCAATATGGAACTCTACTGGGACCGGATATTCGTTGCGGCTGTTGAAAGTCATATACCGCTTAGTGTTCGAGAGGCGTCGGTCAAGTCGGCAGACCTTCATTTTCTTGGATTTCCACGTGAATACTCGCCGGATGGACGGCATCCGAGGCTTTATGATTATGATAGCGTCGATAGAGCTGTCCCCTGGAAGAGCCTGACCGGCGACTACACGCGCTATGGCGAAGTCGGGGAGCTTCTTGAGGCTGCCGATGATTGCTACGTAATTATGGGGCGGGGAGATGAGCTTACTGTGCGTTTTGCCGCAGAGACTTTCGGTCCAGTGCCACAAGGATACCGACGTTCGTTCATATTAAAAACGGACAGCTTCTGTAAGGATATGGACCTATACTCGGCATATCCGGATACTGTGGAGCCGCTGCCATTTCATTCTATGAGCGGCTATCCATACAGGACTGACGAAAGGTATCCTGACGATGAAAAACAACACGAATATCGAAGACGGTTCAATACCAGGCGGGTACAAGAAAACGCTGACTAAATATGTGTGAAGAATTTTTTGCACTGCCCATAATATTTGTTCGGGTATAGTCGAGTTGTGTATAAAAGGTTTTTTTGGTATAATTGACCTTATAGCAGATTGTTGTAATCCAGCGTTTGACATATTTTCAACAGAATCGAAGAATGTAGAATCCAGAATGTAGAAAAAATCACAAACTAAAATTACGAGTCAGGAATTATGAGCTACAAATCACAAACCATCGGTCGTGCCAGAGCGTTGTATTCTGGTTGTAATGGAATGATTGTCTGGTTGGCTGTTGTCAGCTTTTTCTGTGGAGGTTCTTTGGTGCTGGCGGCTGGAGAGGCACAAAAGGCCAAACCATCCTCCAAGCCTACAACACAACAAAGACCCCCAATACAGGTTACACCCGCCAAAGGGGTACAAGGCCCTCTTGAACAAGAAGCTGCCGGTCTGAAGAAAGAAGAAATAGAACTTGCCAAGAAACTAATGCTGGAGTTTCCCGACAGCAATGAGCCGATTGTATTGATGGGCAACATTCAGGTAAGACACGGCAATACCGCTGAGGGTCTGGAGCTGTGGAAGAAAGGATTACAGTTGAATCCACAACAACCAAATGTGTATAACGGGATGGCGTGGGTTGCGATGTCTAAGGGCCAATACCAGGAAGCCATCAATCACTGGCAAAAGGCACTACAGATACAACCAAAAATGCCAGGTGCGCATGTTGGTATCGCCCGGGCACTGATGGCGTTGGGCAAGCAGGTCGAGGCAATTGTGGAATTAGAGGAGGAAATCAAGATTTCGCCGAAGTCCGGTTTTAGTTTTTATCTGCTTGGACAGCAATACCTGCAGCAGAAGGACTACGACAAGGCTAAAACGAACTACGAAGCAACCATAGCTGTTGAGCCTAACAATACCAATGCTTATTATGGTCTTTACACTGTTTATACAAGGCTCAATCAACCCAAGAAGGCGGAACAGTTCCTGGCCGGCTTCAAGAAACTAAAGGCCGAAGATATGAAGGTCCTCAAGGACCGCAATGATGCATATAGTGACCTTGTAACTGTGCGGAAGGGTGCAGCGGAAACGTATGTAACTGCCGGGCGGCTTTATATGGAACGCGGAAGATTGCAAGAGGCCGAGGCACTTCTTTTAAGAGCGATAGTAATTGACCCGAATGATACAGAGTGTCTTGAATGGCTTGTTACCTTGTATCAGACTACAAATCGAGTTATGGATGCTATCCAGATATGTAAAAAGATAATTAAGCTTGAACCTGATGATCCGGTTGCTTATCTGAATATGGGACTTCTTTATAGCCGGCTGCAAAAGACCGTTGATGCTGAAGAATCTTTAGTTAAAGCTATTAAGCTGGCGCCTGAAAAATCAGATGGTTATCGCGAGCTTGCGTTAGCTTATCTTAAGTCGGATATAAAACTTCAGGAGGCAAAGAAGCTCGCCGAGCATGCTGTAAAGCTGGAGCCAACGGCGGTCAACTATATGGCATTAAGCCGGGCCTGTGATAAAAATGGGGACATTGCCGGTGCGATATCAGCCGCTAAGCGAGCTGTGGAGCTGGAGCCGTCCAATCCAATATATCAGCAGATATATCAGGCGCTTCAGAAAAGAAAATGATGCTTCGGCCCAAGAAGCACTATGCGCAAACCGATTAAGCGACTTGTCATACTGAGCATTAGCATTGTGGCTGCAACTTTCGTTGTGGTTACATTTATTGCCTTCCATAGGCGCGCCCAGCAGATAAAAGACATATCGGCAGTTTATAGAGATGATGTTGAGCTCAGCGGGTTGACTATTGAATATCCCTCCGACGGAACGCTATTCCCCCCAGAAATTGCCCCTCCTACACTTCGCTGGAAGGACGATAATCCGACAAGGCTGCCGAAGTGCGATACCTATTTTATCACGTTGAAATTTCAGGACGATGGGGGACGTTTGAATTTTCTCACCCATAATCGGCAGTGGACGCCCCAGCCAAAACAATGGGAGGAAATAAAAAAGCGCTCTCTGGAAAAACAGGCACAGGTTACCATTCTGGGCCTCAATCACTCCAACCTACAACAGATTCTTTCTGGAGTGCGAATCTCAATTAAAACGTCAAAGGACCCGGTGGGCGCACCTTTGTTCTACCGTGAAGTGAACCTGCCTTTTGTTAACGCTGTTAAAGACCCTACTCGCATCCGGTGGCGTTTTGGGTCGATTTCTTCGCCGAAGCAGCCGCCGATTATCCTTAAAAATTTGCCGGTCTGTGGAAACTGTCACTCATTCTCCGCCGATGGTCAAACCCTCGCAATGGATATCGATTATGCCAGCGACAAAGGCTCGTATGTTATTGCACAAGTCGCAGAGCAAATGGTTCTGGCTACCCGCGATATTATAACCTGGAGCGATTACAGAAAAGATGATGAGGAGCCGACCTTCGGCCTGCTTTCCCAAATCTCTCCGGATGGCAGGTTCGTGGTCAGCACCGTAAAAGATGAATCGGTCTTCGTTCCAATGCCGGCTCTGGAATTCTCGCAATTATTTTTCCCGTTTAAGGGCATTCTCTGTATATATGACAGGCAAACAGGAACTTTTCAGTCTTTGCCAGGTGCAGATGACCCTGAATTCGTCCAGAGCAATCCTGCCTGGAGTCCTGACGGCAAATACATCGTCTTTGCCAGAAGTAAAGCATATAAGCTTAAAAACATTAAAGGCCCTCGCAAAATCCTGCTGGACCCCGAGGAATGCAAGGAATTCGTCAAAGACGGAAAGCCCTTTCTGTTTGACTTATACAGAATTCCGTTCAACGACGGCAAAGGCGGCACGCCCGAGCCGCTTAAGGGGGCTTCAAACAACGGTATGAGCAACTTCTTTGCCAGATACTCGCCGGATGGTCGCTGGATTGTGTTCTGCAAGGCTAAAAATTATATGCTGCTCCAGGCCGACAGCGAACTTTACATCATACCAGCCGAAGGAGGCCAGGCCAGAAAACTACAATGCAACACGAGCCGTATGAACTCCTGGCACAGTTGGTCGCCGAACGGCAAATGGCTGGTTTTCTCCTCGAAAGCCAATTCGGCCTACACACAGCTTTTCCTCACCCACATCGATGAACAAGGAAATAGCACGCCCCCTGTTGTATTGTCTCAATTTACCTCACCTGACCGAGCAGCAAACATACCGGAGTTTGTCAATGCCAAACCAACAGCAATTAAAAAAATCCGCGAACAATTCGTAGATGATGTCTCTTATTTGAGAGCCGCGAGAGAGTTTTTCAAAGCCAAAGATTTTGACGGTGCAGAGAAGCAATGCCGAAAGGCGTTGAAGCTGAACCCGAAGAACACAGAAGTGCTCGGCACTCTCAGCATAACGTTGCTTCACCAGGGGAAGTTGGATGAAGCAATTAGATGCTGGACAGAGGTAATACGCCTTGAACCCAACAATATTGACGCGCACAACAACCTTGGCTTAGCGATGTTTCGCCAAGGGAATTTCGATGAGGCAATAAAGCACTGGTTGGAAGTCGTGCGGTTTAAACCGGACCACGTTGAAGCGCTCAGCAACCTGGGTTCCGTCTTATTCGAGAAAGGGATGCTCAAGGAGGCTACAGATTACTTATTCAAGGCTTTACGCCTTGACCCAAACAATAGCGATGCACATTATAACCTCGGTCAAGCCCTGTTACGTCAGGGAAAGCCCGACGAGGCAATCAGGCATTTGTCGGTGGTTGTGCGGCTTAAACCGGATGACGCCGAAGCACGCTACACTCTCGGAATGGCATTGGTTGGCCAAGGAAAGACCGATGAAGCCATTAAGCATTTGTCAGAGGTGATACGCCTTAATCCTAAAAACACAGATGCATATTATAACATCGGTGTGGCACTGGCTAACCAGGGAAAGCTCAATGAAGCCATTAAGTGTTGGTTAGAGGTGGTGCGACTTAACCCTAAAAACATAGATGCGCCGGTAAATTTAGCAAAAAGCTATGCCAAAATAGGCCAGCTCAATGAAGCTATTTTGTTTGCAGAGAAAGCACTCGCACTCGCTCGTGCCACCGGAGACAAACGGCTCGCACAGGAAATCCAGCAACGAATTGAACTTTACAAAGCAGAAATAAAGCAGAAATAAAAATTTAATCAATCTTATGATAAAGCCCGAACAACCACCACTCACTGCACGCCACTCACTATTGGTTAATGGGCTTGGCCATGCCTTACGGCATTGGTTAGTATGCCTGCTGGTTATTTTGCCGGGTGTGCGCACGGACGGTAATATAATTTTGACCGATGTTACTAAACAGACCGGGATAACGTTTGTGCACACTGACGGCAGCTGCGGAAATCGTTTCATAATGGAGACAGTTACGGCAGGGCTGGCACTCTTCGACTACGATAATGACGGTGATATCGATATTTATTTTGTCAATGGTGCCCCGCTTAAAGGCACAGTTTGTAAAACGCCGCCAAAGAATGCTCTTTACCGTAACGACGGCGGATGGAAGTTCACTGACGTAACGGAACAGGCCGGCGTGGGTGATACAGGATACGGCCTGGGCGTGGCTGTCGGCGATTACGATAATGACGGGGACCAGGACATCTACCTGAATAATTTTGGGCAGAATGTTCTTTACCGCAATAACGGTGACGGAACCTTCACTGACGTTACCAAGCAGGCGGGTGTTGAAGATAGCTCACCACACATAGGGGCAGGTGCTTGTTTTTTTGATATGGATAAAGACGGGGACCTGGACCTTTTTGTTTCCCACTATCTTGAGTTCTCTTATGACAAGCATGTCACCACGACTACTATGGGGATACCGGTTTATGCGAATCCACGTTTTTATCGGCCGGTGGTGAATGTTCTATATCGCAACAACGGCGATGGGACATTCACAGACGTCAGTTTAGAATCCAGGATTGGCCAGCACGCCGGATATGGTATGGGGACAGTATGTGCCGACTACGATAATGATGGCGACACGGATATATTTGTCGCAAACGATGTAAGCGAGAATTTCCTTTTCAAAAATGATGGCAAAGGTAAATTCGAGGAAGTAGGAGTCGAAACCGGCTTTGCCTATGACGGGCAAGGCGATGAGCAGGGAAGTATGGGTGTGGACTGTGGGGACTATGACAACGATGGATGGCTGGATTTTTATGTAACCAGTTACCAGCACCAGTTGGCCACACTCTACAGAAACATGGAGGGCGATGCGTTTGAAGACGTTACACTGGCAACGGGTGCGGGGGCCGGAACCCTTCAACACGTAACGTGGGGATGTAGCTTTGTTGATTTTGATAATGATGGAGACCGTGACATATTTGTTGCCTGCGGACACCTGCAGGATAATGTTGAGCTTTATGATGATACAACCAGTTATTATGCGCAAAACATACTGCTAATGAACACCGGTGACGGAAAATTCGTCGATGTTTCTGCAACCAGCGGGGACGGTATGAAGGTAAAGTTGAGCAGCAGAGGGGCCGGCTTTGATGACCTGGACAACGATGGGGATGTGGATGTGGTTATCACCAACTCCCGCAGGGAACCTACCATTTTAAGAAATGATTCACCCTCAAAAGGTCACTGGCTGCAGGTGCGTTTGAAAGGTATTAAAACCAATCGTGATGGCGTGGGCGCACGAGTCAAGGTAACCGCAGGGAACTTATTGCTTGTAGATGAGGTTCACAGCGGGCGAGGTTATCAAAGCCACTATGGAAGTCGGCTTTACTTCGGACTTGGTAGCCGGACGAAGGTTGACCGTATCGAAGTCCGCTGGATTGGCGGCGGTGTCGATGTCTTTGAGAATATCGCAGTTGACCGGCTTGTTACCATCACTGAAGGCAGTTCAAAAAAAGGTGTGTGAAATTCTAACGGCTCTATCTGGATAAATGGTTGAATGCAGCCATTTTTTATTGTGCCGAGTCCCACCGGTCGGCAGTTGCTGCCAAGCCCATCCCAATTTATGCTTCCTGTTACACCTTCATAGGGCGAAAGGTTTCTGACCGCATCGCGGATGCGTGCTCGATTGAGGCCAGCCTGCCGTATGGCTGCGATTAACAAATTGACCGCATCATAACTATATGCGGCTGTATAGTCAGGTATATTTGCAAACCGCTCAGTGAATTTCCTTTCGAAATCATCATCTGTACCCACGGGCAGGGACCAGTAGAGTAGTGGGAATATCACTCCTTCTGTTGCTTTTGCTGCCTCTTCACAAAAGGACCTTCGGCCCATAAATGGCCCGCCGAAGATTGAGCCAGTGAATCCTTTTTCTCGAATGGTAGCTACGATTTGGGCGCTTTGTTGTGAGCCAGCGATTAGCACCAAGACATTTGGCGTTATACTTATGATTGTGTTTACAAGCCCGTTAAAATCTTTTTGCGCCGGGTTAAATTCGAACTTGTTTGCCGGTGAGATTTGATAAGGGATAAGGGATTTGAGAAGCTCGACCGTGAATAGATGAGAGTCGTGGTCGGTGGCAGATACGAGAATAATTTTCGATTTGCGATTCCGTTGTTGCGTACGAGGACAGGTTGAGATTTGCGATTCATCCGTATTTATCAAGACTGCCTGGCTGATGGCGTTGGCCAGTGCTGGGGCTTGAATGTGGTCAGCCGGTGCGCAGGAGAACATCCAGGGCACATTGGCAAGATTTATGCTCTTATCGCTACTTACCGGATTAATCAGAGTCAGACGGACCTTTGTAACTACCTGCTCAGCCAGGTGCGTAGAAGGGCCGTCGATACCTCCAATGATGGCCCAGACTTTGTCAACGTAGGCCATTCGGACCACGTGGGCTGCGCCGGCAGTCCAGGGGCTGTCCGACCAGGCGGGAACGAGCCGAAACGGCAACCCATTGTAACCGCCTGCCTTATTAGCTTGTTCTATAGCCATCTGTGCTGCGCACCACATATCGCCAGCATTAGGGCCGAAGTAGCCAATCATGACTTCGTTGACGTCGGTTCGAGGAGGCTGGTCACGGCCCGGGCCAACATAATCTGTGTAGCGAGAGCGGAACTGGTATGGCGTCAGCCATCCCTGACTGGATTTGGCAGCATAGGTCGCTTGAAGGGGGAAAATTAGATTGGCCACCAAGACACAAAGGCACCCAGTTTTTTAAATTTATAATTTCTTTGTGACTTCGTGCCTTCGTGGCAATTTTTAATTTTTACGTTTTGCATTTTAAGTCTTAAGGCGAACTACAACTATTTTGATGTGTTTTGTAGAGCGCCGCCTCGGCCGGGGATGTAACCGCGAGGTATGGCGAGGTCTTCTCTGGAGAAGAAGTTCCACTTTCCATTTTCCCATTTTGCAAGGTAAACTTCACCAACATCGTCGAGGGCCGAACTAAACACGATGTCCCCTGTTACACCCGGCCACGGCGTATTTCTGTATGCCAGCACATCGCGGATTTTGGCACGGTTGAGGCCGGCCACTTGAACAGCCCAAATCAGCATATTCATACCATCGTAGGCGTGGGCAGCGTAAGTTTCGGGCTCTTCGCCGAAGCGCTTTCGGAAGGCCCGGCGGAATTCTGCGAGCGGGGGATTTTTGCTTTCCGGGTTCCACGGATAAGCGCAGATGACACCTTCGGCGTTTTCGCCGGCTACTTTAACGAACTCCTCCGAGACGCAGCGGTCGCAGGAAAAGTAGGGCTCCCTTCTACCCATCGCCCGCATTTGATTAAGAATCATCGCACCATCGCGGGCATCGCCCCAATGAATAATTGCATCCAGATTTTCTTTGTTTAAGCGTTCCAGTTGAAGTGAGAAATTGGTTTCCCCCAGTGCATAAGCCATTTCCAGGATTATGGGCGAGCCGATGCGGCGACTTCCATCGTTAATTTCTCTCACGCCAAACCGTCCATATCGGTTGCTTGCACGTATCACGCCCACGCGCTTCAGGCCAAGCTTTCTATATAGATAATCAACAAGCAAATAACACTGCTGGCGGTCGTCACCGATACAGCGAAAGACCCAGGGGATATTTGTCTCGATGAATGTCGGGTCTGTGTCGCCTGAATTCATCATCGGGACCTCCGCCTTGAGCGCGACACGAATGGCGATGTGGCTATTGGCGCCGTCTATCGTTCCCAGGATGGCCCAGACATTGTCTTTATATGCCTGTTTAATAATTTCGTTGCCGGAGGATCCCCACAAGCCATTATCGTTGCTTATGACCAGCTCGAAGGGGATTTTGCGTTTAAGATAACCTCCTTTATCGTTGGCCTGTTCGATTGCCAGTTGTGCTCCCTGCAGCATTTTAACGCCCAGAGGTTCCTCGTGGCTTCTTCCGCCGGTCGCTACAGAGACCGTGGACATAATTGGGCCGATAAAGCCGATTTTGACGGTCTCGACGTTGTTCGGTTCGGGGAGCGCACGGCCAGCGCCGGTGTATTCGATTTGCAGGAGGAAATGGCGTTTGTGCGGGCTTACGTGACGGAAAGGCTCGACGTCTTTTGATGTAGAAGCGTAAATTGTGTCCTGCTTGAGGGCGAGATTCGGCACCTGGTATGCATTCAGGCGGTTGATTGTATCGAGGACGTTGCGAGTTTCCTGGTCTATTTCGAAAGGTGGATTCCAATTCAGTGGCTTTGAGGCGGTCTGGTTTGGCTCAGAAAAAGCGCCGGTTGTTATGAGAAGTATAATCAGTGATATAATAATTTTGTACCTCATAATTACCCTTACCTCCTCCATCTTTCATTTTTTATCCGCCGGACGTTCGGCGGATTTAGTTTTGGTAGTAATCCAATCAGGATTTTCTCTGACGCCCGCATAATACCCGTTTCCGATAGCCCAGCCAAGACCTTTGCCGGTTCCTACCCAGACATCGTTGCCATCAACGTCGAGGGAGATTATGAAGTTATGTGGCACGGCCTTTTCCATATCGACCGTTCTTTGGAGCTTGCCGGCCTCAAAAAGTTGGGCACGGCCAGCGAGAGTGTTGGGGTCGCGAGTATAAGTAACTATACTTTCTGTCGGAAAATCTGCAACTACTCCGAGGCCTTTATCCATTGCAAAGTAGCACTCGTTGATGCTGCGGGCCTTGACGTTGTTTGTAAAGTCGCTGGGCAGACCCGTCTCATCGGCATAAAAGCCGCGCCAGTGACGGCCATCGTAACGGCTATTGCCGAAATACGTGGAAATCCACAGGACATCTTCAACGGAGCTTACGCCGGTTACGATGACGTGGATAATCCCATCATCACGGTATAGGTCAATTTCCATTTCACCATCCGGGTCAAGATAAACCTTCCAGGATTCTTTCTTGCAGTCAAATTCCAGGCAGCCGCTGCCCCAAACGGCAAGATAAATCTTTCCTTTACCATCATAACAGACGCCATAATTCCAGATTTCTTCCATCGGGGCATTTTTCTCTGTGAATATTGTCCATTCGCCCGTTACCGTATTGAACCTGCTTGCACCTGCGGTCGTGGCGACCCAAACGTTGTCATTTTCTATAGCGATGCCATAGACGACATCATTGACCAGCCCGCTATTGAACTGGTTCCAGTGGTCGAATCGTCCGCCGCTGAAGCGAGCAAGGCCGCCCCCAAACAAACCTATCCAGAGTTCACCAGTTCTTGGATTAACCTCGAGAGCTGTAACTACGCGCCACGGCAGACCATCTTTTTCTTTCCAGCTTTTTATTTTGCCTGTCTTTTTATCGATGCAGGCCAGGCCATCTTCAGTGCCAACCCAGACTCTTGGCCCATCGGCTTTGACTGCAAAAATGTGGTCGTTGGGAAGACCATCTTTGACCGCAAAATGCTTCCAATTTGTATAAACATAAGGCAAAGCGGCCGCCTTCGGCGGAATTTCGAATTTTTGTGCGTTACTGCCCATAGCAGGAGCTAAATCGCAAATCCCGACAAGTCGGGATAGCAAATTGAAAATTGCCAGGGCTAATAGCACTGTAGAGTGTTTCACCGTTGCTCTCCTATAGCGTCTTAAGATATTCGATTAAGTCATTAAGCTGGTCTTTGGTCATATCATTAGTAATTCCGTGCTTATCCTCGGGATTATACCGCGTCCATATTTCCTCCAGGGTGTCGGAGATTCCATTGTGCAGGTATGGCGATGAGTCGTAGATGTTATTAAGGTGTGGCGTGTCAAACTTTCCTTGTCTATCCAGCCACAGTTTCGTTCCCACATCGTGGCGCTGGCGGTCGGTGTAGAGCGGCGGGAAGTGGCAGGTGGCGCATCTTTTCTCCTTCGCGATAACACGACTATCATTGGTCATCTTTCTTTCAAATACCTGCTTGCCACGGCGCTGGGCCGGAGTAAGTTCTGCACCCAGAGGGCGATAGCGGTTTGGCGGCCGAGGAATTGTGCAAATATAATTGTCCACCGCGGAGAGCTCCTCGGGTGTAAATGGCTGCAACCGCGTAAAGAAAACCGATAAACGCGGCCCGCATTGTCTTTGCAGACTCGGATTAGTTCCTTCCCACTTGAAAGGAGCCGTATCCAGAATTCCTCGCAGCGTCCTATTGTCAACGGGGCTGATGCCAATTCCATCCGGCTCAATGTCATAAGTAATACCGTCGATGTGTCCATCCGGATGGCAGCTATGGCAGGAGAACTGTCGGTGGAAGGTGATGTTTGCGCTGTGGAAGAGACGCTCGCCGTAGCGGGCGGTAGTAACGACTTCAGGGCCGCCTAAGTCCACCCGCTTAGTTGTCTGAAGCCGTTCAATGTCAACCACGGATAGCGAATCGTCCAGAGCATTTGCCACAAAAGCGGTTTTGCCATCCGGCGTAATGATTATTCCGCGAGGGCTTTGTCCGGTAGATATATGCGTGATGACAAACTCTGTGGGTTTACCGAGGTGATTTGGGAAGACAGTCTTACGGTCATATTCAGAAGCGGTTTCGAGCATAGATATGAGCTTAGAGATGGCCACCACGGCTACCCTGTTTGTGCCGGAGCTTGTTACGAGGGCGAATTTACCGTCGGGTGTTATTACCAGGTCAGCAGGGTCAGGAAAACACAAGCCCGGCTCATCCAGCAATACCTGGTCAACTCGGCCGTTTTTCCAGACAACTGCCAGGCCATTGGTAATCGTCCATCCCTGAAGCAGTCGTGTCATCGGAATGCTGCTCTTGGTGCGCATCAAGGTAACTAATGCAAAATCGCCGCTTGGATGCCAGGCTACGCCCTGGAGCAGGTTGGCCGCCGGGACCGAAAAACGGTCCACGACCACAGCCTGGTTGGCATCTATAACGGTAACTTCAGAGACGAGAGGCTGGCGGAACTTAATGAAACATGACAGGGTATGGGTTACGTAAATTAGAGACTTATCGCCAGATAGCGATAGAGACCAGGGGCCGCGGCTTGCGCTCAATCGTTTTACCTCCTTGAGCGTGACAGTGTCGATAACAGAAATACTGTCCGAAGAAGTATTGGCCACATATAAGTACTTTCCAGAAGCGTTAGTTAGAACACCATGCGGCTCGTCACCTACGGCGATGGCGGCTATGACTTTGCCGGCGGATACATCAATGACCGCAACGCTATCATCAAGACGGAGACTAACATAAGCACGTTTGCCATCAGGGCTGAAGGTAACATCGTTGGGCTGGCGGCCAACAGGAATCTCGCCGACTTTCCGGCGGCTCGGCACATCTACAACAATTACTGTGTTCGATGCCTCGCAGGCGATGTAAAGAATTTTTGCGTCCGGGCTCAGAGCAAGATTTAGAGGTGTTTTGTAGGTTGGCGTTTCTGCGACCCCAAGAGGGTCAGGTGGATGAGCTATTTGGGCAAGGGGTTTATCATAAACGAGAGAGGTCTGTTTTTTTATGGAATCTGGTATAGCCGGGGATTGGTGGCAGGTCTGGCAGATTTCATTGGTAACACTTTTGAGTCCTGCGGCTGTCGCCGCCGGGCGGTCTCTCATAATTGCTTCTTGAATGTAGGCGCTACCTGCTCCGTGGCAGGTCTCACATTCGACGCCCTCATCCAGTCCATACGACTCAGTTGCGCCGCCGGCTTCTCTGTAATAGGCACTGGTATGGCACTTGAGGCACTGCGGGCTGGTCTGCGGGTCTTCTGTCAGCCCTTCCTTTTTGGCGATTTCGTATGCCTTATCGGTTGCCAGAGTTGCATACGCGCGGGCGTGGGGACTCGTCCGCCATTTGCTGAAACGGTAGCCCATCGACGGGCTGTTGTGGCAGCCGGCACACGTTAAGACGCCCACGTATTTAGGCAGGTTTTTTTGCTGGCTGGTTTCCGAAGGAAGTTGCGGCGCCGGTCGTAATTGGTAGTTTTGGGGCGTTGGGTGAGCGATGTCTTTGAAGGCCTTTTCCATATCGAGCTTGGGCAATTTAAGCATCGCTACGTGTGAGCCTTTTTCTATATGGCAGTTGAGGCAATCCTGCATTGTCAGAAGCACAAGCCCCATTTTGGTGGCGGTCTGCCGATTGGTCATAATGGATACATCCATATATTCGCTTCCGGGGCCGTGGCATTTTTCACACTGCACACCCTCTTCAACAAAAAACATCTTGTCTTTTTCCCAGGCTTCGGCGTGTGCTCCGGTTGCGTGACATCCCAGGCACATCGGCGATTCCTGCGGCTCCTGCGGAATGCCGCTCAGCTGGGCGATTTTTTTTGATTCCGGCTGAGCAAGCACTCCGTATGCCTGGGCATGTTTGGATGCCAGCCATCGGCTATATTGATTTCCCATCCCTCTTCCATCGTGACATTTAGCACAAGCTCTGGCTCCGACATATACAGGCTGCTTCTGGCTGCTTTCTGCCGCCCAGACAGAGGTGCTTGTTACTATGACCAGAGCAATAATTAAGAAGCTACGCACTTTTATCACCATTATTTTTGCTTGTGTTCCTGGACTACAGTAAGAATCTGGTTGGATTTTACGTTTGTAAGTTTCGTGGAGGTTTTATCCGGCCAGCAAATCTCGACGGTGTCTGCTTTTGTGGCACTGCCCAAGCCAAAATGGCATCGCGGGTCAACCTGGCCGAGGTAACCCTTCACCGGAATCAAGTCCTGTATCTGAGTCAGCGAGCCGGCAGTGACGGTAACCCGTGCACCGATGGCGTCTGTTTTGCCGTTAGGTAACTTCGCATCGATAATAAGCCAGTTGTTTTTATTGCCGCCATCGTTTCGCAGCAACCTTGCCCGGTCGTTTAGGTTCACAACAAGCAGGTCTATATCACCATCGTTATCATAGTCACCGTAGGTGGCACCTCGGCCTACATATTTTTGTTTGAAGTATAGGCCTGATTTGTCTGCTACATCCACGAAATTACCCTTGCCATCATTTCGCACAAGCACGGCTTCTTCTGGGTATTCGTGGTGAGCGTCGCCGTTTGCGATAAAAATGTCGAGGTAGCCGTCACAATCGTAATCGAAGACGAGGCCGCCCCAACCGGTGTATTGGCCGCATATCGCAGCTAAATTCGATGGCGATGTGCGGTCTTCAAAATATTCCTTTTTGTTCATCAAGAGACACCCATATCCCATATCCGGGATATAGACGTCCAGCCAGCCGTCGCGGTCAACGTCACCTGCTACGGGCCCCATTGAAGAGACTCCCTGTCCTCCTTCGCCGAAGGCCAGGCCCATCTCAAGGGCTTTGTTCTCGAACGTGGCATTTGCTTTGTTTTTGAAGAAATAATTTTCCATTGCGTCATTTGCCACATAAATGTCGAGGTAGCCATCGTTGTCGAGGTCTGCAGCGGTGGCGCTCATAGCACGTCCCTCAGGCTGAAAAATTCCTGCCTCTTTGGTGACATCGGTAAATGTGCCATCGCCATTGTTACGATAGAGTGCATCCGGCTGACCATTATAGCTCAGCGGCCCCGGATAGCCGGCAGCGGCATAATAGGAGCGGAACTTTCCGCTGTCGTATTCGAGATAATTTGCGACATAGACATCGAGGTCGCCGTCATTATCATAATCAAACCAGGGTGCTGAAAGGCTCCACCGGGGGTTGGCAAGACCTGAGGCCTGAGATATATCGGTAAAAGTTCCATCGCCGTTGTTTCGATAAAAAATGTTCGGTCCGTAATTAAGGACGTATAGGTCGAGGTCGCCATCGCCGTCAAAATCTGCTGATGAGCATCCTACGCCGTAGCTTTCTCCGCCGCCTACGCCTGCTTCTTCGGTAACATCGGTGAATGTCCCGTCGCCATTATTGCGATATAGATAGTTGCGAAGTTTTCCTTTGAGCTGCCGGCCGCGATTGTCGCTGACGTCTTTGTGCCAGCGTCCATTGGGGAAATAGATATCCAGCCAGCCATCGCCGTTGTAGTCAAAAAACATTGCCCCGCTGCCTGTTCCTTCAACTATGTTGCTTAGCTCAAAGTCGCCGTAACTTTGCTTGAAATGGATTCCCGCCTGGTCTGTAACGTCAGTAAATACAGGCAACTGAAGCTCTGCCGCAGCAGCGGGCCAGATGCTAACGATTATCAGTAGTATTATTAGCTTTGCCTTCACTTTTTTCTGACTCCGGTGTAATCTTGTATCCGGGCAGATTGTCAGTACCCGGAACACCATCCCAAAGCGCTCCCATATCAATCCATTCGACAAAGGTGCGTTTCTGGTCTTCGGTTAGGGCCTCGGCTCCATCCGGAGGCATTTTTATTATCGGCTCGCGCGAGCAGATACTATTGCCCCAGGGTCTTGATACGTTACGTCCGAAAATATGCCAGACAAGAACACTGGTTCTTGCTGTGCCCGGGTCAACATATTTTCTGCGGTTGGGCTGCTCGCCCGCAGCAAGCAGACTTTCGTAACTGCGATTAAAATACGCCTTTCCTCCTGGCCGGGCAATCAGCGATAAGTCAGGCGTAAGGTAAGGAACTGAACCAGCCTTACTGTGGCAAGCGACACATTTGGCGGAAATTATCGTCATAACATCGCTGCGAAAATCAACCGTCCGCCTTCGTTCCGGAGGAAGAGTCAGTTTATTTGAGGGGCGGGCAAGCGCCTTGACAAAAATATTTTCAGGAGTCAGTTCCGCATCCTCATGACAGCCAATACAGCCTCTCGGCTCGTGGTTCTTGACCCAAATCCAGCTACAGGTTCGTAGTGCCATGCCATTACTATCGAGAGTTTGAAGCTCAATTGCGGTGTTCGCCGGCACCTCGATATTAAATGAACCATCCTCCTCAACCGGAATTTCGCCCAAAATCCGACGCTGTGCAAGGCGAGGGATTCCAGTGACCTGTGGCTCATCAGTGCTTGCAGAACTATCTATCGTGTCTTTTGTGACTGAAATTCCTTCGAGGACACGAAGTTTTTTTGCTGTTCCGCGCGGCAGCCACTCCGGCTCCTTGAGGTCAGAAGTATATACGTTCAGACAATAGAGTTTGCCGTATGGGTCTTGTTCAGAGACCACGCTCGAGCGGCCATCCGGTTCAGGGCGAGGGATTACCGCCTTGGCCTGTATGTCGTGATAATCGGGGCTGTCAAAAATCATCTGGAATTTTCCTGTCGAAGGGTCGAGAACATATACCCCGTGAGTATCTTTTCCATTTGCTTGTCTTCGAGAGACAAGAATTCGGCCATCAGGAAGCGGCGAAGGCGAATGAAACAGACCATCGGACTGGCTGGTTATCGGTCGATACGAATGAAGCGGTCTTCGTAAAGATACACAGCCGAGAGTCCCCGCGCCATCCCAGGGGACACTGTCAGCTTCGACAAACACTGCAAGACCTTTTGATGTAATGCAGGGCATATATTTTATCCGCTTATCCCCATCGGCGGAAAACAATGCGCAGTCTGTGCCGTCAATGTTTATGCCGAATAGGGCGACTCTCCCGAGCGGTCCTCGGGTCAGCGTGGAACGCTGCCAGCTTGCGAAAAGCACCCGTCCATCGGGCATAATGAACGGGTCCATATCACTGGAAAGATTGAAGGTCAACTGGCTAACAGCAGAGCCGTCCAGCTTGCACGAATACAAACTGGTGGTTGGGCCAGTTCCATATTCATTTAATAAACCATTTTCGAACCTGACAAAAGTAAGCTGATACCAGGGTTTTGGCGAATCGAGCGTATAGAGCGTTGCCTGATATGAGGGACTCCGGCAGTCGCCGAGGTTGTCGGTAATCTGCCTGACATTCGTGCCGTCAACTGTCATTTCAAAGATGTTCCAGTGGTCTATTTGTGTCCTTTTCCCCGCAAAAAGGATATGCAAGGCATCGAACGAAATCTCCGCATCACAGGCGCTATGAAACCCTTCGCTAAGCACCTTTATAGATAAGTCGGGCTGCACCATAACCAGGCGAGCTTCCTCGCCAAAGTTTGTCCGCATCATACCGCCGGCTAATGAGCCTTGCTGCTCAGCGGTTTTTCTTACAGGAAGCTGTGCGACAACAAATGGAGGCAGTTTGGTGGTCGGGGGGCGGGGGTCGGGGGAACCTCCCGATACTATTGTAGGAAATAGAACAACAAAAACTCCAAGCTGCCCCCACAATTGTTTCTGACGCGCAAAACCAACCTTTTTCACCTGAACTTCTTTTCCTCTAAAACCCGAAAAAACTTCTTTGCCAGGTTGTTCCAGCAGTTGCCCTTGCCATAAGTAGAATAAGTCAGCATCGTAATCTGCTATGACAATTTCAGGACAATAAAACAATTATACCAGAACACAACAGAATTGGCAAATAGAACAGGGGTGCGTGGATTCCAACCGCCTTTGGCCCTACGACCTTACGAACCAAAAACAGCAGAAAACTACTATGTGCAAACACATTTAACTTTTATGCACTTTTAAGATATTGCTTAAAAAAATTTTGTCTTTACTATTTGATGGGGTATAATGAGCTATGAAAGGGGTCTTTGGCAGATGATGCCGGAAAGGATTCCAAAGGTTGTTGTAATTGGCGGCACCTACGTTGATATGGCGATAAGGTGTCAGCAGCTTCCCACCGCGGGGCAGAGTGTGGTTGGTTCTGCTCTCTCATATACAGCCACCGGCCCAGGGCCAAATCAGGCGGCACAGGCGGCACTATGCGGCTGCGAAGTTCACTTAGTCAGCAAGGTCGGCGGTGATGCGTTCGCCCAGATGGCGAAAAAAAGCCTGACAGACTTCGATGTCAACACAGATTTTGTCTTTACTGCGCCAGCCAAAAATACGGGCGTGGTGGTAACAATTGTCAACGCAACAGGCGATAATGCCATCTGCACATACACCGGTGCCAATAGTGCCTTGGGGCCGCAGGATATTCAGGCAGCCGAACAGATTATCTCACAGGCCGATGTGTGCCTTATTCACGGCGCTTTTCCGCAGGATGCGATTACTACCGCTATTCGCTGTGCACAGGTGCACAGCAGAAAGGTGATACTGAATCCTGCCCACCCGATAGAACCGGCTCCAGCGCAAGGCAGAGGAAAGACCTGCCGCGGCGGCGAGCTGCCTGCTGAGTATTTTTCGGTCGATATTTTGATACCAAATCTTTATGAGGCGGCGGACATTGCCGAGCAGGAATCAGCCCACGTCCGCACGGCAAAATTAGTCGGCTCAGAGCTGGTGGCACGCGGCGTTCGAGCGGCCGTCATAACGATGGGCAAACGCGGCTGCATGGTTGTTGACAGAGATGGCGCCGACCACATTCCTGCTTTTGAAGTCGAGCTTATAGACCAGACCGGCAGAGGTGATGCGTTTGCCGGAGCGCTGGCGGCTTATTACGCCGTCAAAAACGATATCAGAGAGGCAGCCAAATTCGCATCGGCTGCGGGGGCACTTGCCTGCACAAAGTTCGGCTCAATTGAGGCGCTTCCTACAAAGGACGAAATCATTCAGCTGCTTCAAAAAGAAGACATCGACCTGCTCCGAAGGAGCCCAGAAACCTAACCAACTCATCAACAGTATCTTACTCCAGCTCTTTTGTTCGCTTATACTGACTTAGACACCCTTTCGAATCCGCTAAAAATGAATGAAATAATCACATCATTCGTCATTTAATCCGATACAGAACATACAAACCTCAAGATCGCCAGCCAGCCATATAACAATTATTTGACTTTTGCTCGTAATAATTGTATCATAACACTGTATCATAAAATGAGATACGAGCCACGAACGACGAGTAACGAGTTATGTTTACAGGGCTTATCGAGACAATTTGCAAGGTTACGTCGGTCCGACCGGCCGCGGGTGGAATGCTGCTGACGGTAGATTTGGGCAGTCTATCTGCCGACTGCAAAGTCGGCGACAGTATCGCCATAAGCGGGGTCTGCCTAACCATTGCCGGTCTTGATGGAACATTAGCAGCTTTTGAGATAAGTCCCGAAACACTGGCAAAATCAACCCTCGGAAAATTGAGCTTTTCATCACAAGTTAATGTTGAACTCGCGATGAAACCTGCAGACCGGTTTGGCGGACATTTCGTCCTGGGGCACGTCGATGGCGTAGCGAGGATTGCTGCGATCGAAAAAAGCGGTGAGTTTGCCGATATAGAATTTGCAGCCGACCCGGAATTGCTCAGTCAAATGGTAGTCAAAGGCTCGGTTGCCGTTGATGGGATAAGCCTTACGATAGCAGCTATGAATAGTGCCGGCTTCAGGGTTGCAATAATACCGCAGACCCTAAAAAAAACCACACTGGGTGTGGCCAAAACCGGCGACTTGGTTAATATCGAAACCGACATAATCGTAAAGACGATAAAAAAACAACTTGAATCCGTCCTCGGTGGACCAAAAGAAACGCTGACCATTGAAAAGTTAAGACACTTAGGCTTCTAAACAAAGTGTAAGATAGATTAAATACTGTGTATGAAAAGTAACGGCAACAACTTGATTGCTAATCAGCCGGTCATCGGCATAACGATGGGCGATGCTGCTGGAATCGGGCCGGAGATTATTGTCAAGGCCCTGGCTGACCCGGAGGTCCGTAAGGCAGCAAAGTTCATCATCTTCGGTATGAATGAGCAGCTCTGCTACGCTGCTGACGCCGCCGAGATTGAGCCGTTCTGGGGCCGCCATCAGCATGAGAAAATCAGCCGGGATTATCCGTATAAAGTCGTTGTCGCCGATTACGATGAGTATCCTTTTGCAACCTGGATTCGGGGGCCGAGCAAAATAGCCGGCGAAGCATCACTGCGGTTCTGTATTGACGCCATTGAAGCTGCAAAAGACGGCATAATAGATGCCGTCGTAACCGCACCAATCAGCAAGACCAGTTGGAAGCTGGCCGGTGCAAATTGGCCAGGCCACACCGAAATGTTTGCCCATCGCTGCAAATCAAAGCGAAAGGCAATGATGTTCGTCGCAGGCCCGCTGCGAATAGTGCTGGCAACAATCCACGAAGCTCTTTTTGAGGTAAGGCACAAGTTCAATATCGGCTGTGTGTTCGAGCCGATAGACCTGGTCAATACTACTCTCAAAGAATATTTTCACATCGAAAACCCCAAAATCGGCGTAGCCGCATTAAATCCGCATGCCGGCGAAAATGGCCAGTTCGGTGACGAAGAGCAGCGAATAATCTCACCGGCGATACTATTAGCTCAGGAGCAAGGGATAAATTGTAAAGGTCCGTTCCCAGCCGACACCCTCTTTATGCACGCTGTCCAGGGCGAATTCGATGCGGTCGTCGCAATGTATCACGACCAGGGCATGATACCGGTTAAACTTCTCCACTTCGAGCAGGCGGTTAATATAACCATCGGCATCCCGATAATAAGAACGTCACCGGCTCACGGCACCGCCTTCGACATCGCAGGCAAGCACATCGCTAACCCGGCCAGTATGAAAGCCGCCATTCTTACCGCCATCCAGATGGCAAAAACAAAAAAGTGCATAGGTGCACAAGAGCAAAAGAGCGTAAGCAAACTCCGTTAGAAAGTTCACACGGGGGTTTAAACCCTGTGTGAACTCGGGATATTTCACCCCGCGTAGAAACGCGGGGCTTTCTAACGGAGTAAACTTGAGCGCCTGTAGTTTGTGCATTTACAACTTGCCCCGTTAGAAATGAAAGTCGTTTTTCTAAGGGGGCTTGTGCCTTGTGCTCCTATGACTTATGCTCTCTACTATGCAAACAAAACACCATATTCAGCAATTGCTTTCATCGGCGGGCGTTTTCCCAAAGAAACGGCTCGGCCAACATTTTCTGATTGACCTGAATTTAATGCGGCTGCTGGTGGACTATGCAAATATCCGCAATACCGACATCGTGCTTGAGGTCGGCTGCGGAACAGGGTCGCTGACCGAGGCATTAGGCCGGCAGGCCGGCAGGGTCGTCGCCGTCGAAATAGACAAGACTCTGGCTGAAATCGCAAAAAGTGAGCTTGAAAACTGCAAAAATGTCGAGATTATCAATGCCGACATCCTCGAAAATAAAAGCACCATCAACCCAATTGTTGTAGATGCCATAAAGCGTGCCGGCAAAAAACACCCAGGCCGAATTCTGCTGGTAGCAAATCTGCCCTACAGCGCTGCCTCACCTCTAATGCTAAATCTTCTTACAGGCCCAATAGCAGCCGATTGTATGTATGTTACCGTTCAGAAGCAGGTTGCCGACCGAATGATGGCACCGCCCGGCAGCAGCGACTACGGCACCTTAAGCATATATCTTGCCGCAACCGGCGAGGTCAAACTGATAAGGGTTTTGAAACCGACCGTCTTCTGGCCCCAGCCACAGGTCGATTCGGCAATGGTCAGCTTCGTTCGTGACAAAGACAAAATCGCTCGCATTCGGGATATGAAATTACTGGGCGATGTTGTAAATCTTTTTATGCGTCACCGCCGCAAAATGATAAGGGTTTGCACAAAATTTGCGCACGGCTGGCTTTCACAAACTACAAACTGGCCTGAAATCTTCCATCAGTGCTCCATTGACGCGACTCAGCGCCCCGAGCAGCTTTCCGCCGATAGCTATGTCGCGATGGCAAATTTCTTCTACGATTACCTGAAGCAAAAATAACTTTATGCAAAAATGCAAAGCTCTTATAGTGCAACCGTTGTCCGAACTATATCGGTTTTTCAATCAAATGGGCAAGAATTTATCGTCGCCGGATAGTTTTATAGGCTTATGCTTTGCTGGTCAACAAGCGTTAATGGTTCCTACGGCCAGCGCAAGTTTGGTTTATACAATACCGTATTAAACGCAGACAGTGGTCTTACTTTTTTAACCTGAGGGGAATACCTTTTTCGCGGGCCTCAATTACAAGTGCCTTTAACTCTTCCAGCAGCATTTGCACCTGCTGGGTATTTTCAAGCAGATTTTCATAAAACTGTCCATCGTTGAGAAGCCTGCCGGCGCTTCCTTGCCCACTGTTTATCTTTTCCAGAATTAGCCGTAGTTGCGAAGTCGCCTCGCTTAATCCTTCGGTCAACTCTGCCACAGTAGGAACAAGATTGACATCGGCCTTTTCCAAAATAGCTTTCCCGGTAGTAGCTAACTCGCGGAATTCATCTATCGTGCATTGTGCCTTCTGCATCGTCTCGTTAACATCCTGCAGCCTTCGCCTGGCCAGCTTCGATGCCTCGCACACATTGTCGATGGTTTCATTGATTTTTTTCTTATTATTGGGGTCAGCAACGATTTCATTGGTGTTTTTCATAAAATAGTTTAGCCTCGTAACCAGCTCATCGAGTTTTTTCTGGATATCTGGTGGGAAAAACTCGCTTGCTTGCCCTGTTGAACCTTGCAGCAGCATATCTCGGACCAAAAATCTTGTCTCCGGCCGGTTGGGGTCACGCGGCGGCGCAGGCAATTTGTTAGGGTCAACTGTAATTTCAATATAACTACTACCCAGACCCCGCATCATTAGCTTTACTTCTACATTAGAGGGTATATTTATATATCTTTTATCAATACTAAGAACAACCAGTGTTTGATGATACTTCTGGTGGGTAATCAAATCCTCTCTTATCTCCGGGGCCATAACTTTGGTTACCCTGCCGATTTGAAAGCCGCTTAACCGCACAGGTGTATCCTTTTGCACCCCTGGCGCTGTCGGGAATTGAACTAACACCTCAAAAGAGCTGATTTTGCTGACGGTCGTCGGCAGGTCGCCGAACTTAAATATCAGCCAGACGAGCGCACAGACAGCCGCCACAACGAAAATACCTACAATAATGTTGCGTTTTCTTTGGATGGTTTCATAGTCAGTCACGGTTTACTCCCTTTCAAATCGGTTCGGCCTTCCATAAATAATTCTTTTATGCCCCGCAAAGGATAGCCGCTTTCATTAAGCTTTTTTATCAGTTTAATCCGCTCAATAGCTTTTTCATCAAACAGCCGCCTGCCGCCTGGCGTAACTTCCGTAGGCTCAAGTAAGCCAATCATAAGGTAGTATTGCACAGATTGCCGCGAAACGCCGGCCTTTTTTGCGGCTGCACCTAACGGAACCAATCTGCTTTTCTCACTCAAAAAACTTCTCCTGTCCCGCACTAATGGTTCGACAGGCTCACCATCCCGAGCGGAGTCGAGGGATTGGCTGCCCGACAACGGCTATCACCGAAATTTCGGGTATTATACAAACTCGACTGGTCAATTGGTGCGGGATTCACGTCTGGTTATTTTAATTCTATATTTTATCGGCACAATTTGCGGCTAACAGCGATTTTTTCCTATTTCTGCCGGTTACCGGCCATTTTTTGCCGGATTTCTCCCCATCGCAGCAATTACCAATGCTAAAAATGAGGCTTTTAGCCGTTCAAACGTCAGTTTCTTAATACCATCTTTGGCACTTATTGAGCCTTTTAATCTTTTCAGCCATTGAGGCGAAACCATAATCAAATAATCAAAACCGGATGGAATCAAATCCTGGCTTTGCCGAAAGGCCTCCCGCAAGAGCCGCTTTAGCCGATTACGCACAACTGCCTTGCCGCAAGACTTGCTAACCGAGATACCTAATCGAGGATAACCACAGTCGTTTTCTGCCACACAGACCTTAAGTAACCCATTACCGGCACACAAATCCCGAGCCAGAATGACCTTAAATCGTTTGCGACTCCCAAGCCTTTTTCTCTTTGGTAGTGAAAACTTGCTCAAAATCCCACCAAACTTAAGCAAAAATGCAATACAAATTGGCGGAAAAAACCGCCAAAAACAATATATGAAATTTTATCATTAGACCTGTCAAATATTAAGAGAAAAAGATGTTCTGTTAATAAAAACTATCGATAATAATTTATGGTTTCATCTATACTGCCGGCAGCTTAAAAATTATTATTTTTAGAAGAAATTTCTCGACCTTCGTGCCAAACTTTGGTATTCTCTAATACCAATATCAGAGTCTTTGCAAAGAGCAATGGCTTGGAAAGGAATAAGTTATGGATTACAGAAGAATTATTCCTTGCTTGGACGTAAAAGATGGCCGACTCGTCAAAGGTGTCCATTTCGTAAAGTTAAAAGATGTCGGTGACCCTGCAGAAAGCGCTGCTGCTTACAGCCAGGCTGGTGCAGACGAGCTGGTGTTCCTGGACATCACGGCTACCCTTGAAAACAGAAAAACAATGCTTGATGCAGTGAAACGAACTGTTGAGAGGATTTCAGTGCCATTAACCGTTGGCGGGGGAGTCCGAAATTGTCAGGCGGTCAAGGAACTGCTCGATTTAGGTGCTTCAAAGGTGTCCATCAACACAGCCGCTGTCCGCAATCCTGACCTCATTAAGGAAGCTGCCAAAGAATTCGGCAGCGAAAAAATCATCATAGCGATAGATACCTGCAGCAATTCACAGTTGCCATCCGGCTTCGAGGTTATTATCAATGGCGGCACAACCGGCACGGGTATAGACGTTGTCGAGTGGGCAAAAAAGGCCGAAGACTTGGGGGCTGGCGCCATCCTGCCTACAAGTATGGACGCCGATGGCAGCCAGACCGGATATGACATACCAATGACAAGAGCTATTGCTGATGCGGTGAAGATTCCGGTAATCGCGTCAGGCGGGGCAGGAACACTCGAAGACCTATATCAGGCTGTCGTTGAAGGACACGCAGATGCGCTGCTTGTAGCCTCAATCGCACACTTCGGCAAATACACCATAAGGAAAATGAAAGAATACCTCGCTGAACGACAAATACCGGTAAGGCTTTGAATTTCAGCGTAAAACTAAATCCGCCAGACGTTCGGCGGATTTAGTTTTACGGTTTTCAGGCATATCAAAAGTCACTGACTAAATTAGCCGATAATAGTCAAGCCATAGATACCGCCCTTCGACTCTTTCGACTGAGCTCCTTTCGACTGCGCTCAGGACAGGCAAGACAGGTTCGCTCAGGGCGGTGAGGGCTTCGACTGAACTCAGCCGAATGTCCAACGTCGAACTACTTTGTTGTTTGTTGTAATAAAATCGGCAATGCTTGATATACTGAAAAAAACTAAGTTTCCTTTTAAGCCTCAGCTACTTACTATCCGCTGGTACCCCAGCAATAGAACCTGTGTTGGCAGCAGCAGCCAAAGGGTCAAAATGCAGCAGATGCCGCCGTTGATGGTTCGTAAAGCCGAATGGCGCCGCTAAACTTCGTGATTCGTCGCGCTAATCAACAAATTAACCAATCAACCAATTAACTAATTAACTATTTCCCTTTAGCCCTCCGCGCCTGTCCTGCCTGCCCTGCAACTTGTCCGGCGTAGCTTTAGCGAAGTAGGGAGCCTGTCCGGCTGCGGCTATCCCGATTGGTGCAGCAGGACAGATGTTACTCCGGACAATAAAGTAAATGGCGATGACCTATTGCCCATCATCCGCTGCTGGCTCTGGACTGAGCAATAACGGTGGCCTGTCATATTGTTTTATGCAAGGCTACGGGATGAGCTGTTGGAGCGAGAGGTGTTTTGCACATTGATGAACTCATATATGTTGTTGATCGCTGGCGAATTGATTATAATCACTATCAGCCGCAAAATAATTTAGGGCTTCTGAACTTGTAACGCTTGGATCTGTTGACAAACTCCGCTTTGCTGAATTGAGATTGCCACGCCCCGCATCAATCGATCGCCTAAAGTTGGGAATATCCGGTCTTGTGAAAGAAATGCTATCGACAGTACAATTGGTGCGGGGCTAGCAATGACAAAAAAAAATATCTTCATCACCCTGCCGCAAAAAGAGCCCGGCTACAGAAACAGCGGATAGAACAACGGATTTGGCAATAAAATTTGTTAAAAATACTTCGGGTCATTGTAAGAAAAGGGGAATCTGGATATTATGGTGTAAGCCATCCTGGCGATTGTGGTGCTGGAAGGCTTGGGTGCGTAACCAAGTGTTTAACATGGGAAATCCTGGTCTATTTTCAATGAAAGGAAATCTGAAAATGGCTCAGTATAAGACCGAAGATGTTGAAGTAATTGGGCCCGCTTACGGTGAAAAACTCCGCAGTGCGGAGGGCGATTGTATGAGAAGGCGTGTTCGCAGGAAGCGGCGGATACTCTGGACCATTCTATTTATGGTGCTTGCTGCCTTGACGCCCCTGTATGCACAGGAGGATGTCCGTATCACGCCGGATGTGGTTTACGGCCACAAGGATGGCATGGCGCTGACCATGGACGTCTATCAGCCCAAGCAGGACAATGGTGTTGGTGTGCTTTTTATGGTCAGCGGCGGCTGGTTTTCAATATGGGCGCCTCCCCAACAAGCGATAGGCCTCTTCAAGCCCCTGCTGGATAAAGGCTTTACGGTCTTTGCGGTCCGGCACGGCAGCAGCCCGAAGTACGTTATCCCTGAGATTGTGGAAGATGTTCGACGAAGCGTACGGTTCGTTCGACTGCACGCCAAAGACTTTCATGTTGACTCCGAGCGGCTTGGAGTCTTCGGCTTCAGTGCGGGTGGACATCTGTCACTGGTACTCGGGACGACGTCTGATGACGGCGATCCTAGTTCGAAAGACGAGGTGTCGCGGGTCAGCGACCGGGTCGCAACCGTAGTGGCGTATTTCCCTCCGACGGACCTTCGCCCCTACGTCAAGCCGGGAGACCCCTCACACAAGATCTTTCCCGCCCTCGGATTTGACCCCAATGATGCGAACGACGTATCGCCTTTACTGAATGTGACAAAAGACGACCCGCCGGCCCTAATGATTCACGGTGACAAAGACTTTCTCGTCCCCCTCTGGCACAGCGAGAAGATGTGCGAAGCCCTGAAAGCCAAAAGTGTTGAATCCGAGTTGCTGGTGATAGAAGGCGCAGGCCACGGCTTTGCCGGCAAGGACGCCGAACGAGCCAACAAGGCTCTGGTGGAATGGTTCGAAAAGCACCTTCTTTCGATCAAGCAGCAAGACCCGTTAGAAAAGAAAGACGTTTTTCCAACGCCGCTGGCGGCGAGGAGCGTGCATTTGTGGTATCCTGCAGAGCAAGGGGTTGTATATTACAACGAAGTAACCGTGGAGAAGAGTTATCCCGGCAGCTACTTTTGCGTGTGCGGTTTCAATCACGGATATTTCGGCATACAGGAATTGTCACAGGGCAAAAAAGTCGTGCTCTTTTCCGTGTGGGACCCGGGAAGCCAAAACAATCCAGACACCGTGCCACAGGACCGCCAGGTAAAGGTCTTGTATGAGGGCAAAGACGTGCGAGTCAGCCGGTTCGGCAATGAAGGCACTGGTGGCAAGAGCATGTTTGACTATCAGTGGAAGGTCGGGGAAACAAACAAGTGTATGGTCAAGGCAACGGTCGAAGGCGACCGGACAACATACGCGGCCTATTTCTACATTAACGAAGAGAAGGAGTGGAAGCATCTGGCGACATTTCAAACCATTACCGGCGGGGATTATCTTGGCGGATATTACTCATTCGTAGAGGATTTCCTGCGTAACGGCGAAAGCTCACAGAATGTCCGCAGGGCGCTTTACGGCAACGGCTGGGTCAAGACCAAAGACGGTAATTGGCTGCCGATTACTCAGGCAACATTTACCGCAGATGGGTCTTCGGCGATGAATATCGATGCAGGTATCAAGGGCGGCAGGTTCTTCCTTCAGAATGGCGGCGACACGGAGAACCACACACCACTAAAGTCAGGGATAAGCTGCCCTGTTGAGTTATTCAGCCGACCGGAAGAAAGTTTTGACGGCAAGTGGGAGTTGGTCTGGGACGATGAGTTCAATTCTGAGGGACTGCCCGACGAAAGCAAGTGGGCTTATGAAGCCGGTTTTATTCGCAACCGCGAGAAGCAATGTTACACAAAGGCTCGCTCTGAAAACGCTCGCGTTGAAAACGGCACGCTGGTCATCGAATCGCGGAAGGAGAAATATGAAAAGGGCGAATACACATCGGCAAGTCTGAATACGTTGCATAAGGCCGACTGGCTGTATGGCCGAATTGAAGTGCGCGCCAAGCTCCCGACCGGCAACGGGATGTGGCCTGCTATCTGGATGCTGGGGACCAACCGAGACAAAGTCGGCTGGCCAGCGTGTGGTGAAATAGACATTATGGAAAACGTCGGGTTTGAACCGAATACAATCCACGCCAACATACATACCAAGGCGTATAACCACGTGAAAGGAACAAACAAAGGCTCAAAAATAGAGTGCGAGAAGCCTTACGAGCAATACAATGTCTATGCGATTGAGTGGTTCGAGGACCGGATAGATTTCTTCCTGAATGATAAAAAGTATTTCACATTCAAAAATGAAGGAACAGGCAACGACGTCTGGCCCTATGATAAACCACACTACTTGATAATAAATGCAGCCATCGGCGGCACGTGGGGCGGCCAGAAAGGAATTGACGATACTATCTTTCCACAAAAATACTACATCGACTATGTGCGAGTCTTTAAGATAAAGAGCGGCTGACGGACGCAATGTCCGATTGGCTTTACCCCATTAGAAAGTTTGGGTGCGGTTCTTTCTTTTGCCGCAATGCCGTCAGGCATCCCCCGGCGGAGGCATCCCCGAGTGGACTAACGGGGTAAATCGACCCCCGTTCTTGCTATCGCAAGAAAGCACGGGGGCGGGGTCTTACTGAGATGAGGTTACTTCTGAGAGCTTCTTTGCGTAGAGGAACATCGGCTCGTAAATACCATTGGCACCAAAAACATCAAAGTTGCACAGGACGCGGACGGTAATATTGTTCTTTTGGCCCGGCTTTAGTAAACCGGTTACATCAAGCTCTATAGGGTGGGGGCGAAACCAGGGCATTATGTAGGGCCGATGTCCCGCATATCGCCCGTTCACCCAGACCCATGCCTCATTAACCACCGCCAAACCATATAGAAATACGTTCTTTCCCTGAGCATCAGCCGGAACTTCAACGTCAAATTTGTACCATGCTATGCCCTTGTATGGGTGACCTTTCTGGTCCTGAAGTCCCTGGGTGTCCCAGCCTGAGCTTATTTTGATATGTTTCCATTCCGGCGTATCTATAGGTGCATCCTGCCATCGCTCATAAAGGCCATCATCGAATGGGTCTATGTGAAAACGAGCATTCTCAGGGAGACGCGCTACAAGGAGGCCATCAGGACCATTTGTTTTGGCCAGCGCTTTCTCCATCCGCTTTTTTCCCCACTGGCTATCGTAAGCGCTATAAGGCTGCCAACCCATAAATGGGGTAAGCTTGTTCATCCGGCCTTGCAGCTCCACCATTCGACCGGCGTGATTAGCTGCTTGTGCAAAGTCGCACATACGTTTTGCTTTTTCCATTGCAACGAATTCGCAAAGATGGTCGTAGATAAGCCGCTCTATCTGAAGGTGTGCTTTCTCTGTTTCAGACTTTGCAGCCTTTTCGGCGGTATGGATAAGAGATTCGAGCCTGGACATAAGCTGCTCGGTATAAATTGCGCGGAGGATTACGTCCTCGTGGCCGTGCTGCGGGGCTTTCTCAAAGGCGTTTTCCAATGCAGCGTAGTAGGCTTGCATTGGTGCAGCAGCTTTGCCAAACCATTTGTCGAAGAAATCATTTAGAACGGCATCAACGTCTGTATTGACATCCCATTCAAGTCTTGCGCGAACAAGACGAGTCGGAATCCCCGCTAACGCCCAGTCTGCCTCATCCTGGTCGAAGAAACCTATTATGCCCCATTTTTTGAGTAACGGAATGTTTCTTCGGATACGGTGGACCATTGGAGTTATTGTGCCTTTGTTCACGAGCATTGTGTAGTTGTAATTGTAAAGCCATACTTTATCCGAGAGCTTGCACCATTGTCTTATCATTTGGCCCTGACGCTGCATCTGCCAGCACTTTGGGTCATCGTAGGCGTGTATTGTGCAGGCACAGATATTTGCGAACATTATTGTGAGGTTGCCTGAGGGATTAAAAGAAATCTCGGGGGGCATTTCCGGCGGGATGTCACGGTTTGCATAGCCATTTGTCGCAATGATGTGGTCGGGAAACTCTTTGTTAACCTCAGTGAGTATCCTGTTGACAAAGTAAAACCACTCATTGCTGATGGAGTATTCCGGCTCGGGGTCTCTATCGTTGGCGCCGAAGCCGTCGAAGCAATTGCCTATCTTTGCACAATTCCGGCACCAACAGTGGGGATTGCCATCAACTGGTGCAAAGGCCGTAACGGTCTTTCCTTTTCGAGCGTCGTCTTTGATACGCTCAACGAAATGTTTAATCATATCCTCGCTTGTCGGACAAGGATGGTCTTTGTCACGGGTGCCGTCTTTTTTGAGGGCAAACCAATCAGGATGTTCTGCAAATTGCTTTTGGGGCAGGTATCCAGAGACGGAGCCATCGCCGGGGACACCGAAAAAATCCTGGCTGCGAGGGTTCATCTTGTTGTGGATTTTCCACTCGGCACACTCGGAGGCCATATTCCCGCGGGAATGTTCCCAGAAATTGCGAACGGGGAAGTCGGGACGCTGCGTGATATCGATGGGTTCAACGATTATCGTTGATAATCCTGGTATTACTTCACCCATTTCTCCCGGCATAAAAAAGCGAACGCCAAGTCTATGCAAAAACTCGACGACGGCATATCGCGTTCCCAGATAGGGTTCTGTGTCGTTGCCTGCCAAAATGAGGCGGTCATCGTATGTGCGGATGACAAAGCCTTCCTCGTTAAGGTTTTTGGTCCGCCCGGAGGGAATTTTAAGATTGGGAACCTCGTCAGTTAGCATGCTTTGGCCTACCAGAACTAAACAACCGGAAAGAGGGGCTGAATCATTTGCAATAGGTAATTTAGCCCCGCTAATTTTTTCTATATACTTTTGTAATTCAAGCACTGCGGTCCGTGCGTTTTCGGTGGGTGAGCCAGAGATTACAATTGTCGCGATTGGCCGACCATTTTTGACGAGGGTAAGCTTTGAAGCGACATTTGAAGCTCTATTCTTCAAAGAGGGCCCAGCTAAACAAGCACCGAGAAAGACCAAACAAGCAAGCAGAGAGAATATGCTGAGCCTGTGCATAAAAAATCCTTTCACATATTTGTCAGGGTAGATTCTAATTGATACAATTCGTGGTTGTCAATAATCTGAATATTCGGCATAACCATCTGCAGGAGTATCCATTATGACATTGGTATCCCTAATAGCGATTGTTATCGGTTCTGCGGTTACGGGGGAACCCTTCGTTACTCTAAGCCGTCAGAAGCAGTTATTTCTTGATGATTACATAATCAAATCGATGACCAATATCAAGCGTCAAATCCACCCTGCACAAAAATATGACGGCAATCCTGTCCTCTGGCCCGGCGAGAGCTGGGAACCAAAACTCAGCGTCCTCTATGGCTCGGTCATACGAGATGACGATAAGTTCAGGATGTGGTATCTGTCCGGTATGGGAGTCGGATATGCTGAAAGCAGCGATGGAATTAAGTGGGTTAAACCACGACTTGATAAAGTTATGATTGACGGACAAAAAACAAATTTATTGTTTGTTAAACAAGGAGAATTCAAAGGGCCGGAAGAATTGCCAACCTTCTGGGAACTGTTTGGAGTGCACAAAGACGAAAAGGACCCGAATTCGTCTTGCCGTTATAAGATGGGCTTTTTAAGTATTATTCGTCCTTATACCGGGCCGCGAGCGGACCCGTTTCACCCCACCGACCGCCGGGGACTGGGCGTTGCCGGCAGTCCCGATGGTATCCACTGGCATCTTATTGACGAGTATGCGACTGAGGCGATTTGTGACGGTGCTACACACTGGATGTTTGATTCATCCAGCCGGAAGTATGTTCTTTACGGGCGAACCAGGAAAACGCTGCCCGATGTAGAGGCGGCCTGGTCAAAATACAACTGGTATAAAAACTACCACTCCGGTCGAGCTGTTGCTCGCGTCGAGTCGACTGACTTTTTGAAGTGGGATTTCACCGAGCCGGCTACCGCCCCTGTTGTCATTACCGCCGATGTCAATGACCAGCCTGGCACCGAGATTTACTCGATGATGGTCTTTCCATACGAAGGTGCGTATATTGGTCTGGTGCAGGTCTTTCACGCCCGCCCGGAAGCCTGTTATTTAGATGTGCAATTGGCTGTCAGTCACGACAGCTTACACTTTACTCGCGTTGCCGATAGAGCGGTTTTTATTCCTGTTGGCCCAATAGGCAGTTGGGACAGGTTCAATAACTCGCTGGCAAATAATCCGCCTATCCTTGTAGGTGATGAACTTAGATTCTACTATAGCGGACGGACGTATCGACATACGCCATACGAAGGAAAAGACACAGGTCCCAGGGCCGGGGGAATCGGATTTGCGACAATTAAAAAAGACCGATTCGTCTCGCTTCAGGCATCCTTTGACGGAGGCGAGATTCTCACAAAACCACTCATACTCCAGGGTAATAATTTGCACCTCAACGCTAAGTCTGACTTTGGCCAGATTTTAGTAGAGGTGCTCGACCTGTCCGGGAATATCATCGCCAGGTCGAAGTCTGTTCGAAGCGACAGCCTGGACATTGTTATCGATTGGGAATATGGCAGCCTAATAAATCTGAATGACCCCGTAGTGCTGCGGCTGGCGATCAAAAACGCCTGCCTATTCGCTGTTTGGTGCACATAATCGAAGAAGGTGGATAACCTGCCCCGCACCAATGGTTCGACAGGCTCACCATCAGATTCGACAAGCTCACCGCAAGCCCGAGCGGAGTCGATGGATTGTCCGCTCGATAATGAATAATTGTAATGCTAATAGAAAAAACGACCTCAAAAGTTCAATTGGTGCGGGGGTGCGGGATTTTGTTTTACTGTGCCAAATGGCGCTGTTAATATTAATACTTCAAAGACCAATAGTATAGAAGGAGCATTGTTATGAGAAAAATGTTGATTTTAGTGATGCCGTGTGTTCTTGCTCTTTTTCTTTTCGGCTGCGCGCATAATGGCGTTAGCCATCCCCAAGCGGATGCTGATGAAAGGCGGCTGGAAAAGTTCATTTCATCTTATGTTACAAGAATTGCGCCTTTGACCACTACGGCGAACCTTGAATACTGGGAAGCCTCGACTACCGGTAAAGCAGAACATTACCAGAAGCTAAGCCAACTGCAACTCGTGATTCGCCAGATACACAGTAATCCTCAAGAGTATGCCGACCTTAAAAACATAAAGAATTCCGGAAAAATCAAGGACGCGAGGCTTCAGAGACAGTTAGATAAACTCTACTACGCTTATTTGCAAAATCAGATAGAACCCGAGCTTCTCAAAGAAATTGTCGAGATGGAAACAAAAGTCCAGGAGGAGTATAACAATTTTCGCGGGACAATTGAGGGCAAAAGGGTCACAATGAGTGACATCTACCTGATTATGACGACCGAGAAAGACTGCCGTAAAAGAGAGCTTGCCTGGAGGGCCAGTAAGCAGGTCGGGGATGCCATTTTTGCTGATTTTATAAAGTTAGTCAAGCTGCGTAACCAGGCAGCCCGTAAACTTGGCTTCGACAACTACCACAATCTTTCGATAGTTACCGGCGAGCAGAGTATCGAGGAGCTTGACCACATCTTCGACGACCTCGATAAATTGACCGGCGAACCATTTGCCCAATTAAAGGAGGAATTGGACCGTATCCTAGCAGACAGCTACGGCATCGCTCCAAAAGATTTGATGCCCTGGCATTATCATGACCCATTCTTCCAGAGGTCGCCGCTGGTTTATGGCGTGGACCTGGACATCTATTATAAGGACAAGGATGTGAAGGAACTGGCTGAAAGATACTACGCCGGTATAGGACTGCCCGTTGATGACATTCTTGCCCGCAGCGACCTTTACGACCGCGAAGGCAAATATCCTCATGCTTTCAGTCACGATGTTGACCGCCGTGGTGACGTTCGCATCCTCTGTAATCTGCAAAATACCGAACGCTGGATGGAAACGATACTGCACGAATTAGGTCATGCGATTTACAGTAAATATCACGACCAAAACGAACCCTGGCTGCTTAGAGAGCCGGCCCACAGCTTTACCACTGAGGCTATTGCCGTTTTCTTCGGGCGCCTCAGCCGCAATCCTGCCTGGATGCAGCAAATGCTGGACCTCTCGCCAGAGCAGCGAAAAGAAATTGAGCAGGTTAGCTGGAAATATACCAGGTTTCAGCAAATCCTTTTCGCTCGCTGGGCAATGGTTATGTATCATTTTGAAAAGCAGCTTTATGCCAACCCCGACCAGGACCTCAATAATCTGTGGTGGGATTTGGTTGAGAAATACCAGCTTGTCAGACGGCCGCCGGGGCCTGTTGATGCAGGGTGGGCATCCAAACTACATTTTACCACCGCACCCTGTTACTATCATAACTATATGCTTGGTGAGCTGCTTGCTTCTCAATGGCATCATTACATTGTTCACAACGTGCTGGGGCTCGAATCGGATGAAAATGTAAGCTATGCTGATGACAAAAAGGTTGGAGATTATCTGCGCCGAAAGGTTTTTGCGCCCGGCGCACGATACCACTGGAACGAGATGATAAGGCGAGCAACCGGAGAGCCGCTGACGCCAAAATACTTCGTTGAGCAGTTCGTCCAAAAAGATTCCAAATCTTCAATATAGTGACACAGCAATCCGTCAAAGTGTTGTAAATACTATTGAATTCATTTAATTTATAACCACTGCCAAAAAAGATGATTTACTTAGTTGTCATACTAATCTATTTATTCGTTCTGGTCGGCGTCGGGATTTACAAGTCCCGACAGGTCAGAACCGGCGCGGATTTCTCGGTGGCGGGCAGGTCGCTTTCGCCGTGGATTCTTGTCTGCACGATGCTTGCCGCCTGGATTGGAACCGGCTCAATCGTGGGTAATGCCGGGAAGGCTTATGAAACCGGATTGGCCGCCCTGATTTTGCCCTGGGGTAGTGTGATTGGTCTGGTTATTCTGACCCGCATAGCGCCGAAAGTACGCAGCTTCGAGGTCTATTCCGTTCCGGAGATAATAGGTTTAAGGTATGGCCAAACAGCGCGTCTTCTGGCTGTCATTGCTTTAGTGCTTGCATATATGGTGATTGTAAGCTATCAGTTTAATGCCGGAGGGGCCGTTCTTGAAGTGATACTGGCCGACAAAGCCGGTAATCCGTTTCTATCCGCGAAAACAACCACGATTATTGCGGCTGCATTTATTATTACCTACACAATATTGGCAGGGCTTTTGAGTCTTGCTTATACGGACATTATTACCGGCATCATCATAACCACCGTCCTGATGGCAGCTTTTCCTGTGCTCTGGTTCAAGGCCGGCGGCTGGGCAGGTATGGAGGCTGCTTTTGCTGCTATGGGTAATAGACCCAATCATTTAAAATTCTGGGGAGTCTACTCCAACCCTGAGGTTATCAATTATTGCCTTCCGGCGTTTCTGTTGATTCTTGGCGATGCAAACCAATACCAGCGTTTCTTCGCGAGCAAAGATGCAAAAGGCGCCAAAACGGCAGTAACTTTTATGATATTTGCGGTCCTGGTAATCGAAAGTTTAATTATTCTGGAGGCGTGGATATGTTCCAGTTTAATACCTAACGCCGCGAGCGGAAAATACGTGCTTATCTATGCAGCCAAGAATTTTATGCCGATGATTCTTGGGGTCTTTTTCCTCATAACGGTTGTGGGAATAATTATTTCTACCGCCGATTCGTTTCTGCTAATCCCGGCAACCTGCGTCATCCGCGATATCTATACGAATTATATCAACCCGAAAGCATCGGAAAAGAAAGTCGTCTTTATGAGCAGATTGTTTGTGCTCGCCTTCGGGATTATCGCATATCTGGTCTCTCTGGCTTTCGCTGAATCAACGACCATATTCGAGAAGGCGCTTTATGCCTATACAATTTATGGGTCGGCCATAACACCCTGCCTTGTTGCAGCGATGTTCTGGAAAAGGGCAACAACCGCGGGGGCAATCGCTTCCATTGTTGCCGGCACTGTTGTAACTTTGATTTGGTCTGAGGCCGACTTCATAAAGCAATTGCTGCCTTCTGCCGTCCAGGGTTTGGATGCAGTGTTGCCGGCGATAACCGTATCGGTTGCCGCCCTTGTTTTAGTGAGTCTTGTAACCAGGAAAAAATCCACTGAAGGCCGGAGTGGAAAAAATTAAGAAATGTTTCCTGCAAACATATATATTGAAAGAAGAAAACTTTTAAGGACGCAGTTGCAGTCCGGCTTGATTCTGTTATTGGGCAACCAGCAAAGCCCGATGAATTTTGCGGACAATCATTATCCCTTCCGCCAGGATAGTTCCTTCCTTTATTTCTTTGGTCTGGATTTGGCGGACCTGGCTGCTGTTATCGATGTCGATGAGGCAAAAGAATGTGTTTTTGGTAACGACCTGACGGTAGATGATATTATCTGGACCGGCCCTCAGCCATCCCTGAAAGAAAAATGTCAAAAGGCCGGTATTTTAGAAACTGCCCCATCTGATAAATTGCAGGAGATTCTGGCAAAAGCTGAAAGGCAAGGAAGGAAAATACATTTTCTTCCGCAATACCGGACAGAAAATATCTTGAAAATCGAGCGATTGCTGCCCCCCGTTTCTGCTTTCGCAGAAAGCACGGGGGCTATGGCAATTCAGCAGCACTCCTCACAAATTCTGGTCAAAGCCGTTGTGTCGCAGAGGTCGATAAAAAATAAAGAAGAGATAGAGCAAATTGAGACCGCCATTGACATCAGCTACGAGATGCAAATGCTGGCGATGAAAATGTCAAAGCCCGGCGTGCACGAGAGAGAGGTGGCCGGGGCGATGGAGGCAATCGCCCTCTCACAGGGTTCTGGCCTTGCATTTCCTACTATTTTCTCAATCAACGGCCAAACGCTTCACAATCACAATTACGTCAACATAATGAAGCAAGGCGATATTGCTATCAACGACTCTGGTGTTGAGTCGGAACTTCATTACGCCAGTGACATAACCAGGACAATCCCGGTCGGCGGCAGATTCTCGCAGAGACAAAAGGAAATCTACTCAATTGTTCTAAATGCGCAAGAGAAAGCAATTAATGCGGTAAAACCGGGCGTTGAATTCAGAGCTGTTCATCGTCTCGGCTGCAAAATTCTTGCAACGGGATTAAAAGATTTGGGCTTAATGAAAGGCGATATCAACGAGGCTGTTGATGCGGGCGCGCATACTTTGTTTTTCCCGTGCGGCCTGGGACACATGTTAGGCCTTGATGTCCACGATATGGAAGCTCTGGGAGAGGACTACGTTGGTTATACGGATACAATTAAGCGGAATCCTGAGTTCGGCTGGAAGTCCCTGCGGCTTGCCAAGGCACTTGAGCAGGGTTTTGTAATCACGGTCGAGCCGGGAGTTTATTTTATTCCGGAATTGATTGACCGCTGGAAGGCCGAGCAAAAATGCTCTGCCTATATCAATTACAATGCTGTTGAAAAATACCGCGACTTTGGCGGAATCCGCATCGAAGACGATGTGCTTGTAACAAAAAACGGCCATCGTATATTGGGCAGGCCAATACCAAAAACCGTAGACGAGGTCGAAGAAATATCATCGTGTTAATAAACCCCGTTAGCAAAAACCCCCTGTCTTTTAGACGGGTAAAAGGCGGAAAGAAGCAATGAAAGTTACATCTAAACAGAAGATTCTCATTCGAGTTATTGTTTTCGTGACATTGTTCTTTGTAGTTCGAAGTGCCATCGCGCAAGGCACGCGCAGCGACTACGAGCGTGCGCTCAATCTTGGCAAAGTTACAGCTAACAAGGTATTTCGGCAGCGTGTTAATCCTCACTGGTTTGCGGACAATACTAAATTTTGGTATCGCAACGACCTGGCTGATGATGCACGCCCCGTTAGAAATTCTACGGCGGGCAATACGATACCAAAAGGGGAAATTTCTAACGGGGCATGTGAGTTTATCCTTGTGAACACCCAGACCGGTATGAGACAACCGGCATTCGACCATGAGCGCCTCGCGGAATCACTTGCCAGGGCTGCCGGGAAAGAGATACAGGCTAATCGACTCCCAATCGACAGACTGAAATTCAACGATTCCTTGTCTGAGCTTCAATTCACCAGCGAGGGCAAGCGGTGGAATTGCGATTTAAATAGCTACGAAATTCAAGAAGTATCAAAAGACGAACAAGCGGCCTCTTCTCTCCAACCGCATGCCGAGCCGCACCCAAGTATCCAAAGCGACGAGGAGACTTCGGTTACCTTCACCAACCGCACCGATGGCGACGTAGAGCTTTATTGGGTGGACTTCGAGGGCGAGCGCCGCCTCTATGCCACAATCCGCGCTGGCGAGCAGCACGAGCAGCACACCTTTGCAGGACACGTCTGGCTGGTAACGGATAAAACCGGTAAGACGCTGGCAGTATTTATCGCCACGGCAGAAGCAGGAGAGGCCCTAATAGACGAGACCTCTATTCGTGAAGCTGCTACAAGAGAAAAACCCAAGATGGCAAAGTCTCGCGGCGAATCTCCCGATGGAAAATGGCTTGCCTTTATCAAAGACTACAATCTATATCTTCGGAACCTCGAAAACGGCATTGAGTTTGCCTTGAGCAGCGATGGGACAGCAGAAGATGCATATTCGGAGCATCTGCACTGGTCGCCGGATTCGCAGAAATTAGTTGTGCTGCGTGTCTGTAAGGGCGAGGATAGAAAAGTTTATGTGATTGAATCATCGCCAAAGGAGCAATTGCAGCCGAAGCTGCACACGTTCTCTTACGCCAAACCCGGCGACAAAATAGACATATCTTCGCCACAATTGTTCGATGTCGTCCGCAAGTGCCGGACTCCTATCTCAGACCAGCTTTTTACAAACCCGTGGAGCATTTCAGAGATTCGCTGGACGCCGGATTCCAGCCGATTTACCTTTCTCTACAATCAGCGAGGTCACCAGGTGCTACGGATTGTAAGTGTGGACGCCGTCAGCGGCGAAACGCGAGCCGTTATCGATGAACACAGTTCGACGTTCATCGATTATGCCAGCAAGCAGTTCAGTTATTACCTTGACGACACGAAAGAAATTATCTGGATGTCGGAGCGGGATGGCTGGAACCACCTATACCTTTATGATGCCCAAACTGGTTGCGTAAAAAACCAGATTACCAAAGGCCAATGGGTCGTGCGAGGTGTCGAGCACGTGGACGAGGCCAAACGACAAATCTGGTTTCGGGCCGGCGGCATCCGGGATGGACAGGACCCTTATTATGTGCATTTATGCCGTGTTAACTTTGATGGCTCAGGTCTGATAGTACTAACGGAAGGGGATGGCAGCCACGAGATAGAATTTTCGCCGGACCGTCGATTCTTTCTGGACAAATGGTCCCGCGTCGAACAGCCGCCTATCACAGAGCTGCGCAGCGCTGCCAACGGCAAACTGGTTTGCGAACTGGAGCGAGCCGATTGGAGCAAGCTGCTGGAGACGGGCTGGCGTCCGCCCGAACGATTTGCCGCAAAGGGCAGGGACGGCAAAACAGATATTTATGGTATCATTATCCGTCCGAGCAACTTCGACCCGAACCTCAAATACCCGGTGATTGAAGAGATATATGCTGGCCCTCAAGGCGCCTTTGTACCCAAATCCTTCGGGCTGCAAACTCGCCAGCACTCTATTGCTGAACTTGGCTTTATTGTCGTTCAGATTGATGGTATGGGCACATCATACCGCTCGAAGGCATTCCACGATGTCTGCTGGAAGAACCTCGGCGATTCTGGTTTTCCCGACCGGATTTTGTGGATGCAGGTAGCGGCGGCAAAGTATCCATATATGGATATTACCCGTGTCGGTATCTATGGCGGCTCGGCAGGCGGGCAAAGCGCCCTGCGGGCGCTATTGGCCTTTGGCGATTTTTACAAAGTAGCGGTCGCCGATTGCGGCTGCCACGATAACCGGATGGACAAGATTTGGTGGAATGAGCTTTGGATGGGCTGGCCTGTCGGGCCACATTACGAAGAGCAATCGAACGTTATACAAGCCCACAAGCTCCAGGGCAAACTCCTGTTCACCGTAGGGGAGCTTGACAGGAACGTTGACCCTGCTTCAACTATGCAGGTTGTCAATGCACTTATTAAAGCGGACAAGGATTTCGACCTGCTTATCGTGCCGGGGCAGGGACACGGTGTGGGAGAGACACCTTACGCCAGCCGACGGCGTATGGATTTCTTTGTCCGCCACCTGCTGGGTGTCCAACCTCGCAGTAAGCCGTAAGCTGTTGCTATCTTGCTACTTACTTTTGCTCAACTTCCTCTACTCGCCATTCGTGGATGCCGGCAGAGAAATCTTGCGGAAGCTGGACCTCGATGCGGAGTCCATCAGTTACAATCGGCTCGAAAGTAGTGCGGTTGTAACGGTCGCCTTCGCAGCCGTAGCCGCTTGGATTTTCTACCGGTTTACATTGGTCGTTCTCTCGATAAAGTAATTGCCACGATTTTGGCAGTCGGCACTCGCCTCGGCCGGTGTCGTCGAACCAGTAGATTTCCACAGCCGAGACCTTTGCAGGTTTTTGGAAATCATATTGAACCCATTCCTTTGTGCCTTTGTGAGGCCACCAGTGGAGGAAACGGTTTGAATGGTCGCCCGAGCTTCTCGGCTCACGCTGGTCATTGAGCGCCTTGGGGTCACCGCCTGAAGCTGTCGCTTTACTATTTGAGGCAATCGTTGGCGCAGGCAAGGGACGTGCCGCAGATTCAATTCTGGCGAGCCATACAGCCATTTCTCCCGGGCCACGATGCGCCCACGCATAGTATGGAATAGCGGTGCACTCGACTCTTTCACGTTTGATTTCTTGTTGTTTTTTTGCCCAGGCAAGACTATCAGCTTCGAACTTTAATACTTGCACACCACCAAGCAGGTCCAGCTCGAACTTTGTCGAAATCGCCGCATCATCTGGCAACAAAAGATTGACAACGTGACCATCTTTTACGTCCAGCCATTCGAGGCAATAAACTATCGGCCCGCGCTGAAGTGCAACTTTGCCGGTATTGTCGACAATTTTTTCGTCAGACACTATCCGGCGGACCGGCATCGGCAATACTATCTCAATCACGTCCCCTTTGTTCCAGTTTCGCCGAATGGATGCGTAGCCTTTTTGCGTCTCATACTTGACGGGCGTGCCGTTGATGTTAATGGCAGTTGTCTCTTTTGATTGCTCAAAGAATCGGTAAAGGTCGCCTCCGTCGAGGCTCGGCCTCGCCGAGACAGATGGCACGACTTCGTTGCGCGACCAGCCGGGGACTCGCACAAGAACGGTGAATTCCTGACTATCTTTGTCTGGTTCTATGGTCAGTTTGATATTGCCATCCCACGGGTAACGGGTTTCCTGTTTCACGGTAACAACCTGGTCATTCATCCGCACCTTACCACGACCGGCAATAAAAAGGTTGACAAACAGCTCGTCCCCGCGAACCGCATAAACGTATCCGGGAATCTGCGGTATAAAACGTGGTATGTTGCTCGGACAGCAGGCACAATCAAACCAGCCACTGCGTCTATGGCGGCCGTCAGATTCCAGCGGATTCGGATAGAAGAAGCTTTTGCCGTCGAGCGACACCCCTGAGATTAGACCATTGTATAGCACTCGCTCAAAGACATCTATATAGCGAGCATCGCCGGTGAGCAGGAACATCCGGTGGTTCCAGAATGCTTTAGCGATGGCGGCACAGGTTTCACAGTATGCTATCAGGTTCGGCAAATCATAAGCCGGGCCAAAACCCTCGTGTCCTCCCGCTGCCCCGATACCGCCGGTCAGATATAGCTTTCGCCCCACCACGTCAGCCCATATTTTGTTGAGAGCTTCAATGTAAGCATTTTCGCCGCATAGTGCAGCAATATCTGCCATACCGCTATACATATAGCAAGCCCGGACAGCGTGGCCTACTGCCTCATCCTGTTCGGCGACCGGCTTGTGGTCCTGGCTGTATGTGCCGTAGAGACTATGGCCTTCCGGCCGACCGCGCTGCTCAAGGAAGAATCTTGCCTGCCGAAGATACTTTTCATCGCCTGTCCCGCGATAGAGTTTTACCAGGCCGATTTCAATCTCCTGGTGCCCGCAGGGATTGCGTATCCCGTTCTCATTGAACACCGAGCATACAAGGTCGGCAGCTTTTGTGGCTACATCTAAAAGCGACTTCTTACCGGTTGCTTGGTAGTGTGCGGCAGCCGCCTCAAAAAGGTGTCCAAGGCAATAAAGCTCGTGCCCGCCGGCGATGTCCGACCACCGCTCCTTGCCCCCTGGGGGCATATAATCCGGCCCACAAAGCGTGCGGGCAGTATATAGATACCCATCGGGTTCCTGGGCGGCGGCTATCTTGGCGATGAGGTCATCAAGATACTTGTCGAGTTCCGTATCGGGGTGAGCAGCTAAACTGTAACTGGCTCCTTCAATGATTTTATAAACGTCCGAGTCGTTAAAATATATGCCCTCGAACTTCCCCTCCATCATTTTGCCGGCCTTAGCGAAGTTGCTTATCCGGCCGGTCCTCTCCGATTCTTTGAATGTGTGCGGAATTGTCACCTTACGGTTCGTTTCAAGCCGTGCCGACCAGAACTCATCTGTTACCTCAACATCCTTGAACGGCACCGCCTTCAGCGGATAGTCGCTCACACCTGTGCTGCCCTGGTCTTTCGTCTCGGCCTTCGCCTGCCGTAAGGCATTCCCAAGCGGATTTGGTTCGGACGCACCCGTCTTCAACACGCGCAGCCCGAATACACCGCCTGCCCACGCGCCGCTATGCGCCTGGAATTTCACCGTTACCGTCTGCTTGCCTTTGGTCAAGTCTTCGGCGATGCTATAAACCTCGTCATAAAATTTGCCCGGTCTATTGTTTTGCAGCCGCTGTGTTGCGAGCTTGGTGTCGTCAATCAGTATGTCGAATACACGGTTTCCGCCGTCGCTGCCCCAGTAAGAAACCATCAGCTCCTGCGGTTTGTCCGGCAGGATTCTAACTTCCCAGGAGAACCAGCCGCCGTCGGTTGCGTGACGCCAATTGCGTCCGCCGAACTGACCCGCTTCAGTATTTTCACCCTTGAGCTTGTGGTCGCGCTCATTTTGCTCTTCGCCGGGATTAACGACATCCACCGTGCGTGCCTCCAGCTCTTTTTGTTTAGCCATTTCGGCTTTATCTTCTTCTTCCTTCACCTGCCACTGTGCGGGCGTGAAGGTGTCCCAATAAACTATGTAGCGCCGCTCGCCGTGCATTTTATAGAACGGCTCAAGTGTTACGGTGTATCCTTCTTTGCGGCCAAGTATGCGGAATGCCTCCGGAGAACCAATAAAAGTGGATGGCTTCCCTTCCACAGGTTTTAGGCTGGTTAGCAGTTGATTTTCTTCTGCCACAACTGATGGCATATTTTTCTTTATATCCACCTCGGCGCACAGAACCAGCGGGCCGTGCATAAAGGCAAAGCGGCGCGGATTGTCGCGAAACGCTTCTGTGCGCAGGGTGAACGGCATTGAGATTTTCACAGTGTCGCCGCTTTTCCATTTTCGGGACAGGGTCAGGTAACTGCCGGGCGAGCTTTCTGAAGGTTCTTTCTTATCATTAATGGTAACCTGTAGCCCGGCGACCGCCCAATAGGGATGCCGAATATTCAAGTTCAGTTCCACAGGGTTTTTACAGGTAAATACGAGGCGAGTCGAGTCTTCCTGGGGGTATTTTGTTTCCTGCCGGATTTTAACACCCTTATCTTTCCATCTCAGTTCGGAGGCAATGAAAAGGTTGAGGTATAAATTCTTGCTGCCATCGTGGAAATAGATGCTGCCGCCGTATTTGGCATGGTTTTCAACGCCGGTTCCGGTGCAGCACCAGAAGCAGTTTGCCTGGTCGCAATAGTTTTTCTGCGAGCCTGACCGCAGCGGTACATAGTAGCACATCATACCGGTCTGCGGGTTCTGCGAAGCAAGAATGTGGTTGTAGAGCGCCCGTTCGTAGTAATCGGCGTACTCGGCCTGCGGTTCCCAGCAGAACAAATGCCGTGTCAGTTTTAGCATATTGTAGGTATTGCAGGTCTCGGTAGTGTTCGGGCCGAGGGCTTCAGATAGTTTTTCCTTTGGCGAAAACATCTCGCCGTCGCTATTGCCGCCGATAACGTAAGAGCGTTCCTTGGTAACAACGTTCCAGAAGTATGTAGCCATAGTATGAAGGTTGTCGTCAGCGGTCAGCTCATACTGGCGGGCTGCACCGATGACCTTTGGAAATTGCGTGTTGGCGTGCAGACCGGTGAGCTTATCCTCGCTTCTGGATAGCGGCTCTAAAACATCGCGGTGATTAAACCGCTGGGCAATCTTCAGATACTTTTCCTCGCCGGTCAGGGCATAGAGGTTTGCAAGCGCTTCATTCATTCCGCCATGCTCGTTACCTAACATTTTTTGCATCTGCTCATCTGTAAAGCGTGCGTTGCGGGCAATCACCCAGTCCGCGAACTTCCTGCACACCTCCAGCGCCTTTTTGTTGTTACAATAGACGGACATATCGAGCAGGCCAGCGTAAATTTTGTGCAGCGTGTAGTAAGGCGCCCATACTCTCTGCTGTTTCTCTACACGGTCGAAGAATTCCTCCGGATAGGCGCTTAGGTAACCTGTGCCGATTTTTTCCTGGCACTCGGCCAGGCCCGCCACGACGGCATTTGCCTTCTGCTTAAGCTGTTCATCGCCGGTGCTCGCATACATCAGAGCGCATGCCGTGAGATAATGCCCTACGAAGTGTCCCCTCAGCTCGCATTTCGGCTCTTCCCAGCCTCCATACGGCAAAGCCGTGGAAGGCAGACCTGCATTGACACGGAAATTGTGCAACAATCTATCCGTGTCCAGACTGAGCAAATACTTACGGTCAAGCTCTTGAGCATGCTTGAATGGCCCATCTAAAAGCCGAACGTCTCGAAGGCCAAATGCATAAGCCTTGATGGGAATCTTATTTCCTACCTTCAGGTTGCTGCTACCAAATTGAGGCACGTCCCCATATAGATTGGTTATCCCAGTAATTATAACAATCGCAATAATTAGACTTTTTCTCATTTGACTATCCTTTTCAAAAAAGATTATTCACTCCTTTTTACACAACGTAACTTTGTTTTGTCTATTCCAGTTTAGAATCCCGAATGTTCCGTGCGCGAAATAATTTCATTTTGCAGTTCAGCGGGCAGGTCACAGAAATAGTCACTATAGCCGGCAACACGGACAATCAGGTCACGGTAATTCTCCGGATTTGCCTGGGCATTGCGAAGAGTTTCTGCGCTGACTACGTTGAACTGGACGTGATGGCCGTCCATTTTGAAGTAAGTCCGAATTAAGTGCGACCACTTGTCCAGGGCCTCTTCGCCGGCCAGTATCGAGGGAGAAAACTTCATATTCAATAGTGCGCCGCCGGTTTTGATGTGGTCCATCTTGCCGGCAGACTTGAAGACGGCAGTCGGGCCTCGATGGTCTCTCCCCTGAACAGGAGAGATGCCTTCCGAAAGCGGCAGTCCGGCCTTACGGCCGTCCGGCATTGCGCCTGTGATGGAACCGAAGTAAATATGGCAGGTGGTAGGAAGCATTTCCATTCGATGTTGCCCGCCTTTGGTGTTTGGCCTGCCGTCAATTTCCTCAAAGCAGGCGTTAAATATCTTCACCATAATATCATCGGCATAATCGTCATCGTTGCCGTATTTATGAGTGCGGTTGACTAATCTCTGCCGAAGTGGCTCTTGACTCTCGAAGTTCTCATCCATCGCTTTAACCAGATCAGCGAGAGATATTACTTTAGTGTCAAACACTATTTCCTTAATCGCAGAAAAGCTGTCGGTTATGCTGCCGATACCGACAAGCTGGATAAAGGTGTTATTGTATCTTGCGCCGCCGTTGTTGTAGTCCTTTCCTTTTCGGATGCAGTCATCAATCAGTACCGAAAGGAAAGGCGCCGGCATCAAATCGGCGAACATTCGCTCGACAATTCTGTTGCCGCGAATCTTGATATCAATAAAGTGTTGTAACTGCTGCCTGTAGGCGTTGAAAAGCTGGTCGAAGCTCTGGAATCTTTCAAGTGTGCCGGTTTTCAGACCCAATTGTTTTCCCGTGCGGGGATCGATGCCGTTATTAAGGGTGATTTCCAGGACTTTTACAAGATTGAAGTAGCCCGTTAAGATATAGGCCTCTTTGCCGAACGCGCCTACTTCTACGCAGCCGCTGCAGCCGCCGGCGCGGGCGTCTTCGAGAGTTTTGCCCTGCCGGATTTGTTCGGCGACGACGCTGTCGGCATTAAATACCGATGGGAAACCATAGCCTTTGCGGATTACGCGCAGGGCGTGCTTGAAAAAGTCATCAGGAGTCTTTCGCGAAAGCTGGATGTTTGTGCTCGGCTGCAACAGGTGCATTTCGTCCACAATATCTAATAGCAGATAGGAAATCTCATTTACAGCGTCAGAGCCGTCCGGAAGCATCCCCCCAAGGTTGATGTTGGCAAAGTCGGTGTAGGTTCCGCTTTCGGCAGCGGTAACACCCACTTTGGGCGGTGCCGGATGGTTATTGAATTTTATGAAAAAACACTCAAGTAGTTCTCTTGCCCTTTCCGGAGTGAGTGTGCTGTCTTCCAATCCTTTCACGTAGAATGGATAAAGATGCTGGTCGAGGTGCCCCGGATTAAAAGAATCCCAGCCGTTCAGTTCGGTGATGACGCCGAGATGGCAGAACCAGTAGTATTGCAGTGCCTCATAGAAATCACGCGGTGCGTGGGCAGGGACATAACTACAAATATCTGCAATCTTTTCGAGCTCCGCCTTTCGTTTCGGATTCGGCTCTTGCTCGGCTAGTTCACGGGCCAACTGTGCGTGGCGTTCTGCAAAAAGAATTACAGCGTCGCAGGCAATTGCCATTGCTTTAAGCTGTTCGCGCTTAGTGTATGCCTCGCTGTCATTTAGAAAGTCTAATCTGGCGATTGACTCGGCAATTTCATTTTTGAAATCCAGCATTCCTTTGTGATAGATTTTATCATCGAGGACTGTGTGGCCGGGGGCGCGCTGCTCCATAAACTCGGTGAACATACCAGCGCGGTAAGAATCCTGCCATTCCTGCGGAAGCTCTTGAAAAAGTTTGGCTCGGATACTGCGCTCTTTCCAGTAAGGGATGATTTTTTCAGAGTAAAGCTTAAAGCACTCATCATCCACCAAGTAATTGGTCTTTGGTCGTGAGTTTAGAATCCGCAGGTCCTCCAGACTGTGACAGGTCAGTTCAGGATAAGTGGGTGCCTCTTTAGGTTGTGGGCCGCGTTCGCCGACAATTAGCTCATCTTTTCCAAGAAAGATTGTCTTGTTCTGCACCAGATAATAAAAGGACATCGCCCGCATAACCGGCACCGAATATTTGCCTTCATTGGCCTGATAGAAATCCGTCAGCAAATTTGCGCGTTCCGGCGATATACTGGGCACCGCATCAAGGCTTTCCTGCCTTAATCTATAAGTTCTTTCATTCATAAAACTAACCCCGTTAGAAATTTTCCTTTTTGCGCCGTATTTTACAAGATTTTCATATACCCTGTTATAGAACCCCGCATCGTATGGTGCAGGGGGGGGTTAACCTCCTATCCTGGTAATAACTCCCAAATCGCAGAATTTTTGTCTTACCTTTTCCAGGTTCTCAGGTGATGGGTCAGGGACACTTTCCAGGCGATACGTCTGCCGTAGGCGTTTGAATTTGAAAATTGCGGTTCTATGATACGGCAGCAGGTTGACCTGGCGAACAGCGGGAATGGATGCGGCAAATTTAGCCGTCGCCTCTAAATTTTCATCATCATCGTTAACGCCTGGAATAATGGGCATCCGAATCCAGATATTATTATGGACGGCTCCTAATGCCTTCAGGTTCTCCAGAATCGAAATGTTGGAGACAGCCGTGTATTGGTGATGTTTGTCATCATTCATAATCTTGAGGTCATAAAGAAAAAGGTCCGTCAGAGGCGCCACAGACAGCAGGTATTCTCTTGAAGCATAGCCGCAGGTATCCACGGCGGTATGCACTCCACGCGCACGACAGGCTGCCAGCAGCTCTTTAAGGAAACTTATCTGTGCGAGCGGCTCACCGCCGGAAAAGGTAACACCTCCTCGAGAGTCGTCATAGAAAAGACGGTCTTTCAAGACCTCTGTTACGACTTCTGCAACGGTCATACGTTTGCCGATTATTTGCCTGGCGCCGGCGGGGCAGGCAGTTGCACAGGCGCCGCACAAAGTGCACCCCGCACCAATTGAACTTTCGACCTCGGTTTTCTTACTGGTGTTACGGTCAGCTTTTATCGAGCGGTCAATCCCTCGACTCTGCTCGGGATGGTGAGCCTGTCGAACCATTGGTGCGGCATCGGCAGAGCCGGTGGGGCAAGATTTCCGGCAGCTTCCACAAGAAATACAGCGGCCCTCAAAAACGACTATCTGGGGCTGGGATGAAAGACCTTCCGGATTATGGCACCACAAGCAGCGCAAAGGGCAGCCCTTCAAAAATACTGTGGTGCGTATTCCAGGGCCGTCGTGGATGGAATACTTTTGTATATTCATAATCAATCCACTTTCCATTGCTTTCTGCCCCGACCTTGCCTCTTTGGTAATTTTAGTTTTCCTGCTTCCATTCTCTTCGGTATCGACCGTTCCTTCCCAAAGTATATATCATCTGACGGCCTTAACGCAAGCCCCGTTAGAAAAGATTCATCCTTCGTAGTTCCTACTGCGGAGAAGGAAAGGCGTTTTTCTAACAGGGCAAGCATTATTGCCCCGCCCCAATTGACCGTGGAGGAGTGTGAGATTCATCGGACGGGAAAACCCATCGCTCTCGAGTGAACAATTGGGGCGGGGCTGAAGCAAACGGTAAAATCCTCCTTTGATTTTACTGCCGCCCCGTTATAATCACGCTTATGAAAAACGCCGTTCTAAGTGAGCTTTTTGAGCAGATGGCCGATATTATGGAAATCCTCGGCGAAGACCCCTTCCGCATCAATAGCTACCGCAAAGTAGCACGTGTTATCGGCGATATGGCAACTGATATTGAAGTGATGCTGGCAAGCGGCAAGCTCGCGGAGGTGTCAGGCATCGGAAAGTCGAGTCTTGCTAAAATTGAAGAATTCGTAAAGACAGGCACAATAACCGCCCACAAGCAGCTACTTACCAAAATCCCACCAACGCTGTTGGAACTGCTCACCGTCCCGGGCATAGGCCCAAAAGGCGTAAAGGCAGTCTATGAGAAGTTAAAAGTTACCACGATAGCCGAACTAAAAAAAGTAATCCAGAGCGGTGCCCTTGCCCAGTTACCAGGCTTTGGCGATAAAAAGGCAGCGGCAATCGCAAAAGGCATCGAATTTCTCGAAAAATCGACTGGCCGAATTCGCCTCGACCAGGCCCTCGAAGCAGCGGATATTGTTACCGGCTTCCTTCAGAATATCTCCGGCATCCAAAAAATCCAGCCAGCCGGTTCGTTACGTCGTCGAGCCGAAACCATCGGCGATGTTGACATCCTTGTCGCAGCCTCTAAAAGAAAGGAAAAACCCAAAGAGATTGTGCAGGCATTTACAACCGCGCCGTTTGTCCAGGAAACTCTTGCATCAGGCCCCACAAAAGGTTCAGCGATTATCCAGATTGAAAATGTCCCTGTCCACGTCGATGTCCGTGTCGTTCCGCAGGAAAGTTTTGGCGCCGCAGCACAATATTTTACCGGCTCAAAACAGCATAACGTCCGCCTGCGGGAAATCGCAGTCAAGGCAAAGTTGAAGCTGAATGAATATGGCTTATTTAGAGAGGAGAAAATGATTGCGGGGCCGACCGAAGAGGAAATCTATCAAAAGCTCGGCCTCGATTATATCAACCCACTTTTGCGCGAAGACCGCGGCGAGGTCGAGGCAGCAAAGGCGCATTCATTGCCTGAATTGATTAAGTTCGAATATATAAAAGGTGACTTTCACATCCATACAAACGCATCCGACGGCAACGCAAGTATATCCGAACTTGCTCAAGCCGCAAAAGATTTAGGTTACACATTCATCTGCATTACGGACCACTCAAAATCATCGGCAATCGCCAATGGCCTGTCTGCCAAACAGCTCGCCCAGCAAATAGAACAAATCCGCAAATTCAATGAAAAGCTCAAAGGCATCAGCATCCTGGCTGGAAGCGAGGTTGATATTCTCGCTGATGGCTCTCTGGATTTCGATAACAAATTGCTGGCTGAGCTGGATTTTGTAATTGCTTCGATACATTCAGGCCTCTCCAGCCCGCGTGAGAAGGTAACCAGTCGAACACTAAAAGCGATGGATAATCCGTATGTCAACTGCATTGCTCACCCGACAGGCCGACTTATTGGGGAGCGCGAACCGATGGATATTGACATTGACGCGGTAATCAAGCACGCCGCGCAAACGCACACTGCCCTCGAAGTCAACGCAAACACATACCGCCTCGACCTCAAAGATACTCACTGCAAAATAGCAATCGAAGCAGGGGTTAAACTTGTCATTGGAACTGATGCGCACAATATCGCCAACCTTTCTTTGATGGGCTTCGGTGTCGCAACTGCCGCTCGTGGCTGGGCAACAAAAGCTGACATCCTAAATACCCTCTCACTGGAAAAAATCAAATCCTGGGCCAAAAACAAAAGACCGTGAACCAAAAATAGACTCGAAATTCGAAGCACAAAACAGATACGAATTACCCAAATCCAAACAAAATGTTTTGAAAATTCGAACATTTGAATTTAGAATTTGTTTCAGATTTCGATATTAGTATTTCGTGCTTATAGATATGTCACCTAAACCTGCTAAAATCCTTCTAACCGGCCTGCCGGGCTGTGGCAAAACAACAGCGGTTCTAAAAATTATCGACAGTCTCAAACACAAAAAGCTGGCAGGTTTCTATACGCAGGAGATTCGCGAAGCAAATTCCCGTAAAGGTTTCCAGTGGAAACGGCTCGATGGGCCAGAGGGAATTCTCGCTCACATCGATATCAAAAGTCCCTTTAAGGTCGGAAAATACCGTGTTGATGTTATCGGCTTTGAGAAATCAGTCGTGCCTGTTTTAGATTTTGATAGAACCGACACTGAGCTATTTGTTATTGACGAAATTGGTAAGATGGAATGTATGTCAGAGAAGTTTGTCGCTGCGGTTCGCAGACTTTTTGCATCCGAAAAGTCGGTATTAGCTACTGTGGCGCAGAAAGGCGCCGGCCTGATTTCCGAAATAAAAAGTTGTCCAGATACAAAACTATTTCACCTGACGCATCAGAATCGTGATAAAATAATTGCTGAGATTTCACAAATCCTATCTTTTCTTAAAAAAGCCCCATAGACATAATGTCACCAAAACAATCATTTCTGGTCGCCGGTGTAGATGGGTGTAAAGGTGGCTGGTTTGTTGTTATCGCTTCGGTAAAACCACCAAATTGTCCAGAAGCTAATTGCAACTTTGAGCTAAAAAGTTCTTTTGTGGCAAAGGCCTTTGCCGAGGTGCTATCAAAAACGACCGATTGCAAATTAGTTTGTGTGGACATTCCTATCGGCTTAAGCGATGGTGACAAGCCGCGTGAGTGTGACATTGCGGCACGGCAAATTCTTGGCAGGCGGGCCAGCAGCATCTTTCCGCCACCAATAAGACCTTGTCTTTCAGCCAAAGACTATAAGACCACTTGCAAAATTTGCTATGAATATTCTGGCAAAAAATTAACCCGGCAAAGTTTTGCCATAATGGATAAAATTCGCCAGGTAGATGATTTGATGACACCAGAACTCCAACAACGAGTCCGCGAAATCCATCCAGAGATTTTATTCTGGGCCCTTAACAACAAAAAGCCGATGCAGCACAACAAAAGAAAATTTGCCGGCCGAAATGAGCGTATGAAATTGCTGACCCGTATTTTTCTAAACGTAGAAGAAATTGTGGCCGAAGCCTGCAAACCTAAAAAAGTTGCACCGGATGACATCCTCGACGCCCTTGTTGCTGCCTGGACGGCCAGCCAAATAATCCTCCAAAAAGCCCAGACGCTGCCAGAAAACCCACAGCTCGACAGTAAGGATTTAAGAATGGAAATTGTTTATCCTGCTTGATAGAATTGATTATGAATGTAAAAAACAATAATCAATAATAAATAGAAAATAACCAATTAAAATGGGCACGATAATAACACTTCCCAAGCCGAATCAAGATGGCCCGATGGCACTGGAGAAGGCGATAGTAAGCAGGCGGTCGCATCGGGATTTTTCGTCACAACCTATTACGCTCGAGCAAATAGGCCAGTTGGTCTGGGCAGCCCAGGGACAAGACTTGCACGGCAGGTATCGCACCGTGCCATCAGCCGGAGCAACTTATCCTCTGGAACTCTTTATGGTAAGTAGTGAGGGTCTATTCCGCTATCTGCCTGCCAAGCATTCGCTCGAAAAACTCACAGACCATGACCTGCGGGCCGCTCTTGCCTCCGCTGCCTGGGGGCAGGAATTTATCGAAGAAGCTCCACTGACGCTGGTCTTCGCAGCCCAGTTTGCCAGAACCACCGGACGATATGGCCAGCGTGGCATCCGCTACGTTTATATGGAGGCCGGCCACGCCGCTCAAAATGTCCACCTCCAGGCGCAAGTCTTAGGCCTTGGTTCTGTCGCTGTGGGCGCTTTTGATGATGATTCTGTCAGCAGGGTTTTGTCGCTGCCGGAAGACCTCGAACCTATCTATATGGTCGTGGTGGGCTATCGCCGCAAGTAATTACAGGGTAAGCTCCAATGGCACAGGATTGGGCTGACAACATTACGCAAAAACTCTTAGGTAAGAGCATCATACAGAAAGGGATTTGTCTCTTTCTTGGCGCCTCAGATACCGGCAAGACCACTCTCGCCGCAGCTCTGGCAAAACGATTGGCCTCAAAGCAGCCGGTCGGCATCGTCGATGCAGACATCGGCCAATCTCATATTGGGCCTCCTACAACAGTCGGGTGGGCGGTTGCAGATAACCGCCAGAGCGATTTTTCACAGCTTCTTGCTGATGGTATCAGCTTTGTCGGCGGTGTCACGCCTGTGGGGCATCTGCTTCAGTTGACCGCCGCCATTATCCGGTGTGTCGAGCAAGCATCAAAAGTTGCAGAGTTAATAATACTTGATACGCCGGGTTTTATAAGAGGCCCTGCAGCAAGCGCTTTATGGTGGACTGTCCAGCGGGTATTAAATCCAAAGTTGATTGTAGCTGTGCAGCGAGAGAGCGAACTGAGTGACATCCTTGCTGGCCTGTCCCCGATAGAATCATTCGAGGGCAGGCGCCGTTTTGATTCGCAGATTGAGATGGTTAAGTGCCCATCGCAAATAAGAACTAAATCGCCGGATGAAAGGCGAATCTATAGGAAAGAACAATTTAATAAATACTTCCGCGACTCAGTCCTTTATACCATTAAACTTGGTGACGTAGCAGTCCAGACAACTCAAAATTTAAGCCGAAATGGTCTGGTCTCCCGCTTGGTTGGCTTTAGAAATCGCCAGGTCACAGATGCAGCGATAGGTATAATAAAAGACTGGCAGAGCGAAAAAAATATTGCCGTCATCAGAGCTCCGCAGCTCGATATACAGCAGGTTTGCTGTCTCGTTATCGGAGATGTTACTATAGAGATTACTGATAGTTGATATGGAAACTGTTTTTATTGATGGCAGCTTTGGCGAGGGGGGTGGGCAGATACTGCGAACAAGTCTGACCTTGTCCTGCATCACCGGCAAAAATTTACATATCGAAAATATCCGCGCTGCCCGTCGAAATCCCGGCCTGGCCAAGCAACATTTAAGCTGTGTCAATGCCGCCTCCCAAATTTGCACAGGCCGTTGTGAGAGAGCCGCCCTCGGCTCGATGACGCTTGACTTTGAGCCTGGCTCTATTCGCAGCGGCGATTATTATTTTGATATCGGTTCAGCCGGCTCAGCAACCCTCGTAATTCAAACTATTTTGCCAGCATTATTTTTAGCTGACAATCCTTCAACGGTTACCGTTACCGGCGGAACTCACAACCCGTTAGCTCCGCCGTATGATTTTCTTTCTGAAACCTTTTTACCGGCTATCGCAACAGCGGGCTTTTATGGAAATTGCAGCTTGCAAAAGTATGGTTTTTATCCCGCCGGCGGCGGAAAAATCACTTTCAAAATCCAGCCGTGGCAAAAACAATCGGACAAAATTATCGACCTTTGTGAGCGAAGTGAACGGTTTGAAATTCACGCCCGCATATATATTGCAAAACTGCCTTCTCATATTGCCCAGCGTCAGGAAAAACTACTACTCCAGAGCGGCCTGGACATCCAAAAAGTCGAATGTATTGAGGTAACAGATTCCGATGGGCCGGGCAATTGCGTGATGATTCGACTTTGCGGCACAAGCAGAAAAACCGTATTTACCACATTCGGAATGAAAGGCAGACCTTCGCAGGAAGTTGTCAGCGAGGTCGTAAAGACGGCTGATGAGTTCCTATCAAGCGGCTCTGCCGTTGATTATTTTTTAGCTGACCAGCTATTGATTTATATGGCTCTCTCAAAGTCCGGTTGTTTTACAACCAATCAGCTTTCTGCCCACCTTTTGACGAATATGGAAGTGATAAAGAAATTCCTCCCCGTTGACTTTACCATAGACCATCAAAAACAATCCTCTAAAGTCTGCTGCAGGCCAATATGAAACTGTTGACCCGGCTTTTCCAAAGCCACAGAGAAATCAGACGCGGATTTACACTGATTAACACAGAATTTGTTTAACTGCGAAAAACGGAGGGAATACAGAGAAAGGATATGTTATTTTTACAGATAACTGTTTCAGTCCATCTCCTCCAGGCACAATTCGACTACCTCTTTGAGATTTTTCTGCAGTTCATCCAGAGTTTCCGCCTGTGTATGTGCACAGGGAATGCACGGAACAATCCCCACATAAAGACCAGTCTCGGGGTCTTTTTCAATGTATCCGGTTATTTCCTTGTGTCTTATGACAATTGAAAGACTGAGATGTTTGAAAAAGTCCGCTGTGGAGTCCAATGTGCCTTTTTACGACTAAAGTCAGCTTTCTTGACTAAAATATTTTCTTTCTCGACTTCATCCGTCGGAAATTCACTCATTTTGCAGAAGTCTTTAAATATCTTATTGTTTCCTGTCGCAGATTCGTTAATTACTGGTATTCAGTCCAATTTGTACATTTCCTTTGGACTGATTAATGATACGTTCTGTGCCTGTGAATATGTTTTCAGCGATTATTGCGCGGCTAACGTCTTTCCCAAGTTGAATTTGCGGCCTATCTTGTCGAAATTCACATCCTCGTATCAGAACTGTGCCGCTTTGAGCCTGGAGCGCCGGGCGGTCCCCATCTTTGCCGCCCCATTGGACAAACGTGCAATCCCCAAAACCAACCGTTCCCATTCCACTAATCTTCGCTATCTGATTACAAGGGCCCCAGAATGCACAGTTCACAAAGCGGATACTTCCTGTATTGCTCTGTGCAATTTCAATCATCGTAGGGTCTGGCCCATGAAAAGATACAAACTCACCATTTGTAATCAACAGCCCGTAAGGAGCAGATTGTTCCACGACAAGAGCCGTATAACAGTCGTCGGCTCCGATACCAAGAAAGTTGCCATTGCATACCCCTGATGCAGTTCTTATAAACTTGTAGCCAATCTTGTAGCCGAAACAAAAGGTATTATAAACATACTGCCAGTCGGAACGGCCGAAGATAAATGCTTCACCGTTTTCCATTTGCCATTTCAACAACTTAGGTTTCGTACTCCACCAGGGATTGAAGTGAACATTTTCAATTCGTCCTATATCGTAGATACCATCCACCATAATACCTCGCCGAAGAGGCTGACCGTGCACGTCGCGAACCAGATGACGTTCGTTCTGCGTAGCGTCTATCCCGTTATATGGATTGAGCATTTCTATCGCAAGGGCAGCTGGATTCTTACCCCGCATAGCTATTGTCCACGGATACGGTTTGGGTATGTCATCTACGTTTTGTTGAGGGTAGTACAGGACAATTCCCTTAAGGGTGCTGTTGGTGTTAAGGGTGATGAAGGCAGGCCCATCCTCGCGGCCCGCATCGCCTGTTACAAGGAAAGTGGTGCCGTCATCTGTGGGCTTGGGAAGTCCTCTGTCACGTATGCCATTATGGGCTGGAACTGATTGCCAGACACCGGCCAGCGTAACTGCGTTCGGTATGTTCAGATGGCCGGCAAAAAAGTAATTGCCGCGAGAAGCGTAAACGACCCCGCCGCCGGCCTCAGATGCCTCATCCAGGGCTTTCTGAAATGCCGCCGTGTCGTCCGTTTTTCCATCTCCTACAGCACCGAAACGATGGACATCGAAATAATCCGAAGCAGCAGCCAGTGCCGGTTTTTCAGTAGAGGCTTCTATCGCAGACATACAGAATAGGACGAGAAAAAACACGCCAAATTGGCCCCAGATTTGTGCTTTAGAAAAACTCCAATGCATTCTTTTGCTCCTAACCTTAACTGATTTCTCTTTGGTTCAAAGTCCTTCACCATACGAGATGACTACAACTTTCACTCGGGCAGCCATCGAGTTACACGAGAATCCCACCTGGTTCTCCCCCTTCAGAAGCAGAGGGGCCGCACCGCCGGGATTTACCTTCGCGAGTATCTCTCCATTCCTCCCATAAAGGGTACTGTCGTCACCTCCATTGAATTCCAGGCAGCATCCCGATTGAATTTCCACGGGGAAGGATATGGTCTTTCCATTAACGGTGATTGCAGGGTTCTTCACTACGCAGGGGACCATCGGGAGAGCTTTTACTTTACCGACCAGACAACTTACTTCCCTGTTCTGGGGGAGGTTGTTGTACCAGATGCTAACCGATTCGACAGCTCCGAAGTCAATCGTCTCGCGATACACATTGTATAGCCACTTGCCATCATTCCAAACATAATCGCTCCAGCGGACAGATTCGGTCTCAACGAGTGTGAAGTAGCGTCTGCCGATAAAGTCCACCGTGATGTAACGGTCTGCAACCGCACCGAATGAGATGTGACGAGGGCTTTCAAGCCTGATAGCGATGATTTCTCCCAGTCCATCACCTTCTACCCAAACGCCGAGCGCCTGATGGTTCTTCAGATTCAGCCAGGGCTCGAACTTCCTGTCAAGTCTCGCCCACGCTGCGTTTCGAGGGACTTTGCCGGCATTCGTTGCAGTAAGAACGCCCGCCGATTCCTGTCCACTGGATGTAGATGCAGAAGTAAGTTTCACGGTGACCCCTTCCGCTGCACGAGGCGTTCCAGTAAACGAATTGGGTTCTGAAAGGTCTGCGAGGATGACATTCCCCGAATCTTCGTATGACCCTGTGGACATAAATGCCTCGATGCGCAGTTTCACTGGCTGGTCTTGGAAGGAATTTACTGTTTTCCACGAGAGGCTTTCTGACTTCGAAGGGATGGCGGTATGCGGGTCGTAATGAGCGGGACGGAACCGCCACTTTCCGGCATTGTCACAGAAAAGTGAAAATTCTTTTCCCGGCTCGCGCAGCTTCGCCTTCATAGTCTCATCAAAGGACCCGGCTCGGCGGAGTTCCTCGCACGTGCGGAGGATATCTACCGCCCGGCGAAATAGTGGCACAGCATTGAGGCTCTTCTGGTCGATAGCACCTGTGAGTGAAATGCCGGCGTCCCATCCGATGAGCTTTGCGCCGAGATATTCGATAACATCAGGATAAGTCGGTTCAACCTGAGGCGGATTGAATGCCTGAAAATTCCACCATCCAAAATGGAGAGGCAAAAGCAGCCCTCCATTCACTGAATCGGCGTGGATGTCAATAAAGCGCTTATGCCCGCGCTGCGGATAATCCCACGCCTGCCAGCGAGTTCGGAACTGCCAGAAATGGTGCCACATAGCGCTCATTTCCATCCCCACCGGCCTTTTCAGGTGCTTCTGGATTTCAAACACGAATTTATCTGCCCAATACCAGCATTCGTCGGGGCCCCTAAGAATGGAACTGCCATCGATGGCGTCAAGATATATGCCGTCGAAATCGCACGCGTTCACGATGTCGGCGTGGTTCTTTGCAACCTCCTCAAATAGCGAGGACTCTGCGTCCGGCACAAAGAGTCCGAAGCACTCTTTGAGGTGGCGAGCTTTAGCACCCTTTGCGTGGGCAGATATTTTTGTGCCGAACGCTCCTCGTTTCACTCCGGTAAATCTCCACGGCGACTCCTTGGTCACCCCACCGAAGGTCACGAGTTCATCGTCAATATGCAGCACGACGCTATTATGCTCAAAGAATCCAGTGACAGTGCTTATGTCCTTTGTTGATTCGTTCACCCAAATTTCGGCGGCGTTGGGGTCTATTGCCTCACTGAGGGTGAATGTCCGGAATGCATCAAGCCGCCTGTCAGGCACGGGTGTTACATACTTCGACTGTTTGTCAATAAAGAATCCGTATGTGTGAAAAATAGAACCGATTCCGGCGTCGTGGAGGCGTTTCACAATCCGTCTGTAGGTCTCCCATCCATCAGGCCATTTCTCGCTGTTTAAGACAAAATCACCAAAACGGAAAAATGCTGCGCTGCCGCCATGATTGTCGATTTGAGTAACTCCCATATTTTTTGCCATACCTATCCAATCATCGACGGTCGATTCGGTAAGTGTGCCGAAGTTGAAAAGATACGAGCCATGGTTAAATGGGACCTCGCGTGCCCAGGGCCCGGCGACCTTGCAGTGCGGCATCTCATCTGCCTCGGTGAGCACCTCCTTTAAGGCCGGGATAATTTTCTCCATCGGCATCCCGACGATTGCAGCCTTTGCCCCAGTGATGCCAAACTTTCTATAACACGATGACCGCAGCTCAGTCTGGAGCGCAGGTAGCTGGTCAACCCGAGTGATGAGGTTGAGAGAGAATGCGCACGCTCCGAAAGATTCCTCAGGACGGCCTTTCAAAGTCAGGGGGATATTTACAAACACAAGGGAATCAATTTTCTCATCCGTCACCGACTCCACCGTGATGCGGATATATGAGTTCCGCGGCTCCACACGAAAGACCGCTTCTGCACCTGCATCCTCGAACCGGATGACGAGGTGTCCATCCGCAAACGAGGCGAAGGTTGCAGGATATTCCTTGCCGTTGCGCCGCACCAGTGCGCATAAGGATTGTGTGTCGCGTTTCAGGTAGTCGGTTCTCGTCTTTTTATCAATGAATCCGAGATTTCTCGCATCCGGCGAGATAGTGTACCGCACATACGCGTTTTCAATTACGATGGAATCCTGTCGCTCGCCTGCCCTCGCCTCGCAGGTAATGAAGATTCCAAGAATAATTATCGCAGTTCTCATCTTAAGATTTTATTATACCTCAGTCCGTTGCAACATGCAACCCCGATAAAATCGCTGTTCGATTTTCTTTGGAAAACGCCTGTGCCTGAAGCGTTTGTTCGGCAGTGGAATAGTAGCTTGTGCTTTATCACCGTTGTCAATATAATCATGCACACGCAGCAAAACGGCAATGCTGTATAGTACCTGTTCAGCCATTGACGCTAAAGACAAAACAATTACTTGATTGGAGAACCGAAGATTATGAGAGCACGTCATACAAAATTTATCCTTTTGGCAGCTTATTTGCTTATCGGGACCGTTTGTGCGTATGCGGATGAAAGCTGGCTGCAGTTCAAATACGATTGCAGACATTCAGGCAATGTGCCCGATAGGGATGTCCCTACGCCTCTTGGACTGATTGGTGCAGTCCCTCTAACCGATGCTGTCTTTACATCGCCGGTAGTATCAGATGGACGTGTGTATGTTGTTGACGGCTCAGGAGCAGCCTTTTGCGTAAATGCAAAAACATTACGTCTTGTTTGGAAGTTCCAAACTCCAGGCGGAAAAGCCAACTGTAACAATGTATCATCGCCCGCCATTGTTGGGGATTACCTGCACTTCGGCACTATGGCTGGCTCTTATTATGTGCTTGACAAAAACACCGGAGCAGTAGTTAAGGAAATCCCCTGTGGCGAACCAATCTTCAGCACACCGGTCGTAACCAACAATCGAGTGTATTTTTCCACACTCGGCTCACAAGTATATGCCCTTCAACCCGACGGCGCCGTTTGCTGGACCTGGGACTTTGTCAAAGAAATAATGGGATTCACACAAAATCGCTGGAGCGGCCAGGATTGGCTCAAGCATAAAGGAGCACGCGTAACACCCGCTGAGCAATTTTGTTGTTCAAGGGATATAGCGGCAGACGGCAAAATGGTAGTGATTCCCGCTGGCGGCTCAGTTGTCTGGCTCGAAGACGCCGGCGACCACGCGCAGGTCAAAACAGAATATAAGCCGCGCAATACTACTCTGGGTTTAAGCATTGGCGAAAACGGCTCTGTCTATCGACAATGGACCCTTTTGGACAACGGCGGCAGAGTCGATATATTGCGACTTGTTGATGGCAAAGTTAATAGCGATTCTGTTTCTGGAACTAAAACCGATATACATGGCGGATTAATTAGCTTCTGCTCCGTCAGTCTGCGAGGCCAGGATGTATATAGATGCCGTCCGGAAGAAGGTTTCAGCTTTTGCAGACACACTCCGGGTAAAGAGCAGCCGGAATATCTCGGCGGCTATCCATCTATTTCATCGCCAATCTTGCTTCATGACAAAGCTGTCTATGGCGGCCTGGATGGATGTCTCTATGTTGTCCCTTTGTCCGGCAATGGCGAGGTATGGTCGTTTAAGACCGCCTTCGGCAAGGCCGTCTCAGCACCTGCGGCTGTGTGTGATGGTCGGATTTACTTCGGCTGCGAAGATGGTTACCTGTATGCTTTAGGCCCCGATGGTAAGGCAGCATTACCCACAGAAGACCTGCAATTGTGGAAAATTAGAAGCCCGCTGACAGGCAAACTTACCGAACCGAAATACGACCGCTTCACCAGCTTCGCTAACTGGGCCAACACTAATACAGATTACCAGAAAATACCACCACCATATAAAATCAGTTGGGTTCGCCGTTTCGATGGAACAACAAAGCACTTCTCTACTTTCGGCGATGGGCGAATATACACCCATACGGCTGAGGGACAGATTTTTGCCATAGAGCAGGAAACAGGACGTTTGTTGTGGCGGCGATATTTTCCAGGCGTGCATATCTCTTATACCTCGCCTCTTTATTACAAGGGGCGTCTGTTAATTCCCCAGGCCGGGATTGAGAAATGCCGACTCCGTTGTCTTGATGCAGCGACAGGCGATTTGTTGTGGGAGGCCCCTTTCTCCGGGTCGCCGAGCTGGAATAGACAATTACCGCCTGTGATATACAAAAATCTGGCAATTTATGCCTTTAGCACCGGCAGGTATGGCCCTTACGCCCCAAAAGAAAAGGATGAAACTATAGAGTGGCTTTTTGAGCACCAGAACATCCCACGTTTCCCGAGAAGTCACAAACCATTGTTACAGGCATACGATTTGGAAACTGGAAAAGAAGTCTGGACAATGGACTTTTCTGAGTTCGGCTCAGGCGGTGACGATGCCGGCCTATGTCTATTGGACGATACGCTTTATTACTCCTGCTATTTCGGCTATTCGGCAAAAAGCAAAAGAGACCTTCCCAGTGCAAAGGGACTGACGGCAGCTATTAAGCCGGATACCGGCCAGGTTGTCTGGCTGACGACTCAATATTTTGTTCATGGCGGCTGCACGATTTGCGGAGAAAATAGACGCCTATACCTCGGTGGTTATAACAAGCTTGAAGGAGGTAACAGTCTCGTATGGTGCATAGATGCAAACAATGGTTCGCTAATCTGGAAGTCCGACCCGGTTCGCGAAGCTATTCACGTAGTAACAATAGGACCAAGATTTCTTTTTGTTCATTCTCAATATCAAAATGGTTTCTTATTAGACAAAAACACGGGCAAAATTCTGACAACTTTGACTGATGGCTATAAATGCACCCGCTTCACTCTATCGGAGCCATATCTGCTCGGTTCAAATTTGGATATATATGACCTGTCTGAAATAAATAGCATCAAACTTCTATCTACGGGACCGCGCCTGGACCCGAGTGAGTGCATTGGTGCGGTCGTATCGAACGGCAGAATTTTCTATACCTGCCACGGTGGGGGATTGCAGGTCTGCCAGCAGAGTTCATTGGAAGCCCCTACAGCATCTTCACCTTGAGAACACCGGCCAGGATACTTGCTTTCTACGGCTGGTAAGAAAAAACGAATTTACCAGTCAGTGCCGGCAAGGTCAATATCGCCAGGGAGAAATTGCTTCATTATTAGTGGATAGAACATACTAATGTTCTTAGCCGGTATCAATGTTTTGTTTTTTTCGCTGTCGAGCATATAGACAGCAGCTTTAAGCCGACTCCAGCCCATACGTCCATACACCGTTTCGAGGTGGCGTTGGCAAAATAAAAGACCTGCATCGAAGCCCCGTTTCTGTGCTTCTTGCATCGCAATGGACATCATCTTATCTGACAATCCTCTGCCACGATAGGCCGGCAAAACACAAAAACTCTGCACCCCGGCAACGCGAACCTTCAGCAACTTTGGACCCGTAACTACAGAACGTTCAACCATTGCAGTATGCGCCACAATCTCCCCTTTTTTATTCCTGCCAAGAGCCCGATATAGAGGTGTGCAATGCCACCAGCTCCTTTGTTGGTAGTATTCACGGTCGGCTGGGAAACACATTACCAATGTTTCGCGAATGGCCCTATCCAGCTCGGGCAAAATATCTTCCTCGTCAATAATTGAGAACAATATGTCATCATCTTTTTCAGCTATTCTCATCCGTTTTTTTAGTTAATAAGTAACAGAGCAATATCGTATTTTCACACGGGAGCTTTTGCAGTGTCTTTGAATTCCTTGCGTAATCGCTCTAATTCAGTCTTTAGTTGTTTGACTATGTCGGCGTATGCGGAGTTGTCGTAGAGGTTATTCAATTCGTTCGGGTCCTTTTCAAGGTCATACATCTCCCATGCGTCAATATCATAATAGAAATGTATCAGCTTGTAGCGTTTGGTCCGCACACCGTAATGCCGTTTAACACTATGAACTGCAGGATACTCATAATAGTGGTAATACATTG
>CAYWXK010000023.1:0-2616 GCA_964462515.1 uncultured Pirellulales bacterium
AAAAATATACCCTGCCGGATGGCAGTATAATGGAGGACAAAGGGGAAATGACCCGCAAGACGGTCCCGGCCGAAAAGTAATCCCCAATAGCCTCAAATCCTGTGGATTTTGCCTGGCTGCTAAAAAACCGTCTCAAAATCTTTGAAGGGGTAATCAATTATTTGTTTAATTTTCTGATTTTAGAAGCTATGCTGAACATAATTGAGACTCTATTATTGGAGACTATTTAATTATGGACCTGATAGTTACAGTAAAAGAGATTAAAGGCCACTGCCCCGCCCATAAGGTAGGCGACACCTTCACCATCAAAGCATCTTATCTACTGGTAAGCGAAATTCCTGTTTGTATGCATGCACTGGCTTCTCTGATGCCTTTCTATAATGCGCTGCGCTTTTGTGAACCTGCGGCCCTTGGCATAGATGGCAGGAAAGATAAAACCAAAGCCTACGTCCAGTGCCCGGACTCTGTGGCCTATACAGACGGCGGAACAGTAACCTTCGAGATAACCAGGGCAGCACCGAACGAAGAAACCAGCGGTTCTTGTAGATAATTACCAGCCCATATCCTCGTGTGTTTTTTGGCTTATGTGATGCGGAAAACGCTTGGGCAATGGATGAAACACAGCGGGTTGGGTAACGCTCCGCGGACACTGTTGTAGGAGTTTGCCAGGCTCAAAAGCTGTTTTATCTAATTTGTGCAGACGACACAAAACCAAAGATGCAGACGCTGGCCACACCCGGGTTTTGTAAAACATTCGATAGACACACTATTTCTGGCCGGCCAGTTGAGATGAGTTAGTCCAATTAACTGAGGGCATTTCGTAGATTTTCTGTCTCCAGGTTTGGCCGTTCTTTTCGAATTCGACTCCGTCTTTATGAATTTTGACAATTCTCACCCCGCTGATGATATCCCCTTCATAGGCGACCTGTCTTCCGATAATCACCATTGGTTTATTTGGGCTGTAGATGATGCCGGTCACCCGTCCCGATGTTGGCTTCGTGCTGCTGAAGAAAGAATTTGACCACAATTTGTCCCATGTTCCTTTCACACCACCATCATCAAGTAAAGTGATTGTTAAGAATCCCAATATTACAACCGTGAATACAAATGCTGCTGCATACAAAGCCCTTAGGAGCCTGCTCTTGGAGCCGGGCATACTCCGTCTGGGAATTTTGTGCGGTTGTTCAGACCGTTTCAGTTGGTCCTTTAACCTCAGCAGCTTCATAGTTTCGCCGTCGAGATCAACTTTTGACTGCGAGGATTCGGTATTGGGCCATACAAGCAGCTCGCCGATTCTACTTTTCATTACCTCCGATTCACGAACCTGCTCACGCTCGGCAGTCAGATTTTCAATCTCCTTATGGAGCAAATTTAACTCCTCATTCTGTTTCCGAAGCTGCTCCTGTGCTCTGTTCAGCTCCACCGCCTTCTCTCGAAGTTCCTCTCCGGCTCTGCTGCTCTCTGCCAACTGCTTCTCAAGATGCTCATTCGCTGCCTTCAGCTCCGCGTTTCGCCTCTCTGCAAGCTCTAACCTGCGGCTATCCTGTTCTAAGCGAGCCTTTAACTGCTCTCGAACTACTATCTGTGACTCTAACTGCTCCTTCAGGCTATCCAGCTCCTCCTCAAGCTTATTGACCCTCACCTGCGCCTCACTCAACGCAGCAGAACGGCTCTCAAGCTGTTCCTTCGCCTCGCCAAGCTCCTCAAACTTCTCTCGAAGCTGTTCGCGCTCGTTAGTCAGATTTTCAATCTCCTTACGGAGCAAGTTGAACTCCTCGCGTTGTCGCCGAAGCTGCTCCTGCGCTCTGTTCAGTTCCACCGCCTTCTCACGAATTCCCTCTCCATCTCTGCTGCTCTCTGCCAACTGCTTCTCAAGATGCTCATTCGCTGCCTTCAGTTCCGCACTTCGCTTCTCTGCAATCTCCAACCTGCGACTATCCTGCTGCAAACGTGCCTTTAGACTATTTAGTTCCTCCTCAAGTTTATTAACCCTGCCCTGCGCATCATTCAACGCAGCAGAGCGGCTCTCAAGCTGTCCCTTCGCCTCGTCAAGCTCTGCCATCTTCTTTTTAAGTCCCTCTCCGGCTCTGCTGCTCTCTGCCAACTGCTTCTCAAGATGCTCATTCGCTGCCTTCAACTCCGCATTTCGCTTCTCTGCAAGCTCCAGCCTGCGGCTGTCCTCCTTCAACCGACTTTCAATCTGCTCCCGAACTACGTTCTGAGACTTCAACTGTGCTTTTAGATTATCTATTTCCTTTTCAAGATTATTAACCCTGCTTTGTGCCTCACTCAACGCAGCAGAACGACTCTCAAGCTGTCCCTTCGCCTCGCCAAGCTCTGCCATCTTCTTTTTAAGTCCCTCTCCGGCTCTACTGCTCTCTGCCAACTGCTTCTCAAGATGCTCATTCGCTGCCTTCAGTTCCGCACTTCGCTTCTCTGCAAGCTCCAGCCTGCGGCTGTCCTCCTTCAACCGACTTTCAATCTGCTCCCGAACTACGTTCTGAGACTTCAACTGTGCTTTTAGATTATCTATTTCCTTTTCAAGATTATTAACCCTGCTATGCGCCTCACTCAACGCAGCAGAACGGCTCTCAAGCTGTTCCTTCGCCTCGCCAA
>CAYWXK010000023.1:2716-66708 GCA_964462515.1 uncultured Pirellulales bacterium
CTCTGCTGCTCTCTGCCAACTGCTTCTCAAGATGCTCATTCGCTGCCTTCAGTTCTGCACTTCGCTTCTCTGCAATCTCTAACCTGCGGCTATCCTGCTCTAACCGACTTTCCAACTGCTCTCGAAATACTATCTGTGATTTTAACTTGGCCTTCAGACCATCCAGCTCCTCCTCAAGCTTATTGACCCTCACCTGCGCCCTGTTCAGTTCCTCTGTCTTCTCTCGAAGTTCCTCTCCAGCGCTACTACTATTTGCCAACTGCTGCTCAAGATGCTCATTCGCTGCCTTCAGCTCCGCGCTACGCTTCTCTGCAAGCTCTAACCTGCGGCTGTCCTGCTCCAACCGACTTTCAATCTGTTCCCGAACTACATTCTGAGATTTCAACTGTGCCTTTAGGTTATCCAATTCCTTTTCAAGATTATTAACCCTCACCTTCGCCTCGCTCAACGCAGCAGAGCGACTCTCAAGCTGTCCCTTCGCCTCACCAAGCTCTGCCATCTTCTTTTTAAGTCCCTCTCCGGCTCTACTGCTCTCTGCCAACTGCTTCTCAAGATGCTCATTCGCTGCCTTTAACTCTGCACTTCGCCTCTCTGCAAGCTCTAACCTGTGTCTATCCTGCTGCAAACGTGCCTTTAGACTATTTAGTTCCTCCTCAAGCTTATTGACCCTGCTCTGCGCCTCACTCAACGCCGCAGAACGACTCTCAAGCTGTCCCTTTGCCTCACTAAGCTCCTCAAACTTCTCTCGAAGCTGTTCACGCTCGGCAGTCAGATTTTCAATCTCCTTATGGAACAAATTTGACTCCTCGTGTTGTCGCCGAAGTTGCTCCTGCGCTCTGTTCAGCTCCACCGCCTTCTCTTTAAGTCCCTCTTCAGCTCTGCTGCTCTCTGCCAGCTGCTTCTCAAGATGCTCATTTATTGCCTTCAGCTCCGCACTTCGCCTCTCTGCAAGCTCCAGCCTGCGATTATCCTGCTGCAAGCGTGCCTTTAGACTATTTAGCTCCTCCTCAAGCTTATTGACCCTCACCTGCGCCTCATTCAACGCAGCAGAGCGGCTCTCAAGTTGTCCCTTCGCCTCACCAAGCTCCTCAAACTTCTCTCGAAGTTCCTCTCCATCGCTCCTGCTCTCTGCTATCTGCTGCTGTTGCAATTGTGCTTGAATAATAGCCTCCCTGATTTCTGGCTTGCTTGTCCGGTCCGCCGGAGACAATCCATTTATATCCTCTGCCTTTGGGTCAGCGCCAAGGCTAAGTAACAAGGTAACGACATTAATATGACAGCGTTGAGCAGCCCAGTGGAGGGGAGTCCGTAATCGCTTGTCCCGAACGTTAATATCGTCGCTGTACCGGGCTAAAACGGTAATAGTATTCAGGTCTGGCTTGTTACCCATAACCGCTTTGTGCAAAGAGCTAAAGCCGAATTCATCCTGCTCATTAGGATTTCCCCAAGTGTGAAGAATATCAGCCTCGAGTGATAATAAACTTGTTTTCCTTTTAACTTCTTTCATTAAATCTTATCCAGCAGGACCTTCGTTTTGATGTCAAATTGTTCAGTCCAACATTGCCAAAATTAGGTTCTAACTTTGTTCACTTGAAGTAGGTCGAAAAACCAGGATATCAGGTGTATCAAGAATAATCTCCGTAATAGAAATCTACGTGCCCGTGTTGCTTCCCATAGTCCTGTCCTCTTACTATGCTTACACCTCTTCCATAGGCAGGAAAAATCTGGTGAGAAGTCAACGATTTCTTCACCACTCCTCCCTGAGATATTAAATATATGTTATCACATTTCGCAACATAAGTCAAGTAATATGGCTTGCGATGCCCCATTTTTGAGAGGTATTTGGCTATAAGCAGCATTTATTAGGAAAGTTGCAATGCTTTGAGGGGTATCATTGGGCAGGCGGCCTTGAAAATTTATTTATTTGCACGACCGGCGGCATAATATGGGCTGTTTCCAATGGCGTCAGCCATGCTGCGCATACCGTGTGGTTGAGGGTACGATTCATCTTTGTAGGTGGTTGCGTATATCGTCTATCGGTTGCGATGCCCCGCACTGCTTCTGGTGCGGGGCGCTGCTCGTTTCGTCTGGCGTCAGCCATCCCGCCGTAAGGCGTCCCTTACGGGACTTACGGGAAATCGGCTTACTCCACAGGATGCCTTACGGCAGGTTACGTTTGAAATGGCGTAAGCCACCTTGACGGCGACGATTTACGTTTGACGCAACCGTTACGAGCTGCGCAACCGCAACCGGTCAACGCAACCCGACCCAATTCCGTCAGGCATCTTGACGATTGCCTGATGAATATTTGGATGCTGGGTTGCTTAATTGTAAGGTTAATTGACAAGTGAACCCCGTTAGAAAGAGAAGTTGCCTTTCTAACGAGGTAAGCCTTTTTTCTAACGGGGTCAACAGCTTACAGTTCCATCGGGAAGTAATTTTTGGCGTTGTTAAAGCAGATGTCCTCGACCATTTTGCCCAGCAAAACCATATCGGCTGGCAAAAGTCCTGCCTCGACATCGGCGCCGAAATTGTTGCACAGGATTCTGCGGAAATACTCGTGTCTCGGGTATGAAAGGAAACTGCGGGAATCGGTCAACATTCCGACAAAGCGGGCGAGCAGTCCTGTATGTGAAAGCACCCTTATCTGTTCTTCGATTCCATCTTTTTGGTCGAGGAACCACCACGCAGAGCCATACTGCATTTTGCCGGGGACTGAGCCATCCTGGAAGTTGCCTATCATCGCAGCAAAGAGGGCATTGTCACGCGGATTGAGATTATAAAGGATAGTCTTTGGCAGCTTGCCGATATTATCTAACCTGTCGAAGAATTTAGCCAGAGGTTTGGCGACTTGCAGGTCGCCGATTGAATCGCAGCCGACATCCGGGCCGAGGGCTTTGAATAGTCGCGTATTAGTGTTTCGCAGTGCCCCGATATGAAGCTGCTGGACCCAGCCGGCTTCGGCATCCATCAATGCGAATTCAAACATCATCGCCGACTTGAATTTGAGACGCTCGGATAAATCGAGTTCTCCGCCTGACCTTATCTTTTGGAAGATTTTTTTGACCTCACTGTCGGTGTAGTCCTCAGCGTATGCCGTTTCCAGTCCATGGTCGCAGAGCCGGCAGCCGTTTTGGTGAAAATAGTAGTGGCGGTCTTGAAGGGCCTCAATGTATGAGTTGAAATCGGATATTTCGACATTGCAGGTCTCCTCAAGCTTGTCGATGAATACATTAAGGGCCGATGTATCTTCGACCACCATCGCCTTATCGGGGCGAAAAGCGGTGTGGACTTTTATCTCAAATCCGTCTCTACGGATTTGTTTGTGATGCGATAAAGTATCGAGCGGGTCTTCGGTAGTGCAGACCAGCTTAACGTTCATTTTGCGCATTATGTTGCGGACACTAAACTCCGGCGTCCTTAACATTGCGCTACAGGTTTCGTAGATTTCCTTTGCAGTTTCCGGGCTTAATAGCCTGTTCTTTATTCCAAAGTAGTTTTTTAGCTCCAGGTGTGTCCAGTGATAGAGAGGGTTTCGCAGGCAGTAAGGAACGGTCTGTGCCCACATTTGGAATTTTTCCCAGTCACCGGCGCACCCCGTGATGTATTCTTCGGCTATGCCGTTAGCTCTCATTGCCCTCCATTTATAATGGTCGCCATAGAGCCAGGCCTGGGTGAGATTGTCGAAGCGGTGGTCGGCGGCAATTAGTTCGGCGGGCAGGTGACAGTGATAATCATAGATGGGCATTTTAGCAGCATACTCGTGGTAGAGGATTCGAGCAGTTTTTGTTTGCAGCAGAAAATCTTCAGTTATGAATTCAGTCATTTTTGTCTCCTGAGCCATAAATTGCGGCTCGTCCGTCGTCTCATCATCTATTGTGTCTGTCCTGGCGGAGTGGGGGGCGGCGGCTTACGCTTGGGCGTCTGGAATTCAGCCATCTTCTTAGCCCAGTCGGCAACCTCGCTTTTTGTCTTTTGCAAGCGCTCTGAGATTTGCTTTGGCTGTTTTTTCTCTTCCTCGCGGACCTTGCGCATCCATAGCGCGTATGCTATCCACGCTATCGCCAGCACCGGCAGTGCTATTATCATAAAAATCTTATACATCCAGTCTTCCCTTAATCTTTTCTAAAAAGTTTTTTGGCTGGTTATTCGTATTCATTTCATCTATCCAGGTATTATACAGTGTAAGTTGTCGAGGCTGTTTTGCCGCCGCGGCCTGTCCAGTTTGTATGGAAAAACTGGCCTCTCGGCTTATCGACCCGCTCGTAAGTATGGGCGCCGAAATAATCCCGCTGGGCCTGCAACAAATTAGCCGGCAGCCGGGCAGAGCGATAGCCGTCATAGAAGGCCAGGGCCGAGGTCATCGCAGGCATCGGAATACCCATCCGAATAGCTTTTGTAATCACCCGTCGCCAGGCGGCCTGCGCCTTTGTAACTGCCCTCTTGAAAAATGGGTCAAGCAGCAGGTTAGTCAAATTTGGGTTTTTGTCGAAGCCCTCTTTTATTTTACCTAAGAAAGCCGAACGAATGATACATCCTCCCCGCCATATAAGGGCGATGCCGCCGTAGTTTAGGTTCCATTTGTATTCCTGTGCAGCGGCCCGCATCAATTGATACCCTTGCGCGTAACTGACTATCTTTGCGGCATACAGCGCCTGACGCAGGTCGTTGATAAAGCCATTTTTATCGCCGTTGAACTTTGTTTTCGGGCCTTTGAGGACATTCGATGCTGCAACCCGCTCTTCTTTAATAGCCGATAGGCAGCGTGCTAAAACAGCCTCGGCAATAAGAGTCAGCGGCTGACCGGCATCGAGGGCGGCGAATACAGTCCACTTGCCGGTTCCTTTCTGACCGGCTGTATCAAGGATAAGGTCGATTGTCTCGTTGCCGGTTTCATCTTTGTAGGCGAGGATGTCCCGTGTGATTTCGATAAGATAGGAATTAAGCTCACCCTTATACCAGTCGGCGAAGACCTCGTGCATCTGCGCGTTTGTAAGGCCCAGACCTTCCTTCATTATATGGTAGGTCTCGCATATCATTTGCATATCGCCGTATTCGATTCCGTTGTGGACCATTTTTACAAAGTGGCCGGCTCCGTTTTCGCCGACCCACTCGCAGCAGGGAAATCCATCATCGGTTTTTGCTGCGATTTTCTGGAAGATGGGTTTGACGTGCTGCCAGGCTGGAGGTGAGCCGCCGGGCATTATTGAAGGTCCTCGCAGTGCTCCTTCTTCGCCGCCTGAGACGCCGGTGCCGATGTAGAGTTTGCCCTTGCTTTCGACATACTGTGTGCGGCGAATGGTGTCGGGGAAGTGGGAGTTGCCCCCATCAATAATGATATCACCATTTCCGAGATGAGGCAAAAGCAGCTCGATGAAATCATCGACCGGCTGGCCGGCCTTTACCATAAGCATTATCTTGCGGGGTTTGTTTAGTGCGGCGACAAACTCTTCGATTGATTTGCAGCCGATTATGTTTTTGCCTTTGGCCCGGCCGTTTATAAAATCATCCACCTTTGAGATGGTTCTATTGAAACAGGCAACGGTAAAGCCCTTGCTTTCCATATTGAGGATGAGGTTTTCGCCCATTACCGCAAGGCCTATCAGCCCGACGTCAGCCTGCGGTGAGTTTACCTGCACTGAGCTTTGTCGAAGTGTCGAATCCGCGTTTGCCATTTTGTGTTACTCCATAAACAGTGTTAATCAGTGTTAATCCGTGTCTAAAGAAAGATAGTTGTAAGGTGGGCTTTAGCCCACCAGGTTTCTTGACAGCCGATACAGCACTTCGCCGGCGTTGCGGACAAGCAGAATGCCTTCGTCTTCTTTGCCCTCATAGTCAGCGATGTTTATTTCGTTAGGATTCATATATCCCAGATTTACCTTCTGGCAGCGTTCTTTGCTGATGCCGGTGGCGAGGATGACATTGGCTCGCGGCTTTTCGGCGCAGTTTATAAAAGTTCCCAATCCCTTAACGTGCGTGGAGTGCGCCATTGCCGCCCGCGGGATGCTGGCGAACTTGTCCATTTGTTTGAGGAAATAATCGCGCGTATGATAGCTGATCTGGTCGAGGATTTTACCGTGGGTGTATGAAATTTCGCTGATGTGCGGTGCATAAATAATCAGCGTGCCGCCGTCGGCAAGTATCGGGTCAAGCTTATACGCTACCTTGGCGGCAGTCCAGATATCTTCATACATTTTTGGGGACTGGCCCAAAATGGTATAATAGGGCTTATCTTTATAGACAATATGGATATCCTTTGACAAATCAGCCGCTCTTTCCCAGGCGTCTTTGCAGTCGCCGATAAGTAATCCTTTGAGCTTATCGTCGATAGATACTATCGCAAATAATTTTCGCGGCATTTTTACAAATGAAGCTGCCTTCTCAACCACCTGCCGGGGCGGCGTCCATTTATTACCGATTATGACGGGAATTGTTATGACGGCACTTAGCCAGTGAAAGAAGTTTATGATTTTGCTGCCGGCGATTCCGGGAAATATGTATTTGTGGCCTCCGGAGAAGCCGACTACCTCGTGTGGGAAAACAGGGCCGATGATAAAAAATTCATCGTAATTAAAAATCAGCTTATTGATGGCAACATCGACTTCCTCGCAAAATAGTCCATCAGTAATTTGCTCGATTTCACTGGCAGAGATTCGGCCGACAAGGGTGAACGTTTCGGGCTTGTCCCATCTGTGATTGAAAAATTTTACTTGTGCGTATTTACTGCGGCGTTCAGACGCCGTAATGGTTAATCTATTGCAGATTTGCTCTTCGGTAAGAGGCTGATGGGTCCCAAGCGCAACGAGAATATCTACGGCTTTTGCCGTTCCGGCTAAAAAGTCATAAATGATTTTGAATATGTCGCCTACCGGGCCGGAGCGGGTATTGTCGGGGACAATTAAAAGAATCCGTTTGCCGGCGTAGTTATTTTGCAAAAAAAACTCTCCCACCGCTTCGCGGGCCTGCTCATCCGAAACAAAACCATCTTTATTTTTTCGCTCAATTACCGGCATATTTGTTGGTGTTTAGCTGGACCTATACATACTATTACCTATTTACTATACGCTATTTTTGCCAGGGTGGTTTTTCGGGCAGGCATTTGTCGAATTCGGCGATAAGCTTTTGTTCGTAACTACCTGCGAATTTACCTTTGACAAATCTATCGAATGCCTCACTGTAGAACCTTTTCCACGATTCGACCTCGCCGCCGGGATTGACGGGATAAAACAGGGCATCGTTTGCCTTGGCGGCTTTGTGGTCCCCAATGGCATCGCCTATCATCAAGATATGGTCCTTTTCGTATTTACCCTTCGCGGCATACTCAAGATGTTGCGCTTTAGTACCCATTTCCTGGCCTGCTATGATGTCGGCGTATTTTGCGATGTCGTGCTCCTGCCACTCGCGGATAAGGGCCTCGCCGGGTGTAGCCGAGACTACGATTACATCAGCCAGAGGTCTGATTTTCTCCAGGCTTTCACGCACGTATGGAAATGGCGGCATCGCCTTAACAATTTCTCCTATGGCCCAGTTGACCCTTTCGCTCCAGGCAAGCGCAAGCGCAAGCTCTCGTTTGGCCTGCGTGTCGGCGGCCTCTGCGATAGCCTTTTTTAGCCCTTCATTGCTGAGTGTGCTCTTTGAATTATCGACCCAGGCGTAATAGTGAGGGAATTGCGGCACCTTGAAGCCCCTATTCTTTACCATCGGGTGAGCAGGTAACAGGTCCGCCAGTATCAGCTTGAGGGTTTTATGTCGGTTGCCGCCGCGCGTTTTGGAAAATAGGTCTGCGAATTCTTTACTCTCACGTGCCGCCTGGGCAACCGGCTGAAGACCGAAATAGCCAATCATCCAGGGGCAGAAGCACTCTCGCTGCTTTATCCCCATCGTATCGAAGGCGCAGCCATCTGAATCGATACCGACAAAAAACTTATGTTTCGGCTTAAATTCTTTTAAGGGTCTTGCCGGGTCAACATCTGCCATTTTCTTCTCCTGTATTGTATTTTGTATTACTGTGTTATCCTGCGCGTCACGCAATACGCACGACGCATCACGAATTAGACTCCGCTGAAGGCGGAGAAGCCTCCGTCAACGGGGACAACAACTCCGGTAACGAATTTTGCTGCGTCACTTAATAACCACATAACCGTCCCAATCAGCTCCTCCGGCTCGCCGAATCTTGCCATTGGCGTATGCTCTATAATAGTTTTGCCTCGTGCGGTCAGCTCGCCGGTTTTCTGGTCGGTCAAAAGATAGCGGTTTTGTTCAGTGAGAAAAAAGCCCGGCGCAATTGCGTTGACGCGGATATTCTTGGAATAGTTCTGGCATATATGCACCGCCAGCCATTGCGTAAAGTTGCTGACCGCCGCCTTTGCTGCCGAGTATGCCGGAATTCGCGTCAGGGGGCGAAAGGCATTCATACTGGAGATATTCAATATGACGCCTTTGCCGTTTTCTGCCATTTCTCTGCCAAACACCTGGCTTGGCAATAGTGTCCCGATGAAGTTGAGCTCATAGACGAATCGAACCGCTTCTGCCGGAAGGTCAAAAAAAGAAAGCTCCGGTGACGTGGTTGCCTCTTTTTTGTTTCCGCCGGCCCCGTTAATCAGCACATCGATTTTGCCAAATTCGGCGTGAATTTTTTCTTTTGCAGACTGAAGGCTTTTTTTATCCAGGACGTCGCATTTGACTGCAATGGCTTTACCTCTGGCAGAGTTGATTTCATCTGCAACTTTTTTTGCGGCATCTTCAATTAAGTCCAGAACGGCGATTTTCGCCCCGGCTTTAGCCAATGCCTTCGCCATTGTGCTGCAAAGGACGCCGCCGGCACCGGTAATCACGACGACTTTATCTTTGATATCGAAAAGGTCTTTCATTGCCTATCCTTCTGAATTTTTTCGCCGCCAAGACTCAAAGACACCAAGTTTCTTTTAATTTATAATTTCTTGCACAACATGGCTTACGCCATTGTGACTTTGTGCCTTTGTGGCAGTTACTGTCCTTCTTGGTTAAAGATATTTTGGCAGTTTTTTCTCCAGCAGTTTGTGCTCGAACCTCATAAATACCGGCAGGCCGTCCTTTTCGATAGTTATTGGCGCTTCGCCCTGGACCAGGGGCCGAACATAATCGCGCATCGCATCGGTGATATGGTTGCCTTTGTCGTTTATAAACTCGCGTGGCACCTTCTTTTCGCCGTTAGCCACATCCTTCAGTTCCGCCAGCCCCGTTGTGCATTTGTATTTAGGACCCTTTTCGCGGACAAGCGTTACCATTTTGCCGTTGACGCCATCGAGCGCATACCTTACAGCCATTTGCCCGCACATATAGGCCTCATTGACGTCGGTCAGCGACGCAAAGTGCATAGCGCTTCGCTGATTTGTGCCGGGCTTATTGAAGCGGGCCTTTATCTTGACCTCTTTTTCTATCACGGCCTTGAGCATTTCTGCGACGCCGCCAAGCTGGACGTGGCCGAAGCTGTCTTTGCTGAACGCCCCTGAATCCGCAGTTACATACTGGCCTTTGTCATCTTTGAGCCCTTCGCCTGCAACAATGAAGACCCTGCCGAAAGCCCTGAGCACATCCTGGACATCGCGGACAAAATTATCGAAAGAAAATGCTGCTTCAGGCATATATATAAGATGCGGCGAATCCTCAGGAGTCCTTGCGGCCAGACCTGTCGCTGCTGCTATCCAGCCGGCATTTCTTCCCATCACCTCTAAAATAGTACAGGTATCCGCAGTATAGAGCGCCTCGGTGTCCCGGCCTGCCTCCATCGCACAGGTTGCGACATATTTTGCGACGCTCGGATAGCCAGGGCAGTGGTCTGTGAATGCAAGGTCGTTATCGACAGTTTTGGGGATACCGATACAAGTCAATTCGTAGCGGGCGTCGGCAGCGAGCTTATTGACTTTGTCGGCGGTATCCATCGAGTCGTTTCCGCCGGCGTAGAAAAAGTAGCGGATGCTATGGGCCTTGAATACATCGAGGACCCTGTCGAAATCTGCCTTTGATTCAGTGAGGGATTTGAGTTTGTATCTACAGGATCCCATTGCAGCAGCCGGCGTGCGTTTTAGTGCCTCGATTGTCTGCGGTTTTTCGGCAGAAACATCGAACAGCTCTTCTTTTAACACGCCCAATATGCCGTTGACTGCTGCTATTACTTTATCGATTTTTCCGGATTTTTTTGCCTCCTGCACGATGCCGCAGGCGCTTGAGTTAATGACTGCGGTTGGCCCGCCGGATTGTGCTACAATCGCATTAGGTTTCAAGCCCATCTTAACTACTCCCTTACAGTTTTTGAGGCCTTGATTAAATCGCCCATTTTTGCCAGAATATACACAAGAGCTTTACAGAGTTCAACACTTTTTGGCTGTGCTTTTTTGGTAATTATGGACTAAAAACTACGGACACATCCCGACTTGCCGGGATTTTGGAGTATGCAAATGGCTAACTACATAATTGCGGATTTTAGCAAAATGAAGGCGATAAGGTGTCCTTGCGGTTTCTCGCAGCGAGCATTCGTCAGCCCCGACAATCCGACAGCGACAATGCACATAGTTGAGATTGAAGAAGATGCCCGTGTGCATTATCACAAGAAACTCACGGAGATATATCTTGTTCTCGAAGGGACAGGCCGGCTTGAGCTTGATGGCAAGAAAGTGCCGGTCAAGCCCTTTACCGCCGTTCTTATCAAGCCTTTCTGCCGGCATCGAGCGATTGGCAGGATGCGAATAGTTAATGTTTCCATTCCCGCCTTTGACCTCGAAGACGAATGGTTTGATTGATTTTCGCTTTGCGACTTACCCCTTTCTCTTGCTTCCCATTTTCTCAAAAATACGTGACAAACAGACTAAAATGTTATAATCTAAACCTCACTAATGCGTCCTGTATTAGAATGTAGTGGTTCATCAACACTATAAGAATAGTTTCTTGACTTCTGCTGTCCGTTGTTTTAAGATGTATGGCAGATAGCTGGGGCGTATTTTGGAAATAGATGAAAGGCTATGGTGCTATTATGAACAGAGTATATACGGCTGTGACCAGGCAGGAAAATTGCTGGTGGATCGGTTGGATTGAAGAAGTGCCCGGAGTAAACTGCCAGGAACGCACACATGAAAAGTTACTTGAAACTCTTAAGGCGACGCTGAAAGAGGCCCTGGAATTTAATCGGCGGGATGCTCTATCCGCTGTGGGGACGGATTTTCGTGAAGAGCAAATAGCGATATGAAAAGGAAGGAACTACTCCGGCATCTTCGCTCTCAAGGCTGTGAATTTATCAGAGAAGGGGCAAAACATTCCTGGTGGTATAATCCATCGTTAAACAAGAGATCGGCCGTTCCGAGGCACAATGAAATTGTAGATGTTCTGGCAAGGAAGATTTGTAAGGACCTCGGAGTTCCGCCGGTAAAATAGACACCGCATAGGCAGGACTACCAAATCCAGGACATAGACCATGGAATATGAACCGAAATCTATACACACATATTTCAATTCCGACCTCTTGGATATCTACGCTTGTGATGTGGATATCCGAATAACAGAGTTTCCGGAATCAGCAGATAGAAATTGGCTCTACTACTTCGGGCTCACAATCAACTTCACTCTCCCCAACGAATGGTCACATGGGGGATTTCAGTGGTCAGGCACACACGAATTCAAGGACAGCGGTAACAAAGGCGTAAATTGGGGTGGCAGCTCTAATCAAACTGGATGTGGGGGCATTAACAATGAGCCATGCGCTTGGGAATGTCACAAATGGTACCGTTATCTTGTACGTCGAGTTGATGATGAGAACGATCAGCAGAAATATCATCGCTGGCTTTTTACAATAAGGGATTATGATACTGGTGAGGAAATCGAATATGGCACTGTGCGCACGAAGTCGCCGAACATAGTATGCAGGAATACGATGGTGTTTACTGAGACTGGATATGGCGTTCGATGTGATTCGCCAAAGGTCCGAGTTGAGTGGCGAAATCCTAACTTCAGCACACCTGCGGGTCGGTTCAGTCCTAAGAGGATAGTGGCTAACTACAATGGTACGTGCGTCAATCCGAAAAACACTAATCAAAACTTGCTTTCTGATTCGCCATTGTATTGGTTTCATGAAACCAATACTACGCGCATCACACCGCCTAACACCGTCCTTTGGCCAATATAATTCTTAGCTTCACCGCCTTGAAAATCTTTTGTGTTATCATACACAATTAATCATCGACGACATGTGGTAGCCACTGAGTGAATGCAGTGAGCGAAGTCGAACCAAGTCGAGGGGACAGAGGACAGAATAAAGAATACGCAATTCTTAATGTTTAGCCCGCCGATTTACTCGGCGGGTTTTTTATTTAATCGCGAGCATCCAGAATCGAATATCCAGTATCCAATATCGAGCATCCAGATGTTTATCTTGCCAGATAGGCGTAGCCGGAGTAGTCGAAAGAGTCGAACCAAGCCGGTATATCTCTTTCTTCTGCCACCCGGCAGTTCCTTCAGCTAACGACTATCGACCAGCGACTATCGACTAATTTGCTGTTGACTTTTGTTTGAAAATATGTTAAAATTCCTCCCAGTTTGCCAGTAGGCAAACGTCAACCGCCCCGTAGGGCAAGGTATTAGGTCCAGCAGGCCCAAGTCAAATCCAGTTGTTCGTTAATGTTCAATTTGTTTTGAATTTGTGTCGTTTGGATTTCGAGATTGTTTCGGATTTCGATATTCGGATTTCGAATTTATATTGACATCCTTGGAGGTTCTCTCATGGTCACAGAATCCCAAATCCTCGCCAACCGTCGTAACGCCCAAAAATCGACCGGCCCGCACATGCAAAAGGTTCTTGAGATTCGCTCTATCGCTATGTTCCTTTGTGCCGGAGCCTGTCCGCCGTCCTGTCCGGCGTAGCGCACTTGTCCGCCGTAGCCTTGGCGAAGGCGGAAGCGAAGTCGGAAGCTTTTGTGAAGGCGGATGCCTTTGTGGCTGTAATTCAATTACGCAAAACAAAGCCAATTTCCTATAGCAACAAAATGAACACAACATTCTTATTAGCAAATGATTATGAACAAATAACTATGAACAATGAACCAATAAAAACAAACCCAAACAAACCCAATCTCAAAGACAGGCAAGACAGATATGAATCGTTCGAAATGCCTATCCATTGACCGAATGAGGTTTCTTTACCCCGTTAGAATGCCTGCCCTTTGGGCGGAGTCGGTATTCTTTGCACATTTAATAACGGAACCGGCGTCTAATACGCCGTCCGAACTTTCTAACGGGGTTTACAAACCAGTCAATGACCAGTATTATATCCAACATATAGGCCGATGTAGCTCAATGGTAGAGCACGGCTTTCGTAAAGCCGGGGTTGAGGGTTCAAGTCCCTCCATCGGCTTTATGAATCTCCAGAAAAAGTATAAGTCGCTTCAGCAAATCCTCAAGCAGTTAGGTAAAGTCGTTGTAGCATATTCGGGCGGGGTGGATAGCACTTTTCTTCTTAAAGTCGCCGTCGATACGCTTGGGGTCAAAAACGTCCTTGCTTGCACAAGTGTCGGGCCTGCTGAGTCTGCCGGTCAGCTTAAAAGGGCAGCCGGTTTCGCTAAAAGCATCGGCGTGGAGATGAAAACCATCAGGACCGATGAGCTTGGCGACCCTAACTTTAAGGCTAATATAGCCGACCGATGTTTCCACTGTAAATCGCACCTGTGCGAAAATCTGCTGGATATTGCAAAAGAGCGGGGCTTTGACCACATCATCTTCGGCACCAATTACGACGACCTGAAAGATTTCCGTCCGGGAAACCGCGCGATGAAGGTCTTTGGCATCCGTTCGCCCTTAGCCGAGGCAAAGCTCACCAAAAATGACATCCGCCAGTTAAGCAGAAAAATGAATCTGCCGACAGCCGACCTTCCTGCATCGCCGTGCCTGGCTTCGAGGATAAGCTACGGCCTGGAGATTACAGAAGAGCGCCTTAAACAAATCGAGCGGGCTGAGGATTTCCTGCGGTCGCTGGGTCTGGTGGAATTCCGCGTCCGCCACCACGACACAATCGCTCGAATTGAAGTTAATCTGCAGGATATTAAAAAAGTTACAACAGAACCAGTCCGCTCGAAGATAGTCAAAAAGTTTAAGTCTCTTGGCTTTAAGTTTGTAACTATTGACCTGCAGGGTTTTCGCTCCGGCTCGCTCAACGAGCCGCTGTCCGAGCAGGAGAAGCAAAAGCACAATGGGTAACAGACGGGGGCGATAAAGCAGAAGTAAAAAGTTAAAAGTTGAAAGGGCACTGCCGCTATTCACAAACGAGGAATCTTTGTATTTTTTTTATTTGATTGTATTTGTGGCTCTTTCGCGCTATAATTCCGGCATGGCAAAGTATAAACACGCTCTTGCGCTGTATCCGTATTGCGGCGATTCGACCGCGACGATGGGAGTTTTTCCACCGACCGGCCTTGAGTATATCGCCACGAGCATGAAGGGGCTGGTCGATAAGGTAACGCTTCTCGACCTTCGGTATGAGAAGGTCTATCAGGACCCGAAGACGCTGGGCGAGTTTATCAGGAAAGAGATAGACCTTTTGTGCATCGGCATCCAATGGCAATCCCGGTTCAAGAACGTCTGTGATTTCATCTCCAAGCTGCCTGATGAGGTCTGCACGGTCGTCGGAGGATACAAAGCAACGCAGGAAGTCGAGTGCCTGTTTGAGCGTTGTCCGAATATCGATATGGTCGTCCGGGGTGAGGGCGAAGAGATAATCAAGCAAATCGTCACGGGGATTCCGTACAAGGATATTCGTGGACTTTCCTATCGCGAGAATGGAAGGGTCGTCCACAATGAAAACCATCCTCTGCCTGACATCACGCGTATTGCGTTTCCCGACCGTTCGCTGAGAAGGCACGATTATTACTGGGTTCAGGATGGTGTTCGACTCAGCAACCAGACGTTCGACACGGTGCTGACGACAAGAGGGTGTCCATTCAAATGCAAGTTCTGCACATTCAGTATGAATCCACTCGGACAGAAGAGGGACTATACGGAACGGCCGGTCGAATCGGTCATTGAAGAATTGAAGATGGTAACGGCCGATATTGTGCTTTTTAGCGACGACAACTTCTTCACGAACCCGCAGAGGAGTGAACGACTTTGCGATATGATTATCGAGAACAATATCAAGAAGACCTTTGTTGTCCAGGCGAGGGTTGACGTGGCGAGGCATCGCAGGGTCCTCGACAAGGCCCAGAAAGCGGGCTTCAAGGTCTTCCTGATAGGGGTCGAGTCGCCGCACGACCGGATACTGGAGCAGCTTCAGAAAGGCATCACCCAACAGCAGGTTCGAGAGGCATTTGCGGTCCTGACGCAGTATGAATTCTATCTGCATGGGTACTTCATCTATGGCAACATCGGCGAGACGGAAGAAGAGATGCTTTACATTCCGAAGTTTGCGAAGGAGATAAAAGCGGATTCCATCAGTTTCCACAAACTGCGCATCGAGAAGTTTTCACCCCTGAAGGAGGTAGTTGAGGCAACGCCGGGTTACTACTACAAACATATCGGCGGTCCCGTGTATTCGGACCGTTACGGGTACAAGGAGCTCAAGCAAATCCGCAACCGGATCCGCTCGGAGTTCTACGACCTTCCGCAGATCATCCATATCGTCAGAAAAGCCCGGCGGATTGGGCTTGTCGGGGGGCGCGACCTGGCGAATGCACTTCTTAATCTGCCTCTGCTAATGTACAGGTTTGCCACACAAAAGCCGAGAAAGAAGAGAAAATAGGTCGGCAAAGGCAAAAAGAATTTTCGATTTCCAATTCCACCATACGGACGGTGGACAAGTTTCAATGTCCAATTTACAATCGGGAATATGCGTTTAGGGGTGGGGATAACGGATTTATGTTCAGGGGCAATTTATGCTGCATAGAAAAACTTCCGCGGTGCTCAGAAATATCTTTTTGCTAAGTATCCTCCTTACTCTATGCTTCTTTTGCAATGCCTATTCAGCTTCGCCTGGCACGACTGCGAAAGCTGGGATTGAGCTAAAGGTTATGACATTTAACATCCGCTATGGGACCGCTAATGACGGCGAGGACCGATGGGAGAATCGAAGGCAAATGGTCTTTGATGTTCTGCGAAAAAACCAGCCTGGTGCCCTGGGGCTTCAGGAAGCGCTGCATTTCCAGATAGACGAGATTTGTAAAGCGGTTCCCGAATATGGCCGGCTTGGTGTTGCCCGCGATGACGGAAAGACAAAAGGAGAGTATTGCGCAATTCTATATCGCCAGGACCGCCTGGAGGTTAATGAGTCGGGGACATTCTGGTTTTCCGACACGCCGGATGTCGCCGGTTCAAGCCACTGGGGCAACGCTAACGTGCGAATATGCACATGGGCGAGATTTGTTGAAAAGAAAGCGGGCAGAGGTTTCTATTTGTATAATCTTCACTTAGACCACGTATCACAGCCGTCTCGTGAAAAAAGCGTTGTTTTATTAGCCAGGCGTATTAGTGATAGAAAACGCCCGGACTTATTTATCATAACAGGAGATTTCAACGCGGGCGAAAGTAACCCGGCCATACTGTATCTAAAAGGTAAGGCAGCCCTCGGTGAAGAGGAGAGTAAATCCAAAAATTCGGTTCCTGTTGTTGATACCTTTCGCGTGTTGTATCCCGATGCCAACGAGGTGGGGACATTCAACGCATTCAAAGGAAATCGAAAGGGTGATAAGATTGATTTCATTTTCACTATGCCTGATGTGCAGGTTCTCGAAGCACAAATAGTCCATACTGAGCGTAATGGCCGATACCCTTCCGACCACTTTCCGGTTACTGCTCGGATTCGTCTGCCTGCAACCGACAGTCAATAAATGACTGCGATACCACCATCTGATATGTTATTACATACGCATCTCGGCGTTCTGGCTGAGCAAGAGTTTCTGCAGGGCCTTTACGTCGAGTTTGCGCGGCGGCGTGCTGGTTTTAGCTGCCAGGGCTGCTGCGCAGCCTGAGGCATGGCCGATAGCCATCGCGGGCGCCATTGAGCGTGCGGACTGGAATGGCGCCTGCTCGCAGGAAATGCAGCGGCCCGTCAGCACCAGTCCCTCGACTTTCTTTGGGACAAGTGCACGATATGGTATATCAAAACCTTCGTGGCTAAAGAAGAATCGCTTGCCGTGATAGCTCGGCATCGGATTGGAGCTGATGGCGATAACGTCGGGAAAACGCGTTCCATTTATGGCGTCCTGCTCGGTGACAGTATATTCGCCGATGATGCGGCGGGTCTCGCGGACGCCAATGCCTGTTGCAGTCTGCAATAGATAAACCGACTCCATACCAGCAGTTTTTCGTAATTGCTGGACCTGTTCCCACAGTCGCAGGCGGGTTTCCGCTTCGGCTTTGGTCAGGTTCTCAGCGTCCAGGCCGTCGCCGCCGAAGCCGGGACCCCATTTAACCACCCTATCGCCGATACGGATTCCGCCATACGAATCTTTGATGCCGGCAGGTAGTCCACCCAGTCGGTACATAAGAGACATATCCATCCTATCGCCTTTTTCGGCGGGGCCGGAAAATGGCGAGCCAGCACGGGCAGCGATGTCACCATCACCTGTGGCATCGATAACGATGTCGGCGGTAATGGCCTGCCTTCCCGATTTAGACTCAACAATGACGCCTGTTACTTTTGAGCCATCGAGCATAGGTGCAACGACTAAACTGTGCAGGCACAGTTTGACACCCTCTTTCTTTATCATATTCAGCATCGCAACCTTGGCGGCCTCGGGGTCAAAGCCGACACAATAAGTAATGTCGCCTTTGGTAACATCGTGCGGGATGTCTTTTTGATAATTATCAGAATCGGCTATGCCGCCTAAGCGGACAAGCTCAGCGATATATTCGGCGGGAATGCCTTTAACGGTTTGCAGGGCTTCGGGCGGTTTTTGATTGCGGAAACCATTATAGCAGGTCATAAGTCCTGCGGTTCCATTGCCGCCCAGAAATGGATAGCGTTCGATAAGTAACGTATCTGCGCCGCTGCGGGCTGCTGCCAGGGCTGCTATAAAGCCGCTGGATCCGCCGCCGGCAATAACGACCTGGTGACGGCTGACAACCGGAGTTTGTAGTCTTTCGCGATAAATGCCTTTGTTAGCTTGCCCGGCGGCTTCCGCTGTTTTAACGGCTGGCAGTAAACTGCCGGCGGCAACGGCGCCGCCTAATGCTGCGCCGATGAATTGACGACGACCGATGTTATTCTGGTCTTTTAGAACCTGCTCATTTTTCTTATGTTCCGGCATCATACGAATTCTCCATAATTTCTATAGATTACACAAATAGATGTGCAGTAAAGGTAATTTCACCGTATCGGCCCGAGGACTTTCTTTTCTTCAAACATATTGCGGTAGCTGGCAGGATGATAGAGCTTAAAGTCTATGGCCTGGATGTATTCCTCAGGGCCGCAATGGCGAACATTTTCAATCAGGGAAGATATTTGTCTTTGCGAGCGAAAAGACGCAATGGCTTTTAGTTTATTTTCGAGATAGACGAGCGGTGTGGACATTCGAAGGGTGGGAGGTGATGCAAAATCACAATAAACCGCAAACGTATGGATATACGGGACCCTGGCGAGGGGCTTACCCAGCTCCGGCCAGATGTTGCCGGCGGCGTGGAACAAACTGATAAGAAATTCTTCATAAATGATACGATGGTCGGGATGCAGGTCATTTTGAGTGGGCAAAAAGCACTGCGTTGGATTGATTTTTCGTAGATACCAGGTAAAGGTATTCTGCAATCCGACAAAACCGCTGATAGCCAGTCCGTCGAGGCTCGGCCTCGCCGAGACTGAAGGATTTTTGGGCGTGGCTGGAGTTCTGCCTCTGTAATTACTTACCTGGCAATCCGGAAATCCCAGCCAGAGGATATTTTCAGTCGGCACGCCGAGACTCTGATAACATTCAAGAGTTTCTTTGTGTCTTATTTCTGCGATTGTCTCTTTCTCGTTGGCGCTGCAATAGCCCATACCGCCATCGGTAACGATCAGGATATGGACGGGGACATTTTCTCTTTTTGCCAACTGGATAAGAAGGCCCGCCCCCAGAACTGCATCGTCATCGTGCGGGCTTACTATTAAAAAGCACTCCTTGTCGCTCTGCCAGTGCCGGGACACGCTGGCAAGAGTTGAGCCTACCCGCCGTTCATTGCCGACCAAACGCACAAACTCAATTTTTTCTTCCATTTATTTATCTCCTACCGGTTCGTCGCACGTATTTTGATGGGTTGTCATCCCTTTGCTTCGCTCAGGACACGGTTGAGCCGAAGGCGAAACATCCGGCCTTCGTAAGAGAGCTTCTTCGGCTCTTGCAGACGGGAATCAGAATGACGCTCATACAGGATTTTGATAGATTCTTCGTCCGCTACAGTGGCGGACTCAGAATGACATCCCTACAGAGGGATGTCAATTTGTCAGGCCTGCGATGGCGGCACCTATCAATGTTGCATTTTCGACATTTACTATTTCATAGTATATGTTCTTCTTGTCTTCAAGATATTGCTTCAGATAGAACTCGACCCTTTGTTTGAGGGATTTTAGCTGATAGAAAACCGTGCCTTCGGCGACGATACAGACCGGACGGCAGGGATTTTGCCCTTTGCCGCTCTTGGTAGTCGCCGAAGATAATTTCACAGCGGTTAATTTCGCAGCACGTTCGATTAATCCATCGACCAGATAATATAGCGTAACAGTATCACTCTCGCTGCTATCTGTCAGAGCAAGAGAAAGAGGATTATTGCTTGAAGCAGGATGATACATAAAATCGTTGATGTCTTTCGTGGAAAGCTCCTTTATTTTTTTTAGTTTTTCAACCGGCTTGGTGGAGAATAAGCCGTCATCTGCTGCCGTCTGAATGGTTCGCAGGCAAAGCGGCCCGAAATAGGCGCCGGATATCATTTTTTCGAAAGTCTGCTGTTCAGGATTAATTGTTGTCTTGTCATAGTCGAGGTCGATTTTACCTCTGGGGGCTTTGCCAAAAGCGCCGGATTCGGTGTTTATTATCTGGCTTTTTGCCGGGTCGAGGCCTTTGACTTTCTTTATATTTTTATTTTGCTCCACATAGCAGCAATTTGTGCCTGTGCCGAGAATGAAGCCGACATAGCTATCGAACACCCTGTCAGCAAACCCGGCCCTGCCGGCTAAAAGTGCTGCGACGGTATCGTTTAGTAAGACAACGTGTTTGTCACTTCGACAGCCCATCGCTGCCAGCGAGAGGTTCAGATTCTCTCCTACCATTTGCCCCTCTACTTCTTTGGCCTTAATCTCTTTGGAGAAGCGAATCAGCTTGCCATCCTTGTTCGGATAGATTTCGGTCGGATAGGAGAAGCAAAAACCGATGTTTTTGCCTGCGCTGATAAAGTCCTTTACATATCCTGCCATAACCGCAAAAAATTCTTTTTTGCTGACCTGTTCATTTATTCCGGGCATCTGGAAGAGCATCGGATTTTGTATGACCGGCTGTTTTTTTTCATTAAAGTGCACCACTGCGACGCGAAAGTTTGTGCCGCCGGCATCTATCGCTATCACAGGCTCATTGACCGGCACCGGCTTTTCGGTTTCCATATATGTCGGTATCATTTCGAGGGAGCTTTTCTGACCGGCAAGGCCCTTTTCCATTTCCTCAAGAAAGGCGCGGCAGCACTTTTCAATGTCGATGTCCTCATAGGCCATACCATATTTTTTCAGAAAGCTCTTTACTTTATTTTTTATTTTCTCCACGTTCAGGTCTCCCAAATGTTGATAATTTATTTTGCTCGATTAATCCGGATAACCATCCGGGTGCTGGCTGTGCCATTGCCAGGCGGTAGAAACCATTCTTTCCAGCTCGGGCAATTCGGGCTGCCAGCCGAGGTCATTTTTTGCTTTTGTGGCATCGGATGTCAGGACCGGCGGGTCGCCCGGCCGGCGGCTTGCAGATACAACCTTAAAGTCTTTGCCGGATACTTTTTTAACGGCTTCAATAACCTCTCTAACCGAATAGCCTTTACCATTGCCTAAGTTATAAACAAGCCCTTCGGCAGTGAGCTCAGTGTCGAACTGCTCGCCTCTTTTGTCCAGTTTCTTTAGTGCCGATAGATGCGCTCTGCATAAATCATCAATATGGATATAATCACGGATGCAGGTTCCATCCGGCGTATCATAATCGGTGCCGAAGATTTCTATTTCTTTACGTTTGCCCATTGCAGCCTGGATGGCAAGCGGAATCAGATGTGATTCGGGTCTATGGTCTTCTCCAAGCGTTCTGTTGTTGCCTGCACCGCAGGCATTAAAATATCGAAGCGCTGCATATCGCAACTTTCCTGTCTGACTTTGGTAGTAACACATTTTCTCAATCGCCAATTTGGTTTCTCCGTAAGGATTAACCGGCTCCTTAGGCGAATTCTCAGTGATAGGCACTTTTTTGGGAATTCCATAGACAGCGGCGGTGCTGCTAAAGACGAACTTTTCCACGCCGACCAATTCCATTGCTGAGAGGAGATTTTGCGTATTTGAAACATTATTGCGATAGTATTTAAGGGGCGACTGCACCGATTCTGCAACCTCAATAAAGGCGGCAAAGTGCATTACAGCTTCGATTTTGTATTTTTTGAGAGTTTTGACAAGTAAATCATAATCAGCTAAATCACCATCGACAAATTCGGTCTGAATGGCAGACCTATGGCCTGTGCTGAGATTATCGAAAACGACGGGAATATATCCCTCACGGGCAAGCACAGCCGTCATATTACTGCCGATGTATCCAGCTCCGCCGCAGACAAGTATTTTCATAGTCTCGTTACTCGATACTTCCGACTTTGCTTCCGCCTTCGCCAAGGCTACGGCGGACAAGTGCGCTACGCCGGACAAGCGATTCTCGATACTCGATATCGAGCGACGAGCGACGAGCATCGAGCATCGAGGAAATTCGCTTTAAGATTTCGGCTTCAAGCGGCTTATCCTGGCCTAAATCGACCCAGGCCATTCCTGCCTGCTGCTGAGGACTAAGTCTCATCCTCTGCATCGCTGAGGTGCTTGTGGAAAACATCTGGTATGCGCGTGAGCTGCTGCTGACCTCCTGTTCGGGCAGGGATAATCTTTCGACCTTAACAACGCAGTTGACGGGCACATCCTTATCCTTCTGGCCTATACGAATTTCAACAATTCTTCGGATACTTTGGAGGGTTGCCTCGGCGGAGTTGAAGGCCCCGACATTGTCGCTTCGCCAGAGCTCAAAAAATTGTGCACCCGGCAAAGGACTGGTTCGTATAAGGCCGCTGTTGGCATCCGCCTTTTCGATGGTAAAGTGCATTTTGCTGAGGACATCTTCTGCTACCTCCATCACCACCGGCTTATCTAAGTCTTTCACGCAAAGCTGCGCGGCGGCTGCTTCGTATTGTTGCTGCTTTGCACAGCCGGACAGAAGGAAAAGACAGAAGACAGAAAACAGAAGACGGAAGACGGAAAAATTTGAAACTTGTCTGACGACAGTCAAGATCCGAAACCTGAAATCCGAAATTAACAAAGCCTTTTGCGTCTTGACCTTTGCATTCATTTTATATCCTCATTTTATATTGTCAATTGAGCTGATTATACAGGGGGTATCCTTCTGGCTCAAGGGCGAAATGCTTTTTTTCAAAGCAGAGGTGGACCAACAAATTCATACTACTGCCATAGCCAATTGTCGGCAAAAATGGCAAAATCACTCAAATTGACCAACTGATTTCGATTAAGGTCGCTCGGAATGCACTCACCCGTTTCAAGCCAATAGTCAACGAACACTTTCAGGTCGTTGAAATCTACTGCCCAGTCGTTGGTCAAATCGGCGATACTTCGCCAATTCTCCGGTGACTTGCTTGCCTCGGCTGTGCCGCCATAAGCCCCCATATTGATTCTGTTGCCGTTAGGCACCGGCTCATTACCGACAGGACATCCCGGATTCCCCGCATCGATACAAGGACTGGTCACCTCATCATAAACCCAGTTTTGGCTATTCGGGTTCCATCGGCCTGCTTGAGATTTCAAATGATAATCATAAACAAAACGCGAACCATAAGCAAAACACGGGTCAGCATCGATGTTGCCTTCGCCTTCATAGCCACCCTCTATATCTGAGTAGGTAACATTAGTGCATCCCAAAATTTGTTTTGGGGACAATTTGCCACTATTCCCCCAGACTATTGTGTTTACCACCGATGACGAGCCCGTGCAGTAAATTCCACCAACGCTGGATTCAAAACTAGCAGAAACGCTGTCATTGTCTGTTATGGTATTGTTTATAATAGAAGCCGAATCGGCACAAATACCACCCCCTAATCCACGAACGCGGTTCCATATGATAAGATTGTTCATGATAATAGCTGAAGAGTTAATACAACAAATTCCCCCGCCCCTACTGCTTGGTGTAATAGTCGTTGAACTGGCGGTATTATATGCGATAACATTGTTGGTTATAGTTGGCGATGCCCCATTACAATAGATTCCACCGCCATGCGTAGCATAACCTAAGATGATTGTCATTCCACTCAAACGGGAAGAAGCCGTCTCGCCGCTGTGGAAATAAAAACCGCGATGTGGGTTAGCCGTGCCGTTGCAGCTAATTATTGTTATGGCTACGATATGGTGGTCGTTTGGGTCGGTGCTGCGGACGGTGATGGCCTTGCCCTTAAAATCGATATTGCGGTTGCCGGTATCAGTGTAGGTACCGGGCTGGACTTCGACAACATCGCCGTTGTTGGCATCATCAATGGCTGCCTGGATGTTGGTGAACTCGGCTGGACCGTCGTCATCGACAGTGATTATTCTCGCCTGGCAGGGAATGACTGAAAATACCAAAGCAAAACCGAAAATCAGCTTTTTCATCTAAAGAGCCTCCGGGATATTTTTGTACAATCTGAATTATACTGTAAATACGACCAAGATTCAATTAAAAAACGTTTGAGTTACTATTTTTTGCCATTTTTTAGCTACCGGGCTTAAAACTAAAGGATAACTTGTTTTAAGGCCGATATTTTATTATTGGAGCATATAGAAATATCGATAGCCGTTAATCGAAGGTCTTTAGCTCCGGCTTGCAATGATAAAATACGAAATGCGAACGATAAATCACGAACCACTATCCACTATCCAGAAGCCACGCACAAAGATGCCCTCAACGCAGGCACAAACTATCCTTCGACAAGCTCAGGATGGTGAGCAACGTCGAACCATTGGCGAAAAATTGCTTTCGTTACCAATAGGAGCGAATGTCAAAGGGTTTCTTGACTATCTTACGATTGAAGCGGGATTATCTAACAATACTATTCTGGCGTATGGCAGGGATTTGATAGGCTTTCTAAAGTTCTGTGAATCCGCAAAAATCAGCCAGCTACGGCAGATAAAGCCGGCTGTTATACAAAACTATCTAATAACCCTCGGCCGGGATAACAAAGACGAAAATTCGGTCAGGCGAGCATTGGTTGCCATAAGGACGTTTTTGCGGTTTGCCCGGCTCACCGGCCTGGTCGAGAATGATTTTACCGCAATTCTGGAAGGCCCGAAAATCTGGCAGAAATTACCTGCTATTTGCAGCAAACAACAGGTTTTCAATCTTATAGATGCGCCGCAGCCTTGCGAACCTTATTACCTTCGGGATAAAGCGATGCTTGAGCTGCTCTACGCCACCGGTATTCGTGCCAGCGAGGTTGCCGGCCTTAGGACATCGGGTCTAAACCTTGATATCGGGTACTTGCGGTGTGTGGGCAAAGGAAATAAAGAGCGGATAATTCCTGTCGGCAAGGCTGCAATAGCGGCAGTTACCGAATACCTTACGAAGCTGCGGCCCCGGCTGGCAAAACCAGAAAGCAGTGATTTTTTGCTATTGTCCCGAACAGGCAGGAAACTTGGCCGTATTGAGATTTGGCGTTTGGTTAAAAAATATGCGATTCGTGCTGGTATGCCAAGAAATTTAACTGTCCATACATTGAGGCATTGCTTTGCCACGCATCTATTGGCCGGCGGGGCAGATTTACGGAGCGTTCAGGAGATGCTCGGACACGTGGACATAACTACTACCCAGATTTATACGCACGTTGACCACGAACGTCTGCGAAGTATCCATAAGAAATATCACCCGAGGCCATAAATTTTCGATTTACGATTTATAATTTTCGATTTACAATTCGTGACACGGGCTTCCAGCCCGCGAAGACACGGCCAAGATGGCCGTGCCACAATCGGCAATATGAATTCAGGGGCATCCGAATGAGGACAAAATGGCTGTATCTCTTAATGTTGCTTTTAGCGATGGGATGCCAGTCCACCAGGACAGTTGTCGCAGGCCAGGACAAACCGGACCCCCCTAACAATCAGGCACCTGCAGATTCCAACTTTAGCGAGATTAGTCGAGCTGAGCTTGAAAAGGAGCTGAATATCTACAGGAGCACATTATTTGAGGGCAAAAGCGAACAATTACGTATAGATGCAGCCGGTATGATGTTATTTAGAGAAGAAGCGGCGGCCAGAAAAATCCTGCTGGAGGCACTAACGCAGACTGAAAATATCGACGCGAAAGCGGCTGTATGCAAGGCGTTGAGCCAGACCAGAGGGACGCGGAGGCCGGTAAAAAACAAAGAAGATTTTATCCAGCCTCTCATCGATATTCTAACTGAGGAGGACATTGCCACCGGCAAATTGGCTGCAGAAGCTACGTTGATTTTCGATTATGACCAGATTTCCCAGCATCTTGAAGAAATCGCAGCAGATTCTTCGCTGCCGGTCCGTGCGAGACTAAACGCAGTATATGCTCTGGAGCTTCACCCGGATATAAGGGTGACAATCAAATTGTTAATGCTGGTTGATGACCCTGACAGTCAGGTAGCTGCTGCGGCAGAAAGGGCACTGGATTCTATGGGTATCCAGACAGGTAAAGGTGTCGAGACCCGCAAGCAGACCATAAATGAGCTGGAACGGCAAGGTCCTGAGGTGTTTTTGCGTAATCTTTTGATTCGCCAGGAAGGCCGAATACGCGAGATGACCGTCAAAGTAAATCTCTGGCAAGGGTTGTACTTAACTGCGTTAGGAAAGATATATGACGGCATCAGTGAAGATGCCACCAAAAGCAAATTCCTGACAGAACAGTTAAACAGTTCGGAATCAATGGTAAAATTGTGGGCATTAGAAAAGGTTTATCAGTGGCGAGTAAGGCCTGGTTCAAGATTGCCGGCCGAACTCAGACCTATCCTGGTCAACCTGATTGCCGATGCAAACAGGGATGTTCGACTGAAGATTGCCAAACTGTTGTCTCTGATGGGCGAACTGAATACAGCCCAGCCGCTCCTTGCTCAGATTGAGATGGAGCAGGATGATGAGGTTAGAAGTGAATTGCTGGTTGCACTGGGTGGGGCTTGCTATTATGCCTCGCTACCCGATTCACCAATTAAAATTCCTCCGGAAATCCGCCAGCAAACTCTGGAATGGGCTGCAAAATATCTTTTGGACCAGGACCCTAAGAAGGCGCAAAAAAGTGCTGAGATTATGAAAAAGCTGCTCGAGCAGGAAGGCGCAGCGTCTGCCGAGGTTGATAGATATCTTGCTTTGCTTGCCGAAAAATACGACCAGCAAAAAAGTAAAAGTAACGGAACTCTACGTGCGGAATTACTGAATGTGATGGCCGGATTGTGCGGACAGAGCAGTGCCTGCAGGGTTAAGGCGACCAAGCTTTTTAGCCCCTTATTTGAGCAGGCCCTGAGCGATAGCACCGATTCTGTCCGCGAAGCAGCGGTAGATGGGCTGATTTCGCTCGACAAAACGAGGGCATTAAGCCGATTGCGAAAAGATTTTGTCAACGACCCCAGCATAATAATAAGGAAGAAAGTGATAGGTCTGGCTGGCGAAGTGGGGGGGAAAGAAGATTTGGTTTGGCTTGCAGAGAAGATAGGTTCAAATGTAGAGACTGAGCTATCCTGGCAGGCGATGCTCAAAATATTTAACGGCTGCGAGGTAACTATCATTGAGGAATGGATGGACAAATGCAGCATAGAGGACAGCCTAATTAAGTTATCGGACGGACAAAAGGTCTCTTTTCTTGAAATAGCGGAACAGAAAGCTGTTGCTGAAAACGAGTCGGAGCTGCTTAAAAGCGTTCGGAAGCGTTTAGCTGGATTGCACCAGAAAAACGGCGAATTTGAACGAGCTGCAGATTATCTGGACAGATTATATAAAGACGCCGAAACTTCTGTAGAAAAAGAAGCCATTTTACCGGACCTATTGGATTCGTACCTGAGATGGCCGAAAGTGCAACTTGCAGCTAATTTGGTTGAGAACTGCCTGCTGCAGAAGGACTTAGGTCCAAACAGCGCTGTTATTCAATCGCTCGAGAATTATTTGAACGCGCTGCCAGCTGGGGCTGACCCTAATGTGATAATAAAGGCGCTGGCCGAGATAAACACTCCTAAGAGCCGACCAATGTGGCAGCAGTGGCTAAAGGCGTGGGTTGAACGTCTTGGCAACAGCAAAAACGAGAACAAAGTCAGCAAAAACAGCACGAATTGGGGATTATTTTGTGAGTAAAATGGTAATGTTACTACAATATTGTGCAGATACTTGCGAACCGAAATATAGGAATTTCTGTAAGAAAAATAAGAAAAACTGAAGAAATTTTATTTTTTGAAATTTTTTTTAGATTTTTTGGTTTTTTGTGTTTGCCTTTTAGTGCAAAAGAGTATAGAATATCTGGTTTAAGTTGAATACGGGCTAAAGTTACTATTCTTTGCTGTCTGTGAGATAAACTTAACGCAGGGCAGAATGATTGTGTAAGGGGCGTTTTGCGGGTTTGCCAGAAAAGCGAGCTTGGTGTTTCCTTACAGGATACAAGTGTAGGCATATATACGGCAAGCTGGGCACTGCTGCTGTAGCTCAGTAGGTAGAGCGCGTCCTTGGTAAGGACGAGGTCATGGGTTCAACTCCCATCAGCAGCTAAATGTAAGCAGGTCAAGCTAAGAGAGTTTGTTCTATAGGTGCAGGATATATTTGGTCTTGGCTTTGAGTTGATTATAAAGGTTTCGAAGACATTTGGACGGTTACATTAAGGAGCAAAAATACTAACACAGTACATTGGAGGTCTATATTAAAATGGCTAAGGCTATATTTGAACGGACAAAACCACATGTTAATGTTGGAACTATTGGTCACGTTGACCACGGCAAAACGACCCTTACATCGGCAATGACAAGGGTGATGGATTTCGAGGGACTATCGAAATTCAAAACCTATGATGAAATCGCAAAGGCATCGGAAGCTCATGGCCGGCGTGATGAAACAAAAATTCTGACAATTGCGACGGCACACGTTGAATACGTGACGGAAAATCGACATTATGCTCACGTCGATTGCCCCGGTCATGCAGACTACGTGAAGAATATGATTACTGGAGCGGCACAGATGGATGGTGCGATTCTGGTAGTGAGCGCAGCAGATGGCCCGATGCCGCAGACCCGTGAGCATATTCTTCTTGCTCGCCAGGTTAATGTGCCCAAGATAGTTGTATTCCTGAATAAAGTTGACCTGGTGGACGACCCTGAACTGATAGATTTGGTAGAGCTGGAGGTAAGGGACCTGCTGAACAAGTATGAATTTCCGGGCGATCAAACGCCCATTATACGCGGCTGCGCCTTTAAAGCAATGAAGGCTCAAAGCATCGATGACCCGGAATGCAAGCCTATTAAGGAACTGCTGAAGGTGATGGACGAATATATCCCTATTCCACAGCGTGACGTTGATAAGCCATTTCTTATGCCGGTGGAAGACGTTTTCAGCATAAAAGGTCGCGGCACGGTCGGCACAGGAAGGGTTGACCGCGGTAAAGTGCGCGTTGGCGAGGAAATCGAAATCATTGGCCTTTCAAAAGAAATCCGCAAGACCATTGTTACCGGCGTAGAGATGTTTAACAAAACACTTGATGAAGGCATGGCCGGTGACAACATCGGTGTGCTTCTGCGAGGCATCGAGAAAAAGGATCTGGAGAGAGGACAGGTTATTGCCGCACCGGGCAGTATTACGCCGCATACCAAGTTTGAGGCTGAAGTCTATGTTCTAACTAAGGAGGAAGGTGGTCGCCACACGCCATTCTTCCGTGGTTACAGGCCACAGTTCTATTTCAGGACAACGGATGTTACCGGTTCGGTTCTTGACCTAAAGAGCAGGGAAGGCAAAAGCGCAGAGATGTGTATGCCGGGTGATAATATAGCTATGGAAGTAGAGATTATTTCCCCAATCGCTATGGAAACACAGCTTCGCTTTGCCATACGTGAGGGTGGTCGAACCGTAGGTGCGGGTGTGGTAACCAAGATTCTCGCCTGAGTATTTCTAAAGAGCGTCTGCTGATTTGTGAGTATGAAAACGAAGGTGCTCGCATTGGTGTTTTTTTTCTATTTGGGCACCAGCGGAGTAAGCAGATATTTTTGACTAAGCGGGACTGCTTAGCGGAAACAGGTTGTTATGGCTAAAAAAAGCAAAAGAGAGGATGTCTGGCTGGAATGCAGTGAGTGCAGCTCCAGAAACTATCGCACGAGCGTTAGTGTAGCAGAAGGTGCGCCGAAATTAGAGCTTAAGAAGTTTTGCAAGAAACAGCGTAAACATACGTTACATAAGGTAAGGCGTAAATAGAACCAGTGCCGCATTGTAGTGAGAGCAGGAATAATAGGCCAGTAGCTCAATCGGCAGAGCGTCGGTCTCCAAAACCGAAGGTTGCGGGTTCGATTCCTGCCTGGCCTGGTTGTCGTAAAGCCGAGTTTCGGTAGAAATTGGTTATAAAAGGCAGAAGCTTTGTTTTTATGATTTTTGATATTTATAGACGGGGACAAGGTAAATACACAAGATTATATAGCGCCTTCGGGGCAGCAATAGTTGCGGCACTGGGTTGTTTGCAGCTTTATAAGAAATTGCAGGCTAATGACTTCGGGTTGTGGGTACAGATAATGGTGCCGACTGGTTTGTTTGTGGCGTTGGGGCTTTTGATTTTCTGGCTGACGAACAAGCCATCGCTTGCAGATTTTTTTATCGCCTCTGAAGGCGAGGTGAAAAAAGTTAGCTGGTCAAGCAGAAAAGAAATAGCGGTCTCGACGTTCATCGTTATCGTGGTTGTAGTTATTATGGCCATACTTCTTGGACTAACAGATTTGGGGTTTGTATTCTTTTTCGAGTGGCTTGGAGTCAGACCCGGAGGGGTCTAAAAAACTTATTTTGAACCAGAGAGCGTAAAACAAGTAAAAAACAAGGTAACAATATATGCTGTGGTATGTTTTGCGAGTTGCAGCAAATAAGGAAGTGCAGGTCAAGGAAGCCCTTAAAGAGAAAGTAGAGAAGGAGGGCTTGAACAACATTATCGGCAGAATCGAAGTGCCCGTTGAACAGATTAAGCGTATACGGGGTAACAAGCAGACGATTCATACGCGAAAGCTGTATCCCGGCTATGTCTTTATGGAAATGGAGGCGACGGGCGACGGGCGTGTGCAGGAGAAGGCCTGGTTTGCAATTAAGGGGACAGGAGGCGTCGGGGATTTCATCGGCACAGAAGGATTTCCTACCCCGATGAGAGATACGGATGTAGCAAAGATGCTTTTGGAAGCAGAAAGACCGGAAGAGGCTCCGAGCATCAAAGTTGAATTCAAAAAAGGCGATATGATTAAAATTCGTGAAGGTCCATTTGAGAACTTTGAAGGTGTCGTGGATTCGATTGATGCCGGGCGAGGGATTGTAAAAGTTATAGTTACGATATTCGGCCGAAGCACACCGCTGGATATTGAGTACTGGCAAATCGAGAAATTGTAGTTCATCGCAAGTAAGTGATGATTAGACTGCAAAGATAAAGATTAGAAGGCAAGCAATGGCAAAAGAAAAGGCAGTAGCAGTAAAGATTAAATTACAAGCCCCCGGAGGGCAGGCAACGCCTGCACCGCCGATAGGGCCTGCACTTGGTCAGCACGGGGTTAATATCGGGCAATTTGTTTCACAATTCAATGAGCGAACGAAGTCGCTCAATGGAACGATTGTGCCGGTGGTGATTACCGTCTATATAGACAAGAGTTTTAAATTTGAGGTTAAAAGTCCGCCGGCGGCAGTTCTTCTAAAGCAGGAGGCCCAGATAGCAAAGGGCAGCGGAGTCCCAAATAAAGAGAAGGTTGGGAAAATCACCAAGGAGCAGCTACGCAAAATAACAGAGACTAAGTTTGAGGACCTAAATGCTTATACTTTCGAGCAGGCCGAAAAAATTATCAGGGGTACAGCTCGAAGTATGGGAGTAGAAATAGAAGAATAGTTTTTCACAATATGTGAAGAAAGAGCCTGCCATTTGGCGGGGATGAACAGTAAAAGCGAAATTTTGGGATTTCGTTATGAAGGTTAGAAGCAAGAGATACAAGAAAGAAGCAGAGCAGACAACTAAAGACCTGCTCAGTCTGACTGAGGCTGTTGAAAAAGTCAAATCTTTTAAGTCGGTAAAATTCGACCAGAGCGTAGAGTGCGTGCTCAATTTGGGTATCGACACAAAGCAATCCGACCAGCTGGTCAGAGGCTCAATATCACTGCCTCACGGGGTAGGCAAGCAAAAAAAAGTTGTCGCTTTCTGCGAGGAGTCGGCTGTTGAAGCAGCCCAAAAGGCTGGGGCTGTTGAGGCCGGCTGCGATGAGTTGATAAAGAAGGTATCAGACGGCTGGATGGGTTTCGATGTGGCAGTTGCCTCGCCAAAGGTAATGAGCAAGGTAGGAAAACTCGGCCGGATTCTCGGGCCTCAAGGAAAGATGCCTTCTCCGAAAACTGGTACCGTTACCGAGGATATCGCAAGCGCAGTAGCCGAATGGACCAGAGGCAAAGTTGAGTTCAAAAATGATGCAGGCGGCAATGTCCAGGTTATAGTCGGCAGGCAAAGCTTTGAGACGGACAAACTGATAGAGAATATTAATGCGTTTGTTGCATACATAAAGAAGATTAAACCGGTGGCGGCAAAAGGCTCGTATATCAAGAAAATGTATATATCTGCCACAATGAGTCCGAGCGTCGCGGTTAGTCTTTGAGAATGGTGGATGGGCGAACAGTGGATTCGCGGCACTTTTTTATAAACAGGTGGTTACAATGAGTAAGTTCGTAAAAAAGCTGTTACAGACGGAACTGGAAAAGAGGATTGCTGATGAGAATATCAGGGATTTTTTGATTGTCAGGACCGTAGGTGTCGGGGGTGTTGACAACAATGTGATTCGCGGCGAGCTCAAGGAAAAAGGCATTAGATTACTGATAATCAAGAATTCGCTGTTCAGAAGGGCGTTGCAGAACTGCAAGATGGAAGCTGCGGCGGAGCTATTCAGCGGTCCCTGCGCTATTGCATACGGCGGTGACAGCATTGTTGATGTCGCAAAGGCTTTGGCTGAGTGGGCCAAAAAGGTCCCTGTGATAGTGATTAAAGGCGCATTTCTGGATGGGTCGGCTTTAGACAGTAAAGCGGCAGCGGAAATTGCAAAGATGCCAACACGAAAAGAGCTGTTAAGCACAATTATAATGCTGGTGCGGTCAGTTCCGGCAAGGTTGGCCGGCAGCTTTACCGCTCCTGCCGGTGCTCTGGCAGGTTGTATAAAAACTATCACGGAAAAACCGGAGAAACAAGCAGCATAACAGATTTGAAAGTGGAGTAGCTCAATCGAAAATTATAGTGTGCTTGCGTGGCTGCCCCCCGAGCTTTCTTGCGAAAGCAAGAATGGGGGTTAAACGAGACGGTGGAGTCTCGGCTACCACCAGGCGTTAGATAAATAGGAGTCAACTGAAATGGCAGAACAACAAACAAAAGAAGAATCCGGTGCCAAAGAGGCAAAAAAATGGAGCGATGAGATTAAAAAGCTGGGCGACAAGATAGTGGCTCTGACATTGATGCAGGCCAAGGAGCTGGCCGAGTATCTCAAGCAGGAATATGGTATTGAGCCGGCTGCTGCCGGAGCCGTTATGGTGGCAGGACCTGCAGCAGCGGGGCCGGCAGCCGAGCAGAAGGAAGAACAAACCAGCTTCGACGTAATCCTCAAACAATTCGGTGATAAGAAGATTCAGGTGATTAAAGAAGTAAGGGCTTTGACTGGATTGGGACTGAAAGAGGCCAAAGACCTCGTTGAAGGTGTGCCAAAGCCGGTTAAGAAAGGCGTCCCAAAAGAAGAAGCAGAAGCTGCCAAAAAGCAGCTTGAGGCTGCAGGTGCTGTAGTTGAAGTAGCGTAATTGAAAAGGTTATATCGTGTGCTGTGTCCCCCTCAAAAGTCCTGCGTAGGGGGAGCATACTTAAGACCGTGTCAAAGTCGGGTTAATAGTTCAAAACAAGGGGTGTCAGATGGTTGAACAAGCCGTTCGTACCTTTGGCAAGGTCCAGGATATTGCTGAAATCCCGGATCTGGTGGCGATACAGAAAACAAGTTATGAGCGTTTTTTGCAAAAGGACGTGCCACCAAACAGGAGAAAAAATATCGGGCTTGAAGCTCTGTTTAGGGAGATATTCCCTGTTGAAAGCTACGATAAGAGTATGCGGCTGGAATATCTCTACTACGAGCTGGAGAGACCACATTACACGCCCATCCAGTGCCGGCAGTTACGGCTGACATACGGATATCCTATGAAAATCTGGTGCAGGCTCCGCACTAAAGAGGGAGAAGATTTAGCAGAACAGGCAATATACATCGGCGAAATGCCTGTTATGATTGGCGGCGGAGAATTCATCATCAACGGCGCCGTCCGCGTGATAGTTAACCAACTGCACCGAAGCCCGGGTGTGGATTTTCTCATTGAGAGCAAAGAGGGCGATAGAGTCCTTCACGGCGGCAGAATCATACCCGAACGGGGCAGTTGGATAGAAATAAGTGTTACCCATAGAGACATCCTGGTTGTCAGGATTGACCAATCCAGCAAACTACCGGCAAGCGTTTTCTTGAGGGCGATGGATCCCGCCTTCAGCACTACTGATAAAATCCTGCGGGCGTTTTATCCAACAAAGACCGTTCCTGTCGGCAAACTTACGCCTTCTATGTGGGCGGTAACGCCGATTGCAGACCCCCGGACCGGCGAAATCATAGCAAAAGCCAGCACGCAAATTGGTGACAAAGTCTCTGTAATACAGAGTGCTTATTCACACGCACGTTCAACCACCCGCAGGGAGAAAAAAGATGAGAGTTGGCTCGAAACGAATAAGGGGCGTGCTTGGGTTGAAGAAAACCAAAAGTGGCTTCGAAAGGAGTACATGGTGGAGGGGAGTAAGGTAACTGGTGGGTTTGCATTTAAATATGTGCTCACCGAAAGTGATCAAGGAAAACTGGAAAAGAATGAACTTGAAGCACTTGAGAGCAAACTCGCTAGGTCATATCCTCTCAACAAAAATCATCAGTGTCCACGTTTCAACGACGAAGACAGACTGATGAAGGAAGAAAAGGTCGAGGACTTATGGAAGGAAAATCCTAACCTTGAGCGATATTTCCAAGAGTGCAAAGAAAAGATGGAATCTCTCGATGAGCAGAACTGGCGAGTTGTGCGTAATCTTGATGAGGATAAGGACCTTCCTGATAAACAGGGTATATATGTATTCCAAGTTCTAAACGAGCGCGACCCTAAAAAGGGGATTAAGCAGGGATACGTCGGCCTAGCGACGTCGTTAAAAGATAGGCTTGGCAAACACTTCCACGGTCCGTTCAAAGCTAGCTCAAACAGGTCAATTTCCGAGGCTTCTGGTGACAATCTTCTAGTGAAATGGGCCACAATCGAAGTAACTGAATATGGTATTCTTGTTGAGGGTGAGCGTAAAGAAGGCAAGCATAAGTTGGAAAGTGACGACGTTGAGGTTATCGGTGACGTGCGGGATACGCTAATTTTAAATACTCTTGCTGAGGACGACTGTCCGAGCCACGAACAGGCGCTCTTGAAGTTCTATCTGAGGTTAAGGCCGGGCAATCCGGCCAACGAAGAAAAGGCGAGGGCCTTCTTTGCGGAGAAATTTTTTGACCCGAACCGCTATCGGTTAGGCAAAGTCGGAAGATTCAGATTGAACCGTAAGTTTGGCCAGGCGGTGGACGAAAATGAGATGACGCTTCGGCCTGAAGATTTCCTCAACACGATGAAATATATAACGGCCTTGCGCAACAATCAGGGGGAGCTGGATGACATCGACCATTTAGGAAACAGGAGGCTTCGGACAATCGAAGAGCTTGCTGCCGACGAAATCAGAAAGGGACTTTTGAAACTCCGCAAGACCGTGCAGGAACGGATGAGCATCAAAAGAGACCCACCCGAGCCTCTCAAAGTTGCTGACTTAGTAAATTCCAAGAGCGTATCGAGCAGTATTAACTATTTCTTTGGTCGCGGTGAGCTCAGCCAGGTTGTTGACCAGACAAACGCATTAAGCCAGCTTACTCACGAAAGGCGTTTATCTGCGCTTGGACCTGGAGGGCTGAACAGAAGAAGGGCGGGATTTGAGGTCAGAGACGTGCATATAAGCCACTATGGGAGAATCTGCCCGATTGAGACGCCTGAAGGAACAAATATCGGTTTGATTGCCTCATTAGCGATATTTGCAACGGTTGATGAATACGGCTTTTTACTGACACCTTATCGAAAAGTCAAAAATGGTAAGGTAACTGACGAAGTAGTACATTTGAGGGCTGATGAGGAAATGAAGGCAATCTTCGCTCCGCCAAGTGCTATTGACCCGGTAAGTCGAAAAATCAAAGAAGGGCCTGTCCTTGCAAGAAAAAGAGGTGAACTTGCTCAGACTAACAGAGACGAGGTGGAGTATGTTGACATTTCACCCAAGCAGATAGTCGGCGTTTCTGCATCGCTTATTCCATTTCTCGAACACGACGATGCAAACAGGGCACTGATGGGCTCGAATATGCAGCGGCAGGCGGTTCCCTTGTTAAAAACCGAACAGGCATTGGTTTGCACAGGGCTGGAGAAAGATGTTGGACAGAATTGCAGCATGGTCGTTCGAGCCGAAACCAGCGGTGTTGTCACTGCGGTGGACGCAACCAAAATAGTCATCAATCAGGTTGAAGAATATAACCTGGCAAAGTTTGTAGGAATGAATGAAAGGACCTGCCTGAACCAAAAGCCAATAGTTAAACTTGGTGAGAAAGTCCAGAAAGGTCAGGTCATAGCAGACGGCGGCGGGACTGCCGACGGCGTCCTGGCTTTAGGGAAAAATATTCTTGTAGGTTTTGTCTCTTATGACGGTTTCAATTTTGAGGATGCAATGGTAGTCAGTGAAAAACTCTGCAAGAACGACAGCTTCACCAGTATCCACATTGACGAATTCACCTCTGAGGTCCGAGAGACACGCCTGGGAAAAGAGGAGTTCACCAGAGATATTCCAAATGTCAGCGAAAAGGCACTGCGAAACCTTGACGAAAGCGGGATAGTTCGTGAGGGAACAAGGGTATGTACGGGTGATATTCTGGTTGGTAAGGTCGTGCCGAAAAGTAAGACAGAACTTACCCCGGAGGAGAAACTGCTGCACGCCATATTTGGCAGAGCCGGCGAGGATGTCAAGAACGATTCGCTGGAACTACCCAGTGGATATGAGGGGGTGGTAATAAAAACAGAACACTTCACCAGGCGAGGCGCCGTCGGTGAGGAGCTGAAGAAGGCACTGGCTGGTGAAATCAAACAATACGAAGACCAGATAAGGGCAAAAGAGTGCGCCATCTTCAGACAAATGATTGAGACTATCCAGAAAAAATTTGATGCGGAAATCATCGACCCATCCACGCGGCAGAAGGTAGGGGTCAGCACCGATAACGAGGTCATTTATGAGCAGATAGAAAACTTCAATATCAAGTGGGTCAAGCCCGCTTCTATCAGAGATGACGTTCAAAAAGTTGTGGATAAATTCTGGGTAAAAATTATAGAGATTCAAGAAGAAAAGAAGCACGGAATTGAGCGATTGAAACACGGCGATGAACTGCCCAGCGGTGTGCTGGAAATGGTAAAGGTGTATGTTGCGATTAAAAGGACGTTATCGATAGGCGATAAGATGGCAGGACGGCACGGCAACAAAGGAGTCATTGCTAAGATTGTGCCAGAGGAGGATATGCCGTTTTTGGAAGACGGCACGTCTCTGGACGTATTACTCAATCCGCTCGGTGTGCCGAGCCGAATGAACGTCGGCCAGATTCTTGAAACACATCTGGGCTGGGTGGCAAAAGTCCTGGGCTTCCAGGCTGTTACTCCAATCTTTGACGGCGCTACCGAAGAGGACATTGGAAAATTGACCGCTGAGGCAAATGAGCTTATGGCCAAGCGAAAAGCCGAGCTTGAAGAGACAAAACTGCCTCCACCACCTAATGAGTTTTTTATACACATTTTGAAAACCTTGAAGGCCAAGCTATATGATGGCAGAACGGGCGAGCTATTCGGTCAATCCTGCACCATCGGGTATATCTATATGATGAAACTGCATCATCTTGTTGACGATAAGATTCACGCCCGCTCAACTGGGCCGTATAGTCTAATTACCCAGCAGCCATTGGGCGGTAAGGCTCGAACCGGGGGACAAAGGTTCGGCGAGATGGAGGTCTGGGCATTGGAGGGCTATGGAGCAGCATACGCGCTCCAGGAGATGCTGACGGTAAAAAGCGATGATGTTGAGGGACGAACGAAAATTTATGAATCAATGGTCAAGGGACAAAACACCCTTGAGGCCGGCACGCCGCTATCCTTTGATGTGCTTTGCCATGAAATAAGAGGATTGGGGTTAAATATCCAGCTCGAAAAGAAGCGGCTTGGAAGCGCCGTGCTGTGAAAAAACGATATTGTGCCAGAGGCGGATTTGTGTTGATAACGAAATTATTTATCATCAATTGCAGAGGGGTTTGAGATGTTAGGAAATATTTACGACCGGATTAACGATTACGGGTCAGTCAAAATTTCGTTAGCCAGTCCCAATGATATCAGGAGCTGGTCCTTCGGCGAGGTGCGCAAGCCCGAGACTATCAATTACCGGACTTATCGGCCGGAGAAGGACGGACTATTCTGCGAGCGTATCTTCGGGCCTGAGCGAGACTGGGAATGCGCCTGCGGAAAATATAAAGGCACCAAATTCAAAGGCATCATTTGCGACAGATGCGGCGTAAAAGTAACCCATTCTCGCGTGCGTAGAAAACGTATGGGTCATATTAATCTGGCTGCTCCCGTAGTGCATATCTGGTTTTTCAAGTCCATCCCTAACCGGATTGGAACACTCCTCGATATGAAAGCCTCCGACCTGGAAAAAATCACCTACTTCCAAGACTACGTTGTCACCGACCCCGGACAGACGCCTTTGAAGGTCGGGCAACCGCTCACAGAAGAAGAATATCGAGAAGCGATCCAAAAATACGGCAATGCTTTTAAGGCGGGTATGGGGGCAGAGGCCGTTAAGGTATTGCTGACTCATATCGAGATCGAGACGCAAAGTTGTGAATTAAGGGACGCGATTGAAAAGACCAGCAGCAAACAAAAAGTCAAAGAGCTTACAAAAAGGCTCAAAGCCATTAACGACTTAAAAAACAGCAGGAATAAGCCTGAGTGGATGGTGCTTGAGGTTATCCCGGTCATACCGCCGGATTTGAGACCACTCGTCCTGCTCGAAAGAGACAACTTCGCTTCCAGTGACTTAAACGACCTCTACCGAAGAATCATCAATCGAAACAACAGGCTTAAAAAGCTAATTGACTTGAACGCACCGGAGGTCATTATCAGAAACGAGAAACGAATGCTCCAGCAGGCAGTCGATGCGCTGCTTGATAACGGCAGGTGTAGAAGACCGGTCCTGGGAAGCAATAATCGGCCTCTAAAATCTCTAACCGATATGATTAAAGGAAAGCAAGGACGATTCCGAGAGAACCTGCTGGGAAAGCGTGTAGATTATTCGGCAAGGTCGGTTATTGTGGTAGGGCCGCAGTTGAAGCTGTTTCAATGCGGACTGCCGAAAAAGATAGCACTGGAACTGTATCAGCCTTTTATCATTCGCAAACTCAAGCAGCACGGGCTTGCGGATACGATTAAAAGTGCTAAGCGTATGATAGAGAGGCGTGATGTGCAGGTCTGGGACGTTCTGGAGGAAGTGATTCATCAACATCCTGTTTTATTGAACCGTGCGCCTACGTTGCACCGGATGGGAGTCCAGGCATTTGAGCCGGTGCTGGTTGAAGGAAACGCTATTATGCTGCATCCGTTGGCCTGCAAAGGTTTCAACGCGGACTTTGACGGCGACCAGATGGCGGTGCACCTGCCGCTTTCTATCGAAGCACAGGTGGAAACTCATATTCTTATGATGACCACCTCCAATATTTTCTCACCTGCCAATGGCTCTCCAGTGGTTGGACCCTCCCAGGATATGGTTATGGGCAATTATTATCTGACATACGCGGACCCCAGAGAGTGGGTCCAGCAGGACGAAAAGCCCGTGTTACCCACCCCGTCGGTTCGTCTGACCGCGGACGAGGCGAAGGAGTGGCTCAAGAAGAAGGAGGGCCAGACGTGGGCGGAAACCGAGGACCGCGAGGGGAACAATATACTGCGGAGGAAATATATTGTAAAGGGAGGTGAGCGAACGGGAGGATTGGCGTTCAAGTGTGTGAAAACAGGAAATGCAGAGGATAAGCCTTTCCTATATAAGGAGGAATTGAAAGCGCTTGAGGCCAAGGTTGCCTCAAAACACGAGTACAGAGAGAAGCAGTGTCCGAGATTCAACGACTGGGACCAATTAAGCAAATCTCTCAAAGACTGGGATAACTTGTGCAAAGCAAACCCGCGATTGAAGGATATCCTCGCAGAGTGTGACGACGCGATTAGAAGTGAGTCAGAGTGGGTTGAAGTTGAAGATTTGCATGAAGTGAGACTCCCTGAAGGGGACCCGCAGGGGATATATTTCTTTAAGAGTTTGAGAACCGGACAGGTCAAGGACGGCTATGTTGGGATAGGTGGAGAAGACAAGAAAGATAACCGGTCGAGCCAGGGTTTGACAAGGAGGATCAAGAAGTATTTCACGGGTTTATATTCGGAAGACAATCTTCTCAAGACATGGGCGGTCACTGAGCTCACAGAATATGAAGCCCCAAAGGAGGCATTAAAGTGGTGGGCAGGAAGTAAAAAACATCCCGATAAAATCGGGATTATGGCATTCAAAGATACGCACGAAGCAATGATGGCATACGAAATGGGTAAAATCGGCTTGCACCAGAAGATTAAGGTCCGTGTTCCGAAAAAGCCTTCACTGGCAGAGTTGAAGAACAAGGCCCGGAAATCAGCCGGGCTGGCACCGCAGGCGAAACCTCAGTACGAAGTCATCGAGACAACAGTTGGCAGATGTATATTCAACGATATCCTACCCGAGGTGCTGCCGTTCTATAATGCTACGATGGCACAAAAGAAATTGAGCCAGGTAGTCAGTGACTGCTACGAATCGGCAGGTTCCGCTGCGACGGTTGATTTGCTTGATAGAATAAAGGACCTGGGCTTTAAGTATGCTACGCTTTCGGGCATGACTTTTGGCATTACAGATTTGAAGGTGCCTCCGAAAAAACAGGATATTATCGAGGATACCGAGAAGAAGGTTTCCAAAATCAATAGAAACTATGACGATGGTGTCCTGACGGACCGTGAGAGGTACAATCAGGTTATCGATGCCTGGACTAATGCTCGTGTGGCGGTAACAAATGAGATGATGCGCTGTCTTAAAGAAGACACCGACGAAAATGGCCGGCCATACCTAAATCCGATATACATTATGACTGACTCCGGCGCAAGAGGAAGCACCGACCAGATTCAGCAGCTTGCGGGTATGCGGGCATTAATGGCAAAGCCCAGCGGCGAGATTATAGAGACGCCGATTAAATCAAACTTCCGTGAGGGATTGACAGTGCTGGAGTACTTTAGCTCTACGCATGGCGCCCGCAAGGGTTTGGCAGATACCGCCCTAAAGACAGCCAACTCGGGTTATCTTACTCGGAAACTTATCGATGTCTCCCAGAACGTAATCATTATTGAGCGTGACTGCGGGACCCTTCAAGGAATTACCAAGAGTATAGTCAGCAGGGGAGAACAAATTGATGCGCCGCTCTCTCAACTTATAATTGGCAGGACTGCCAGGGACAACATTCGCAATCCAATTACGGACGAGATGATTGTTCGTGAGAACGAGGTGATAACTGGCGAGGCGGCAGCAAAGATAGAAGCTCTGGGTCTTGATGCCATCAGGGTTAGAAGTACGCTGACGTGTGACAGTCCATTCGGGGTTTGCGCGAAGTGTTACGGCTTGGATATGAGCACCGGCCAGCTCGTTGAAGAAGGCACGGCGGTGGGCATTATCGCCGCACAATCCATTGGTGAACCTGGGACACAGTTGACACTACGGACATTCCATACCGGCGGCATAGCTTCCAGAGCCATTCTCGAACGCGAGCAGAGAGCTACACACGCAGCAACGGTTCGATACCGCGATGTAAATGCGGTTCACTTCAAGAAAAACGATGGAACGACCGACATAATTGCCCTGAAGCGTAACGGAGAAATAATTCTTATTGATGCAAAAGAACGAGAGCTCGACCGTTTTAATGTCCCCTATGGCGCCACTATTCTGGTTGAGGATAATGCAAAGGTTAAAGCCGCATCGCTATTGTTCACCTGGGACCCGCACCGCACCCCTATCTTAGCGGAAGTGCCCGGCCTTATTCGTTTCGTCGATATCATTGAAGGTGAGACCATTGGAATCGAAGAAGAGCGAAAGGGCCAGACCGGCAGACCTGTCGTGATTGAGCACAAAGGCGACAAGCACCCGCAAATCATCATAGAAGATGCGGCCGGCAAAATCCTTGACGTTCACTATTTGCCGGCGGGAGCCAGGATCGAGGTTGACCAGGGCCAGCAGGTTCAGGCGGGTCAGTTACTTGCCCACCAACCCCGGGCCACCAGCGGCACACAGGACATTACCGGTGGGCTGCCCAGAGTTACTGAGGTCTTTGAAGCACGCAAACCCAGGGAGCCTGCCGCGATGGCTGAGATTAGCGGGCGAGTGGAGCTGCGAAGCGATAAACGCAAGGGCAAAATGACCGTTATTATTCGCTCAGAGTCCGGTATGGAGAAGGAGCACCATGTAGCTCGCGACAGGCACCTTAACGTGCACACCGGCGATTTTGTTGAAGCCGGCGATGCTTTGACGGATGGACCCTTGGTGCCGCACGATATTCTGCGGATTAAAGGCGAAGAGGCGCTGCAGAAATACCTTATCGCAGAGATCCAGAACGTTTACCGCTCACAGAATGTCAATATCAACGACAAGCATATTGAAATTATATGCTCTCAAATGATGCGAAAAGTTGAGATTGAGTCAGTTGGCGACAGCTCCTTTTTGCCGGGCGAGGTTGTTGATAAATTCATTTTCAGAAGAGAAAACGAAAGACTCACCCAAAGTGTAAAAATTACGGACACCGGCGATGCCCCCACCACCCCCGCTGCCTTCTCGCGACAGCAAGACGTGGGTGCTGAATTAATGGCAGGTCAAACCATTAACAAAAAAGACCTTGCAAGTATTAATGAAAAGATAGAAATGCTTGGCGGTGTTCCTGCAAAGGCGAGGCGTACAAAACCTGTAACCGCCAAGACACTGCTGCTGGGAATCACTAAAGCTTCGCTGGGGTCGGAGAGCTTTATTGCGGCGGCCAGCTTCCAGGAAACCACTAAGGTCTTGACAGAGGCAGCATTAGCTGGTAGAATAGACGAGCTTCATGGTTTGAAAGAGAACGTAATCCTCGGTCACCTGATACCGGCTGGGACAGCTTTCAAGCCGTATCTGCAAATGAAAGTTTTGCATCTTGCAGAGGCGCCGCTTCCTAAAGAATTTGTTGAGGCCAAGGAAGTCAGGGAAGCCAAAGAGGCCGAAGCAAAGGCAGAGGCCGCTGTCAAGGAAGCATTAGGAATTAATCCATAAATAGATTCTCGATGCTATATGCTGGATACTCGTACTCAGCGAGCATCGAGAATCGAGGTACGAATTATGCCGACGATGAACCAGTTAGTCAAACGCCCGAGGGCAAAATCAAAGGGCAAAAAACGTGTATCTGATATTAGTGGAAGCCCTCAGAAAAGAGGTGTATGTCTGATTGTCCGGACGATGACGCCGAAGAAGCCGAACTCCGCTTTGCGGAAAATTGCCCGTGTTAGACTAACCGATGGCAAGGAAATTACTGCTTACATACCTGGTATTGACCATAATCTGCAGGAGCACAGCACGGTTCTGATTCGCGGAGGCCGTGTTCGCGACCTGCCTGGCGTTCGATACCATATAATTCGCGGCATCCTCGACTGCGCCGGCGTTGCCAATCGCAAAAGAGGCAGAAGTAAATACGGTGCAAAAATGGGGAAATAAAGATATGTCTAAAAACTATCTGGCACCTTCGGCGGGACGAAGGGTCCGGCCCATCAAAATCCCGTCAGGGATGGCTGACGCCAAGATGATTGTTCGCTCCTTCGACTTCGCTCAGGACAGATGCGATCAGAATGACTGCTATATGAGGAAAAATAATGGCTAAAAAGAAACCTACAGCTTCAGGCAAGCAATTGAAACCTGACGTTAAATACAATAGCAAGCTGGTTTCAAAGTTTATTAACTCTCTGATGGCCAAGGGCAAGAAGAGTGTTGCACAGGGCCTCTTTTACGGGGCAATGGAGACGATTGCCCGGTCAGTCAAAGACGTTGGGCCACAGGAGCTGTTTGAGAAGGCGGTTAATAATGTAAAGCCGCTGATTGAGGTTCGCAGCAAGCGTATCGGGGGCGCCAGTTATCAGGTGCCGATGCAGGTAAATCCGAAGCGTCAGCAGTCGCTGGCTATCCGCTGGATACTAAACGCAGCCAGGGGAAAAACAGGCAAGAGCTTCCCAGAGCGCCTGGCCTCTGAATTGATAGATGCTTACAACGGACGCGGCGGCGCAATGACCACGCGGGAAAATATCCATAAGATGGCTGAAGCGAATAAGGCTTTTGCACACTTCGCATGGTAAGCCCGCAACTGACTACTCACCACTCATTACTCACCAGTCACTACTCACTATTGGTTAATGGTTCGACTTTGCTCACCATCCTGAGTATAATCGAAGGATTGGTGGGTGGTTAATTGGTTAATAGTTTTCTAATGCCAAGCGATTTGGAAAAAATTCGGAATATCGGCATTATTGCCCACATTGATGCAGGTAAAACCACGGTAACCGAGCGGATTCTTTTCTACACAGGCAAGACCTACAAGATGGGAGAGGTCCACGATGGCACCGCTGTTATGGACTATCTGGAAGAAGAGCAAAAAAGAGGTATTACAATTACTTCGGCAGCGACCAAAATTTTCTGGAAAGGCTATGCACTCAATCTTATAGATACGCCAGGCCACATTGATTTCACTGCTGAAGTTGAAAGGTCGCTGCGAGTCCTTGATGGAGCTGTGGTCGTATTTGACGGCAGCGAGGGCGTTCAGGCACAGAGCGAAACCGTCTGGAGACAGGGACAAAAATATAACCTCCCCTTTCTTTGCTTCGTCAACAAAATGGACAAAACCGGTGCAGATTTCGAGATGACTATCGAGGACATTCGCACAAAGCTCCAGGCCACCCCTATTTTGCTACAGATTCCTATGGGAGCTGAAGACCGTTTTGCGGGCATAATAGACTTAGTTACGATGCAAGCGGTTTTTTACAAGCCTGAAAAGCTGGGGGCAGTCTTTGAGGAGGCTGAGATTCCCGGCGAATTTCTCCAAATCGCACAACAGCAAAGAAAACAGATGCTCGAACTTGCGGCTGAATACGATGAAGAGCTTATGGATGGCTATATTCACGACAAACCAATAAGTGCTGATATGATTTATAGAGCCGTAAGATGCGGGACATTAAGTGCTAATCTTCGGCCCGTATTTGCGGGTTCCGCCTTAAAATATGTCGGTATCCAAAAAGTGCTTGACGGAGTTGTAGAATATTTCCCCTCGCCTCTGGATGTGCCTGTTATGATGGGACACAAGCCTGGTGATGAAAAGAAGCAAATACCTATCAAATGTGACAGGGATGGCAGTTTGGTCGCCCTTGCGTTTAAGGTTGTCGCGGATGCACACGGTGATTTGACGTATCTTCGGATTTATCGAGGGCAACTTTCACCTGGTATCAGGGTTCTGAATGCCAACCGGAATAAACGTGAAAACATCACCCGGATATTTGAGATGCACGCTAATGAGCGAAAACTCCTTGAACAGGCTGGTGCAGGTGACATCGTTGCGGTTATAGGACCCAAAGAAACGCTTACAGGTGATACGCTGTGCGACCCCAAGAAAACAATTGTTCTGCCGAGCATCGCCTTTCCGCATACCGTTATCAATATGTCTATAGAACCCAGAACCGCTGCAGAAAAGGCAAAGTTAGCAGGTGCACTGTCTTCATTGAAACGCGAGGACCCGACTTTTGAATGCAAAATAGACAGCGAAACCGGCCAGACAATTATTAGCGGGATGGGGGAGCTGCACTTAGAGATATTACAGCACAAACTGGTAAAGGAAAAAGGCCTCAATATCAGGGTTGGCAAACCGAGAGTTGCATATAAAGAGGCCATTACTAAATCAGCCAAAGTAGAAGGCAAGTTCATACGTCAAACTGGTGGTAGGGGGCAGTATGGCCACGTTATTTTGAAGATTGAGCCATTATTGACAGAGGATGGCCACTGGAGTCGCGAAATCCTGTTCGGAAACGAAGCACCTGGGGATAAGGTTCCACGAACATACGTTCCGGACGTTGAAAGAGGATGCAAAGAGGCCTTGAATAGCGGAGCTATTGCGGGCTATCCTGTTGTGGGAGTTAGAGTTACGTTAATTGATGGTTCGTTTCATTCTGTGGATTCATCTGGGATTGCCTTCGAACAAGCTGCTATAATAGCCGTAGAAAAGGCGGTTAAAGATGCTGGGCCGGTCTTACTTGAGCCTATAATGCGGCTTCAGGTAGAAGTTCCACAGACCGCTTTTGGGGCAATCCAGGGGCAGTTGCTGGCAAAAAGAGGGGCAATCACGGGTTGCCGGACTCACGGGAATGTGCAGATAATCGATGCCAAAGTCCCCCTGGCGGAGTTGTTTGGTTACTCCAGTGAAATCAGAAGCGCAACAGGCGGCAGAGGAACCTTTACTATGGAGCCGCTCAGCTATGAAAAGGTCCCAGAACAACTCGCTAAAGAGATTATCCTTTAAAAGGAGCGCTATAATTAGATTTTCTATTTTTTTGCAAAAATTTTGTCGAAATTTTCTTTGACAATCTGTTATAAGGATGTTACTTTATAGTGTTTTAGCCGTAGCGAGCATTGTCACGAATGACACTGCGTAAATTAGTTAGGCTGTGGCATATCTATTTTTATTATGCTCAGGGATATAGCTTATTAGCAACCTATGTTGTTATAAGTGTGTGCCAAGCCCATAAAAGGGGTTTGCGAGGCCTGTTAAAGGCCACAACCTGGACCTTAAGGAAGGCGAATTAGATATTGATTGCCGAAGGTTAGATTTAATGCAGAGCCGCAAGCAGTCAATAATTGATTCCAAGCCTTGCCTGCCAAAGTCGTAAAACTGGTCGCAAAATAGCGAAACTATAGGCCAAAGGGGGGATTTTTTACCCTATTTTTGGCATATAGGTCGTTATGGCAAGACTTATAGATTTTGAAAATGAGAATTCAGGTAATGATTATCTTTTTTTAAGGTAACTTTTGCAGCCAAGAATAAATTTCAGGAAAGCAGGTAACGCAAAAAAAAGTTATGCCTGGTGAAAGTGAACGAATAAGAATCAGGATGGAGGCCTATGACCACAGGGCTCTGGATATATCTGCTAAAGAGATAGTAGAGCACGCTCGAAAGACCAATGCCAGGGTTAGTGGGCCGATACCGCTGCCTACCCGCATCGAAAGATATACTGTGCTGCGAAGCCCACATATAGACAAGAAATCACGTGAGCAGTTTGAATTACGTACTCATAAACGGCTTATTGATATTTTCGAAGCTAACGCACGAACGGTCGAAGTGTTGAACCGCTTGGTGGTGCCGGCCGGCGTGTTCGTAAAGATTAAGGCCTGAAATAGTTAAACAATAATTGTAAAGGCTCGAGCATAATGGCGCTGTTATTGGGAAAAAAAGTTGGAATGACCCAGGTTTATGACGAAGCAGGCAGGTTGCTGCCTGTTACCGTCATACAAGCCGGCCCGTGCGTTGTTATGCAGGTCAAGACAGTTGAAACTGATGGTTATAACGCTATTCAGATGGGCTATGATGATATAAAGCCCTCTGTCAGGAAAAAGCCACAGATTGGCATCGCTGAAAAGGCTAACACTGTTCCAAAGAGGTTCATCAGAGAGATGCGATTGTCCAACGATGCCAAGCAGGAACATAAAGTTGGAGATGCCATCACTGTTGCAGCTTTCACAGAGAAGGAATTTGTTGATGTGGTTGGAACCAGTAAAGGCAAAGGATTTGCCGGCGTAATGAAGCGATATCATTTTGGCGGTATGCCGAATTCGCACGGCACCGAACGAAAGCATCGCTCGCCCGGCTCAATCGCCAGTCACGGAACCGACCGCGGCCACGGCGGCAACCTGCATAAGGGAAAGAGAATGGGCGGACATCTAGGCAACCACCGGGCCACTGTAAAGAATCACCGGCTGGTAGGAATAGACTCGGAGAGGAACTTGTTAGTCGTAAAGGGTTCCATACCGGGCCCTGCAGGCGGCTATTGCATCGTGCGAAGCGCAAAAAAGGGTAAGTAGTCAGAAAGCAGAATCAAAAAATGATTAGTCTGGCTGTTTATAACATAGAAGGTCAGGAAATCGATAGCTTAAAGGTCGATGAAGCGGCTTTTGGCCGCTACGTCAGATACCCGCTGCTCAAACAGGCAATTGTTATGTATCAGGCCAATAAGCGCGTGGGGACAGCTACGACAAAGGGCAGAGGCGATGTAGAAGGTTCAAGCCGAAAGATATACAGGCAAAAACATACCGGTCGCGCCCGTGCGGGAACGATTAGAACCGGCAAGCGTGTGGGAGGCGGTATGACCTTTGCCAAAGCAGCCAGGGATTTTGGAAAACGGATGCCCAAAAAGCAAAGAAGGCTGGCAAGGAACTCCGCGATACTGGCAAAAATGCTGACTAACAACGTAGTCGTCGTCGATGAATTGAAATTCCAGAAACCTAAAACGAAAGATTTTGAACGTGTTTTAAGCAATTTGAAGATAGACCGCAGTTGTCTTGTAACAGTTAACGACTACGACCAGAACCTGTATAAATCGGCTCGGAATATTCCGAAGATAACTGTAATGCCCGTGGCCGAGCTGAACGCAGGCAGCATTTGCAGCTGCCATAAGATGTTGTTCACCAGAGATGCGTTTTTATCATTGTTGAATAAGGGCCAAGAGGACGAGAATTAGCGAATTTTATTATGGATGTGCAGAACATTGTAGTTCGACCTTTAATTACGGAGCAGGGAGTGCACCTTGCCAATACGAAGGGGGCGTATCCCTTTGAAGTAAATAAAAGAGCTAACAAAACCCAAATAAGAAATGCTGTGGAAAAATTATATGGAGTCAAGGTTCGCAAGGTCCGGACAGCCAACCGCAAGGGTAAATATCAGCGCAGAGGTAAAACCGGCGGCTATACGCCGAGCTGGAAAAAGGCTGTCATATACCTGGAACCTGATTACCATATCGATTTGTTCTAAGGGAAAATAAAACAGAGGGGGTAAAAATTATGGGTATTAAAATTTATAATCCAACAAGTGCGGGACGAAGAAACAGTTCGGTAAATGATTACGCTGAGCTGACAATCGGTGCACGAGAGAAATCGCTGTGTGTGCGGATTAAAAAGAACGGCGGAAGGAATCATTCCGGCATGACCACCGTCAGGTTCAGAGGCGGCGGGGCAAGAAAGATTTACCGAATTATCGATTTCAAACGTGACAAGGACGATGTTCCTGCAAAAGTAGCAACAGTTGAATACGACCCGAACAGGAATTGTTTTATATCGCTGGTGCACTACGCCGATGGCGAGAAAAGATACATATTGGCGCCATTGGGTATAAAGGTTGGTGACACTGTGATGAGCGGCAAGTTGTGTGAGCCGAGGCCCGGCAACGCTATGCCACTGGAGGCGATTCCTACAGGGATAGAGATTCACAACATAGAAATGATAGCAGGCCAGGGTGGGAAACTTGTTAGAGGAGCAGGCGGCGTTTCCAAAATTGTTGCAAAGGAAGGTAACTGGGCCACCGTCGTTTTGCCCAGCGGCGAAATGCGGATGCTCCGCAAGGAATGCCGGGCGACAATTGGTCAGCTCAGCAACCCTGACGACCAGAACATCAGGCTTGGCAAGGCCGGGCGAACACGGCATCTGGGCCGCAGACCGCACGTAAGAGGCAAGGCACAGAACCCCGTTTCTCACCCAATGGGCGGCGGAGAAGGCAGGTCGAATGGGGGCAGACACCCCTGCTCGCCTACGGGCGTCCTGGCAAAAGGCGGCAAAACCCGAAATCCGCGCAAGACCAGCAACCAAAGGATTATTCGAAGACGAAAAAGCGGACGTTTCCAAATTCGTGGCTAATTAGCGTGTAGAAGGTAAAAAGAGCTGGTCGCGTGATTATTGAAGTTTGAAGATTGAGTAAATCCGAATGGGAAGATCACTTAAAAAAGGACCATACGTTGACCAGAAGCTGTTCAGAAAGGTGCAAACGCAGCTTACCTCCGGCGCCCGTGAGCCAATAAAGACCTGGGCCAGGCGGTGCACGATAATACCGGAGTTTGTGGGTATCACATTTCTGGTCCATAACGGCAAGATATTTAATAAAGTTTTTGTTTCCGAGGATATGGTCGGGCATAAGTTAGGCGAATTCTCGCTGACGCGGACGTTCAAAGGCCATTCAACCAGGAAGATAGAGACGGTATAATCCGCTAATCGGAATACGAGATAGTTATGTTAAGCGCTAATAAGTTAAAAGAGCTTTGCCAGGAACGTAAGGTAAGCGTGGAGCAACTGGCCAGCCAGCTCGTCAGGCCCGGGCTTGATAAGAGGGCAGCGACAGCGGCTGTAAAGAACTGGCAAAAGGGTCTTTTCAAGTCCAGGCCCCGAAAGCAAGACATTCAACGGCTGGCGGCTGGTTTATCCGTCGAAGTTACCGACTTAGCTGACTGGCACTCGATTTATCGCTATGCACCGATTTCAGCCAGCAAGGCAAAATTGGTTACACAATTGATAGTCGGGCGAAGCGTTGAGGATGCGTTAGATATATTGAAATTTACAAGGAAACGCGCTGCATCGATGATTGATAAGGTCTTGCGAAGTGCTGTGGCAGACGCCGATGAGCAGCAGGCTGATGTTGATAGTCTATACGTCAGCGAAGCCCGCGTTGATGGTGCCGGGATACGAATCGGCACGAAAAGATGGAGAGCAAAAGATAGAGGCAAGGCATATCCCATTCATCAAAAAGCCTGCCATATTCATATAACGGTTACAGAGGCGTAAAAACAGGTAATAAACGAACAGTATTATGGGTCAGAAAGTTTCGCCAATAGGTTTCAGAACAGGGATAACGCTGGGATGGCAGAGCACATGGTTTGCTCCAAACAAGGCTGCTTACGGCGAGTTTCTTGTCGAGGACCACAAGATTCGCCAGTTTATCGACAAGAAATATAACCGTAGCGTGCCTAAGGGCGCAGTTGCAAAGGTTGAAATAACGCGAACGCGCAATGAGATAAAAGTAACACTGCATAGCGCTCGACCAGGCGTAATCATTGGACCCAGAGGCGGTGAAGTTGAGAAGCTGCGGGAAGAGATTGAGCAATTGACGGGCCGAGCCGTAACCGTAAACGTTATCGAGATAAAAGAGCCGGATCTTAACGCCATTTTAGTCGCCGAAGCGATCGCCGAACAGTTGGAAAAGCGGGCCTCATACAGGCGCACGATGAAACAATACTGTGAAGCAGCAATGAACGCCGGTGCTAAAGGCGTTAAGATTATTTGTGGCGGGCGGCTGGCGGGTTCGGAAATGGCAAGGAAGGAAATTCAAAAGCTCGGCAGCATCCCGCTGCATACGCTGGATGCTAACGTAGATTACGGGAAGGCAACAGCAGAAACTACATACGGGGCAATTGGTATCAAAGTTTGGATTTACAGGGGCAAGTTCGGCGAAGAGGCCGAACCGAGTCCCCGTGGTCCCCGTCGGCGTCCCGGCCGTTTCGGCGGGACAAGGTCTGCTGACAGCGGGCATGGCGAGAAATTTAGAACCAAACGCGGGCCAAGACGAGAAGGCACAGGTGACGTGCAAGCTGATACAAACGTCAGGCCGACAGAACCTAATACCGGTGCAGCCGACAATGCAGGCGGAAGTTGAAAGCCGGCATTTAGTGAAAGAGACAACAAAAGCCGGGTAAAATGTTTGAAGGGCTTAAGAAATGGCAATGATGCCAAAAAGAGTTAAGTATCGTAAGAGCCAGCGCGGCAGAATGAAATGCAATGCCTCGAGGGGCAATTTTGTAGCGTTCGGCGAATACGGCTTACAGGCACTGGAAGCCAGTTGGGTGAGCGGCAAGAACATCGAAGCCGGTCGGGTTTCGGCGACGCACTTTTTGCATCGTGAAGGCAAGGTGTATGTGCGGATATTTCCGCATAAGCCGGTTTCGGCCAAACCGCTGGAGACCCGAATGGGTAAGGGCAAAGGTGAGCCTGCTTTTTGGGTTGCCAGGGTCAGGCCAGGGCAGATTTGCTTTGAGGTTAGCGGCGTCAGCGAGGATGTGGCAAAACTGGCACTGGCCAGAGTGGCCCATAAATTGCCGATTAAGTGCAGGTTTGTTAAGCGAAGACATGCATAATAAAAGGTTGTTAATATGAAGGCAAAGCAGTATCGAGAGATGGGCGCCGATGAGCTTGAGGATAAACTGGAAGAACTCCGGAGGCATCTGTTTGATTTGCGAACACAGGCAGTTACAGAAAAGCTGGGGGACTCCAAAGCCATAATCAATACGCGGCGTAACATCGCCAGGGTCAAAACGATATTGCGTGAAAGAAAATAACACTTTGCCTGTTATAAATGGTCAGCAAGAGTTGAATATGCAAGAGCGAAAGTTAATAACTTTAACCGGCGTTGTAACAAGCAGCACCGGTAGTAAAACTGTTAAAGTGGTCATCGGCCGGACAATTAAGCATCCGAAGTATGACAAATATATGAGGCGGCAAACGAAGCTGGCCGTCCATGACGAACGTAATCAGGCTGGTGTCGGTGATTTGGTCGAGATTGCTGAATGCAGACCTTATAGCAAAACCAAGAGTTGGCGCCTGGTGAAGGTCGTGAAAAAAGCCGCTGAGGCGCCGTCAGACAAAATGCCACAGGCAGTGCAATGATTCAGCAAGAAACAATGCTGGATATCGCCGACAACTCAGGTGTTAGGTCGGCGTTGTGTATCAGGGTGCTCGGCAGAAGCGGAGCACATGGGAAATTTACCCGGGCTACTGCTACGGTCGGCGATATTGTTTGTGTTGCCATAAAAAAATGGCTGCCGACCTGTCAGTTGGACAATAAAAAGGTGCATAAATGCGTTATTATACGCACAAGAAAGCCTGTGAGGCGTGTGGATGGCAGCTATGTGCGATTCGATAGCAACGCCGCTGTGATGATAGATAACGAAGGCAACCCTATAGGGACCAGAATTTTTGGTGCGGTTGCTCGTGAGCTTCGGGAAAAAAACTTTATGAAAATCATCTCACTGGCAAGCGAAGTAGTTTAAGAGGCAAAGAAGAAAAAAGACGGTACGATATATGGCCCTGCACATAAAAAAGGGTGATAAGGTTGAGATTATCGCCGGTGACGAGAAAGGAGCCCAAGGCGTGGTGCTTCGGGTTTTACCGAAGGAAAACAAGGTTGTGGTTCAAGGTCACAATTTGGCCAAGAAGCACGTTCGTCCTTCGCGGAAAAATCCCCAGGGAGGTCGGATTAATATCGAGCAGCCGATTCATATAAGCAATGTCTTGCCGGTAAATCCGAAGGACTCCAGAGGCAGCAGGGTCCGTTACAGGATAGATGAAGATGGCAGCAAAAAACGTATTACAACCGACGGCACCGAAATCGGTATCGTCAGAAAGGCACGCAGCAAATAATGGTTCGATTCTTTCGACTACGCTCCCTTCGACTGCGCTCAGGACAGGCAAGACAGATTTGCTCGCCATCCTCCGTTAGAAGTCCCGAGGACTGAGCTTGTCGAAGGATTGGTTGCTTGAAGGTGTGCGATGGCACGGCTAAAAGACTTATACAAATCGACGGTAGCGCCGCAGATGGCTAAGGAATTCGGCTATAAAAATCTTATGGCTGTGCCACGGGTAGAGAGAATAGTCGTATCTATGGGTGTAGGCAAAGCGACGCAGGACAAGAAATTTATAGAGATGGCCAAGAATGATTTGATGATGATTACCGCCCAGATGCCCATAATTCGTAAGGCTAAAAAGAGCGTCTCTAACTTTAAGCTTCGTCAAGGTGTTGAAATTGGGCTTAAGGTCACACTACGGGGCGTGAGGATGTATGAATTTATGGATAGACTGATTAACCTTGTAATCCCGCGGGTGAGGGACTTTCGAGGCCTTAACCCAAACAGTTTTGACGGCAGAGGCAACTACTCGATGGGACTGGCGGAGCAGACCGTTTTCCCGGAAATAAATCCGTCAAAAGTTGAGACGCAGCAGGGGATGAATATTACTTTTGTAACATCAGCAAAGACCAACGAAGAGGCAAGAAGAATGCTGGCACTTTTTGGTATGCCATTTAAAAGTTTATCGACATAGGGCGAAAACGTAGCAATAGGGACCGTTTGGATGTCAACTAAAGCACTGGAAAACAAGGCAAAAAGGAAACTGAAATTTCGTGTCCGACAATACACACGTTGTGAGCTTTGCGGCAGGTCAAGAGCCGTCTATCGCAAGTTCAAACTCTGCCGGATTTGCTTTAGAACGTTAGCTAACGAAGGAAAGATACCTGGAATAAGAAAAGCCAGCTGGTAAAAAGACACGAAAAGACCGATTACAAAGGTGTGAACTTATGAGCAGTGACCCGATAGCTGATATGCTGACCAAGATTCGCAACGCTTTGCGAATAAATAAAGAGCAGGTTAGCGTTAAGGCATCGAATATTTGCGAAAGCATAGCGGCTGTTTTGAAAAAGGAAGGTTACATTAAAGATTTCGACAGAATTGATGACAGCAAACAAGGAATAATTAGAATTACCTTAAAGTATGACGAGGATGGCCGGCCCGTCATCAACGAGATAAAAAGAATTAGTAAACTTGGCCGCAGAATCTACTTGCCGGCTGATAAGCTGCCGCGAGTCGTAGGCGGCCTGGGTGTGGCAATAGTTTCCACAAGTAAAGGCGTAATGAGCGACAGAAGCTGCCGCCAGGCCAAGGTCGGCGGCGAAATAATTTGCACGGTTAGCTGATGACAGTTGTGGCACGGGCTTTCAGCCCGTGAAGACACGGCCAAGATGGCCGTGCCACCAAGCTCACCGTCATATTGAGTTTATCGAAATATGAGTCGTATTGGAAAAAAACCCATTATCATCCCGCAGGGAGTAAAGGTTGAGCAGCAAGGCCGGTCTATCGAGGTTTCCGGGCCGCTGGGCACCCTCCAGATAAATTGCGATCCGAAGATAAAAGTAAAGGTCTCCAACGGGAATGTAGTGGTGGAAAATAACCATCCCGAGAACCGCCAGGCCAAGCAAATGCACGGGACGACGCGAGCGATACTTGCAAACATGGTTAGCGGTGTAAGTTCGGGTTTTGAAAAGAAAATGGAGATATACGGCACCGGATACAACGTCAAAGAACAGGGCGGGAAACTAATCTTTCAGATTGGCTTTGCACAAGATATACAACGCACAATACCAAAGGGTGTAAAGGTGCATATTGAGGTTGCTGCAACCAGAGGCGGTGAGACTCCTGCTAAATTTACGCTTTCAGGTGTAGATAAGGCGCTGCTGGGGCAGTTTGCAAGCGATATACGTAAGATAAGGCGGCCCGAACCTTATAAAGGCAAGGGCATCCGTTTCGCCGGCGAGCACATCAAGCACAAAGTCGGCAAGGCCTTTACTACTGGAACGACATAATCGGTTTAGGTTCTATGAAAGTCGATAGGATACAAAGAGCAAGACTTAGGCGTAAATATCACGTGCGGAAAAAAGTCTTTGGGAAGCGGGAGAGACCGAGACTATCCGTATTTCGTTCGAACAGACACATTTACGTTCAGATTGTAGATGATACGGTAGGTGCAACGCTTGTTGCCGCCAGTACAATGTCAAAAGGGCTGCGGGAAAATTTACAAAATAGACACGGCAAAAAGGCTGCCGAAGTTGTAGGCGAAACGATTGCAAAACAGGCCCTCGGGGTCGGCATCAAGTGCGTTTGCTTCGACAGAAACCGCTACAAGTTTCACGGCAGAATCAAAGCGCTTGCTGAAGCGGCAAGAAAAGCTGGTTTGGTTTTCTAAAAATTGACAGTTAATGGAGATAAAATTGGCAATAGAAGCACCACAAGGATTTGAGCAAGAAGAAAAGCCGCTGGAAGAAACGGTTGTAAAGGTATATCGCACCGCTAAAGTCCTAAAGGGCGGGCGAAGGTTCAGCTTTGGAGTGTTGGTAGCTGTCGGTGACAGAGAGGGCACGGTAGGTATTGGTTATGGCAAGGCGAAAGAGGTGCCGCTGGCGGTTGAGAAGGGTATGAAAGAAGCGAAGAAGGATCTGCACAAGATAGCTCTGGTGGGGCGAACAATTCCGCACCAGACAATCGCCAAATACAGGGCTACGAAAATAATATTAGTTCCGGCCAGTGCCGGCACGGGGGTTATTGCCGGTTCCAGCGCTCGAGCAGTGCTCGAGCTTGCCGGTGTTCAGGATGTTCTGACAAAGGTTTACGGAAGCACCTCTGCCAAGAATGTGCTCAAGGCAACGATGGAAGCTTTACTGAAATTACGGACAAAAGAAACAGTTGAATCTGTCCGCGGCGTGACAATTGGCGATTGATAGGTAGGTGAACCGGTATGATGAACCATGAAATAACTTCTGTTGTAGGCAGACATAAAGCCCGCAAGCGCGTCGGTAGAGGCATCGGCAGCGGTCACGGTAAGACTAGTGGCCGAGGTCATAAAGGTAGTTTGAGCAGAGCCGGGGCAATCGGCTTCACGATTCGTGAAGGTGGCCAGATGCCGCTATCTCGCCGGATGCCCAAACGGGGCTTTAGTAACTTCAAATTCCAAAGGCGATTTGAAATTGTCAACGTGTCACAGTTGGAAAGATTTGATGATGGTGTCGCTGTCGGCCTGGAGCAATTATCCGCAGCCGGACTGATTGATGGCCTCAAGAACAAGGTCAAGATTCTCGGCAACGGCGAAATAACAAAAAGATTGCAGGTAATGGCTCACAAATTCAGCAAGACCGCAGAACAGAAAATTGTAGGCTGCGGCGGCACAGCGAAAGTCCTAAAAATTGGCGTATAGACCGCCTGGTGGCACGGCCATCTTGGCCGTGTCTTCACGGGCCGGAAGCCCGTGCCACTGGCGGGTATGCTAAACGCAGAAAGCTATACTCTATAGACTAAAAAGTTTTCGATAAGAAAGTATAAAAATGCTAAAAACGATAGTTAACATTTTCAGAATCCAGGACCTGCGTAACAAGATTCTTTTTACACTGGTGCTGCTGATAACTTACAGGATTGGTTTCCATATCCCGGTTCCCGGCTTTGACCAGTCGAAAATCATAGAAATTGCCGGCCGCAGGTCTGCAGATGACCCGTTGGGTAGGGCAATGGAATATATGCAGATGTTTACAGGGGGGACTTTAAGTCAAAGCAGCTTGTTTGGTCTTGGTATTATGCCTTACATTACCGCATCCATTATTCTTATGCTTTTGGGAGAAGTTGTCCCTGCCCTCAAAAAGCTGCGCCAGGAGGGGCAAACAGGCTACAAAAAAATAAACGAGTACACAAGGTACCTGACGGTGCTGGTATGTGTGATACAATCTCTGATGTTTATGAGGTGGCTTGGAGGCGGCGGATTAACATACGCCGGTATGGAAACTACGGCCTTGATAATGGGCATTTTCAGTATGACGGCCGGGACCATATTTTTAATGTGGCTGGGTGAGCAGATAGATGAATACGGCATAGGCAATGGCATCAGCTTGATAATTATGGCCGGCATCATTGACAGAATTCCCTGGGCAGTTCGCGAACTGTGGCAGAGGGTCGATATCAGTGTTGGTGCGCCGGTTGGTTCTGTAGGCCCGGCAAAGCTGTTAATTTTGATAGTGACTTTTGTATTCGTTGTAGCAGGCGCAATACTGATAACTCAAGGGCAAAGACGGATACCAATTCAGCAGGCAAAGCAAATGCGCGGCCGACGAATGTATGGTGGCCAGAGGCATTACCTGCCGCTTCGCGTCAATCACGGCGGTGTAATGCCTATAATTTTTGCATCAAGTTTTATGATGTTCCCACCCATAATAATCAATCAATTGGCAAGGATTGAATCGCTTGCTAACTCTACGGTGCTTCAGACTTTGCAGGAGGCTATGCGCCACGACGCTTTTACTTACAACGTTCTGTATATGCTGCTGATATTTTTGTTTGCTTACTTCTGGACAACGGTTACGTTTCAGCCGAAAGAGATGGCTAAAAACCTGCGGGATTCAGGCAGCTTTATTCCCGGGCTTCGGCCAGGGCGCAGAACCGCTGAGTATCTCGAAACAATAATGACCAGGGTTACATATTACGGTGGCGCGTTTTTGGCAATAATTGCAGTTGTCCCATCCATAGTAGTATCCTTGAAAATTATTGATGACTGGCGGGTGGCGACATTTTTGGGTGGGACAGGGTTATTGATAGTTGTAAGTGTCTCGCTGGATTTGGTTCAGAAAATCGAGTCGAATCTGTTGATGCACAGCTACGAAGGCTTCAGCGAATCAGGCAGGATAAAAGGAGCATACGCATGAGATTGGTTTTATTGGGTTCTCCAGGCGCGGGCAAAGGAACACAGTGTAAGCACATCGCCGCCCAATATGGCCTGCTGCATTTGTCCAGTGGAGATATATTGAGAAAGGAAAGAGCCGATGAGACCGAACTCGGGAAAAAAGCCCAGAGATATATGGATTCAGGCGTGCTGGTGCCGGACGAGCTTGTAGTTGAGATGATGGCCAAAGCGATAAAAAAGGTCCCTGCCGCCTGGTTTATACTGGATGGTTTCCCCAGAACACTCAATCAGGCCATTGAGCTTGATAAGTCTTTGGGACGCAATGGCCAGAAGATAGATGCCATCTTGAATCTGAATATAGACGACAAGGTTGTAGCAAAGCGGCTGACCGGCAGAAGAAGCTGCCCACAATGTGGGGCGGTCTATCATATTGAAAACTTAAAGACGAAGGTCGATAATATATGTGACCGTTGTGGCACCGCTCTTTTACAACGACCTGATGATAGTCCGCAAGTGGTTGCGCAACGTCTCAAAACTTACCATCAGCAGACTGAACCGCTGGTGGATTATTATAAGCACAACAGCACTTTTTTTGATATTGACGCCGACAGGGAGCCAGGTGAGGTCAGTGCTTTGATATTTGAGAAGCTGGATGCCCTGGCTAAGTGTGAAGCGTAAGAAAAGATAAGAGATTAGTTCGCCTGAGGCGAATAAAATGGCCATAACGCTTCGCAGCAGAAGAGAAATTGAGCTAATGCGTAAAGCAGGTGCTGTCGTAGCAGAAGTTCTTTGGAAATTGCAAGAGATTGCCGAGCCCGGAGTAACGACCGCAAAGCTTAACAGCGTAGCTGTGCAAATGACTGCTGATGCCGGAGCAGAGCCGCTGTTTTTGGGCGTGCGCAATCCGCATGCTCGAATCCCGTTTCCCGGTGCGATTTGCGCCTCGATAAACGAGCAGGTTGTTCATGGGATGCCTTCGGAAAGTGTCAAACTTAAGGTTGGTGACATCTTGAGCATTGATTTTGGCGTCAGACTAAATGGCTACTGCGGCGATGCAGCGACCACGATTGGTATAGGCCAGGTCGGTGAGGACAAACACAGACTGATGGATGTAACCAGTCGTGTTCTTGAGATAGCCATAGAGAAGGCGGCACCGGCAGTCAAATGGAGCCGGATAGCCGCAGAAATGCAAGAATGCGCTGAATCGGCTGGTTTTTCGGTAGTAAGGGACTTTGTCGGGCACGGCATCGGCAGAGAGATGCACGAAGAGCCGAAAGTGCCTAATTTTGTCAGCGATGAATTACTGGCAAACGACATTATTTTAACCGAAGGAATGGTTCTGGCTGTCGAGCCGATGATTAACGCCGGCACAAGTGTCGTGCGAACGCTAAAAAACGGCTGGACAGTGGTAACAAAAGACGGCAAATGTTCGGCTCACTTTGAGCATACAATCGCAATAGTTAAAAATGGTTGTGAGGTGCTGACTCGCCCCCTGCCAAAAGTTATGGCAGGTGGATGCGGGTAGATAGCTGTGGTAAAAAAGGACACAATAAGATTGCAGGCCAGGGTAACCGAGGCTTTGCCGAACGCGATGTTTCGGGTGGAGCTGGAGAACGGCCACAGGGTTCTGGCCCACGTGTCGGGCAAAATGCGTATGAATTTTATTCGGATTTTGCCAGGCGATACTGTCGTGGTGGAGATGTCACCATACGACTTTAATAGAGGCCGAATCATTCTGCGGCAATAGCCGAAGCTGTTGTTTTGAAGAGAAAGCTATTTTAGGCATAAGAAATGAAGGTTAGAAGTTCTGTAAAACGAATATGTGAAAAGTGTAAAATCGTTCGCCGCAGGGGCGTTGTGCGTGTAATTTGCGAAAACCCGCGGCACAAGCAGCGACAGGGTTAGACTTGACAATGGTTAAACAATCATAATAGTTAAAAGAGGAACAGTATGCCGCGTATTGTCGGTGTTGATATTCCGAATGAAAAGGCGATATGGATTGGGCTTACCTATATTTATGGTATAGGCAAATACAACTCGGAGCAGATTTTGCGAGAGGCCAAGATTGATAAGCACATCAAGGGCGGCAAACTCACCGAAGACGACCTTAGCCGGATAACGCAGATAATCGAACGCAATTACGTCATTGGAGGTCAGCTTCGCAGACAAACCGCCCAGAATATCGCTCGCTTGCGTGATATAAATTGTTACCGGGGCATCCGTCATAGAAGAGGCCTGCCGGTTCGCGGCCAGCGAACTCGCAGCAATGCCCGCACCCGCAAAGGACCACGAAAAACAGTTGCAGGCAAAAAAGGTGTAAAGGAAAAACGTTAAAGAAGGGTTGTTCCAACAATGGCAAAAGGTGCAAAACGAAAAGTTAGAAAAAATGTTGTTCGGGCTATTGCCTATATTAAAGCGACATTCAACAATACGTTGATTACGATTACCGATATGGATGGTGACACAATATGTTTTAGTTCGGCGGGTTGTGCCGGCTTTAAGGGTGCCCGCAAAAGCACACCCTTTGCGGCCCAGCAGGCTGCGCAGCGAGCTGCTAATATAGCTATGCGTCATGGTGTTCGGGAGGTTGAAATCAAGATTAAAGGCCCCGGTTCAGGCCGCGAATCAGCTATCGCGGCTTTGCAAACGACAGGGCTACGAATCGCTGCGATAGAAGACGTTACGCCCCTTCCTCACAATGGTTGCAGGCCGCCTAAACGGAGACGGGTTTAATATGTTACCTTGAGAGAGATTTTGGAGATAAACAAAAAGAAATGGGACGCTATTTAGAGTCATCTTGCAAGCTTTGCCGGCGCGAAGGTATGAAGTTAATGCTCAAGGGCATCAGATGCGAAACTGCAAAATGCCCGATTGAGAAAAAGCAGCGCAGCTTGGCCCCCGGAATGCACGGCTGGCGAAGAGGCAGGTTAAGTGAATACGGTGTTCGGCTTCGCGAAAAGCAGAAGCTCAAACGATATTACGGAGTTATGGAGCAGCAATTTATGAGATTATTTCACCAGGCAGAGCGAACGAAGGGCAATACCGGCGAGACGTTGCTGCAGCTATTGGAAAGACGCCTGGATAATGTTGTGTATAAGCTGAATTTTGCACCATCTCGCAAGGCGGCAAGACAGTTGGTTACACACGGTCATATCCATGTCAACGGGCACAAGGTTGACATAAACAGTTATATTACAAGTATCGGTGACAAGATAACAATTAAAGGTTCCGAAAAGAGCATCAAAAAAGTAAAGGCTCAGCTGGAAAGCAATCCTGGTTTTGCCACACAAGGCTGGTTGCAGCTTGACCGTGAAAAACCTGAAGCCGCGATTGTTGCTTTGCCGACGAGAGCCGATATTCAGATTCCTATCGAGGAGCAGTTAGTTATAGAGTTCTGTTCGAGATAATTTTGTTAAAGCGTGGACCGCAAAATTAAAAAGCAAGAGCGTAAAACCCATAGGATTTCACACGCTGGTATGCAAGGTGGGTATTTAAGTTTTAATATAGAATTTTGAACCGGAGGCCTGTATGCGAGTTACGTGGCGTGGAATGGAGCTACCAACCCGTGTTGTTCAAGACAGGACAATATCAACCGATAAATATGGTCGGTTCTTTATCGAGCCTTTCGAGCGAGGTTTCGGCACTACCATTGGTAACAGCCTCAGGCGCGTATTGCTTTCTTCTCTCGAAGGCAGCGCCGTGACATCTATTAAAATAGCAGGCGTTGACCACGAATTTAGCTCGATAAGCGGAGTGATGGAAGATGTTACTGATGTTGTTTTGAACGTCAAAAGCATCATCGTTCGACTCAAAGGACAGGGGCCGAAGACAATGACCGTTTCAGCCAACAAGGCAGGAGTCGTGACAGTGGCTGATATAGTGGCCGACCCCGCCATAGAGGTGATGAACAAAGATTTGGTGTTAGCGACCTTAACCGAAAATGTAAAATTTCAAATGGAAATGGTCGTTGAGAACGGGCGTGGTTATGTGCCTGCTTCTGAACGACTCGCTGACGCGGATAGGTTCGACCAGGAAATTGGAAGGATAATGCTCGATGCGGTCTATTCGCCTGTTACGAGGGTGCGTTACGCAACCGAAGATACACGCGTGGGGCAGCGAACCAATTATGACAAGCTGATTCTGGAGATTTGGACTAACGGGACAATCACGCCTGAAATGGCTTTGGTAGAGGCAGCTAAGATTCTGCGCAAGCATGTCAATCCGTTTGTGCAGTATTTTGAACTTGGTGAAAAGACTGTCCCAGCCGAGATTGCTGAAATACCTTCACAGGAAGAGCTGGACAAGGAGCTAATCAGAAAACTAAATATGTCTATTCAGGAGCTGGACCTATCCGTGCGGGCAACCAACTGTCTTGAATCGATTAAAACACTCACCGTGGGACAACTGGTGAAAATGACGGACGTTGATTTGCTGAATATCCGCAGTTTTGGCAAAACAAGTCTGAGGGAAATTAAAAGAAAGCTGACCGATATCGGATTGTCTTTGGGAATGCAGGATGTGGATAAATATCTTGAAGCCAAGCCGCCCGAGGAGACATCCTGATTGTCACCGACCAGACCAGAGTGGATTTTAGGCTCATTTTAAGGAATAAGAAGATATGCGTCATAGAATAGCAGGCCGACAGTTAAGTCGAACAAGCCAACATCGGCTGGCTTTGCGGCGAAATATGGTCGCTTCGCTAATTGAGCACGAAACGATTTCAACCACGCTCGAAAAGGCCAAGGAGGTAAAATCTTTTGCCGAGAAGCTTATCACCCTTGCCAAGAAAGGGTCGCTTGCAGCCAGACGCCAAGCTATCGCTATGCTGGGCAATCGCGACATAGTCAGTGACGAAGACGGTAAAGCGGTCAAAAAAGGCACGATAATCGGAAAATTATTTAGCGAGCTTGGCCCGCGATACCTGGAACGCTCAGGCGGCTACACAAGAATTATTCGCCTGTCGCTTCGAAGATTAGGCGATAACGGCGAGCTTGCCCTGTTGCAGCTTGTCGGAAAAGAAGAAGCTGTGAAAAAGGAGGCCAAGGCGGCTAAGAAAAAACGCTCGCGCAAGAAAGCAAAGACAGCCGGTAAAACAAAAGAAAGTGCTGAGACCGAAAGCCCCGCAGAAAATAAACAAACCAACGAGGCTAAGGAAACTGCCAAGACCAATTAAAACCAGTAATCGAGGATAAAGGTATAATGGGTGCAAAGGATTGCATCTTTTGCAAAATCATAGCAGGCCAGATTCCAGCAACAAAGATTTACGAAGACCAGGTCGTCATTTCTTTTCTGGATATCGGCCCTATAAGCAATGGACATACCCTTGTGATTCCGAAGCAGCATTTTGAGAAGCTGCACGAGTGTCCTGCGGAACTTTTAGGACAGGTCAGCTTAGGGCTGGGCAAAATCGCGCAAGCTGTTGTCCGGGCGACAGAGTGCGATGGATACAATGTCCTGTGCAACAACGGCAGAGCAGCCGGGCAAATCGTTGAGCATTTGCATTTTCATATAATTCCGCGAAGGACCGGCGACGGCGTATTTAACCGCTGGCCCGCTTACAAATATCCGCAGGGAAAAATTGAAGCCATCGCCGAGCAGATTCGCAAAAATTTATAATTCTGCTTCAGCACCCTTGCTAAAACATTTTTCTCATGGTATTTTACTGAAAGTTATACACCTTATAGATTACGCTTCACTAGCAACGAATAACCGGATACAGACTCCAAATGATGTACTATAAGATAAGAATTATGAAATGATCGCGGGGTAGAGCAGCCTGGTAGCTCGTCGGGCCCATAACCCGGAGGTCGCAGGTTCGAATCCTGCCCCCGCTAGTGGTTTGCAGAGATAACTTCCTGGCCAACAGGAAGTTATCTCTTTTTCTTTGCTCCCCAATTAACCTGTTATGAACCTAACTCAAGTTACGCAGTTTGCGGTTCAAAATGGCCTTAACAAGGCCAAGAAGGCTGATTTTCAGCAAAAGTTGTGACTACATTTTGC
>CAYWXK010000024.1:0-63608 GCA_964462515.1 uncultured Pirellulales bacterium
AGCGAAAAATCCTAAATCCTAAACTCTAAATCCTAAACAAATCCTAAAATCAAATCCGCCGTCGCCACGATGCTATGGCGGGACAAGTTTTCAAATGCTATAAACAAGGTTTAGTAGATTATTTGACTGGGTCTGCTGTTCCTTAGCGTGCGGGACTCCGCGAGCTTGCCGCTCCTGGCGGGCCTACCGTGTACTACATAGAGCACACAGTTCATATTATACCAAATATTGACTTTTATTCAATAAAAATCTAATTTTTTAGGCAAAAGTTTTTGGGTTTTGTTTGTCGGATTTTGGGGTTGAAGGCACCTAAGGTAAAAATTGACTAAGTTAACGGGGATATTTTTGGTTTGACGAGCTCACTATAAACTTTTCCAGTCGGGTGGACAAAATCGTAAAATCAGGGGCCGTCAGGTTCCGAGGTAGGAGTCAATTTCAAATTTGCTGGGTCTTGCCGATAACATTCCAGAATTTGTTTGGTCGCGGGAAGAAACGCACCTCCAGCATCCATTAGATCCAGCAAATGTAACACCTGAGTTTTAGCACTTTCACGAACAAGTTCTTTGTTAAAACCTTGAACAGCTATGTTAAGATCTGGACAGATCCATAAATAGCAATCGCCATATCCGTAAAATACATATTGTTTTTGCCCCATGAAGCAATCCCGAAATAATGTTGAAACACTTTGTGTAAATAACTCGGGGACTCTTCCGACCTGATCGTAAAATTCTAAACGAACCAATTCAATATTTTCTGAATCAATGTCGGGTTGTGGCCATGGACTTTTATCGTAATCTCCAGCGTCCATCTCAAGAAGCATTAATGCTTTTGATTCCTCATACCGTAGAATAAACGGTATTTTAGGTATCGCATTCAATACGTTAGGCGATTCTGTTATTTCATCCATCGAAACAAGTTGTTTGTAGTATTTGATGAATTCTGTTGGCAATTCATTTCCATCTAGGCTCACTACCACGCAACCAAGGGATATTTTATGAATTCCCTGCGAAGGGATGGGTATCTTATTAAAAGTAGAAAATAAAGTGTAGTTATTAGGATTGGTAACCTGTTGATCTAAAGGGGTTAGATGGTAAGCCTGCAGAAGTTGTTCGCCGCAAAGCAATCCGTCGAAAGGGCCACCATCTTGTAAGAAGATTTTGGCTGCATGCGTAGTCGTTGGCTTACCTTTGAAACGATCATTTGTAAGGAGGACGTTTCTATTTAAAAATGTTGAACATTGAGACCTAGCTACTTCGACCGAGAATATTTTTGTTTCTGGTGTAATTGCGCTACCTTTGAGAAATAACTTGAAAATTATATCCTGCGGCCATAGATCTTGAATAATCCCACCTTTTCCCAGAAACAGTTCTGCTGTTCTTGTTTGCCTGTCCATATCTACTGTTCCAGTATTTGAGTTCCACAATGGTACAACAGCAGAATCATCAACAGGTATCTGTTTGTCCAAGAGTGCAGTAACCAGTTCTTTATGAGTTTTGCCAAAAACATATTCATGTATAACGTCATGAGTTTCTGGATACCTTATTTTCGTAGCATCATGGGTGAAAGAATCTTCTAGTCCGACTATATGTATTTTGCACATATGGATGACAATTTCCTTATTGTCTAACAAATTTCTTCACTACTTGAAGGAGATGATCCTTTAAATCGCCTGAAACACTATTGATCTCGCTTTTTGATAATGTCGCAAGCCACTCAGAAAAACGAGTAATTTTCTGTGACGCCTTTCTCGAACCAGCATATTCATCATAAAGAGTTTTGGCTGTCTGAAAATTGCCTTTAGGTTTCTTTAGAAAAATTCTCGCTGGCATATATCTAACAATGGAAGCAAACTCCCTTACGGATGTAGTAGACACGATTTGTTCTTCTCTTAGGTAGCGAAAAAGCAATTCCTTAGCTTCTGATAACAAACTAATATCTTGTATTCTGTTTCGGCATCCTATTGCCTTATTATAAAACTCTTCAAAGAAGTGAAACTTGGCACGTCCATACCGCTGGGCTTCCTGTCTTGCTTTTCTTCCTTCTTTTTCTTCGACATAACGAATATACTCCCCGATTATGTCGACAACGGCCTGCCATCTTTTCAGTTCAGATGGCGGAACATCCAGATGACGGTTTATATAGTCGTAAGCTTGCGATTCATCTCTGAGCTTTGTACAGGCCCTTTTAAATTCGGCTATCGCGAACTCGGCCCTTACATTTCTGGGCCACACCTCTTTGTGTGGATCAAGAAAATTCATCTCAGCAATAATTTTGAGCTTTGTATCATCAGATATTTTGGGGTCAACCCCTCTGGCTGGAACAATAGTAAATTTAGGACTGGGCCGCTTTTCTTTCTTGATAAGATATTTACAGGCCAAAAATCGCCTATTACCATCTAATAATACTTTATCATCCGACAAAATCAGCGGGACACGCACACCATCCATTTTTATGGATTTTGCCAAATCAGGAATCTTATGCAGACCTTGATGAAAAATATATTCTATAATCTCATCATCTGTTATTTGCGCAAGTGGCTTATTTTGAACTTCCTGAAGTTGATCTAAATCAAGGATTGTTCGGAAATTTTCTCGCCATAGTTGGATATTATTGACCTCTGTTACCCCCTCATATATTTCGACTTTTTCATCGTGAAACCATACAGTTGCGGCAACAGGTTCATTGAGCCACGGTGGTGGCTCCCAATCATGTGTGACCTTCTTCGCCATATAAATCACCTTTTCTTAGATTTATGGTTAATGATTTCAGTCGTGTTCGTTTAGGTTTTTAATGTGGTTTTTAACATCTTAATTTTTAAGTTTAAATGTCCTGTGTCTTTTAAGGAATGCTCCCATATATTTACAACCTTAATACCACGTTTGCGCAGCATTTGTCTATTTTTTTTGTCCCTTTTTTTGTTCCTAAGTATTTTTGTTTTCCAAAATTTGCTTCTTGTTTTTGGATAATGACCACATTTGGGACAGCCATGCCAAAAGCAACCATCAATAAAAATGGCAAGGCGTCTTTTGCGAAAAAAGAAGTCTGGTTTGCCAGTCAAATCCTCGGCGTTGGTCTCCCATCCTTTGATTCCTGACCGAACAATCGCCATTCGGAAACAAAGTTCGGTGGTCCGATTATCTTTGCTGTGAATGGCAGCCATTGTCTTTGAACGTACGGCAGGGACATTTTTGAACTTTCCGCCCTTGAGCGTCTTTCTAAGCTTTCTTTCCATTTAAGCAGCACTTATTGCTTGGTACCTCTTAAAGAAAGTCCTTTTATTTGCGCTACCATTTAGCCATTTTGTGGCTTGTTTGATGCTTTTGTTTTTCCTCATCCTTAGTGGGTTAAGCATTGTCTTTGGGCTTCTAATAATCCGCTCTAGAAGCCTAGGATCAGCACAGTAAAGTCTGCGCCGATAAGGCCCTTTCTCCTTTTTTCTGGCGGTCTTTATTATGGCAGTACCTATTGCATGGCCAAGGGCCAGTGGTGTCGCATTACCTACTTGACGGTATTGTGAAGCAGTGCTTCCAGTGAAAACCCAATAATCAGGAAATTGTTGTAATCGCGCACATTCCCTTACACTTAACGGCCTAATTTCTGTTGGGTGACATAACATTGTGGCCTTTGTTTTTGGATTATTTGTAATTGTAGGGGACGGTCTGTTCCAAGACAATCGTCGTAAGAAGCCGGAACGACCTCCCCAAGACTTATAAGCACCCCCTATGGCCCTTGACTGCAACTTTTTTGGCAGTGACCTCCAATTGCTTCCTTCGGGAATGAGCTTTAGATAATTGCAAACCCTGCTGTTGAACTCTAAATATCTGGGTCGTTTTTCCTTAAGACCTTTTAGTCCGTCTTTTAAAGTCACCCATTTCTTTTTGCCGTTTTCACCATTTTGGGAATGTGTTGGTCCGGGCCAAACAAAATGTCCATCTAATGAACCGATGAATATAACACGTTCCCGTGTTTGTGGGGCCCCATAATCTGCCGAATTAAGCACTCCCCAACTTACACAATACCCCAAGTCTTTACATATCTTTTTTAAGTCATTCAATATTTTTTGAAATGCTGAGCCGTGTTCTTCATCAGGTGACAATGGTGGAAAACCCGGCCCTCTTTCGGCCAAGGGGCGATGCCTTTTTGCAGCAGAAAGTATCCCTTTTACGTTCTCTATAACAAAGAACTTTGGGCGAAGGATTCTTACGGCCCCTAAAAAGATTCTAAGCCCACAACTGCGTGTGTCTTTTAAGGAGGCCCTTTTACCCGCAGTGCTAAATGGTTGACAAGGTGGTCCTCCTACCAAAATATAACGGCCATTTTTTTTGAGACCTGTTTTATGTAGAACATCTTTGCAAATTTCAGCAATATTTTCCAACGTTAGGGGTTTGTTGATTATTACGAGCCTTTCACTCTTTAGATGTTTGCGATTGTTTTTTATTGTCTGGACGGCAAATTGATCGCATTCAACTGCTGCTTTGAGAACCAAACCAGCCTTTTCCAACCCCAAATCCAAACCGAGAGCACCTGAAAACAGTGAAATAATATTTTTTGTATTGCTCATACTATCCAAAAAGTAATTGCTTTAAAAACTAAAGGGCCTTTTCTACTGTAAGAATAAGTAAAACCCAATAATCCGTCAAGTGCAAAAAATGAAGAAGGCAGTGTATGCCACAAAACGAGACACCATAAAACATTAACTCTCTCGAACTCAGCTTATCCGGAGAAGTTATCTTCAAAGCGTTCCGGCTCCCGACAGAGGACCAAGTGAGCAGCAATCGAGGGCAGGCTAGGGCACTCGCAATTGGCGTCCCCTGTTCTTAGTCAAGGGAGCAGCACTCGGGGATGACACTTTTCGCCAATTGACTCGGTGTTTTCGCGCTTGTTAAAAACCATATCTCGGTGTTAAACACGGTTTTTTAAAGTTTTACCCGATGGCAAGGTTTTTCCCTTTGACCAAGCAAGATACCTTAAAGATGAGCGAAGGGCAAGGGGAATTTGTAGATAGTGGATCTCCAACAGACGACCAAGTAAGCAACACTTGGGGGCAAGGATGTCGAAACGATCCGCGATTTGATTTTTTATCAGTATGCCTACGGCGGGTAAATATGACCAGGGGAATATCGAATGTAGAAGGCAAGAGACCCTTCGACGCGCTGCGCTTGCTCAGGGCGGCTTCGCCGTTTCCGAATGTAATAAGAACCCCGAAGCGGGCTTCGGGGCTAAAGAACCCCGCGCTGACGCTTGGGGCTCTGAGGGGCGTTGTCGTGCCGACAACGGCTAAACAACCCTCGCAATGACACCCCGACGCCCTTCGGTCTATTGAGGGCAGGGTAGCGGGGCTAAATCAGCCGCAGGCGGATAAAGCAGTATTTTCGCAAAACTCATGAAATATGCGGGCTAATCCCTGCTGAGGCCGTATCGCTTTGCTGCATCCTTCCTGATGTAGTCCATAATTGGCGCGAAATGGAGGACAGGTTCAATCCGCCGTCTTCTCATACTTGCATCAGGATAAACGACCGTCAGAATTTTATCCTTTTCCCATTCGCGTGGTTCAAGCTCAAGCTTAATTGAAAATCCGTATTCGGGAAAGATATCGAGATTAGGAACCGGATATGGCTGAGGCCCTGCCCCTTCACACCCGGACACAGAAGGCACAATTGTTGGTGTAATGTATCCATCGTCTATACCTATATCGAAGTTTCTTTTCTTAACATCAACAAGAAAAGCAAATTGTCCTGAGAACCAATCTCCTCTCATTTTCTCAGCCGCAAGCTGCGCGGTAGAAGCCGATTGAGCACCCAAATTTTCAAGCTCCTCTTTAATAGCCAGCGTCATTGCCTCATCAAAATTATCTTCACCGTTCAAAAGCACCCGGCCGGCAATATGGGCTCCAAGAAGGTTTGAAAACGAATCTTCCCAGGAAAACGCAGAGGGAAATTCCGGAAAAGGCCCCATGCACTTAAAATCAAACCAGGTCAGGATTTCATGCCAGGTAGTCGAGGTAAAAGCTAAATACTGGCCGAGCTTAATTGAGACAGTTCTGGCGACTTGTTCTTTATACTCCCGGGTCAATACCGTCCAGCAGTCCGGATAGGTAATCTTGACAAAACATCTCGACGGTTCTGTGTTCATTCGATACGAAAACTCCTTGTCATTTTTCATCAAACGTTGAAAGGTTTTGTTCGCAAGGAATTTTGTCCAGTCTGCGGCTATCCTCACGTGGGTCACATCAATATGCCCTGCTTTGCAGGTGTAAACTATGCCGTTTTTTTCAGCCGAACTGAACTTGTAGCTATGTAAACCTAAGTCATTAGGGTCGTAGTATCTGGTGCCGATTGTTGAGGTGGGATAACACCCCAATCGATACCTGGGTTCATCACCAAATTGACACCCTGCTGCTTCGAGCAAAACTAATAATAAAAATGTAGAAGCGAATGGCCTCAACATCATCGGACCTCTCTCTCAAATTGTGCGACCTTAATCGTAAACACTACGCTCAATTGCCTCCTGATTGTTTGCTGGACAACAGAACCGTGCTTTTCAGAATGTTCGGCGAGGTCCTCCTGGTCCACTTTGGTGCTGTTTCACGTTTGTGTCCTTCTCTTTTGAAACCATAAGCCGTTATATTATCGCTCCTGACTTTGGCTCTATATCTTTAATATTAACTTAAATAATGCGTATCAGGTTAAACTTTACAAAAAAAAGGTGCGTTCATTGAGTCATCAAAATTTACCTGCATAAATATCTTTTCCCAATCCCGAGCTGTCTTATCCTACTCAGGCTGGAGAGTATAAAATGCTAAGGCCATTACTTCAAACTTTTCTGAAAAATGTAAAGCAAAAATCCTCAAGTTAGCCGATAAATATAATGGTTCGGATAGGAATATGCAACTATCGATAAAATAACAAAATATCAGCCAATCGCATATTTAACGTCATCGGATTAAATATAAGGCAGAATGCTCTTGGCTACTGGACGTTCTTACGGTAAAATACCATTCAATACTCGTTATTTTCGGGAAAACAAATAAGCTATTTTCTGATAAGGGTCGGACGATGAAGGGTTGTATTTATAGCAGTTTCGTGGTGGTTGCGGTAGTAACCTATCTGTGTTTTGCCGCACCCCAGCCGGTTGCGGCACCCCGCCCGGGCCAGTGGACGGTTAATACCGCTTTTACACATCCGCAGCAAATTGTGTTGCAAATGGGTCCCAATGAGCAACCTAAGTGCTTCTGGTACGTGCTGCTAACGCTCACCAACAAGACAAACCGCGATATCGACTTCTATCCCACGTGCGACCTGATGACGGATACTTTTCAAATCATACCGGCGGGTAAAGGTGTTAGCCCGGCGGTTTTTGGGCAGATAAAAAGGCGTCACCAGAGCAAATACCCCTTCCTTGAACCTCTCGAAAAGGCAGGTAATAAGATACTTCAGGGTGAGGACAATGCCAAAGATGTCGCCATTATCTGGCCTGATTTTGATTCTAACGCCAAGGGCATAAAGCTTTTTATCGCCGGCCTAAGTAATGAAACAGTTGCTATTGACCATCCTGTAGCCAAAGGCAAAACCGGTAAGCTGCTCAAAGTCTATCTTCGAAAAACTCTCGAGTTAAGCTATACTCTGGCGGGCGACCCTGCCTTGAGGTCCGACGTCAACCTCACCTACGCAGGAAACTGCTGGATTATGAGATAGAATTTCACACCCGATGTTTCACATTCGCGCAGCTCTCCCTTATCCCCACGCACATACAATTATCCATATTCACAAACAATAGGTCTGTGGACGTATTAATGCTAATCTGGATAAATTATAGATTGGAAAAACAATAACCTATCTCGTAAATGTAAGAGGCAATGCGTTCTGAGTTGAATCTTTGTCCGAGACAATTGGTGTTATGTTTTCGCGGAGGGCTCAAAAATCCTGAATGTATTTTTGCCTGCCTTCTTAGCCAAATATAGTGCCTGGTCGGAACGGCTTGTAATATCTTCCGGATTAGTTTCAGCATCATATTGGCCAAGACCAACACTGACAGATAATGGTATCAGCTCTTTTTTCCATGTTGCCGGGGAGCTGGCAACCGCCGCAACCATTCGCTGGGCTACAATAGTAGCATCATTGAGTGCGGTGTTGGGTAGTATAACGGCAAACTCATCGCCTCCGTATCGAGCTGCCGTGTCGATTTGCCGGATGCATTCTTTTATCTTTCTACTGATTTCCTTTATAACCTTGTCGCCGGCACGGTGACCGTAGGTATCGTTTGTTTTCTTGAGGTTATCGATATCCACCATAATCACCGAGATTTGTCCGCCGTACCGGCGTGAACGCCATAGTTCCTTTTCCAGGATTTCGTAAAAAGTCTTGTGGTTGACAAGACCGGTTAGGCCGTCTGTGGTGGCTTGGTGTTGGATTTTCTCAAAAAGCTTTATATTGCCAATTGACGCACCAATCAACTGACCGAACAGTTCTATCAAGGCAATATCGTTGGAGTTGAATTGGTCGCCATTGACCTTATCTGCCAGGTTAAGCACTCCAACCACCCTCTCCTGGCAGACCAAAGGAACAATAGCGCAATTATTGGTTTGATAATTTCCTGCAAAGGCACGCTGCGATTTCCTGATTACAGGCTTTTTATGGGTGTCTATATCATCTGCCAATATGAGCTGCTTGCTTCTTATAGCCATAACCATCGGAGACGGTGGGCTCTGATTCAGCGAGACGATTTTGTTTATGAGGAACGGATGATTATGCTTGTGCAGGTGCAGCATACTGTTCGCTTCATCGAGTAGATAAAGAGAAGAAAACCTTACGTTGACCATCTCAGGGAGGTTTTTGACACAAACATCGGCTATTCGCTCGATGTCCAGGCAGTTTATTTGTCGAGCCAGAGGAGTTATACGCTCGAGCAGCGAAATGTTCGCGTCACGGTTCTTGTCGGCCTGTTCAGCGTTATTACTGGTTTGATACATACTAAACTAAAAAGCAGCCAGACTTAAACTTATAGTCATACAATTAGGGTAACCTTATATCTTTCCATACCTTTAGTATCGGATGTTTTAGCAATCGCGTTTGGGAAAAAAACAAACCGTAAAGACCGAAAAAAACAAGCCTGTTCGTCAAACGCCTGACTAACGCCATTCGGCAAAATAGCTTTTGGACTTTAAGAAAAAACAAAAGAGCTGGATAGAGGCTGGTTGGTCAAGGATAGCGCAGACCTACAAATTCTTAGTTAGCAAAAAAATTAAACAAAATTTTTTAAAAAAATACGAAAAAAGATTGACAGCAGGTCGGATGTATTTTATATTTTGCAAAATGTAAACTATTCTTGGCCTCTGAATAACGAACAGTTATTTCTTGGAAAAGATTGTTTTGGGCCGGGCCGCAAAAGAAAAACCCATCCAGAACTGAATAGATTTAGCAGAGAGAACAGCAGATAAAAATCGAATGAGACTTTAAGAGGCAATCGCTTGCAAATGGTTAGAAATAGAAACTGCAACCTTATGACTAATCAAACGCTCTTGTTGCCTGTCGCACCTTTCGGACATTATGAAATCAACATTATCGGATGCTAAAAAACCAACGATGAAAAATCATTAGCGATGCAACCACAAATTGAAAATGAAACGTTACGAGTACCTGTTAAGCTTTACCGAATCGGTGAAGTAGTTACCTGTACCCCTTTCTCACGACAAACTATTCACAATTACACGATGATGGGACTTATCCGTGAGGCACAATGGACCGCAGGCGGACATCGACTTTACGACCAGTCCGTATTTGAAAGACTGTCAAAAATCCTGCACCTCAGGAAAACAAAGTCCCTTTCTGAAATAAGACGCATCCTGAGCGAAGAAGAAACTACCGGTAAAGGCCGACCTGCCAGACAAGCCATCGAAGGAATAGACGGACATATAAGGTCCTTAGGGGATAACTGAAAACAGAAAGAAAAATTGTCAGTGCAAAAAGGTAACAGAAGGGAACGTTTTTATTTAATAGTTATTTGACTTTGCTGCAAGAATCTAAGGACGATATGAAAGGTTCAGGGATGAACGAACGGCGTTTGCGTTTGGTAACTGTCTTTATAAGACTATTCCATTTTTCTATCTCATCAAACGATATATAGGGCTAATCTCAACGTGAAGGAACACTGCACCAAAGATTAATTAAGCAGGTGCTACGATTTAGGGAGGAACGTATATGAATTTTACGTCGCTGCCGGCAGACAACATTAGTGAATTGCTTAGCAAGATAATTGAATTCACACAAATTCGCCAAAAGACTCTCACTCAGAATATAAATAATATCCACAGTCCCGAATTTGTGCCCAAAGATATAGCGGTAGAGGAATTTTCTGTCCTCCTGCATGAGGCAATCGATGAACACACCCAGAATGGGCGACTGTTATTACGCGACACCGAAAATATCAAATTTGGTCTCTGTGGCAGCTTCAAAGTCAAACCAATCGTAGATGAATATGCCAGGGAGCTTCTTGAAGAGGATGTAGGTGACTATTTAGAGCTGCAGATAGATAAAATCATAGAAAATTCATTTAACCAGAGAGTAGCCGCACAGTTGCTAAAGGAAAGGCAAGAGGCAATTTTAACTCCTCTCTGATAAAGTCGCAGGAAGACATCTTTAAGAGGAAGCTTTTGAACGGTTTCTAAAGTTATCGGCCAAAAGGTCGATAAGAAATTCGTTAGGTGTTCTTTATGTTAGGACGTTGGTAGAACCAGCAAGTAAAGGGTAATTTCTCCTTATCGGACTTAATTCACGGCTATATAAATCTATAGGAGTTACGTAATGTCACGGACGAATCCTGTGAAAACTCAGCAGGCACTCAATATCAGTCAGGTTTGGGAACAGTTCCACAAAACCCGCGACGACCATCATCGCAATCTTCTTATGGAGCACTACCGGGACCTGGTGAAATATTGCGCCGAGCGGCTGCACAGCAAACTGCCAGGTAAGGTTGAGCTTGACGACCTGATTAGCGCCGGAATGTTCGGATTGATGGACGCCATCGATGCTTTCGACCCCACCAGAGGCGTGAAATTCGAGACATACTGTTCGCCACGCGTAAAGGGGTCTATTCTCGATGAGCTGCGCAGTATGGACTGGGTGCCTCGATTAGTTCGCTCCCGCGCTCACCAATTAGCAAAGGCAACGCACTCGCTCGAAATACATCTCGGCCGCAGGCCAACCGAAGAAGAAATTGCAGAAGAACTCAATGTTGATATGGAGGAATTCGACAAGCTCCAGCGAGATGCCAACGCCGCCAGCCAGGTTTCGTTGAATACTAAATATAACGATGGCGACGGCGAAAAAGACATTCGTGAAATAGATGTAATTAAAGATGAAAAAAGCGAAAACCCCGTGACAGAAGCTCAAAAACGAGACCTCAAAAGTCTGCTCACAAAAGGACTTACGCGGGCCGAAAGGCTCATTATCGTTTTGTATTATTATGAAGAGATGACGATGAAGGAAATCGGCGCAACGCTGGATTTATCGGAGTCTCGGGTCTCGCAGATGCACTCATCCATTGTCGCGCGCCTCAAAGCCCAGATGAACAGCCGCAAAAAGGAATTCGCAGTAGAGTGATATTCTACCGCTAACGCCGCAGGTCCTGTTTATCTCTCCGGAATTTACCCAGCCTCATCGCACATAATTTGCTTTTATTATATCCGGCTCTTTCGGCAATCTTTTACGAAAAACGCGATTGAATGCTCCGACTTTTAGTCGGAGATGAAAATCGCATCAATGTATTCCTTAAAGAAGCTCCGACCTTTGGCCGGAGAGCTTTACTGCAATTGGTATGATTGTCTAATCAGAACTGTCTCCTGCAAAGCAGCGCCAGGCCGCCTAAAGCCAGCAGCAATACCGTAGCAGGTTCCGGGATACAAACGGCCTCCTGCGCCAACGTGGCCACGCTTGCCCTGACAACATCTGATGCAAACACGTAGTTGAAGGTAACACCACTCGGATTGAAGGGATTATTGGCTAAGCCGTTAGCGGCGTCTTCGCTGGAGTGATAGTAGGCATTACAGCCGGAAGACCATATTTCTTCGGCGGTGTTCTCCGATACCATAATCGCAGGGAAACCGGCTGAGATAAAAGGAGCCTGGTCACCGGCGTACCAGACAGACGTGTGTGGAGTAGCGAAATCAAAGCTAAGTGTTGGCACGTATGTTTCTGCTGCTGTGATAAATGTGTTGGCCCAGTCGAGACATGCTGCCGTATCTTGGGTTCCAACGTCAAGGTTCTCCGGCTGCGCAGGGTCACTGTCCCAGCCCGGCCGCAGTATCATATCCAGATTAATCATACCGGCGATGGTTTCATTGTTGGCCAGCACCGCATTATTAACGTAGTCACTGCTGCCCTCCATCCAATCCTCTTCAGCGTTGAATCCGATAAAGCGAATTGTGCATTCGAAGCTATACCGGCTAAGCACTCTGGCGGCCTCGAGCACCCCAGCTATCCCTGAGGCGTTATCATCACCTCCCGGGCGTTCGCCGCTGCCATAAGTGTCGTAGTGCCCGCCCAGAACGTAAATCTTCCCGGGCTTACCGGCTCCAGGCAATTCGGCAACGACATTCCTGTATGTCCCCTGAAGGCTAACGTTTAGACCCATTTCGCAGAATCTGTCGCGCAGGTATAGTGCTGCCTCCTGGCTTCCGAGACTTCCGCCGCCGTCCCAGCCGTCACGGTTACGATAACCTTGATTGAAACGCTGGTCATAAAGTCCAAGGCCGCAACTCTCGACTGCTGTTTGAAAGCTCTGATATTGGCTCTGTAAAACCTGGTCAACAAGGTTCTGAACCGACTGCAGCGAAGCCTGCAGCGAGTAAGAAAACCCGAACGTCATCAACAAAAATATTACGCCGGCTCCACGAATGTTCAGATTGACTGCCCTGCTCATTTCTGCCCTTACACTCCTCTATGCCTAAAAGCGGCTTATTATCATTCTACAACTTCGCAAGCCCGGTTTCAAGCCGAAAGGTAATCTTATGTGCAAAGTTTCGGGGACCGGCAGAATTGAAGAGCTACGCCGGACCTGCCTGAAGGCGAAATGACCTCTGCGTGAGACCGGCCAATGTCATCGACCCTTAAGACCCTGCCGAAACCTGAAATCCTGCCGCCATATTCGAGCAGACCCGTTTTCGGTTGTATCAAAAACTCGACGTTTAAGAAGTCGCCCGGCTTAAACTCATTGGTCGTAGTCTGAAAGTAAAGGCCGCCGGGGCTTGCGTTCATTGTGCGGCCTGTGTAGCACTTTTCTTGTGCGGAACCGATTTTGCGACAGGATAAGTCGAGCCTTATTGGTATCCGCTGATAACGGCGCTTTTCAGGATTGTTCATTTCTATATGCCTCCTTGCACAATTTTTTATCATTATCCTTGACCTATATTATCATTCTTTAGCAAATCCTATTCCAAAGCAACGGCTGATAAAATACCCCATTTTTACTTTCTACAACTGTTTGCCCATAACATAGTTAAATAAACTTACCAGCTCATCAACGCCAAAATCAGCAAACAACACCTCTCGAATGTTGATTTATGACAACGCTAAAAGCCTAACTCTTTGCCCGAAGACCTAATATCAACACAAAGCTAACAAATTTAGCTCTCTATTTGACAGATTCTTACGCTTCCCATTAAATGCACGGGCATTTTTGTCCGAAAAAACGGACAATCGCGTTGTTTTTTTTCAACATTTCTCTTGACATCAAAAGACAAGAAGTTCTAATTATTTGGATTATGACAAACAATCGAGAGTTACAACCGAAAAGACCAAATAAGAGTGATGACCAGCCGAAACCGGCAGTTACGAATAGCCATTTAAGACTCGGGCCGGTAGGCAAGTCAATCTTCCAGTCATTACCAATCGGAATTGTTGCCTTCGATACAGATTTGAAAATTGTTGAGGCCAATCCCGAGGCGGCAAAACTTATCGAGTTAGAAGCATACATTGACAGGTCACTATCAAAAGGAACAGACAGCCCCGGCAGACCAGGGTTAGACTGGACACAACAATTAAAGTCAGCAATATCAACAGGGCAATTGCGCACATTTGACCAGATAGGTTACACATTGGACGGCAAAACGAAATTGCTGCGGCTGGTCTGCACACCATTGATAAAGCCTAAAAGACAAACGCCTCTTGGGGCTACCCTGATAATCGAAGACATAACCGAAAAGGTCAATATGCAAAGACAATTGGCCGGTGCGGAAAAATTAGCCTGCCTCGGCAAACTCGCATCCAAAATAGCGCACGAGTTAAGTAACCCGCTAGACGGCATACTGCGATACGTCAATCTGGCAGCCAGAGTCATCGAGCAGGAAAATCTCGAAAAGCCGAAAGAATACCTCGCCCGCTGCAGGCAGGGCCTTACGAAAATGGTTCAAATCGTAAGTGAATTACTGGAATACTCACGCAGCACGCATTCGCCATTGGAATACCTCAAAATAGAGCAAATCATTGAAGACGCCCTGCGTATGATGGATACAAAACCGGAAACCCTAAACATTAAAATAATAAGAAACTACACGTCCGGCCTGCCCCAGATAAGAAGCGGCAACCTGTATCAGGTATTCTGCAATCTGGCTAAAAACGCATTCGATGCAATGCCGAACGGCGGAGAGCTGAAGATATCAACCCGCTTGAATAAGGATAATATTATTGTTGTGGAGTTTCGCGATACCGGTATTGGTTTTCCGCCGGAACACACTGAAACCATATTCGAGCCATTTTTTACAACAAAAGATAAAGACAAAGGCACTGGATTAGGATTGGCAATATGCAAGGACATAGTTGAAAGCTATCACGGCAAAATCACCGCCGAAAATGCACCCGCCGGCGGCAGTATATTCACCGTCCATTTACCAGTAACAGGTAATCCCTAAACTGTTAAGGACAGTTCTATGAAAGAAAAAAGCATTCTGGTTATAGATGATGACAAAATCATACTGGATTCTTTACGTGAGTTTCTGTCACTGGAAGGATTCCGAACCGATGGCGCTGAAACTCTAAAAGGCGCTTTAGCAAAGCTAAACGAGGAAAATTATTCTCTGGTCATAGCAGACGTCAATCTGCCGGATGGAGATGGTCTGGAATTACTGGATATTATCAGGAAAGAATGTCCACAAACCGTCGTCATTGTGATAACCGGCTACGGCACGATTGAAAGCGCGGTCAGAGCAATTAAGCTGGGCGCCTACGATTACCTTACAAAACCAATCATAGATGATGAATTGCGACTGGTAGTAGAAAGGGCCATCAAGCAGCAATCGCTTATGAGCGAGAACCAGGACCTGCGCTTGCAACTGGAACAAAAATACAGGCTCGAAAACATCATCAGCCATAACTACAAAATGGCAAAAATTTTTGACCTCGTCGAGTCAGTTGCAGACACCAAAACCACAATATTGATGACTGGCCCATCCGGCACAGGCAAAAGTATGTTAGCCAAGGCGATACACCATCGCTCCAGCCGGCGCGAAAAATCCTTCGTCGAGGTAAGCTGCGGCGCACTTCCGGAGACCCTTCTCGAAAGCGAATTATTCGGCCACACCAAAGGTTCCTTCACCGGCGCCGTTAGCAACAAGGAAGGCAAATTTCTGGCAGCAGACGCAGGCACAATCTTTCTTGACGAAGTTGCCAACTCATCACCTGCACTTCAGGCCAAGCTGCTGCGGGTTCTTGAGGACAGGCAATTCGAGCCGGTCGGCAGTAATAAAACTATAACGGTCGATACGCGAATTATACTTGCCACGAACCGTAACCTCGAAGAAGAAGTAAAGCAAAATAGATTCCGCGAAGACCTGTATTACAGGATAAACGTAGTAACAATAAACCTGCCGCCCTTATGCGAGAGGGTAGGTGACATCCCGCTACTCGCTGAGCATTTCCTGCGACAATACTGTAAACTGCACAATAAAGAAAAGCTCGGCTTTACCGATGAGGCAATGCAATACGTGGAGCGCTATTCCTGGCCCGGCAATGTCCGCGAGCTGGAGAACATAGTTGAGCGAGTGGTTTTGCTAAGCAAAGATAAGCTCATCGGCGTTGAGGACCTGCCGAGCTCAATCGGACAGGAGCAAAACCAGCAGCAAAAAACATACAAAGCGATAAGCTTAAAAGATGCCCTTGCTGAGCCGGAGAAAAAAATTATCCGCCAGTCGCTCGAAGTCAATCAATGGAACCGGCAAGCCACCGCAAAAGCACTTGGTATCAACCGCACTACACTATTTAAAAAAATGAAACAATACGACCTCTACGCCGAGGCCGAAAGATTAGGCCTGACCTGATAGTTGATTATTGATTATTGAGCGAAAAAGCCAAAAACGCCTATCTTTCTTCTCCCTTGCTCCCCATCCAATAATGCCCATTTCACAAAAAATTATGGAAAACGTCCAATAATTTTCTTGACTTGTTACCTTTTTATGATAGCATTCCGAATACGTAATCGTAGAGGACGAAAAGAATGTCATTGCGAGCGAACCGCAGGTTCGCGTGGCAATCTCTGACTTTCGATAACGTAAAAACTTATTTTGATAGAAATTCTATGTAGTAGAGGAGCGTAGCCAAGCGTTTAATATGGGAAATCCCAGATAATGGAACCAATACTCAAATCATACGAAAGGGGTTGAAAATGTTGACTTTACATAACCGCTCACGTTTTTGTATCACAGATATATTGATTGGAATCGTGATGCTGCTCGGCCTGGTTTCGCCGTCCGTTGCCCAATGCCCGGAACAATGGCTTTTGGGCAATGGCATTCCAGGCGTAAATGGAAATGTCAATGCGGTCATCAGGTGGGATCCTGACGGCGCGGGGCCTGAACCCGAAGTGCTGGTCGTGGGGGGCAATTTCACGATTGCCGGCACGACGACGGCCAATCGCATCGCTGCCTGGGACGGCGTTTCCTGGAAATCGCTCGGTGAAGGAATGAACAGCACCGTCTATGCACTGGCCGTCTATAACGGCCAGTTGATTGCGGGCGGCTCGTTCACCACCGCAGGCGCCCTGACCTGCAATCGCATCGCCCGATGGGACGGCTACAACTGGCAGCCCTTGGGAACCGGGATGAATTCAGACGTCTATGCCTTGACCGTTTGGGGAACACAGTTGGTTGCCGGCGGTGCATTTACCACCGCAGGCGGCGCATCGGCAAACTATATCGCTCGCTGGAACGGTGTTTCCTGGCAGTTGCTTGCCGGCGGTATGAATAGTTACGTCTATGCCCTGCACGTACATAATACTGTTCTGACTGCCGGCGGAGAATTTACGACCGCAGATGGCAACCCCGTCAACTACATTGCCCGCTGGAGCGGCACCACTTGGCAGAGTTATGGTGACCCCGCCAACGGTGCAGTCCGTGCATTGACCACCTACGACGGCCAACTGGTCGCCGGAGGCGATTTTAACCGATTCGGCGCCTCGACCTTTAATTATATTGCCCGCTGGGATGGCGCCGCCTGGCAAACTCTTGGTGCAGGGGTCAATTCTTCTGTCCATGCCCTGACCGTCCATGCGGGCGAACTTGCAGTCGGCGGTGATTTCACGACGGCCGGAGGCGCGCCCGCACTTCGCCTGGCCAAATGGGACGGGGCTTTGTGGCAGTCGCTCAGTTCCGGCGCCGATAACAGTGTTCGGGCGCTGACCAGCTACGGCGGCGAGTTGATCAGTGGAGGATACTTTACCGCTATCGCCAGCACAGCCACCAACTATCTGGCTCGCTGGAACGGCACCGTCTGGCAATCTCTTGGCACGGGGTTATTTTTTAACGGGACGCAATCCTACGTCCTTGCTTTGACCCTATACAACGGAGACCTGATCGCCGGCGGCAATTTCGCCTCGATCGGCAGTGCGCAGACGTCATATATCGCTCGCTGGGACGGCGCAATCTGGCATCCCCTCGGTGCCGAAATCGACGGGATCGTTCAAGCCCTGATTGTCTATAACGGCACGCTGATCGCCGGAGGCGACTTTACAGGTCGTATTGCCTGGTGGAATGGCACGCTTTGGCAAACCTTAGGCGGCGGCGCCAGCGGCGACAGGGTTCGAGCATTAGCGATCTACGACAACAAACTGTTTGTCGGCGGTGAGTTCTGGGCGGTTGGCGGCTCGGTTTTTACTGACAATATAGCAGCATGGAACGGATTGTCTTGGGAAGCTCTGGGTCCGGTGGGAACAAACAACGCTGTACGTGCACTGACTGTGTATAACAACGAATTGATTGCAGCCGGCGACTTCACCGCGGCTGACTTTACCCCAGCGGCCTATGTCGCTCGGTGGAATGGAGCAACCTGGCAGCCGACGGCCGGCGGCCTGAATGCAAAGGTACACGCGCTGACCGTCTATGACGATAAGCTCATCGCCGGCGGTGAATTCACCAGCGCCCCAGGGACAATCGCCACGCCTGCCAGCTATATTGCCGAGTGGGACGGCGTCTCCTGGCAACCTGTCGGAACCGGCGTCAATTATTATTATGTGTACAGTCTTACCACAACCCACACGCATCTCATAGCCGGAGGTGCCTTTAATTACGTCGGAGGAAATTACGCCAATAATATCGCCCGATGGGACGGCAGGGTTTGGCAGCCCCTCGGCAGTGGTACCAACAACTATGTCTATACCTTAATGCCCTTTGGCAGCCGTCTGGTCGCCGGCGGGCGATTCAGCCTGGCGGGCGAAAAAACCTCGGTTTATGTCGGCCAATGGGGACCTCTTCAGGATGGAGACCTCAATTGCGATGGCTCGGTTAATTTGCTTGACCTTGCCATTCTGGCAGCCCACTGGCTCGAAGGCACTGGGCCTTAAGGTGCTCCAAACAATGTTAACATTAAAGGGCTGCGGACAACCACCGCAGCCCTTTGTTCTGCGCAAGATTATATAATTCCGTCTGACAACGTCATCTATTGTTAAAATAAAGCTGGTTTTTTATTTGGGCAATTACACGAAAGCAGATGATTTACTTTTTTAGACCTTAAAGAATATCCTGTGTTTGAACAAGAACCACAGAAACAGCCATTCGATTAACACCACACCAGCCAGCAAAACCAGTGGACCTGCCGGACCTGCATACTGAGCTAAACCGGCCAGGAAAAGTCCGGCAATCCCATCAAAATCAACCAAACCTCGCAGAAAGTAAATCGTAATCGGGTTGGCCCCGATAACGATAAAGAAAAATGCCCACTTTTGTAATCCCTTAACATCGATAACCCAGTAGAAAAACGCAAGCAACAGTAAGCTCCACCCGCCCGCATAAAGCACATAAGAGCTTGTCCAGATAATCTTGATAATAGGAAAGACAGTCCCCCACAGATACCCTGTAATCAGACTGACTAAGCCAGCGACTAACAGGCCGACTGCTTTTATATTACCAGAGCGGTTTGAGCGCAGCCAATGGCCGGCCAACACACCCAGAAGAGCCGTGCAAACCGCCGGCAGAGTCGAAAGGACTCCTTCGTTGTCACCGGACTTGTAATAGAGCACACCGGGAACAACTTTCTGGTCAATATATGAGGACAGGCATCCTTCTTTCGTAAGAACACCTGCCCCGAAATCTGGAACGGGAATCAGCATCATTGCCGCCCAATATAAAAGCAAAACCGCCGCCACAACTATTGCCTGTGTCCGCCATTTAGTATGGACAACCAGCAGTGCAGCAAAGAAGTAACACAGGCCAATACGCTGTAATACGCCCGGCCAGCGCATTTGAGGCCAGTTAAAACGTAACAGTCCATTCAGTATCAGCCCCAGCAAAATCAATACTACCGAGCGTTTGAGAATGTGCAGATAAATTTTGCTTCGGCTCTGTCCCTGTTCGAGCCGGCGCGAAATCGAAAACGGCAGAACCACTCCCACAATGAAAACAAATAAAGGAAATATCAGGTCCTCAAAGCGGAACCCCTTCCATTCTACGTGACTTAGCTGCTCCTCGATTTTCTGCGCAACCGGCGTTTTCCAAACTTTAGTTAAGCCGGCAAGTAACTCTCCGCCTCCAATAATCCAGAACATATCGAAACCGCGAAGCGCATCAATCGAAACCACTCGCCCTCCCGATGCAGTCTTCTGTTCATTCTCCAAGCTTCTGCCTCCCGCAAAATACCCTTTGTTACTATCAAATCTTAATAAACGACCTTTTGCGATACATCCACAACAGTATCAGCCAGACGATGGCAAGGTCGGTTACGTTATGAATCAAGCCTTTCCAGTCGCCGCAAAATTTATCCAGGCCGCCTACCAGGACATCGCCGAAGATTCGGAAATCAAAAAGACTTCGTGCCATATATACCGCAATAGCGTTCATTCCGATTACTACAAAAATAAATGCCCATTTCTTGAAACCCCACACATCTATAAGAAGGTAGAAAAATGCCAACAGAAGGTAGCATATCCCGCCAACGAAAAGAACGAACGAGCTTGTCCACAGATGTTTAATGATGTGAAAGCCAAGATACTTATCCCACGCCAAGCCCAGCATTATGCCCCCGATACCCAGACCCAATAGTGATAAGACTTTTATGACACTGCTTTTTTGTGAACGTAACAAATGCCCTGCCATCGCGCCGAGCATTACCGTCCCTGCGAATGTCATACTGCTCAAAATCCAGGTGTAATGTGTTTTGTCCTGAAACCGACCGAGAATCAGCTTGTCTAAATAGATTGCAAGATTTCCATCGGCTGCCAACTTATCCGCACCCTGGCCCGGAACCGGAACCAGCATCATCAAAGCCCAGAATAACAATAATAAAACTGCCGTCGTTATTATCTGGCCGGCCCGTTCCATATTGAGAATTATTATTGACGAAATAAGGTAGCCGGCGGCAATCGCCTGCAAGGTATTACAATAAATATGGAGGTTTGAGAGGTCAAAGTCCAATAGATTTCCCTGCGCAACCATACCCAGCACGAACAGGAGCAGCGTCCGCTTTATGATATGTAGATATATTTTTCTTTTGCTGTCACCCCTCTCAAGACGCCCGGCCAGAGAAAACGGCATCACGACGCCGACAATGAACAAAAATAACGGCATAATCAAATCTTCAAAGTGAAATCCCTCCCACTCAACGTGGCTAAGCTGCTTTTTTATCCAGGCCGTTTGGGGTGATTTGAAAATAGCGTCCAAACTGGCGAAAATTCTCTCGCCACCAATAATCCAGAACATATCAAATCCGCGAAGCGCATCTATGGACATCACCCTGCTGGTAGTGACATTTTGTTTTTCGCCGTTTGCGATTTCTGTCATCTTTTCCGTTTCTCCTGACTTATATCCTGCTGTCGGTTCCTTCTGACTCCGATAGCCATTGCCCCAGACAGCACCCAAATCTGCACGAGCCGACGTTCACCAGCCTTTCTATCAAGATTCTATACCGGCACATCCCACGCCTTAAGCTGCTGGCCACAGCTACAGCTCTTTTGGTACCAGTTTATTTTAGCACCGCACCTGCGGCAAGACCATTCTTTCTTTTGTGCGATTAACCACTTTTTTATACCATTCTTTTTGATGAACTCAAGATTGGGCTTCATCGTCCAATGGTGTGGCCATTTATCGTTCATAAATTCATTGATTTCTTTGCAGGGGTAGTCGCTGCAAAAACAGCAGAACTCAACATTTTTATCCTTCGAACATTGCCTGAACTTACAGTTTTTTACCGAATCATCTACACTGCTGCTCCGGCAGCCATCGCAATCTGTCGCGCCACACGCACCGCAATATAGACCACAGGGACCATATTGTGACTTCTTCATTGTGTCTCTACTCCATTACCCCCTTGGAAAAGCCTACTTCTTTTTTCGTGCAATATTCAGAGAACGCTGCGCCCATTCTGCCAGAACCGTCCGATTCTCCAGGACGTCCGCAGGAATTTCATAATAGGACATAACGTATGTTTTAACCTTGTCGGGATACGGATTGAAAGGGGATGCTCCCACCCTCACGAAATCCTCTCTGTTTGAATCATCAACCTTCAGATAGGCAACATCGTCGGCGATGAGGCCGAACATCGTCTCGTCACGATAGAGACCGGCGCCGCCGAACATTTTGCGAGCGGACACTTCGCCCCAAGCCGCGAGCTGGTCAATAACATAATCTACGAATTCGTCTGATACAGCCATCAGTTGTGTTTCTATGAATTTTCAATCACAGTTGGAATGAAGAATCCTTTATAGAATGAAGGCAGACCTTTGAAAACATCGATAAGTTGTTCTACTGTCACCATAGCAGAATCATATTCTACGACTACGCCGTCGCCTTCTCTGTAGAACTTGCTGACACCTTTTATTTTCCCAAAGACAGATTCCATTTCTTTAATACACTTTGCACATTTGAATCCACATTCTGGGATAATAGGATTGCAGTCGAGAGCAAAAGCCGAACGTCTGTTCATTGTTCTAATCTTTCATTCCTATGTCACCGAAACTCGTTCTGAGTTATCCTTAATAACCTACACCATCGAACCATATTCTTCAAGGTGAAAACAGTAGAACAATCTGCGAGCATAAAAGTAGCTCCAAGCCATAGATCTAAGGGCTTTATGCCAGACATACCTATCAACTTATGGCAAAACACGAAAGGGATTAACCGACTACCCAGATATGAAATTCAATAATGAATAACCATTGCCCAGGACAGGATTTGAACCTGCACGGGATATTCCCACTAGCACCTCAAGCTAGCGCGTCTGCCAAGTTCCGCCACCTGGGCCGGTCAATTTACAATTGATTATTTACTATTGATTATTTATTGTCAATTACAATCGAGGATTTGGAAAATGGCGTTACCATCAATCAAACTACCGGCGCGGAAATTGTAAAAACACTTTTGAAGTCGGATTTTCATTAACATCTCGTTTCACTATCTCAACAGACAAGAGGTTATTTAATAATGCGAATTATCACATAAGATAATGACAGCACAAGACTTAGGGGCTTGTTAAATGGTTAACCAACCCGCTCATCCTAAATAAATTAGGATTTTTTAAATATTATCCAAATTTTTCTTGACTTTTTTGTTTATAGAGCTAATATTTATAGATATGGTAAAGAAATTACTCTCAACATCCTGTCCATCTTGTGGCCTGCCAATGCAGACGGCTGCGATGACGTGTGCTGCCTGCGGGGTAAAAATAGAGGGCAATTTCAGCGAGACATTTTTCGATAGACTCACCCCCGAAGACCAGAAATTCCTTGAGCAGTATCTTTTAGCAGGATTCAGTATCAAAACGCTGGAACAAAATAGCACTCTCGGTTACGCTGCTATCCGCTCAAGGTTAGACCGGCTGATTTCAACTTACAAGGCCCTTGCGGAAATGGATGCGCAGAAAAAGGCGATTCTTGACCAACTGCGGACAGGCCAAATCACCGTCGCGGAAGCCAAAGAAAAACTGGAGAAAATTTCAGGAGATTAAAAAATGGAAAACATAAAAAGCATAACGTCAGAACAGGAGCTGTTACAGCTTCGAAATGAAGGCAAGATAAGTGAAAATGAATACGAGCAACTGCTTGAGGCCATTCGAAAGCCAGCCAAGCTCGATGTGGGACCAGCTCTCAAAGAGGAACTCAAGCCTGTCCGAACATCCGGCCTGGCAGTGGCGTCTTTTGTCTTTTCACTGGTTGGACCATTGGGAAGTCTCCCTGCCATAATTTGTGGACATTTAGCCCTGCGAAAGATTAAAAAAGAGCCTTCGCTGCGAGGTTACGGACTTGGCCTGGCAGGGCTGATTATCGGCTATGTTGTGCTCGTGATGTCATCGGTCATCTTCGTCAGCATTCTCCTCCCCTTTACGTTAGCCCGGGCAGACAGGATTGAATTAAGGCACTTTCCCATCGATGGCACTGAGCAAACCCTGACTCAATCGGGTCTGCAAATAGATAAGGATATTTCAAGCGACGGCAACGGCTCTATCAGAATTGAAGCGACAGAGCCGACAACAATACAACTGTTTGAAACCGGCGACATAGACATTGAAAAGGCTGTCCTTGTTTATCAAGCTCACCTGCGAACTGCAGGTGTGTTCGGCTTTGTATATCTTGAGATGTGGTGCTCTTTGGGGGGCAAGGGAGAATTCTTTTCAAAAGGACTTGCCAATCCTTTGACCGGCACAACGAGCTGGACAACACAAGAAATTACGTTTCGGCTCAAGAGAGGCGAAAATCCCGTAAATGTAAAACTCAATCTTGTTATAGAAGGCAAAGGGACCGTGTGGATTGACGATATTCACCTGTCGGCATTTAAATAGTAATTAGCGCAAACTACTTCCCTTTTGCATTATCCCACAGCAGAACCTGCAATCGCTGGCAAAATGCAAAGCCGCTGCTCTTGCACATTTCAGCAACCAAATTCGATTTGGCCAGAAGTTCCTCTCTCGCAGCCGCCTGCGGCATCAACATCACTCTCGTCAAATCCACATTTCCTATCTTTTTTATCGTTTTTTGAATTTCCAGCAAATCGTTCTGTGAATCCACAACGAATTTTAGCTGATATTTATAATTATCAATCAACCTCCGCAAAATAGCTTCATCCAATCTCGAACCTTCGTGAACGGCAGCAAATTTTGGCTCGGTCGGCGTTGAGTTACTCAACTTCGGGCTGATACTCATTAAGTCACAGGCCAAATCCTGTATGAACACAATGCCCGCTGTCTCAATTGTTATATGCTTTCCGAGGTCCTTCAACTGATTTACCAATTTCGGCAGGTCAGGATTTATCATTGGCTCGCCGCCGGTGATAACCACAAACTTGCACGGCCATTGCTCAACGGCCTGAATGATTTCAGAGATACTGTATTCTGTCCCGGCAGTTTCGTCCCAGGCGTATTTTGTGTCGCACCATCGGCAGCGCAAAGGGCAGCCGGCTAATCGCACAAACACGCTCGGCACTCCCGCTAAAAATCCCTCACCCTGCAGGGAGTAAAATATTTCGCTCACCTTCATTATTTATTATTCGATATTTGATATTCAATCGAATCTTTCAGACCAGCTTCAGCAAAACCCTTTAATCTCAATCTGCACGAATCACATCGTCCGCAGCTTCTGCCCCGCCCATCCGGGTCGTAGCAGCTATGCGTCATAGAAAAATCGACGCCAAGTCTTTTGCCGGCCAGAATAATCTGGCCCTTCGTCATTTTTATCACCGGGGTATGGATACGGTATCGGCCCTTACCTTCGACAGCAGCGGCGGTGGCAAGATTGGCGGTTTTCTCGAAAGCCGATATAAATTCAGGCCGACAGTCCGGATAGCCGCTATAGTCGGTAACGTTGACGCCAATGAAGATGTCAAACGCACCCAGCACCTCAGCCCACGCAAGCGCATAACTTAAGAATATCGTGTTGCGGGCAGGCACATAAGTCGGTGGAATCTGTGCAGGTCTTCCTAACTCCGCTCTATCCTTAGGCACGTCAATAGTTGAATCTGTAAGTGCAGAACCGCCAAAAGCAGCCAGGTCAATGTTAATTATTCGATGCTCAACAGCTCCAAGAGCTGAAACTATTTTTTTTGCTGCCTCGACTTCTCGCCTGTGCCGCTGGCCATACGCAAAAGTTAAGACGTAGCACCTAAAACCCTCGCTGCGAGCAATGGCCAGAGTCGTGGCTGAATCTACGCCCCCGCTCAGCAAAACTACCGCTTTTTTGTCCTCCACAAGCTGGCCTCCCAGAGAACCGGCTAACTGGTTAATTAATTAACCGCTCACCACCCACCACTCACCAAATTCGTGGACAGTATCTCTATACCGTTAATCTCAGGATTCTGTATATTCGCAGTGAAACCGATAACGATTTCTCCACCGGTTACGGTAACGTCTTTGATTGTCTTGACCACAGGCTTATTGGGTCCGCCGGCCTCCTTAAACGGGTCGAAGTCAGTAAGAACGTTTTTTCCGTTGATTGTTACTGAAAAAATCCGCTGGCCAACACTCGTTATCCCGGAATATGTCTCGGCAAAGTGCAGCTTGACGGTGTATTCGCCGTTGGGAACGCTGAATCTATACGCTTCCATACTATAGCGCTCGGTCTCATAGACTCTCGGCGAATTTGTGTCAGTCATACCTAAATCGCCACGGTCCACCGTCTGGCCGCCAACGACACCCCACTTTTTGTCAGGCCCTACCTCCTGGTCGGCAAGCCAGATGTTGCCGGCCTTATCGGTGTATGGCTCAGAAGCTCCGCAGTTAATGCGCAAAACAAATTCCCGGCCTTTGGCCTCCTGGACAGGCTTTATCTCTTCTGCCACTTTGGGCTCTTTGTCCCTGCACTGAGTGGCACAACCCGACAGTGTTAAAAGCACCATCCCAGCCAGAAAACCTGCAACAGCTAATCTTTTGGCCATCTGTTACTCCCTTTCAACCGGCTAACAACTCATAACAAGATACATTGTTATAAACTGTGCTCTGCCAGACCACACAGCCGGCAGATACGGTATAAGCATACCTATCTTCCGCCTCAATGCAATATCTTTGTCTCGCTTCGCATCCGCCGTGCAGGTTTCTATTATTTCCCATATTGATATTGCTTGCCTTTGAGTGGTATTTCGATTATACTATTGCAGGAAGGTTTTTAGGGCAGTTAAAAATGAGCGAACAGCCGGTAATAGAACTATTCGACAATCCACGTCCGGGGCGCGATTATTGTATAACAATCAAGTGCCCCGAGTTCACCAGCGTTTGTCCCCGGACAGGCCAGCCGGACTTCGGCAAAATTATTATCGAATACTGCCCCGATAAATCCTGCATTGAGTTAAAGAGCCTGAAATTTTACATCCAGAGCTATCGCAATAAGGGTATCTTTTACGAGGCGCTGACGAATGATATACTTGATGATTTGAAAAGAGCCTGCAAGCCGCGATGGATGAAGGTAACATCTCGCTTCAGGCCTCGCGGCGGAATAACTACAGAGGTTATCGCAGAATACAAAAAAAGTAATAGACGACGGAGGTAACAAAATGGCAATAATTTTTCACTGTAATAACTGCGGAAAAAAAATAGAAGCACCCGACAATGCCGGCGGCAAATGGGGCAAGTGCCCCGCCTGCCATAACAAGCTTTATGTCCCGAGCCCTGACTTTGATGAAGAGCTTAAGCTTGCACCGGTAGATGAATCGGAAGAGGAGAAAAGAAAACGGCTAATGGACGAAACTCACCAGCTCACACAGGACATATTGCAGGAAAGATTCATTCCGCCTGAAACGGCTGAGCCGACAACCGAAATGGACGAAAAAGAGCTGACGGAAAATAAGAGGCCGGCCGACCTGTCAAGGTGGGCTGCAATCGAAATGAGCGAAAAGGAGCTCACGAAAAATATTATTATCTACCTCAGACTAATGGCTGACGGCGAACTGGACGAAGCCCAGAAAATCCTGAATTTGATAGCCCCTTATGGCTTGGAAGCAGTTGAAATTCTCGATAGAATCGCTCTTAGTGAAATACCTGAGCCGGAGTTAGCCGATGTCTCACAACAGGTCCTTTCAGGTCTGATAAGAGACCTGCGCAACAAAATAAGCTGAACCTAAGAAAACCTCGAGAGCCGCTAACGCGGTCCTAAAAAATACCTTCGTTTTCCTAATCCCCTGCACTTTTTTTCGGCCTATAAAAACTAATAGCGAACACCGACCCTCTGATTTGGCCATAAGCAAACTGTTTCTTATATTTTACGTAAAGAATAGTAGAGGATAAATCTGAGTGAAATGGCATTGAACTTGGAGGGAAACTTATTATGGCTAATCAGAAAACAGTCGTGCATGTCACTCACGAAACGGTGGGCAAAATCGGCGGCATAGGCGCCGTCCTGCAAGGCCTTTTCACCTGCAAATCCTATCTTGAGTCAGTTAACCGCTCAATCCTTGTCGGCCCGCTATTTACCACCGAAGGTCCTGTTTCGGAGCGGCTTGGTGAGAATTCGGAAGTGCTCTACTCATCCATTGACGGGTTCTTGAACCCCGGATATGCACCGGCATTTCGCAAAATCGAAAATCTCTTCAACGCCGGAATTGTCTATGGCAGAAGGACATTCTTTGATGAGCAGACCGGTGTAAAAAGCTCGCCGGAGGTGCTGCTGATAGATGTAAGATATATGGATAAGAAAATGATTAACGAATTCAAAGGCCGCCTGTTTGAAGAATTTGGCATCCGAAGTAACCTATACGAAGATTTGTGGGAGTATGAACAATACGTCAGATTGGCGCCGGTGGCAATTGCTGCCTTAAAAGCCATTGATGCCGCCGGCGACTCCACGGTTATCATTGCACACGAGTTTATGGGAATGCCGACCGCTTTAGCCGCCATTCTGGAAAATTCCTCCAATTTCCGGACTGTTTTTTATGCGCACGAGGTTGCCACAATGCGGCGAATCGTTGAAGAGCACCCCGGCCACGACACAATGTTCTACAACGTTATGCGCAAGGCCCACACCGACAAACTTTATGTTAGCGAAGTCTTCGGCGACCAGAGCTCTTACTTCAAGCACGTCCTCGTGGAGGCCTCAAAATACTGCGACGATATATATGCAGTGGGTGATTACGTCGTAGATGAATTGCGCTTCCTGGCGCCCGAATTCGAAGGCGCCAATATTGATATAGTTTATAACGGCATACCTGCATATCCAATCACCGTCGCCGACAAGCTCGCATCAAAACGAAAGCTCCAGCTTTATTGCGAAAATCTATTAGGCTATAAGCCCGATTTTATTTTCGCACACGTTGGAAGATTAGTTCGAAGCAAGGGGTTCTGGCGGGATTTGCGCGTGCTTCACACATTAGAAAAAGAATTTAGAACACAGGGCAAAACCGGCGTGTTACTTATCCTGTCAACCGAGGTTTCGCAGCGACGCACCACTGACATCCAGAATATGGAATCGGCATATAACTGGCCTGTGGCCCACCGCGAAGGTTTACCGGACCTATCCGGCGGCGAGGCAAACCTCTATACGCAGATACAGGAATTCAATGCTAAATCTCGCAACATAAAAATCATCTTTATCAACCAGTTCGGCTTCAGCCGAAAACACTGCGGCACAAGAATGCCCGAAGATATGGAGTTCCTTGACATACGCAAGGGAACTGATGTCGAATTTGGCCAGAGCATCTACGAGCCGTTCGGCATCGCTCAACTCGAGCCGCTCACATTCGGCGGGATATGTGTGATAAGCAGTGTCTGCGGATGTTCGGGCTTCCTGCGCGATATAACCAACTCAGAAGGCGTCAAGAACGTGATTGTCGCCGACTACACAAAATTAGGCGGCCGAAACTACGACGACATCGAAGATATGCTGCAGATTGACCGCTCCATCCGCAACCAGATTGAAACAAGCGAGAGCGAAAGGGTCGCAATGCAAATATGTTCGCGGCTGGCAAAAAACGAAGCCGAAATCCAGAATATGATTGAGGCCGGCTATCATCTTGCAAAAGATATGAGCTGGGATGTAGCCGTTAAAAATTATCTGCTAAACAGTCTCCAAAAAGCCCCTCAAAAACAGCTCACCCAGGGCGTTTATAGCAGAACATAGCCAATCATCTTTGCCGGTTTGCCATAAGCAGGATGACCTTTTCATATAGTTCCGGCGGGAGGGCTTCTTTCAATATCCTGTGGATTTCACGCATCGGCGTCCGCTGCGTCGTGTGCGTGATAATGATGTGTTCGTTGTGCATGTTATTTAACAATCCCGCAAATTCATCAATATACATATGCTTGCCGACTTCAGCCCTGGCAGCGTGCTCATCCTGATAGAACGTGCACTCGGCGATTAAAATCTTACTTTCAGCTATGTATTTTAACTGCGAAAAATCCACATATTGAGTGTCGCCAAAGTATGTAACAATCGGAAACTCCAGCGGATAATCAATTTCGATTCCCTGTTTTTTTAGCTCAACAATCTGCGGCCCTGTAAGCCGGGCGTATTCAGGCCTGATTTTCTTACGCTTCTCAATAATGCTGTAACCAACTGAACCGAAGCTGTGTTTTGTCGGAAACACCCTCGCAAACAGATTGGGCTTTACCTGGTATTCGTCACCGGGTTTCACGCCGACCAGATTAGCCGGTATTTGATTGCCGTCGAGCCTGCCCCACGCTTCGATTATTTCCTTTATTGGCCCTAAAAGATTTTGCGGAGCCAATATCGTGCCCGCCGACTGGCCTAAAAAATTCCGCTGCGACAGATAATATGCAATTCCCGCTGCGTGGTCCATATGTCCGTGCGTCAGCAAAACGTGATTTATCGAAATAACCTGCGCAGGGGCCTTGCCGATGTCGAAACAGACGTCTAATTGTGGCATCGCCACCACGGTCTCTTCGCCCGCAACCGAATAGCCGATGATTTCTAAATCGTCTATCTTGATATGTGCTAAATTATGACTGGCCATCAGTGATTGACTATTTACAATTTACAATTGATAATTGATTATTGGAAGTTTACTGTTCAACCAGACATTTTATTCAATAGTAAATAGTCAATAGAAAATAGTCAATTAAATATGCCCGATAAGCGAATCCATAGAGGCCCACATCCAGCGGACCAAAATCTGTTCGCCCCTGATACAATCCCCAGCCTGCAAGCAGCCGTCGCCGATTTTTCGCTGCTATTGACAAAGGGGTATGCTGAAAAAAGCGCCCTCAAATTGGTCGGCGACAAATTCTCCCTTACCGAAAGACAACGCCTGGCAGTTATGCGTAACTCCTGCTCCGACCAGCAACTCAAATCACGAAAGGAAAGCGAATTGAAAATCGCCGACATCGCCAATCAAACCATTATGCTCGATGGCTACAATGTCCTGATAACTATTGAAGCCGCAATGAGCGCCGGCTTAATCTTCAAAGGCCGCGATGGCTGCTGCCGTGACCTCGCAAGCATCCACGGCACTTATCGCAAAGTTACCGAGACAATACCCGCAGTCGAACTCATTGGCAATTTTCTAAAACAAATCGCCGTCTCGAAAGCCCACTGGCTTTTAGATAGCCCCGTCTCAAATAGTGGCCGGCTCAAAACCCTGATTGGCGACCTTGCCCGCAAGAACGATTGGGATTGGGAAATTGAATTGCTTTTTAGTCCCGATGCCGTTCTTACTAAAACCGAATTAACCGTAGCCACCAGTGACAGTGTCGTCCTCGATGGCTGCAAATCCTGGCTCAACCTCGCCGCAGAGATTATAAAAACAAAACTTCCCTTTGCCACTATCATCGACCTATCCGCGCTGTAATATTTAGCCAGTCGTTTCACGTCGGATTGCCTGCCTTAAGCGAGGTCGAAGGGGCCTCTGTGGTTTTGAAAAGTTCGTGTTAAAATAAAAGGCTGATAGCCCTTCGCAGCCATCAGCCTTTTACCTCTCATTGCCCCGTGGCTTCAGCAGTCCGTGCCTGTATGCGATAACTTTAATTAAGACAGAAACCGGTTTTCAATCAGTCAAAGGCAACTCCAATGCCGATTTCGGCATCCTTCAACACACTGTTGCGGTCAACCCTAATCACCTTGCCGCTTCTGATACGAGCGAATTGCCCTTTTTCCCTTGCCAGTGAGGCTGTTCTTGGGAAATTCAGCTCCACGGCATGACCAGGCCTAATCGGCACCGTAATTGGAAGCCTAATAAGGACGCCGCCTTTGCTGATATTACAGCTTCGCCCATTAAAAAATCTGTTAGCCTCAGGCACCCAAACACTTACAGGCCAAGCAAGGTTTGTCCTGCCGGCCTTCCGCTGCTCTATTAAAGCCTCCATATCTTCAGTCTCCATAAAACTATAATCCGTCATCAACTAATGGCTTTTATCGGCAGTGTTAATTTAGATAGATTAGCTTATTTAGGCAAAATCAGGCGCTTTTTCACAAAAACACCTTGAGGCATTTAACACGCTATTACTAATACCTTTTTTATCGGGCGGTTTCTAAATGCTATTGAGGTTGGAAAGTTTGAGAACCATAATCGCAAGCATTTTGGGCAGAGTCTCCTCACTTCTTATTCTGCCAGAGCACCATAAGACTCACTGCGGCAACCGCCAACCACCAGGTGTTACTCTAAAACATCAGCGAGCTATTTTCAGCAGCTATCGGATAGCGCACAATAAAAAGATGTAACAAGCTATGTGGTAAGGTTCTTGCGACTATTGTCTATTTAGGTTACTTTAGGAGAATTATGCAAACAAAGGTTGTAAAACTTGACGTCCAGGAAATTGATTCAGCCAAAATCAATGAGGCCGCAGCGCTCGTTGATGCCGGAGGATTGGCTGCATTTCCCACCGAAACCGTGTATGGAATTGCCTGCCGCGTCAAAGTGGACTCATTAGCAAAGCTCAACCACATCAAAGGTAGAGAAGCAGACAAACGTTATACCTTACATATCGGCCAGAAAAGCGATTTGAAAAAATATGTGCCTACGGTTGGTTTAAGGGCACAAAAACTAATCAAGAATGCCTGGCCTGGTCCCCTGACCATAGCGTTTGAGCTGAACCAGAAGGATATCGACAAACAACGAAGAAATCTCGAAAATGAAATTTTTGAAAACCTCTACAGGAATAACTCTATTGGCATTCGCTGCCCGGATAACCCGATAGCCGCGGCACTGCTGCAAATGGTGAGCAACCCTGTGGTTGCACCAAGCGCAAACATAGGCGGGCAGCCGCCGGCGGTAGATGCCGAACAGGTTGTTGCTCAGTTGTCAGGGAAAATCGAACTGGTGCTGGACGGCGGGCCGTGCAAATACAAAAAAAACAGCACGGTGGTAAAAGTCGGCAAAAGAGGTCTGGAGGTTCTAAGGCCCGGTGTATATTCCCAAACGGAACTTGAGGAGTTATCAGAAGTTAAGCTCCTTTTTGTCTGCACAGGTAATACTTGCCGAAGCCCGATGGCCGTAGGCATATTTCGAAAATATTTAGCAGAAAAATTGCAATGCTATATTGACCAACTTGAAAAAATAGGTTATAAGATAAGTTCTGCCGGGATTATGAATGTGTCCGATTACCCGGCGAGTGATGAGGCGATAGCAGCTTGTGCGACTAAGGGCATTGATATAACCGCCCACAGGAGCAGAAACCTAACGCAGGAGCTCATCGAGGAAAGTGACTTTATATTTGTGATGGAGCGAATGCACCAGAAAAGTGTTATCGCTTTAATTCCGGAGGCTGCGAACAAATGTGTGTTGTTAGCAGAAAATGAAGAGATTGCCGACCCGATAGGCCAGTCACAGGAGTTTTTCAATAACTGTGCCGAGCTTATAGAGAAAGCTGTAAGGAAAAGAATTAGCGAACTTGTGATATGAAAATAGTAGTTGGAAGCGACCATCGCGGTTTCGAAGCTAAACAACAGATTAAGGCCATAGTTGGCGAGATGGGCCATAAGTGCATTGATATCGGCACCAACGACAGCAATCCGGTTGATTATCCGGATGTGGCATACGAAGCAGCAACGGCAGTAGCAAAAAAGAAAGCCGACAGAGCCATTCTGGTCTGTGCAACCGGACTTGGAATGAGTATAGCTGCAAATAAGATACAGGGAATCAGAGCGGCACTATGTCACGATGAGCTTTGCGCTCAGATTTCACGCGACCATAACGATGCAAACGTGCTTTGCCTGTCGGGAGACCAAATCGGAGAGGTGCTGCTGCGAAGGATAGTGGAGGTCTGGCTCGATACTGAATTTAGCGGCGGAAGACATAAAAGAAGGGTGATGAAAATAAAGGCCATCGAGGAAGGCAAAGACCCAAGAAAGATTAAGAAACAATAGACTTGAGCTGCTATTCCGCAAGGAGGCGGGGTTAAGCTGTTCAAACGTATAATCAGTCGGTTGCAGTCTGATTTGCTTGAGGGGGAAACGATTTTTGATGGGGTGAGGCAAGGAGGCCCGCCCCACCTTTTTTTGCGCCCTTCTTAAAAGACACAGATTCTTTTACCGCGGAGAGAGCGGAGAACGCAGAGGGACAAAATCAAAGAAGGAAATCCTAAGCACGAAATCCTAAATCCTAAATGGTTCGACAGGTTCACCATCAGATTCGACAAGCTCACTACAAGCCCGAGCAAACCTGTCTTGCCTGTCCTGAGCGCAGTCGAAGGGAGCGTAGTCGAAAGAGTCGAACCATTCAAAGCACACTCCTTCAAATTATGGTTATCCCGGTTTGAGTGATTTGAGCAGGCGAATGGCTGTATCGACCAGCATTTCGCCGCCGCCGGAGGCGATGCGAGAGTTCACTACCTCGTAGCTACCTTCGATAAATGCCTTTTTTGTGGGGACATAGCCGGGCGAATCCTGGCACAATTCAACGACCAGCGTAGTCGGAAAGGGGCTGGCGTTCTTGATTGCAAGACCAAGCTCAACAAATATCTCGCCTGGTAAACCAACGATAGCTACGCTGTCACTGAGACGGAAGACCTGGACCTCCAGCGGCAGATTGTCACTGCCAAGCTGCTTGAGAGACAGGATTTTGTAGGCCTTGACCTGCTCGAGGAAGGACAGCTTATCACTGCCGACTTTGTTGATGTTCTCCTGTGCCCAGGCGAGTTCTTCTGGCGTCCAGCGCTGCAAGGAAACCTGCACAACTTCGCTTTGCACTGCAAGAGTCGGTTCGGAAATGGATTTTAGTTGCGGCACTTTTGCTTTGATAGTGTCAGCAAGTGTGCGGCCAATAAATTCGGTTTTAAGGCGGTCCTTTTTGGTAACGTCAATATGGTTGATGTCGCCGCAGGTGCCTGTGCCAAATAGCAAAACAAAGTCCTGGCCAAACGTTTCGCGAAGCGATTGCTCAATATAGAACGGGTAATCGGCTGAATAATTTGTTCCGCCAACAGTATCGAGGTGAAGGGCAAAGTTCGCCAGTGCTGCAATTGTCCTGTCTGTATCGGGCTGGCGGAAAAACACAACCCCAACCCGCGGGTCGATTGGACCGGCAGGCCGAACAATATCGGGATTCAGGACGCCGGGATTAAAACGCACCGTGCCATCTTTCATAAAGAAGCGGCGATTGAAAGAAAGGCCCTGCTGCTCGGCGACGCCCGCCGCCAGCCGGATGGGTTTTACCGCTGTGTCGGCCTGTGTTATTGCCTCGACAATTTTTGTAACCAGCTGCGATGGATAATCTACTTTTTCGCAGGGGTCGATGCCATTTTTTGCTACAGCCTGTTCGTGAAAGTGTTTTCGCAACGTGCCTGAATAGAGTGGGCCGGTATGGCTGTGGGTGGCGGCAATGAGAATATGCTCAGATGGAATGCCGGTTTTGTCGGCTGCCTGTTTGCGGGCCTGAGATGAAATATCTCGCGGCAAACCAATGATGTCGCAGATGACTATAGCCGCTCGCTGATTGCCCTGTCGCAGAACGAGGGCTTTGGCGTGCAAGGGGTCGAGAGTGCCGGTGCCCAGCCGCTCGTAAAAATATCCGCTCATACGGTAGCCGGCCGGCGGGGTAATGTCGGTAACCGCGACGCCTGCTTTCAATCCGATATCGCCCGCAGGTGCAACTACTGCGATGGGTGCAATTTGCTGTGTCAACTCTTCAAGAAACTGCCGGGCCTTTTTGGCTTCTTCCAGTAGCTGTTTAGGATCTCCTGGCTGGAGACATTCAACCACCAGCGGGCCGCCGGTGAAGCCGCCTTTTTTGAGGCGAGCAAGGACCGCAGAGAAATCGACTTGTCCTGTCCCAGGCGTTACGAGGACATTTTTGGGGTGCTTGTAGTCTTTGACGCACATCCCGCTGACAAGGCCATCGACGGTTTGGGCGTCGATAACAGGGTCAAGCTTAGAATCGGAATAGTAGAGGATATTGCCCGGGTCATACCATATACGAAAATTTTTGTGGCCTACAAGTTCAACCGCTTTGCGGCATTGAGGGCCGGTAGCGTTGAGGCCGCCGTGCGGTTTCAGACTGATACCGATACCTTTCTCGGCAGCGTAGTCACAGCATTCGGCAATGGCTTTGTAATACGACTCGTAGAGCTTCTGGTCGCCCGTTCCGCCCATCAGGAGGTTCTTTGCGCCGCAGGCAGCGCAGTTGTCGATAAGTTTTTTAAGGCCCTCGATGCCGGCCTCAAGTGACTTTGCTACAGGGATGTCGCCGCCATAAACAGATAAGATTGTCAAAGAGCGTTTTTTCACCTCCTCACCGATTTGCTGAGCCTCTTGGGGAGTGGTGGAAACCGAGATTATCAGTCCTGTCTGGGATTTGGTTGTCATGAGGCCGGCATATTTGAAACCTGCTTCTGCTATCGCATCGAGCGCTGTGCGGTAATCGTATTGGTCCCACGGGCGGGTGTAGCAGCCGATTTGCCAAGGGCTTGCTGTAGATTCTTCTTTGGCTGCTGCGGCGGCAAGAGAGATAGTTACGCCTGCTGCACCGAGCTTGATAGTCTGACCTAAAAAACGTCTGCGAGTCAATTGATTCAATGGCTTCATCGCAATATTCTCCTTTTTTCGGCACAGTATATAAGTAGTCTATGTTATCCTTCCCGAATCTGGCGTTTTGCGTGGTCGTAAATCATTCGTTTTCCGCTGTCGAACGCCCGCACCGCCATTAAGCAGGCGACGGCGTGCTGGTAGCCGGCCTCTATCGAGGCGTTGGGCGTCTGGCGGCTGCGGATGCACTGGAGCCAGTCGAGGAAATGGTCGGGCCGCTGGACATCCTGCACAGGATTTTTGCCGCGTATTTTGCCTTTTCTTTTCCCGCCGCCTTCGGCAGTAAGGACAGGGGCCATCCAGTCAACCATATCGAGGACTCCCTCGTCGCCGAAAATTTTGAAGCTGTTGCCGCTGCCGTTGCCAAAGTTTGTAGAGTAGCTGACCATAAAGCCTTCAGGGTAAATCCACAATGCCTGGACGTGGTCCGGGCAGGTGAATTTGTGCTCGTCTTTCCAGGTAAATGTGCCGCCTAAGCAGACACAACTTGTCGGGAATTGTGCGCCTGTGATATAGTGGACCAGGTCTATAAAGTGGCTGCCAAGTCCGGGGACAGGGCCGTCGGAGAATTCACGATAGCCATACCAGCCCGAATAAAGAACCGGGTCGAATGGACGCGCAGGGCGGTCCATCAAAAATTCCTTCCAGTCCACATCTTGTTCTTTGACGTCTTTGACGTATGAATACCAGTAGGGCTGCTCACCATTGCGGCACTGCTCGATTCGGGAAACTATCCCGAGAATGCCTGTTTTGTAAAGTTCACGGCAACCGGTAAAACTTGGAAAGCTGCGAAGCTGGGTGCCTATCTGGACAACAATTTTGGCCTCTTTGACGGCATCATAAGTTTTGCAGAGCTTGTCGAAATCCATCGCGAGCGGTTTTTCGCAATATACATCCTTGCCGGCTTTTGCTGCGGCCTCAAGGTGCGTGGTGTGCTGATGGTCGCAGGAGGCAATCGTAACGGCATCGACATCTTTTAATGCCAGCAGGTCATGATAGGATGAGAACTGGCGGGCCTCTCTGCCGAACCAATCTTTGATTTTAGCTGCTGCCTCTTCGCGGCGAAGCCGCCACGGGTCGCAGACAGCGGTGATTTCAGCATTTTGGCTCTCAGAGTGTTTGTGTATATCAGGCATATGAGAGCCGAGACCTCGGCCACCGCAGCCGATAATTCCGATTGAAAGACGGTCATTGGCGCCAATGACGCGGCCATAGCTGACAGCGGATAGGGCAAGGGCAGCACTACCGGCTGCCTTTAGAAACTTGCGGCGAGAGTAATAGGATTTCATAGACAAATCTCCTACGAAGAAACAAATTGGTAAAAGTTACATTCTGCACTTGTTTAATTCAATCATTAAGCAAGCCACAACGCAAGAGAATTTGGCCTCGTGCTAATTGACCGTGCGCAAAATTAGATTAACCGCCGAGAACGCAAAGGACGCTGAGAAAATTAGTTAATTGGTTAATTGGTACATTTCCAGACGAGTCGGGACTGCGAGCTCAGCGTTCCGCGGTGAAAAATACGGGTTAGCCCAGGATTTTTGGCGTTAGCCATTCCGTGGCGAATACATACCTCAACCGTTCTCTTCGTCAAAAAGTCAAGTTTCTTTTTCTGTGCTCTCCTCTGCCAAGGCGGAAAGGAGTCTGCTGGCGGTGTCGGGGGGAAGCGCATGCCATTCGTTAGAAAAAAAGGTAGTTGTCCCGATCTATTATTTATTCCGCCCTTGTTTACCCGCCCGGCTGATAACATTGATAAGCATAATAATTTGAGATATTCGGACACGACATAGCGCAATTGGTTTTCGGAGGACAGGCAAGTGCTTTCGTGAGGCAATGACACAAGTCCATCAATCAGCTATACTTAGGACGACGGAATATCTGCACCCTACGGGGTCCTGATCCTTGATGAAGATGCAAAGCACCACAGGTTCTTCTCCGTGCGCATGAGCAGCTCGCCGTTCGAGGCAGCGAGGGAGGCATTGGTGGGTTCGCTCACCGAATTCGTGGCGAGCAGCTCGAACTGGGGACTGGCGCGTAGCACGAATACGTCGCCGGACTGGTTCGGCACGTAGATTTTCCCGTCCGCCAGCAACATGGAGGACCACGAGCTGCTTTTTGCTCCCTGACCTTTCAACTGTTGTTCCCACACCGTCTTTCCGGTCTTGAGTTCGACGCACTCAGCGATCCCGTGGTAACTAATGGCATAGAAGTGCCCCTCATGGATGACGCCCGAGCCGATCCGGCTCTTGGCGATTTCGATTTCCAGATGCCACAGCCGCCGGCTTTCGGTCACGTCGCCGCTGCCGCCCGGCTTGACGGCAATGACATTGCCTTTCCCCATACCGCTGCTCATGGCCACGACGGCATTCTCGCCCCACACGGGCGTTGCGTAGATCGTCGCGCCTATGTCTTTGCTCAACCAAAGCTGCTTACCGGTTTTAGGGTCGTAGGCAGCAAGACGGTAAGGGAAAGCCATGACGAGTTCGTCGTGGCCGTCAGCCTTGACGATGATTGGCGTGCTCCACGTGCCACTGGGGCTTCCGCTATCCCCGGATCCACTCGGCCCTCCTGGACCACCGGGGCCGCCGGGACCACCAAAGTCCGGTTGAGGCAGCACGACATTCAGACCGTCCCGGAGCTTCTCTTCAGTCAGAGCCCCGCTCTTGTCGGAATCCCATTGCTCATACCATTTCTCAAAGGTGCTTTTCAGCTCGACACGGGTCAGTGAGTTGTTTTTGTCGGCGTCTGCGATGCGGAAGAGGCCAGGCCCCACAAACCCGGCTGGACCGAACCTGGGTCCGCCCTCGGGCCGCGATCCATCTCCACCCGGCCCTCCATCGGGAGGACCGAACCCTTCAGGCGGCGGGAGCACGTCACCGAGTCTCTCTGTGAACTGCTCCTGGCTCAGATTCCCTGTCTTGTTCGAGTCCAGCTTGTCGAACCAAGCGTCTGCCAAGGCGGTAAACTCCTCTTTCGTGAGCTTCTGGTCGCCATTCTTGTCGGCCTGAGAGAGCATCTGCGGGGCGAGAAACATCGCCGGTCCAAAACCACCAGGGCCGCCCGGACTACTGGGACCGCCCGGCCCACCAGTGGCGCCTGGTCTGCCAGGGCCACCCGCTCCGCCCAGGCCTTCGGACGACTGTTGCTCGCTGGGGTCAACCTTGGGCGGCTCGACCTCCCATACGGTCTCGCCGGTGCGCTTGTTGACGGCGATCAGCCGGGCCTTCTCGTCCGGGCCAAAGGGCAGGATGCACAGGTCGCCATACAGGATAGGCGACGAGGCGTTGCCGAACATGTGGCTCATCTTGCCCAGGTTGCGATGCCATACTTCCTTGCCGGCGAAGTCGTAACAGTAGAGTCCCGCCGAGCCAAACGACGCGATGACACGCTCGCCATCTGTAACCGGCGTGGCGGAACAATAGGGATTGTTCGGTTGTTGTGTCTGCTCCTTGTCGTTGTAAGCCGCCCCGGATTGCCAGAGCAGATTGCCGTCGGCACGGTCGAAGCACATCACCGTCCGGCGATTCCCGCCGTCTAAGGCCTGCGTGACGAAGACGCGGTCGCCCCAGACGATGGGCGAGGAGTTGCAGGGACCGGGCAGTTGGACGCGCCATCGCACGTTCTCAGTCGCGTCCCATTTGACGGGCAGGTTTTTCTCTGAAGACACACCGTTTCCATCCGGCCCGCGCCAGCCCGGCCAGTTCCCAGACGGCGCTGAGAACGCCGTTGCAGCCACAAGCAATACGGCCAGACAACACACGACTGGCTCGTTCTTCCTCATTCTGAATCTCTCTTTTATTTTGGTTGAATAAAATATTCGCATAAGTAATTCTCCAAACTCTTTTATCTGTGATTTCCCATATTAAACGGTTGACTACACAGCCAAGCCTTCTAATTCCACAATAATGTCAATGTCAAAATCTTCCTATGATTAAAATGAATTGACGTATTTTTTACGAATTTTATTGCCAAATACGCCAAAATCCAAAATATTGGACTTAGAAATACTGTTAAAGTGTGATTTTTTACAGACCTCAACCATGATTCTTCCGCTTGTGTCCGTTAGTTAAGACAGCTCTTATTACTGTTTACTATGTGGGTTCTAAGGAGAGCCTATAAGCCACTCTTCGGCGAGGGCAGCCAGGTCGCCAATATCGACACGTCCGCTATGGTCTATATCAATCCCATCGCACCAGAGAGGTGCCGAACAGAGCTTATACCACTTGCCAGCCAGCTTCGCATGGTCAAGGAAATCAACCTGCGAATCGCGATTGAAGTCACACAGGCAGGTAACTATCTGCAGCCCATCTTCCAAAATGCCCTTGGCGGCCTCATCACACTCAGGCGTTACAACCACGTTCCATAGACCCGGCTCAGCGCCAGCCAGATCAACCTGACAGCGAATCGTGTTCTCATCAACAACCACAATGTTGGTTGCTTGAATCCTCGTAACATCGTCCCGCAATACAATCATCTCAGCATCAACATTAATTAATTGCTGATTGCCGCCGGCAGAGTTGGTCTGGAAGAACTCGATTTCCTCTCCGCCGCTGTTCTCAAAGAAGTCGAGGACTATATAGTAGCTCCCTGCGGCAGGGAAGTCGAAGGTCATCGTGCCGGCAGTTCGGTTTTGCATACAATCGGTTGTCTCCGGGCCACGCGGATCCGCGTGTTCCCCGACAAGCTGGCCGTCAATCGAGAGTGTGAAGCCATCGTCACTGTTGACGCCAAAGTATCGAATCCCTGGCGATGGTGCATAAATGTAGCCGGAGAACCGGACTGCAAAGTTGGCCGGGTCGCCCGAGTTGAACGGCGGCGCAAACGCCGCACTGGGGGAGAATACACCCTCATCACCAGTCTGGTAGAGATTGATAAACTCATGGACGCCATACACAGGGTCGCCGACCCCGCGACCGGGGTCGTCCAACAGCAGTGTCGCCGCATTAATGGCATCAAACGCCTGATTATACTGGACGTAAAGGGCATCGAAGCCGATTTCTTCCGAAGCACTGGTCAGTGAAACTAAAGTTGCTGAACCTAGTTCGAAGCCGCTTCCGTGGACTGTGAGTTGTGCCGTGCCGTTGTTGCACACTGGGTCAGGTGTTACCGACGTAACCGAGCAAACCGGCACTCGCGTTATCCTGATAGAATCCACCGCTCCGGACACAGTATTACCCCCGCTATCAAGCCCCCGAAGGATAAGGATATTCGAGCCCATCGCCAGCGAAGCTTCTATTTCAAAGACGTGGTTGCCTGAGAATTTGGTTGTTACTGGTGTGCCGTTGACTGAAATCTTCGTCACGGTCAGCGGGGCGGTTCCATTGAGTTTTACTATTGAATCCGATGTGCAGAAGTCGTAACCACCATTGGTGGTGATTTCGAAAGCTATCGGCGGAATCTGTGTTATTATAAAGGCCCGACGGTCTCGGACGAACTGTTTGATTCCATCCCGCCGGCCTGCATCGCCCCCGTCGGCAATCAGGACATTGGCGGCATCATCCAGAAACTTGTCGAAGTCCGTCGGCGGATTGGCCGTTCCGTAGGACGTCTGCCACGGGCCACTCACCAGCTCCGAGAACGCCTGCAGATACTTCTGCCGGTATTTGGAATAGTTAAGAAACTTACTGACCTCTGGGAACTGACCGCCCATAGCGAACAGGCTCGTGCCGGACCCATCGCCCGAACCGAGCGTAAAGTCGATGTCCCAGGGCAGCAGGTACCACCTGTCCGCCTGTGGGGCATAATAGAAGTAGTTATTCTTGCTTCGACTGTAGCCATAGCTATCCCAGTCGCCGACGGCATGGCGAATCGCCAGGACCTTGGCGAAATGGTTGGGGTCGATGACCGACTCAATGGCCTGCTCATACGCCGAGCCACTCGCTGTCGTGTTCATCGCAGCGGCAAAGTCAAAGAAATTCTGCCAGTTGTCGTCCTCGCGATGCGAACGTTTTTCAAAACACCATCGATAGGTCTCCTTGAGCAGTGGGTGTGTGGAGTCGTATCTTAATCCTTGATCAAAGTTCGAAAAGCCCGTGCCATCGGCTGAATATTCAAAGTAGTCATCGATTTTATGGAGGTAGCCATCATTATCTTCGGGAAACCACATATCAACGTAGTCGCCTTCGATATTCTGGACGTCCTCATAGTTAGCATAGTTGTTGCCGTTGCTAACCAGGCGTATGTATTCCTGCATCGAGTACTGAAGACCCATTTGCCTATAGAACCAGTATGAGGCGCGCTCCTGGAGTGGGCCGCGGTTGCCGCCTTCAGTGGTGTCGAGATTTATTTCTTCGCAGTCACGGAATCTCTGCTCCGAATTGAAGTTGATGCGATAGCCGTAGTTGCCAGTGGGGTTGCGGTTGCTGCCGCTGCGAATGAATGGGCTGCCACGGAAGCGAATCCCACAGTTGTAAAAGACCTCTGTATTATTATAGACAAAAGTGCAATCCATCAGCTCATTAGAAAGATTGGCCCGCGAAGTAAATACGTTAATCACATCATTGGAAATCCAGACTCGATAAGTTGCAAGCTGGGTGTTCACTCGCGTGTCGCCGACGCGAACCAGACAGGTTCGGTTTGGCACATCCGCAGATGGCTCCAGCGTAGTTGGGAATCGAGTCGATACTGAGCTATCGGAGGCCTCGATATAGAATGCCCGCATCGTGCCACCGGCTGCGCCAGGTATGGTGGCTGTAAACAGACCATCACCAGCAACCAGGTCGTCACCTGACCCATTATCGACCATAGCCGTGCTGGTAAATGCGGTAGTTCCCTCGGAGCGATAATAGAGTGTAACCGTTGACACGCCATCATTGTCGGTAACACGTGCGGTTACGATGATAGGCTCATTGCCGGCAGGCAAAACAGGCGCGTGCTGAACCTCGAGGATGTCAGGCCCTCGGTTAGAAACATAAGCTGTGTTTTGCTGGCCGGGCGTGCCCAGATTCAATGGCACAGGGAGTTCAAACGTACGTGACGGTCGCGGCGGCTGCACGGGATTCGATTGCGATACCCGCAAAAGCAGGTATCGGGTCCCCCGCAGCCATTTGGCCCAACCTTTGAACTGCATCGTGCCCCAAGCTACACTGCTAATCGACCGGTTGATGCGATTTGCGCCTGGGTCGCCGTGGCCGGTTGAAATCAGGTGTAGCGATTGTGTCCCCGAGTGACGGTACGTCGTCGTAACGAATGACCGAACATGGTTGCCGAGAATTCGCCACCCTAACTCACCGCTCTCGAAGCCGCCATTACTGAGGCGGTTCGTGCTCGAGGGGCTGGTCAATAGCTCAAGGTCGTCTAAAAGCACCTCGCCGCGATTGAGCAATATAATATCAAAGACCGTGCCCGCATCATGGGTGTACTGTGAATCATTACTGTTAATGGTGAACGAGAATTGCTGCCATGTGGTCTTGCTGTTCTCGTCACTGTCGGCCCAGGCACCTGGTGCATCGTTGTTGCTTCGCGGGTCGCGCAGCTCCATACTCGCTCCCTGACCATCGGCCCAACTTGGCCATCGGCCTCCGTCATAGTAGGTTACCTCATCGACGGTGACCATATTCACATCGTGAGTTTCCGGGTCCTCGAACGGATACGACAAGCGGATACGCTCGGTGTGGTCATCTAAACTCCCTGTGTATGGCCCGACGAGATTCGAACCAACGACCAGATTGTTATAGACGAGTTTTAGGAAGTTCGGGTCTTTGGCAACCACCAGATATGAGCCCGGCGACATCGAGATGCCACTGCCAAACTCGTAATCAATGCCATCAGTAAAGGTCCAGCCGGTCAGTGGAATAGTGCTGTTACCTTTATTATACAGCTCGACATACTCATAACGGTTATCCTGAGTAGGATGGTGGTACATAATCTCGTTTATAACGATATCGTTAATCAATGGTTTAGCATTTGCTCCATTGTAAGTAGCGGAGGATAGAAGGTTAAAGTAGTCTGACCCATCAGGGAATCGGCCAAAGGTTATATCTGATGGCATAACCCCGAAACGCACGGCATCTAAGACGCGGAGTGGTTTTGGAACCGGGTCATTAGTAGCTGCTGTCAGAAATATCGTCTCGCCTGACCAGCTCAACGCAAAGGGGAATCCGCTTGGTGGTGTGCCTTCTCTGATGGTCCGGAACTCGCCCGGCTGCAGCACGCCGGCAGGGAGCTTATACTGAAGCAGTTGGAAGCGGCCGTCGCTTAGATAAATATTGTTCAAATCAACTGCGACAGGGCCTGGGTTATATAGCTCAATCCAGTCGGTGCCCGGCGGTAAATCACTATTAGCCAATAGCTCATTAATTACGAGGCGCACGCGGGGGTCGTCGCCATTACCTGTTTCCTTCTCGACCGCCCGGAGTATCGGAACCCCAAAAGCGTCCGTACTGCCAGAGATAGCATTATTGTGGAACTGGATAGCCAGGACGTTTGTGCCGACGACCAGCAGGTTTAGCCGACTTGTCAGGTCTATGTTATCGACTGGCGGCTCCCAACCTGTGCCCCTGCCAAAGCTGTATGGTGGCGGATGGCTGGTGATTCCGTTGGAATAAGTCACTTCTGTGCCATTGAGATACAGCACATAATCATCGTCGTAGTGAACTTCAGCGAGCAATTGTGAGAAGGAGTTGATTTGCTCTGCTGTCAGCGTAAAACGAAGCCGCGCATACGCAGAGATGTAATTTCCATTCATAGTCAGCGTGGTCTTGATGTACTGCTGCTCAGCAGTCGAGCCGCTGTATCCGTATCCGTTGTCTCCATTAAGCCACGCAGTTGTGCCGGGGTCATCGTTAAAACCAATCTTGGTCCAGTCTATCGTAGGTACTCCGCCGACACCCGGCGATGGTTCTGTGTTAGTTCCCTTGAAATATCGCCCGTGATGACTCACGTCCACAAGAGTTATCGTATTGGGTTCTGGGGGTCCTGTTTGGGCCTCATCCGGCCCACCCGGCGTGCCGCTAATAAAGGTGCTGGGCGCCCAGCTTGAGGCATTTTCCGGGTCCCCGCCGAGCTTTGTGAGAATCAGCGTGTGCCCTGTCCCATCGGGTGAGGGTGGCCACGGCCTTGCGTCATTGTATCGCAGCGAAATGATAATCTCTCCATTGGCGTTGGATAGATCTACTCGCTCTCCGTCGTTATTGAGCCGACCTGTAAAAGGGCCATACACTACGCTGATGCCGTAAGCCGCTTTCACAGCATCAGGGTTGCGTGCAACTACCAAGTATCCCTTGGGCCCAAGGATTGTTCCGGACGCAAATGTGTAATCGATACCGTTTGTGAATGCAAATCCGGATAGGTCTTCGGAGGTAGCCTGGTTGTTGTATAGCTCAATAAACTCGAGCGTTTCATCCCCGCTGGGTGTCCCCCCTTCCTCGACCGGATGATACATTATCTCGCTGACTACCAGCGCGGTGGCGGACTGCGCGGCCCACAAAGCAATCGCCAAAATCGTTACAAATAAGATGCCCCAATCCTGTCTGTGGTCTTTCATTATTATCTGCTCCTTTTCTCGAAAACGGCGGTCACCCCCACACCACTCCCAGCTTCTGCTTTCTGCGAAAGCTGCGGCGGCGTGATCCGTAATTTGCTATTTAGATAGCTTATTAAAATTCCTAAAACCTTCATTTAAGCTATTTTACCAAATTCCCCCCTAAAATTCCACTATTCTTGTCCCTTTTTATGTAACTATTATAGCTACATCGGCTTATAGCTATATCGGCGATAGCTTATGCCAGGTCAAATTTGGATTCCGAACTCATTTTACAAACTTTACAGGGTATTTGTTTAGACGCTGCAAAACCACACTTTGTGACTCACTGGAGGCTTATTCAGAGGTGCAGGATTTGCTAATTATAGACACTACGGAATGTTCTTTTTTAGGCCGATTTGGTCCATTGGGAGCGGTTTGAAACCGAGTTTGAAAGCCGCGAATTAACTTTTAGGCGAAAATCCCGATGTATCGTATCGGGATTTGCTGCGTCGATAAATAGGTTGTCTCCGGAATCCCGCCCTACTTTTGATTTTACAGAAATGCTATTACGTTTTCATCCTTGTAAGCCATAAAATTGGCGAATTTACAGCGGCATGCCGATATAATAAGCAGATGTGACCCGATGACATCACGATACTTCAAATAATTATAGGTAGTAAATGGAACCCAAAGGCAAAGCATCAAAAAGCACAGCCAAACTATCCGACAGGGAATTGTGCGATATTGTTAAGGCCAAATCCGGTGTGAAGGGTGTTTGTATAATCTCGCCGTGCGATGTTAAAACTGCTGGTTGGGTTCGGCTAAAATGCCAGTTTGGATGTGATGGCTATGGGCAGTGCCTGGTTTGCCCTCCCTTTACGCCGACGCCCGAACAGATGCGAGAGGTCCTGGATAGTTACTCTCGGGCAATTTTGATACACTTCGAGCCAGAGGCGGATGTAAAAGCGATAGTTGCCGAGCTTGAGCGGACTATATTTCTACGCGGAGTCTGGAAGGCGTTCGGGTTGGGTGCGGGACCCTGCTATTTTTGCAAGGAATGCGCTCTGGAAGATAAACGTTGTCGGCATCCGGAGCGGGCCCGGCCGGCAATAGAGGCGTGCGGAATCGACGTATTTTCTACGGTTCGCAAGGCAGGTTTTCCAATAGAAGTGGTCAGGACAACACGTCAGTGCCCCAATTATTATGGGCTGATACTGGTTGATTAGAGACCTGTTCGTTAAGCATTTCGGCCTTAATTTAATGCAAAATGGAACAGGATGATGCTCTACTTACCTGAAAACCTAATATTTGTGGCAATTTACCTTAAAATTTTAGGTTATTCTGTAGATTTTGTCGGTTTTTCTCTTGACCGATGCCATAAAACATCTTATCATAATATTGCAGTTTATTGACGATGAACTAAAACGTGGGCTGTCCCGTATCTTTGTTAGGACATCTATGATGTTGTGAAGGGATGAAGGAGAAAAGAGTCGTAATTCTTTTTCCCAGCGGTAGTTAAGCTGCAAAGATTCATCCTTCGTAGTAACTACGGAGAATGGACACTTTTAGCGACTGTTGAGCCGAAAAAACGAAACGAGAAATCTGGACCCGCTTGCTTTGGCGGGTGCGTAAAAGTGAATTTAGCGTAAAGCGAAATCTATTTGAAAAAAACTCGATTATCAACTTTGGAGTTCTGCCATTGAGCATAAAGTCAGCCAACTGGACAAAAAAGATGGATTTACAATCACCGAAGATGCCGCAATTTTATAAAATTACGGCACAAAATAACTGATTTTGCTCTCTGAACAGAGGATTTCGTAATTTACTGCCATATCTTTCGGCTTTCCTACCGGCAAATCCCTTAAACTTAAGAATGCCCACGCAGATTTTTTTGACTATTGTAAATGTGAGGGAAAGGTAGAACTATGAATTCTATACTAATGCTACTTACGGTGCCCACCGTTGTAGCTTCGGTTGTCTGCTTTATCCTGGGGGTCTGCCTGGCTGCTATAGCCTATCAGATAGTCGCCAAGACAAGGGCCAAGACACTCCAGCAGGATCGGCAGCAACAGCTCGAAGCTGCAAAAAGAGAGGCGGATAACATAATCAAGTCGGCTCAGCTTGACGCTACCACTGAGGCAATCAAGAAAAAAGAGCAATTCACAAACGAGGTTAATAAGATACGTTCCGAGCTGCACGAAACTGAAATGAGATTAACCAAACGGGAGGATGTCCTTGAGCGGCAGGGTGAGCAGTTACAGCAACGGGACAGCACTCTAAAACGGCGAGAGGAAGAGGTAGATAAGAGGCTGCACAATATTGATGCGAAGGAAAAACAGCTTTCGGCGGTCATAGCGCAGCAGAAAAATCAGCTGCTGAAAATCACGGCAATGGACATCGAAGAGGCCAAGCAGTTGTTGCTAAAACGCCTCGAAGATGAGTGCGAGCACGAGATGTCCACTTTGATTCAACGCAAAGTTGACGAAGCCACTGAAACTGCCGATGAAAAAAGCCGTGAAGTGGTCACGGCGGCTATTCAACGTTACGCCTCTGAGCAGACCTGTGAAGTAACTGTCTCAACCGTTGATATCCCTAATGACGATATGAAGGGACGAATCATAGGTAGAGAAGGACGCAACATTCGCTCCTTTGAAAAGGCCACCGGTGTAGATGTCATTGTTGATGACACACCCGGCACAGTTGTCGTGAGCGGCTTCAGTCCTGTCAGACGTGAAGTTGCCCGTCTTTCGATGGAGCGGCTGATTCAGGATGGACGCATTCATCCATCCCGGATTGAGGAGCTTGTCGCACAGACCAAAAAGGATGTCAACTTAAAGCTCTTACAGATTGGCAAAGATGCCGCGGTTGAGACAAACGTCAGAGGGCTGAGCAATAAGGTGCTCAGTCTGCTCGGCGCTTTGAGCTTCAGGACAAGTTATGGCCAGAACGTGCTTCGCCACAGTATTGAAGTTGCATTCCTGACTCAGGTGATGGCCGACGAGCTTGGACTGGATGGTTCGATTGCAAGGCGAGCAGGATTGCTGCACGATATTGGTAAGGCCATTGACCATGAGGTCGAGGGCAGTCACCCAGCTATCGGCACAAATTATCTCAAACGCTTTAGCGAATCGCCTATTATTCTAAATGCCGTGGCAGGCCATCACGGTGACATCCCGGCGGACAATCCTTACACACCATTGGTTGCTGCCGCCGATGCGATTAGTGCCTCGCGTCCCGGTGCCAGAAGAGAGACGCTTGAAAGATATATCAAGCGGCTGGAAAAACTCGAGGAGATTGCCAACAGCTTCAAAGGCGTCGAAAACGCGTATGCAATTCAGGCCGGTCGAGAAATCCGCGTGATTGTCAATGCTAACGAAGTTGATGATGCTGCGGCAATGAAGATTGCGCGTGACATCGCCAATAAGATTCAGGCTGAGATGACTTATCCTGGCGAAATCCTGGTAACGCTGCTGCGTGAGGTCCGCTGCATAGAGTACGCCAAATAATATGTAGTTTACACTTAATTCCAGATAAGTGCAACGTATCAGAACGAACTTTTTAGTAGACGTTTGTTCTTGGTGGTGTAGAATACTGAAAAACCAGCATAATAAATCTATCAGATTAACACTTGGATGCTATTTTGACACAATAAAGGACAACACGGATAATAAAGAGAATGCTAATCTCTAAAATCAAGAGATCGAACAAATTTGACGATAATAAAATAATGAAAATTTTTATCATCTTGCCGTTGACGGCTAATAAACATTAGGGATAAAATGAACGTTTATTATTTGTATATATTGTTAAAAGGAAACAGATATGAAAATTGATAAAATAATCTCTCAAGTTCGTCGGGATCTCAAAGGAGATGCAATACCTGACGCAATACTTAATCATAAAATTGTGCGTAGCAAAATTGCTGCATTGATTGGAAAATCGTTAGAGGACCAAAAAGAACAATATAATGCAAGAATAGCAGAAATACTCTCCCGAGAGAAAAGTGAATCACTCGCTGAGACACGAAAGAGAATCGAGACAGAGATTTCAATTAAAAGTGGTTACTTTCGCACTCCAGGAAAAATGAAGCAAAAGAGTCTCATTGTCCAGGAACTTTATGTCGGACCAGATAGGTTATTTGTACATGCATTTGCTACATCAGATGAGTGTCTGATGATTTTAGAAAAAACTGTAAAAATTCTAAAAGATGCCGGGGTGACAAAGTCATGTCTCGAGGACTTTGATGACAATTTCATGACAGATACCTCTGTACAGTTCGATGCGCCTCTCGATAAACTCCTTTCTGATAAGCTACAAAGTTTTTTGGTTCACGACCTCTCAGAAGCATCACACAGAGACTCAAAGACCACTGTAATTATTCACCCTTACTCGATCAGTTGCAGAATCCATCAATGGCAAACTGACGCTTCGAGACCGTCAGATGTGAACCCTAAGGGTTGGGATTTCATAATTGGACACAGAACATTTGAGGATCACAATAAAAATATACTCACGATTAATAGCCGATTTGATTTCGCAACACATAAAAAACTGTTAATGGCCCTTAACAAATGCTTTAGCGAAACGTAGTAAGGAGCGAGAAATAATTTTGTTTTTTAGAAAGTAAGCCAAAGAGCAATGACATGATAGATAGTCTCAATCGAAAGGATATGTTTCAAACAATTGATCTGGACCCATCGGGAATACTTCATAAGTACGATATTTATCAGGATGCGTTCAAGATATTTTCTCTCACTTCCTACACCGATAAATTCTATCTCCTTAGTAAGCTTGTCGAAAGAGTTGCATCCCACTATTATTATCATATTGAAGAGCCTATAATAGTACCCCATATATTGGCCGATGAAATTAAGAAACCATTACTTCCAGAATTGAAAGATATACGGGAGGGTGTCATCCTTATAGCTAAGTATATGTTACCAAAAGTCGACGAGACTTTGGAGTTACATCACTCTATATTGATAGAAAAACTTATAGATATACAGAATGAGAACGAAGTTCTTCACAATCTGATCAAAGGTATCACAACATCAAAGCAAGAACCTCTCTGGGTTAAAGAATATTTTCAAATTCCCTCCTATGAAATGATAATAGGCACTCCCGCTGAAAAAAAGTTTAGACAACTATCTGAACAGTGGAAAAATGAAAGAAAAGTTACAAGCACTGTTTTGGAGATGGCCCTACACCCTGCTTACCAACAAATCATTGGCATGGGACCAATATCCGTTCCGTTAATTCTTGTCGAGCTTGACCGTGAATTAGACCAATGGTTCTGGGCATTAGAAGCGATAACTTGTGTGGATCCTGTCCCCGAGTCCGACCGCGGAAGGATCCGAAAAATGGCAGAAGCCTGGATTTCTTGGGGACGAGAAAATGGCTATATCAGATAAGGAGAATATCAAACAGATTTTCCCTAAACTGATCGACACGCAATTTCAAATCACAAGTGAAAAATCAAAAGAATATAATTGTATCGCTTGGGCAGTCGGTGAAGGAAACCGTTGGTGGGAACCAACCACATTTGGCAAACACTATTGGCCAGATGGGGTCTCACGTGAATATACGGTAGATGCTTACATTGCTGCTTACAAAACCATAGGTTTTATTCCTTGTTCTGACCCAAAATGGGAAGTTGGTTTTGAAAAAGTTGCTCTTTATGCTAAGGGCAGGTTTCCTACTCATGCCTCACGTCAGGTGGAAAATGGGAACTGGACAAGTAAACTTGGCCAATTGGAAGATATTGAGCATCCAACTCTGGAAGGGCTTGAAGGTGATGAGTACGGATATGTAGTTCAAATTCTTAAGAGACAAATCATCCCTCACACTCGATCGTAAAATTTTCACATTTTTATAAAATTATGAAATCAAACATTCTTTGTATTGGCGACATAGTGGGACGGCCTGGTCGGCGGATTGTTGCGGAGAGGCTAAAGGCGCTGATTTCGGAACGGTCTATTGATTGTGTCATAGCCAACGCTGAAAACGCCGCGGGTGGTTCGGGTCTGACGCCGCAAATCTACGATAAGCTGCTGCGATATGGCGTGAACCTGATTACATTAGGCGACCATACTTATCGCAAAAAAGAGATAATCGCCACGCTGGAGGCAGCCGAAAATATCGCCCGCCCGGCGAATTTATCCGAGCATGCCGCAGGGAGGGGCTATGCGATTTACCAAACGAGTAAAGGGCCGACCGTAGCTGTGGTATCTTTGATTGGCAGGATTTATATGAAACCTGCAGACTGTCCCTACAATGCTATCGATAAAATTCTGCCGCAGCTTCAAAATAAAGCCGACATCATCGCGGTCGATTGTCACGCTGAGGCCACCAGCGAAAAGCTCGCGATGGGTTATTACCTCGATGGCCGCGTCAGCTTGTGCTTCGGAACTCATACGCACGTTGTTACCGCAGATGAAAGGATTTTTCCCAAAGGCACTGCATATATCACTGATATAGGGATGACCGGCGCTCATGATTCGGTGCTCGGCAGAAAAGTTGAGAATGTCATAAAATCCTTCAGGACGCAGATGCCTTTCCCATTTGAGGTTGCGACCGGCGATTTGAAAATGAGTGGGATTTTAGTTACCGTTGACAGCATCACAAAAAAGGCTGAGTATATTGAAAGAATCAAAGTTGAAACTGGGCTACAGGATTCGACCAATTATGACAGCGACGATGGCAAGCCGGAGTATTATAATAACCTCTGATAATTCAACTACACTTTTCAATTTATTGACCCGTTTTCTGGGCCGGTGACATCCACTGCAACGCAGGCAACGAGAAACCTGACTGCCGCTTCGGTGTCGTCCGCGAGGTTTTTGGCCTCGTTTGCCAGAGGCCCTTCGATTAGCTCCGGCCACGCCGTCGGAAACTCCTTACCAAGAATAGTTTGAAGGTTCCGGATTTCTGTCTGGACATCGCGAATAGCAATCAGCCGGTCATCGAGGCGTTTTACGAAAAACATAGCCCCAATAAGGACAATCAATGTAAGACACGCCGCAACCGCTGCGGGCCACCACTTGACTCTAAAGCTGATTGTCTTTGTCTGCTGATGAGGCATAGCTGTCAAAACGCGCTTACGCAGTCGAGCGGATAGATTCCGGTCAGGAATTACTATTTCGGATTTCAGTCGCTCACTCAACGATAAGCAGGTGTTATAAAAATACCGACAATCTGCACAATGACGGATGTGCTTTCCCGCTGCCGGGCTTAACGGATTATCACCATCGGCAGCGTGTGAAATCATTAATCTAAATAGCCAGCAGAACATTATGCACCTTCAACTTTCACAATATGTAATTGTTCTTTCGGCAACGATTGTGCCGCAGTTTCATTTCCGCCACACGGATGGCGGACAGGTTCGGCTGCGATATTCCGCAGTCGCTGGGCAAGATTGGTCCGTGCCCGATACAAAAGCACCTTGACACCGACCTGCGTTTTTTTTAATACCTTTGCTATCTCTTTTATCGACATATCTTCCGCATATTTTAGCCACAGCGCCTGATATTGGTCTTTTGACAAATCCCTGACTATTGCCCAGAGGCCATCATGTGTCTCCTGTTGCATAGCCACAACATCTGCGGGTCTAATATCTTCGGCCTCAATCCCGGCTACAGCCTGCCGACGAAGAAACTTGCGATGGTAACTATTTGCCAGACGAGAACCTATCGTGAACAGCCAGGTTGAAAACCTCCACGAGCTTCGGTAACGATGGATGTTCCGATACGCCTTGACAAAAGTATCCTGAACCAAATCCTCGGCATCCTGGATACCGGCTATCTTATTACGCAAGAACTGGTAGAGCCGCACATTATAGCGCTCTACCAGTTCCTCAAAACATTCCTGACAACCCTGCTGCGACCGCAAGGCCAGCTCTTCGGCACTTAATATCTGCAGTTGTGTTTGACGGTTATAGGATAGTTTCACGACGGATTGCTGGTTGCTTGCTTCTTTTTTTCCCATTGCTCTTTCAAAAACTGGAAAACCGATTGTGGGTCTGACTCAAAACGGACTCCAACCGTGACCGTGTTCTGTTCATAGGACAATTTCACCTTTTTAGCCAGCTCTGCCAGCTTTGGCTGCTGCTCACCGGACAGAGTTCCAAAGGCAATAATGCCCTCTAACACCTTGTTGATATTCTGCGCTGCCTCATTACTCTTGGCTACCAAACCGAAATCGATATAAAATTTTCCTTCATTTTCACCGATTGCCAGGCCCAATTTATTGGTTTGTTTTAGCACGGCAGCCTGAGGTTCCTCTCCTACTATGTCACCAACGTCGTTAGCAGCCACCTGGAAAAATGCGCCAGGAACATTTAATGTTGCTGCGTTAAACTGGCCATCCACTGCGCTCTGCGCGGAGCCTCTGAGGACATCCAGAGCCAGTTTTATCGTCTCCTGGCCGGAGCTCATAACTACTATTTTATCCTGATAGAGGCAGCCGAACATCATAAAACTGTTTGTGGTCCCATCTTTTTGTTTTTCCTCGTGCATCCAGCCATGTATCAAGATGTCACCATACTGAATTTCCTGGTGCTGCGGATTCGTTCGCACGAGCGCCTCGAGCTTTTCTCTGTTAAAGCTGCCGTCAATCAGAACCACTGCTTTCTGGCGGTCCTTTCCATTGCCGTAAAGCGTTACATCCCGCACATCGTTAATCGGATGGAAAGAAAATATATTGGCGAAATTGACCAGCTTTTCTTCTATGCCCTGGGCGACCAGCTCTTTTCGGATAAGCTGACCAATCTGAGAGCTTACGAACCGCTCACAATCAGCGTGAACAACCCAGTTGGCGGTGCTGCTGACCTGGTTTTTCAGCAATGGCCCCGCCAGCAGAGGGGCAGACAGAAACAAACATACTATTAGCACCACTACTAACTTTCTCATAGTTTCGATCCCTTTCCATTTTACAAAATTTTACCTGTTTTTGCCACAAAGTCACTAAGGCACCAAGGTTAAAATATCTTATTTTTTATCCGCCAAAGGCGGATTAATCTTCGTGACTTTGTGCCTTTGTGGCCCCTTTTTTTTGGGCTTTGAGTGTTGCAACACAACTTTACCACAACTTCACCACGTTGCAAATTGCTACGTGGTTCACCTCATTTTACGCCTTACCGAGGTAAAAGGTTACAACGACATTCGCAGACGTGGCGAAAATCAGATATTTTTATGTCTGTATGAGCGCAAAACTTGGTGATTGGTGAGTAGTTAATTGGTGGCCTGGAAAAGATTAACCTACATTAGATTTGACTGTGGTGGCTTTACTACCCTCGGTAATACTCTCCGAAGCCAGATATTTGGTGAGTATTTCAACCAATTCTTTGCGGTTAATTGGTTTGGACAAGCAGTCATTGCAGCCGGCGGCAATACATTTTTCTCTGTCGCGGTCGGTTGTATGAGCAGTTAAAGCAACTATTGGTATGGTAACTGCTTTTCGGCGCAGCGTTTCTACCACCTGATACCCATCCATATTGGGCATCTGAATATCCATAAATATCAGGTCGAACGGCTGGGTGAGGGCTTTGTTGAGCGCTTCTTCGCCATTTTCAGCGGTTGTTACCTCTAACCCGAGTCTTTCCAATAGTAAACGAGAAAGAATCCGATTGGCTCTACTGTCTTCGGCAACCAGCACTTGGCCACTGAACTTGACTTGCTCTGAAAGGTCGCACCCACAGTTTAATTCGTTGACAAAGTTGTATCTGTCTAAGGGCGGCTGGGATTTGATGTCGAGGCCTGCTGGAATTCTAAGGGTGAATACTGAGCCACTGCCGGGCTGACTGTTGATAGAAACATCTCCGCCGAGAAGATTTGCCAGCCGTTTGGTGATAGCAAGTCCCAGACCTGCATCTGGAAATCTACGCCCAGCTACTCCATCCGTCTGGATGAATCTTTCAAATATTAACTGCTGCTTATCAGGTGGGATTCCGATTCCTGTGTCCTCAACGTCAAAACGAATGCAGGGCTTTCCGTCGAGCTGCTGAATAGAAACATTCACGTAAACGTGCCCGGTTTCGGTAAATTTGATGGAGTTGCCAATAAGGTTAATCAGACATTGCCGCAGCCGAACAAAATCGGTGCGTATATGCGCCGGCAGTTCACCACATTGCAGAATTTCGAATTTTAGTCCTTTTTCCATTGCAGCCGGCCGCATCAAAGATTCGGTAATGGCAAGCAGGCAGCCTAAGGAACACTCGCTAATCTGGATGTCGAGTTTGCCGACCTCAAGCCTCGATAAATCAAGGACATCGTCTATCAGCTGCAAAAGATTTTCAGAGCTTTCTGTGATGATGTCGGCATAATGCTTTTGTTCATCGGTGAGGTCTTGTCCGGCAAGAACCTGGCTAAAACCTATGATGGCATTCAACGGTGTGCGGATTTGGTGACTGATGCCGGCAAGAAATTCGCTTTTGGCTAAATCGGCCGCCAGTGCTTTCTGAGCCAGCATACTGGTTTGGTTAACCGCGGCTTCAAGCTGCCTGTTGAGCTGCTCAAGCTCGATTTTTGCTTTTTCTGCCTGTTCTTTTGCCTGCTTTAACTCTTCCACAGCCTGCTTGTGGTCGGTAACATCTACGAAGGAGGCCATCATACAAAAAGGTTTGCCGGTTTCGTTCGTAACCATAGTCTCCGAAAGCTGAGCCCAAGATGTTGAGCCATCTTTTCGCCGGGCCAGACATTCGCCTATCCAGCCGCCCCCAGCGTGCAACGTATTGATTATTACCTCCGCATCCGCTTTTTGCTGCCATAAGTCTATGGCTGCTTTTCCAAGAACTTCTTTATCATCTTTATACCCCCACATCTTTAGAAACGCTTCGTTTACATACGTCAAATTTCCATCGAGGTCGGCCATAGCGATAGCATTAATGGATTCGGCAACGGCGATACTTTTTATCCTTAGTTCCCTCTCTACTTGCTTACGCCTGGTGATGTCGCGCATTATGCCCTGAACGCCAACAATCCGGCCATTTTTTGTAACGGGCATTGCGTTAATTTCCATCGGGATTATTCGACCGGCCTTGTCCTTTTGATTTATTTCGAAATCCCACACAGACTCTCCTGCCAAAGCTCTGCTAATCGCTTCCATCGCCTTAGGCATCTGGTCGGCAGGAGTGGTCATCTCTATATTCCTGCCGATCAACTCATCAACCTGGTAACCATATAGCTCATATACTCTTGGATTGATATATTCGATGCGGCCAGTTGCATCGAGCCGAAATACCAGGTCAGCCGATGTCTCAACGAGACTTTTGAACTTCTCTTCGCTGTCCTGCAGAACCTCTTCGTTCCGGGCGCAATTGATATTAGTATCTTCCATCTAACCAATCCTCAAAGGACTTATGATGTAATTTACATCGTATCGCAGTTGGAACCACCCGGGATAGAAATATTGCCATTTTCTCTACGCTCGGCACCCATACCGTATCCTTTTCTCCCTGTCACTTCGAGTTTCGAAGAAACCTACAGGGAGATCTCGCCGCAATCGAAGTTAGCCTTTCGATAGTCTAACTATGTTAGAATGTCGGCCAAAACAAATAGCTACTTTTTTGGCGAAAAGCGGAATTCCCAACTTTTACTGTTCACAATACTTTGATGATGCCGGTGAAAATCTTATAGGACTTGACCTTGGCGTAATTAGAACAAACTTGCAGGCTGTTTTTCTTTATAGGGCAAAACATCTTGTTGGATACGCGGCCGAAATCCCGCACCAATTGTCCGCACCAGAGTGACTCTTACCTGAAGTTTCGGGCACAGACTGCCTCAACCGGTCAATGGTTCGACTTTGCTCACCATCCTGAGCTTGTCGAAGGATTGGTGCGGGACCGTTAAGCGATTATTGAAAGAACGGATTGTGTGTTTTTTCGCGCTCTATCGTTGTTGATGGGCCGTGGCCGGGATACACAATTATATCACCGGACAAAGTAAAGAGTTTTTCTTTTATGCTGGTTAGCAACTGTTGTTCGCTGCCACCTGGAAAGTCTGTCCGTCCGATTGAGTCAGTAAACAACGTATCATCGGTAAAGATAATACCCTCATCCTTTGAATATAGGCAGATACCCCCCTGCGTGTGGCCAGGTGTATGAAGGACCTGCAACTTTATGCCGGCCTCGTCAACTATGCTACTATCATCCAAGAGAAAATCCGCCGGCCTGGCGATGAATCCGCTGCCCATCATAGCGGATAAATTGCTGTAAGAATCCTGGAGCATTTTGGCATCGAGCTTGTGGATATATACCTTTATATGCGGGAAATTGTCGCACAGTTCGGCGACGGCTCCAATATGGTCAATGTGGCCGTGGGTAAGAACTATAGCAAGCGGATTCAATTTATGTTCCTTGAGAAAATCGAACAGCCGGCCAGCTCCAAGACCAGGGTCGATTACAAGACAATCTAAAGCTATCTTGTTGTTGCGCAGGATATAGCAATTGGTCTCAAATTCACCCAGAACCAAAATGTCAATTTTCATTTAACTATCCCCTTAAAAACGGTTACAGTAACAAAGTAACTGTTTGCAGTCAACTCTTCGGGCTTGACCGGCAAAGTAAATTTTGTTAGTGTGCTTAAACTATGTTAATTGGGTAAATAGTTAATTGGTTAATCCGGTAACGTATTCCTGACAGACTCACCAATTAACCATTCACCACTCACTAATTACCATTGGAAGATTTTGTGAATGAAGGCATTTAGGCGAATATTCAAATATATCTGGCCGCAATGGCCCCGTATTATTGTCGTCGTCCTCAGCGCAATAATTATCGGTGCCCTTCTATCGCTGAGTTTTATGACGATTATACCGCTGCTGAAGGTGATGATGGGACAGGAGGGGCTGCACGGCTGGATAGATAGAAAATCCTGCCAGTGGCATTATGGCCTTGAATTTTATGTCCCTGAAACTACAGATTTTGCCGACAGCAGCAATAAGGATATTGCATACTATCTTCTTATAACCAGCGTCGAGAAAAATGGTCTCGCTGAAGCAGCAGGGATTCGACCTGCCGATAGAATTTTCGGAGCAGGTAATCTCCTGACCACCGACCAGACCCCTCAAATACCCTATCCGCGCCTCCTCGCAGAAATGGCCATAACCACCCAGAACCAGCTCACGGTGCAGATAAGGCGTCCCGGCACAGACCACGCTCTGGAATACAAAACATTGAAACTTAATACCGTCCCGAATAAACCCGATGTCGGCAATGCGAACAGCAGCACCATCGACCGAATCAAGTGGACGGCCAGAATGGCGCTCGTCGAACGCGCACAACGGCTCGTTGGCCTTTTGCCGCGGGGACAAACCGCTGAAAACAAGATAAAAGCAGTCATCTTCATTATACTGGCGATGGTCGTAGTTACGATAATCCGCTGCATAGCAAAGTTTTCCCAGGACTACCTGGCTGAAAAAATAGTCCACGTCGGAATAACCAGTTTGCGGGAGGACATCTTCGGACATGTTATGAATATGCCGTTGGCCTTTTTTGCAAATGAACGGCCAAGCGACAGCGTCAGCAGGATTATCCGTGATACCGGTGTGATAGGCCAGGCGATTAAAGTAATGTTCGGTAAGGCCCTCCGCGAGCCGCTTATCGCGGTGTTTATGTTGACCTTCGCAATGCTGCTGGACTGGCAACTGACACTTATATTTCTCTGCGGCGCCCCGCTTACAATCATTCTGGTAGCGTCCTTCGGCAAAAAAATGAAACGGGCCACAAAAAAACAACTTATGGCCGGCTCGGAAATGCTCGGAAAGCTCCAGGAAACAATGGCAGGTCTTAAAGTCGTGAAAGTCTATAATCAGCAGCAATACGAAAGAAACACCTTCGCAGCCATAAACAAAAAGTTGTTAAAGCAGCTGCTGAAAATATCCAGGGTTGATGCCGTCACTATGCCCTCGCTGGAAGTCCTCGGGATGATTGCCGGCTCGGCGGCATTGATAGTCGGCGCACACTGGGTCACTCAGGGCCGGATGGACAGCCCCGAATTCATTACGCTGCTGCTTTTGCTGGGCGCGTCGGCAGAATCAGTACGAAAGACAAGCGATATATGGAACAAAATCCAGGAAGCCAATGCTGCCGCCGAAAGGGTATTTGCCATTGCTGACCAGCAGCTTGAGCTTGAAAAGCCTGATGCCGTTGAACTGCCGCCGCTGAGAAACAATATCCAATTTAAGGACATCGTCTTCACGTATCCGGGCAGCAGCAGTCCTGTCCTGAAGGATGTCAATCTGACGGTTCAGGCCGGACATAACGTCGCTATTGTCGGGCCGAACGGCTCAGGCAAAACAACTCTGGCAAATTTGGTGCCGAGGTTCTATGACCCCGATAGCGGCCAGATACTGATAGATGGCAGAGACATCCGTGACTCTACACTGGCAAGTTTGCGAGGCCAAATTGGAATGGTCACGCAAAATGTGGTAACATTCAATGATACAATAGCTTCTAATATCGGATACGGTAAAGCTGGCGTCACAAGAGAAGAAATAATTGCCGCTGCAAAAAGTGCGTTTGCGGATGAGTTTATTTCCCCGCTGCCCAACGGCTATAACACTATTATCGGCGAGCAGGGCGCCGGTCTTAGCGGCGGGCAGTTGCAGAGGATTGTGATAGCCAGAGCAATTTTGAAGAATCCTTCCATCCTGATTTTTGATGAGGCGACCAGCCAGATTGATGCCGACAGCGAAGCGAAAATCCATAGGGCCGTCGAGGAAATTATGCATAGTAGAACTTGCTTTATAATCGCACACAGGTTCAGTACCGTTATGAGTGCCGATGTTATAGTAGTAATGGATGATGGGCGGATTGTCGCACAGGGCCGACACGAAGAACTGATGAGGATTTGCCCTCTATATCAAAGTCTATACCAAACGCAGTTGATAAAAGCATAATTGTATTACCTGTGCCGTGGCAGAAAATTTTCACCAGTTACACTTAAAACCAGGACTTTTATTGCAGAAAATTATTTATGTTGCCGATTAGGCAGTTAGTATAAATTAAAGAGTTCGAACCCCAAATTATACTATTTAAGCTGGGGGTTCAATTTAGGTATATCACTCAACACTTTACGAGGCGAAAATATGGCCGAGCTTTCACGCCAGCAAAAAGCACACGAACTGTTCAAAAGGTATGATGGTAATCCGATACTGACACCTGAAATCTGGCCTTACCCGACAAATGCGGTCTTCAATCCTGGGGCGGCTGAATTGAACAAGGAGACAGTGTTGTTAGTGCGGGTTGAAGATATGCGAGGTTTTTCGCATTTGACAGTTGCGCGTAGTGCCGATGGTTTTACAAAGTGGAAAATTGACTCTACGCCGACTTTCGAGGCCGACCAAAATTTGCGAGAGGAAAGGTGGGGTTTGGAAGACCCCCGCATTGTCTGGCTGGAAGAGCAAAAACAGTTTGCCATTACGTATGTATCTTTTAGTGAAGGTGGTCCGGTGGTTTCGCTGGCGATTACCAAAAATTTCAAATATTTTGCCCGCCTGGGTTCTCCTCTGCCGCCCGAAGATAAGGATGCATGCCTGTTCCCCCGTAGATTCCAGGGGCGATTTGCACTTATTCACCGCCCGATTGTGCGCGGCGAGGCCCATATGTGGATTAGCTTTTCACCCGACTTGAAGCACTGGGGCGACCATAGACCACTGATTATGACAAGGGCGGCTTACTGGGACTGTCACAGAGTGGGATTAGCCTGCCAACCTATCGAAACGAAAGAAGGCTGGATGATATTTTATCACGGTGTCCGAAATACCGCCGCAGGGGCAATATATCGGGTGGGGCTGGCTTTGCTGGATTTAGAGCAGCCATGGAAGGTCCTACACCGAAGCGATGAATGGGTGTTGGGTCCCTGCGCGCCATACGAGCGTATTGGAGACGTTAGTGATGTTGTATTTCCCACCGGCGCGGTTGTACACAAAGAGACAGACCGGCTTAATCTTTATTATGGTGCCGCTGACAGCGCAGTTGCCGTAGCAACAGCCAAGATTAGTGACTGTATGGATTATATTTTGTCCTGCCCGGAAGTGGCGGATTAAACGACCTAAAAAACAACGCCACCAGAAAAAACTCCTTGTCCTTTTTGAAATGTCACACCAATCTCTTGAAACAATGAACTACCACTAAAGACAAAAAAATCGAAATGAACATTTATCTTCAACATTTGTTACCTGAAAGCGAGTGGTTGGAATAATGAGAAAAAAATCCCTCCGAGTCGAAATCACACCGGGTCGTCCGGAAAATGCAAATCCTATTTTATTGAGGTTCCGACTATCCTGTCTGTCAGCGTTGCTGTCAATCGGGCTGCTACCACTGTTGGTCGCAGGTGCCTCTGAGCCTGTGTCTGCCTCGAAGCCCGTTAGTTATATGATAGTTGTCACCGGCAACGAATTGCTGTCAGGCGCCTACCCGGATGAGCATATCTACTTTCTTACCCGGACACTGGGCCCCCTTGGCCTATGCTGCGTCGGCTCGATGTGTGTGGCTGACAAGCAGGCCGATATCAAAGAGGCACTGCGCTTTGTCACAGGCAAAGCGCCCGTGGTAATTGTCACCGGAGGCCTTGGCCCCACCGACAACGACATTACGCGCGAAACACTCTGTGATTTCACGGGAATTGCTCTAAAAGAACATCCTGATGTGCTGCAGGAGGTGGCACGGCGTTTCAATGTATCACCTGCTCAGCTTCGAGCGAACCTGCGCCGGCAGACGCAGGTCCCAACACGCGGCACCTATTTTACCAACCCCAATGGCACCGCCGTCGGCCTTGTTTTTGAACTTGATAACGCCACAATCGTCGCACTACCAGGGCCGCCGCGCGAATTGCAGGCTATGGTCCACGATGAACTGGTGCCGTATCTCTCGAAACGATTCGGCACACGACTGCCCGGATGTTCGCTAACACTGCGGTTTGTGGGCATTGGCCAGTCCCAGATTGACCAGACGCTCAGAGAGAATGTGCTTCTATCGCCTGACATTACGGTTTCTTCGCAGTTCCAAGGCGGCCGGGTGGATTTCACCTTTTCGCTGCCGAACGACACGGCGCAGGACCGCGCACGGCTCCAGGAGCTCAAACACAAGGTCATAAAGCACCTGGGTGAATATGTATATGCGGAGGGCCAAACGTCCTTGGAGGAACACATCTTGAAGCTGCTCGAAGGGCGTGGTGCGACACTGGCGATGGCAGAAGCGGGCAGCGGTGGCAATCTCGCTGCGGCACTTTGCAGCGCCGATGGTGCCAGGCAGGTATTAGCTGGAGCGTATGTTGCCCCGACCGTGGAGAAACTGCGCGGTCTGCTCGGTGTGCGCGACGACCATCAGGTCGGCAGCGCATCCCGCGGCCAAAGGATAGAACAACGGTTCGACTCCGCTCACCATCCTGAGCGACTGAAAGGAGTCGAAGGACTGGCAGCGGCAGCGGCCAATGCGACCGCAAGCATATATGCGGTTGCAGTCGGCGAGGTCCGTCGAGACGAAAACGGTGCAGACTACGTGGAGATTGCCTTCAAGCTGCCTGGCGGCCGCTTGGAGAGTCAGCAAGTTCGACTTTCAGGCACCGGCGAATTAGCCCGCCTGGGACTGAGCACAAATCTGCTGGACCAACTGCGGCGGAGATTAAGTTGTGGCTTGCACTCAGACGCGGATCAGTAGGATGTGCTCCGCACACCATTTTCCTTAATTGATTAGCCCCGAAGCCTGCTTCGGGGTTCTTATTGCCCTTGTAATCGTCCTAACCTGCGGTATAATGCTTCCTTACAGGAACATTACGGGCGATTCCCCTTTGAA